>CAVSYG010000014.1:0-258298 GCA_963732055.1 uncultured Bacteroidota bacterium | reverse complement strand
CTCTACCAGCAGTTATTAAACACTTTGAAGGATCCGATCGGGAATTGTCCCGGCCAGGCGTAACCCGGCAAACACTCTGGCGCGAGTATATGGAACTTCATCCTGATGGATATGCTTACAGTCAATACTGCTATCACCTGCAATAGTTCTTATCCAGGAAAGATGTGGTGATGCATCCTATAATACTCCCCATTTTTGATACCAAAAGGCTATACAGTTAAGTTAAATAGTTTTACTGACTGCTGAGTTACTGATTTTGTCTAAACAAATAGAGTTGCTTGTTTTGTTTCAGGAACGCCTTTTAATTTATATAAGTTTTTCTTTTTTTCTTTCACTACTTCTATAAATTCTAACTCCTTCAAATAGCTGGTTAACTTTTGCGCTGACCAGTCTAGATTCAATTTTGCTAGTAAATCTTTCGTGGTAAGTGGTTTGCCATTAATAGCAGAACGGACTTTTGATTCTAAAGATTCCAACTCATTTGGTTCCTGGACCACAGATACTTTATCCGAACTTGATGAGTCGTAGATTTTGGATAATTCCCTGCCATTGAAATCAACGGGCACCGCACCTTTTTGAATTAAAATGGAATTAGCATTTTTTTCGCCTGGTTCAGGTTTCCGAACAAATATTTTTCTTCCTTTTCTTAACCCATCAACCACGCCTGACCAGGTGCCACCTTTTTCTGACGATTCGGCAACATAGATTTCATTAGCAAGGCCATATATAATGGGATTTCTTGCCATTGCTAATTCTGCCTTCCAGGGCGCTTTTGGGAAAAATGTACTTAAAACCAAAACATCGCCGTCAATGATTTGCTTATAATAATTTTTAAACCCGGAACCAAAGGTCATAATACCCTGTGGTAAAACGATAATGCTCTGCCCTTTATACTTAATGGCAGAATCCAACGCCTGCTTATCTACGCCTTTAGCAAAACCACTTACGACCACTTTGAATTCCTTACTCGCAAGTTTTGCAATGTTGTCTGTAAACCCCAATGCAGTTTGTGAAGCATCTCTCGACCCCACAATGGCAATAGATTTTTCCTCCAATAATTTTTTGTTTCCCTTTATGTATAAAACAGCCGGAGAGTGAGCAGTCTTTAAATTTGCCTTTAGAGTTCTTGAATATTCAGGTGATATAATAGGAATAATTTCAAACCCCTGGCTAAGGTATGATTCAGCAAGAAAAGCGTTACTTGCTAATTCTGATTTTGCCTGGCGTAAATCTGAAACCTGTTTTTCATCTAACTGATATCCCTCACGCCAATTCGCTTCAGTCAATTGAAAAAATTCTTCCACAGAAATCTTGTTTTCGTGGAAAAATTGAATGATGAGCGCATTTATTTTTGAATACCCCCATCTTGGCAAATGTGCCAATGAAATCCAATATGCGGCTTCTGTCATCATGCTAAATCTCCTCCAACTGTTCTTGCTATTATTATAGGAGCTATCCTGATTGCTCCAAAGTTAGTTAATAATTTTCCTACTTCTTTTACTGTTGCCCCACTATCAAATATGTCATCAACCAGTAAAATGCTTTTGCCTTTAATTTCATCCGGAACGGCAAATGTAAAAGCCCCATTAACATTCTCAGTTTTAAGCCATCCATTTTCAAATACCTTTTGCTCTTTGGTTTGTCTGCTTTTCTGCAGGTTATGAGAAATCGGGAATTTCAAAACCTGCGCAAGTTTTATGGCAAAGTTTTTTACCAAGTCTCCTGATGACAGTGGGAGGAACATAAAGCACCAAGTCAAATTTCTCCTGGCCGTATTTTTTTCTAAATGCTTTTAGCACGAGTACTTAAAAGGAAATCAGGAAAATCTCCTCCTTTCTCATATTTTGAACGATGCAATGCTGCTCCAACATTGGAGACACCATAATAAGATGCAGCGACACCATTTACTATTTGCGAGCCTTTTGACGCAACTTCCAATTCCGGGAAGTAATCTTCTCTGAAATTCTGAAGCTTTTCTGTCCAATCAGGTGTGATTGACTAATGTAATTTTCTTCTTGCCAGTATTGTCGCAGTTTGTAAATGTGTGATTTGAATTGATCGCCCAGATAATCGCAAAGAAAATTCATTCTGGACTCAGTGGTTTCAACATATTCAATCATTTTTTCGAGGTCCTTCAATTTAGCCTCACGCAACAATTCAAATGCTATTGTGTTTAACGGCTGTGAATTAGCAACAAATTCATATTTTTTGCTATTACCAATCATCACTTCACGAATGATTCCCTGTTCGATTAAATCAGCTTTAATCACTCTTATTTGGTTTTGTTTCAGGTTGGTTTTCTTCATCAGTTCTTTTTCACCAAGTAGTTCCGATTTTACGGCGTCAATCACTTTCTCATATTTTTTGATTGCTGGTCTGCCGCCTTCGATAAATGCTTCAGGCAATTTTTTGTCCTGAGGACCGTAAAATAAAATAATATTTGAAGGTTCCCCGTCTCTGCCGGCTCTGCCTATTTCCTGGTAATAGTGGATGGGTGATTGCGGGATTTGAGTATGTATAATAAAACGAATATCGGGTTTGTCAATCCCCATCCCCAGTGCATTTGTAGAGATAACGCATTTCCATTGGTTGGCCATTAATCCGTTTTCAATGGCGATTCTTGATTCCGCATCAAGTCCTGCATTGTAAGCAATAGAGGGGATATTTAAATACTGAAACCAGTTTGAATAAATTTCTGTGTCAACTCTTGTTCCGGTGTAAAGTATGCCTGAGCCTGGTAGATTCTCTAAATTCTTTCCCAGCCAAATCAATTTTTCGTCTTCTGAAGACACTTTTACAACAAACAAATTGAAATTGTCCCTCATTAAATTACCCCGAATGGTAGTTATCGGATCGCCGATTTGTTTGAGCAATGTCATTTTCAACTCTTTTCGTTGCAGTGGCGGTGGTTGCAAGAACAGGCAGTCCCTTTGGTAAAAGCTTTACAAGATGAATGATTCTCTTGAATGCCGGTCGGAAGTCATGTCCCCAAACAGAAATGCAATGTGCTTCATCAACCACGACCATTGATAAATTCATTTGTTGGGTCGCTTCAATCCACTCGTTATTTTCCTGTCTCTCAGGGGCTATATATAATATTTTTATATTCCCCTGTTTTGCTTCATTTATTATTTGGGTATTTTCTTCAGGGGTCTGTTCACTATTGATGCATTTTGCAGATATGCCGAGTGATGCCAGTTTTTTTACCTGGTCTCTCATAAGTGCTATCAGAGGCGAGAATATAACAGTTGTTCCATTAAAGATAGTTGCCGGAAATTGAAAACAAAGAGATTTGCCAAAACCGGTTTTCTCAATGAGCAGGACTTTTTCACCTTTTAGAAGCTTGTCAATAGTCAGCCATTGCTCGTCGTAAAACTTTGGCAGTTTGAATGTTCGTTGTAATACTGATTCCGCTTCTTGTCTGGTCATTATTGGATTTTATTACCTGGGTTGACCGCCTTTACAGTTCATCCGTTCTGGTTTCTGATTATTCTATATTTCCATACCCAATGGATATCTGATCCTGCTGCGCTATCTAAACTGTTGAAACAATCATTCATTTATCAAAAACCTAAAAACCGTGACATTACTGCGAAGCCTCAATCCCTTCCCCCATCGCCTGTACCAGGTCGTGCGAAAGAATGATTTCTCCGTCTTTATTGGCTTGATGCCAGATGATCTTGTTATCAGGCAGCCTAGGAAAGGCTAAGGCAACGATCGTAAACCAGGCGTCCTGCAATTTTACCTGATACCGCGCGTCGCCTTTTTCTAAAGAAAGGGCGTAAAACGATTCGAACGTTTCGCCCTTATATTGATAAGTAAATGGGTACATGTTACCGGAATGAGCCTCGTCTAATGTATCATTTTTAGAAATAATGGCAAAGAAATGACGCTGGGAAAAAAACATTTAAAATACCCTTACTTCTCCCAAAAATAAACTGGTGGAAATCCGGTGGCTGTCTTCCGAAATGAAACCGGCATATACCTGTACTGGTTTTCCCTGAAACAAGCTGCATCCAATGAATAACGGCAGGCCGATCTTTCCGCGACATCTACTTTAAAAATCCAGCGACGGGACTTGCAGTTAAATACCGCTACAAAAAGCAAGTCGGATGGAAGGATTCGGGAATACCGCTGTTATCTGTCCAGCGGAAAACGAGTTTTCCTGGTTTGAGCGGGGAAACAGATAGTGCCGGAGGATTCGGCAGTTTTCCCTTTGTCAAAATAACTTTTGGATAATCTATCCGGAGTGTCGGATAAGATCCCTTGAAGCCATGTTCAGTATTTTCATTCATCACATGGTCAAAAGCAGGCGTGTAACAAAATAATTTGTCCAATTCTTTCAGGAAGGGTCGCAGGGGTCGCATAAACCGGTACATGATCTCACGTTTCTTGTGAAATTCACAGCCGGGTTTCCTAAACCAGCCTTTGCCAGGCATCGCCTATTTTTTTCCATTGGTCATTTTCAATTCGCTTTTTTCGGATACAGTAATGTTTTTCATGTTTTTGAATTTTTTATATTTTGTTATTGGATGAGAACAAAGCCGCCACTAAATCGGCTTTGGCCTTTATGACCCTTATTCATAAAAAGACTCCGCGCGCTCAGAAAAGAATCCAGGCCTATGGCTAACTCAACTGCACAAATATGCGTTCCTCCCAGACGTTTCTTTCAGAGTTCGGATACATACTCGGAAAGATTTATCGGGAAAAATGTTTGAGGAATTTTCCAACGAATTGATTTTCACTCGAATAACATAGAAGAAAAAATTTCGCTTTTTTTAGATCGGGAGCAGAAAGGAGAAATTTTCAGGGTACCCGGTGAATTTTTATGATCGGCAAGTTTTTTTAGAGCAACGCATATGCGTTTTGTATGAAGTCTGGATCCGTTGCCGGCTTATTGCTGATCCTGCCGGGGTTTCTGCAGGTCTATAGCAGAGTTTGACAACGATTCCGCAACAACTCCGCAACAACTCTGCAATAACTCCGCTATAGTTCTGCAACAACCCTGCAACAACTCTGCAACAACTCCGCAACAACTCCGCAATAACTCCGCAACAAATCAGCAAGCGCTCCGCAACCAATTCAGAACGCTACCAGCACGCATATGGGACGCATCCGCAACAAATCTGTTATTTTTTGGACCCGAAATGATCGCCGAAACCCGGAAATATGAAAAAATCTTTCCGAGTCTCTGTCCGCACTCTGAGAAGGGACTTACTGAATGTCCGATATTTGTGTTGTAAGGAAACCTTTCGCCTACATAGAAACACTTAGTCGATAAGTGTTTTTTTAGATTTTTATGTTCGGTCGTCAATTGTTTTTTACCCTGGAGTAAGTAGATATTTTAGTTCTCAAAGTCTACATTATGCCCGCCACTAAAAAGAAAATATCTAAGAGGAAATGGAAACATCCCAGGGGTTACTGGCAAATAAAGAAGAACGTCATCAATGATGCAAAAAAATATAAAATTCGTGCGGACTGGCAAAAGTATTCCCCGGGAGCACACATGTCGGCATACAAAAATGGTTGGGTTGATGATGTTCGTAAAGTAATTAAGTCAATGTTTCGGGAGGAATATGGTTATTGGCAAATAAAGAAAAATGTTATCAGGGATGCAAAAAAGTATAAGACTCGTCCGGAATGGGTAAAAAACTCAGCGAGCGCATACGCCATAGCATATAAAAAAGGATGGCTTACAGCCTGTTGTAAACACATGACAACAAAGAAGGGAAAATGGAAAATAAAAAAGAATGTCATGAATGATGCGAAGAAATACAAGACACGAAAAGAATGGAGAAAAGAATCGCTTGGTGGATATGGGGCCGCGCAAAAATATGGATGGCTTCAGGAAGCATGTAAACATATGAAATTGGTAAAGGGAAGATGGCAGATAAAGAAAAATGTAATGGAAGATGCAAAGAAATATAAGACCCGAAACGAATGGGCATTCGAATCAGGAGGAGCTTACAATTCAGCTTTAAAACATGGATGGGTGATTGAATGTTTCCCGCAACGGGCCAAAAGAAGTGATTACGGAACAAGAAGATAATATCTCAGACATAATAACGTTAAATTTGATATGAGAGGCTGAATATCAAATTGTTAATTGAAACATGAGCCTGATCGCCTTTTTTGATCTAGAAATTAATCCGGAAAAGAAAGTCATTCTTGACATTGGCGCCATTCGATCAGATGATGCGGAATTTCATCAAAACCATCCTTACAAATTCCTGGATTTTATAAATAAGACTGAGTTTTTAGTTGGGCATAATATCATCTCCCACGATTTAAAATATCTCCAAAAATTTAAAGGCGACTCAAAGTTCGGATTGGATAGGGCCATTGATACCCTGCTGCTCTCTCCTTTGCTATTTCCGAAAAAGCCGTATCACAAGCTTTTAAAAGATGATAAACTTGACATAGAGGAACTGAATAATCCATTAAATGATTCTAAAAAAGCAAGAGATCTTTTTTATGATGAAGTCAATGCGTTTAGACAGCTCCCGGCGAATTTTAAGTTGATTTTATACGGTCTCCTGGGCCAATCGCCGGGTTTCGCCTGCTTCTTTAAATATTTAGAATATCAGGGTGATTCATGATGCTGAAACAATCGGGAAAAACATAAGAACAATGTTTCAAGGTGAAATCTGCGAACAAGCGGATTTACATTATTTCATAAAGGAATTTCCGGAGGCGCTTGCATACTCATTGGCTTTGCTGAATAGTAATGATCGTTATTCTATTACGCCCCCGTGGGTATTAAGAAATTATCCGGATGTTGAACGGCTATTATTCTTGTTAAGAAATAACCCCTGTATTGAAGGATGTGGATATTGTGATCTTGCTTTGAATGCCAATCTCGCATTAAAACGATATTTTGGATTTTCTGATTTCCGTTCTTATAATGGTGAACCCTTACAGGAGAATGCCGTCAACGCGGCAATCCAGGGGAAATCCCTGCTGGCGGTTTTTCCAACCGGAGGCGGTAAGTCGATGACTTTTCAGATTCCTGCTCTGATGAGTGGCGAGAATGCAAAAGCCCTGACGGTTGTGATTTCTCCTTTGCAGTCTCTGATGAAGGATCAGGTGGATAATCTCGAAAAAAAATATGGAATAACGGAAGGAGTGACCATTAATGGATTATTAGATCCAATTGAAAGAAGCAAGGCCATTGAAAGAATTGAAAATGGTTTTGCAAGCCTGTTATACATCTCTCCGGAATCACTGCGTTCAATTACCATTGAGCGACTGTTATTGAAAAGAAATATTGCCCGGTTTGTAATTGACGAAGCGCATTGTTTTTCTTCCTGGGGTCAGGATTTTAGAGTTGACTATTTATACATCGGCGAGTTTATTAAAAATTTACAACTTAAGAAAAACCTGGAATATCCCATTCCTGTTTCCTGTTTCACGGCAACGGCAAAGCAAAAAGTAATTGAGGACATTAGAAATTATTTTAAGGATAAACTAAATCTGAATTTAGAGATATTTAAGGCGAATTCGGGAAGGACAAACTTACACTACGAGGTGTTCCAGGAGGACAATGAAGAAGAGAAGTATAATAAGGTCAGGAGCATTATAGAATCCAAAAATTGCCCCACGATCATTTATGTGTCCAGAACAAGACGAGCTTATAAACTGGCCCAGAGGCTAAGCGATGATGGTTTTAATGCAAAGCCGTATCATGGGAAAATGGATAAGGAAGAGAAGTCCGAAAATCAGGATGCTTTTATGGCTGGCCAGGTAAATATTATGGTTGCTACATCCGCTTTTGGTATGGGAGTAGATAAAAGCGATGTCGGCTCAGTAATCCATTATGATATATCAGATTCTTTGGAAAATTATATTCAGGAGGCAGGCAGGGCGGGACGGGATGAAAATATAAATGCGGATTGTTATGTCCTTTTCAATGAAGACGACCTGGATAAGCATTTCATCTTGCTTAATCAGACAAAAATTGGCATCAAAGAGATTAATCAAATTTGGAAAGCAATAAAGGATCTTACCAGAACAAGGATCAAGGCCTCGAATTCAGCCCTGGAGATCGCCCGGAAAGCAGGATGGGATGAAGAAATACATGAAGTGGAAACAAGAGTAGCTACAGCGATAGCTGCTTTGGAGGACGCCGGATATCTTAAACGTGGTCAAAATATGCCGCGCATTTTTGCCAATAGTATTTTAAGTAAAAATGCGCAGGAAGCCATTGGTAAGATCAATGGCTCGGAAAAATTTACCGAGTCGCAAAAAGTAAAGGCTATTCGTATCATAAAAAAACTCTTTTCGAGTAAAAGTAAACGCTTGTCGACGGATGAAATTGCGGAATCACAGAGTTGATTATATATCAGATCAGCTTGGTATTGTAAAGGAAGAGGTTATAAGAATCGTTGAACTTCTTCGTGAGGAAGGGATATTGGCCCAGACCAGGGATCTGACGGCTTTTATAAAAAAGTCCGAAAGTTCCAATCGTTCACTTGCCATCCTTGAGAGCTATAGAAAACATGAAGAAGCGTTGTTATCCATATTTAAGGAGGAAGAAGCTACTTATAATTTAAAGGATATAAATGAGCAATTTGTTGAATTAGGCATTAAAGAGAGCGGTCTCCTTAAATTAAAAACCATTGTCAATTTTTGGGCTATTAAGAATTGGATTAAGCGCCATAACCTCGAGTTTTCGCGGCATCATGTTCAAATGAGTTTGGTGCTTGGAAAAGATGAATTCAGTGAGAAATTGAGAAAGCGGCATTTTATCGCGAGAATGATTACCGAATATCTATACAAGAAAAGTCAATGAAATGAATTCAGAAGATAATTCGGTGGAGAATATCCTAATTGAATTTTCAATTCAGGAATTGAAAGATGCAATACTGCTTGCACAGGATATGTATATAACTGACGTTACGATTGATGATATGGAAGATACCTTGTTTTATCTATCCAGAATTGAAGCAGTTATGATTGAAGGAGGATTTTTAGTGGTTTACAACAAACTTTCGATTGAGAGGGTGGAAAAGAATAATCGAATACAATATAAAGAGGAAAATTATGAGAAACTTGATCAGTATTATAAACAAAAAGTTCAACAGATTCATATAGTTGGGGAATATGCAAAAAAAATGATCCGGAATTATCATGAAGCCCTTCAATTCGTGGATGATTATTTTAACCTGAACTACTCGTCTTTTCTGGCAAAATATTTTCCGGGAAGCCGGCAAGACGAAATTAAAAGAACCCTGACACCTGAGAAGTTTAAAAAGTTATTCGGAAGTTTATCGCCATCACAACTTGCGATTATAAAAGATTCCAAAAGTCATATCGTTGTCGCTGCCGGCCCGGGAAGCGGTAAAACGAGAGTTCTTGTGCATAAGTTGGCGTCACTACTGCTTACAGAGGACGTAAAACATGAGCAATTATTGATGCTCACTTTTTCCCGGTCTGCTGCAACCGAATTTAAAAAGAGGCTTCTGGAACTTATTGGCAATGCCGCTGTATTCATTGAGATAAAAACCTTCCATTCATATTGTTTTGATTTAATGGGTCGGGTAGGCAATTTATCCCAGGCCGATGAGATTCTGAAAAAGGCGATTGAGAAGATTAAAAGCGGCGAAATTGAGACCAATCGCATAACAAAAACGGTGTTGGTTGTGGATGAGGCGCAGGACATGAATGAAGATGAATACAGCCTGGTTGAGGCATTGATGGAGCAAAATGAAGATATGAGGGTGATAGTGGTAGGAGATGATGATCAGAATATATATGGATTCAGGGGATCGGATTCAAAGTACATGCAGAAATTGATTTTGGCTAAACAGGCGGCGAAATATGAATTAAATGAAAATTATAGAAGTAAACAAAACATAGTAGCCTTTTCCAATCAATGGGCAGAAGGAATAAAAAACAGGATGAAAGTTTTGCCCTGTTTTGCCAACAACGGCAGGACGGGGATATTACAATAGTCCAATATGAGGGAAATAACATCATAGTTCCTATTGCCGAAGCCATCGTAACAAGTTTTCGCTACAGGCAGCACTTGTATTCTGACAAAGACAAATGAAGAAGCTTTTCAAATAACCGGAATTTTGACACAAAAGGGGTTAAACGCGAAACTGATTCAGTCAAATGATGGGTTTTCTTTAAATAATTTGTATGAACTCCGATATTTCTCAGATATAGTAAATAGCAATTCGGATTCTGCTATCATTGGCGATGAAGATTGGAAAACCGCCGTTATGCGGCTTTCTGTCTACTTCCAGAATAGTACTAAGCTTGAACTGGCTTTAAGTGTTATAAAGCAATTTGAGGCGATTAATCCTTTAAGAAAATATAAGAGTGACTGGAAAATATTTTCTAAGCGAATCAAAAATCGAAGATTTCGTTGAGGTGGATTCTGACATAATCTATGTATCTACTATTCACAAAGCGAAGGGCAAAGAGTTTGATAATATTTTTATTTTACTGAAAGATTTTGAACATAGACCGGATGAAAATAAGCGGCAATTATATGTCGCTATGACCCGGGCAAAGACGAATCTATCTATTCACTACAATAATAATTTTCTTCGTCCGCTTGTTACCAGCGGTTTGTCATATTCTGTCAATATTCAAAAATACAATGAACCAAAGCAAATAGGACTTTATTTAACTCATAAAGACGTGCAATTGGGGTACTTTGAATATGTTCAGAAAAGGATTGAAAATTTACAAAGCGGAAGTAACTTGACTGATCATGGAAGAGGGTCTTGGGAAATGTCAAGGGTGAACTGATCCTCAAATATTCAAAGGCCTTTAAGGACGCTCTCGACGCAAGGAAAAGCAGAGGATTTCGATTGACTGCAGCGAAAGTTAATTTTATTGTTTATTGGAAGGATGAAAATAAAGACAAGGAGGTGAAAATAATACTTCCGAAAATACTGCTTACTTCTTAGTCTTAAGTGTAATGGGCCTACCTGATGGTATCTAAAACGGTATCATTACATTAAGGTGTCGAAGTTTAAGTTGATTTGTTAACTTTCAAACAGGCAATCCTGCTATTCTTTGAAAAAGCTGACCGACTGGTATTCGCCGCGCTTGACCAGAGTAAACCAGTTTTCTTAACCATTAAAAAGGATACATAATGTCCATTGTTGAAAGGCTGCTGTCACCTACGCCCACGTTCTTTCAAAAGCTGAGGAACATCGGGTTGGTGCTCGCCGCGGTAAGTGCCGCGATCGTCGCCACACCCGTTGCCCTGCCCGCAATCATCACAACGATTGCCGGCTACCTCGCTGTTGCAGGAACCGTGCTGGGTGCAGTGAGTCAGGTCGCTGTTCCGACAGACACAAAATAACATCTCGCTGGATGTTAAAAAGAAAGCCCCGCTTCGGCGGGGTTTCTTTTTTAGTACTTCCATACTTCCATTCTTCCATACTTTGCGGAATTTTATTCCGCAAGGAAGTGATTAAGTCTTCGGGATCTGAACCAAAAACTCGGCTCCTTCTCCTTCCTTTGTTTCAACCTTAAATTCGCCGCCATGCGCCTTTATGATATCATAGCTCAGTGATAAACCAAGTCCTGTTCCCTGGCCGGCAGGTTTTGTGGTGAAGAATGGTTGAAAGATTTTATCAAGTACTTTCTGTGGAATGCCGACTCCGTTATCCTTTACGCTTATCAGAATCTTGTCTCTCATGTTTTTTGTACTTACAGAAACGGTAGGCTCATATCCGGCCGGCTGTTGTTTCATTCGTTCAGCGGTTGAATAAAATGCGTTGTTATATAAGTTTAACAGCACCCGCCCGATATCCTGTGCCACGATATTAATTTTACCGATGCTGTCATCAAAATGAGTTTGCATTTCTGCGTTGAAGGTTTTATTTTTTGCCCGCAAACCATGATACGCAAGCCGTAAGTATTCATCCGCCAGGCCATTGATATCTGTCAGTTCTTTTAAACCCGTTGGCACACGGCTGTGTTGCAGCATGCCTTTCACAATGGCATCTGCCCTTTTTCCATGATGATTTATTTTTTGCTCATTATCCTTCACATCTTTTGCAATGGCTCTTGCATCATCAATGTTTCCCTGATTCAGTTCCTTCTCCATATCTTCAATCAACTCCGTATTCAGATCAGAAAAATTATTTACGAAGTTTAAGGGATTTTGTATTTCATGGGCAATACCCGCCGTGAGTTCACCCAGGGAAGCCATCTTTTCCTGTTGAATGAGCAATGTTTGTGTTTCTTTTAATTCTTCCAGTGAAAGTTTGAGCTCTTTGGTTCGCTGAATCACGTTTTCTTCCAGGCGCAGATTTTCTGCACGCACCCGGTTTGAACGATAAACGGCAATGCCACCCCAAACGATGATGCCTCCGAAGACGATAAAAAGAATATAGGCCCACCATGTTCTCCACCAGGGCGGTGTAATCGTAAAACTCATATCAACCGGTTTACTCCATAAGCCGTTAAATCCCCTGCTGGCAACTTTAAAATGATATGCTCCTGGATTAAGACTGATATAACTGGCAAATGACTGATCCGTGATCTGACTCCAGTGATCGTCCTGACCTTCCAGGATATAACGATACCTGGTTTTGTCGGTGTTTCCGAAATGTGTTCCTGTAAAATGGAACCGGATATAGTTTTGATTGTAAGGCAGACTTAAATTAGAAGGTAAACTAAACGGCCCCGTTGTATTGTTCCAATGGATATGATTCGAGTGCAGGTAACCGGTATCTGCGGGTAATTTTCCGTTTAGGTAAAAAGTATCGCCATGCATGCTCCAGATAGTATCTGGAGCTCCCGGCCCGGACTGAATGAACATCTTATTTGAAAAATATTGTGGCTGTTCCATGATATCAATACCCGTGATGTATGCAGGAAGGACAATCGTATCTCTTCCACGTTCATCCATCATGAGAACACCGTCCGCACCAAGGCCCCACCAGAACTGATTCTTTTTTGTAATAATAGCCGTGGGATTGAAATCAACATGATTAAAAAGCTGTGGACGTCCATAATTTTTTATCGTCCATTGGTGGATTTTTAGATCCCGGATCATTTGGCTTGATAATCGACAGATCCTTCAGAGGTTCCGGCGTAGATGATTCCATTTTTTTCCACGATAGATGTTACCTGATCACTGGCCAGACCTTCTTTGGTGGAAAATTTTAAATAAGTTCCATTTGCCGGATCAATCGCGAAAACGCCATATCCATAAGAAACGAATAAAACCTTTCCGTTATCACTTGTCATTAAGTTAAAAGTCCTATTTACCGTTTGTCCCTTTTCGAAAATAATATGTTTCAAAATTCCCAGATTCGGATCGAGGATATCAACACCGTTTGGTAGCGCAATCCAGATATTTCCCTTCTCATCTTCCATACAGTCATTCACTTTATGATTTCCGGATGAATCGAGGACTAAATTTCTAAATTTTTTTTTCCCGGGATCATACACCGTAATCCCGCCATCTTCCCCAGAGCCAGACCCGGCCCGTTTTATCTCTCATAAAACCACTGGTTCCTCCCGCATTGATGTTATTGGGGACTGCCATGAAAATTGATCGTCCCGCTCCTGAGATTATATATATAAACTCCCCCATTGTATGAACTCATCCAGATCTGATCCTTTTCCATTTCTAAATAGCCGGGAGGGAATCATTTTCAGCCCTTTCGAAATGTCAATTATATGTTTTACGGTCCCCGCTTTCGGATCGACAATATAAAAAGTATCGGTACTGTTGGAAATCCATATCCTCTCCTGATTGTCCTCATATAAAGTTCTGACAGCGCCATTACCCATTCCCTGGCTACTTTGTCTTTTGAATATTCTGCCATTCAGATTTATAAAATCGATCTCTGCATATCCATCGGTCATCCACATATAACCCTGGTTATCTCTGTAGTAAATAACCCATGCCCGATAATCCTTCCGCTGTACCGAGATGTCTTATCTGATGATTATCCAAATTAATAATATCTACACCGGCCGCTGAAGAAGCCCATAGTTGGCCGGAATGATCCGATACCGCTCTGTGAATTATATTAGTACTCAATCCTTGTTCTGTTCCTAATTTTTTTATGGTGGCTGTCTTCAGATCGACCAATATCAACGCTCCCACCGGAATTTCGGATCAGGATCCTGCCCTGATCGTCTTTAAAAAATCTATTATAAAATCACCCGTGTTGGTCAGGTGTTTGAGGCGCTTTTTATCAGTTTCAATAATATATATCATAGCTTTTGCGCCCAGCCAGATATTTCCCTCATTATCCTCTTGTAAACCGGCAATATCATTTTGACTTATTCCCTGAGCTACTGATAAATTTTTTAATATCCCGGTTTTTGGATCAATGATATCAATACCCTTATCTGTACCGACCCACATCTTTCCCGACCTGTCCATCATGAAGCCGTTGACGACATTGCTACTAAGTCCCTGTGGAGTTCCCAGATGTTTAAGAACTCCCTCTTCGAGGTTAAGGATATCGATTCCATTTTCATTACCAAACCAGATTTGTCCCTGCCGGTCTTCTGAAATAACTTCGGTACTGTTAAAAGAATTCAGACCCTGCGCTGCCGTGTAGAGATCAAAATTTTCGCCATCAAAACGGTAAACCCCATTGAGTGTACCGATCCATAAAAACCCCCTGCTATCCTGAAATATATCGCCGATTCCACCGCCGGTATTCAAACCCTGATCGAGGCCGTATTCAAATATTCCCTGAGTAGCTTTATCGCGAATACGTGGCCGGGTCGCTTTTGTACGGGCTGGCTGACCGAGTTGTGAAACTTTGAATGTAAATTTTTTTGCAGGAATCTTGTCCAGGTCAAACACGGTATCCGGTAAATCGTCGAGAACAAATTTTGTTTCCTCTATGGGTTTGGGCATCGGTTTGAAATCACTCAAATTAAATGGTTGTGAAGGAAGTTTTTCAAAATCGATTTTTATTTCTTTAAAAGGCTTTGTACTATCGGGCTTCGCTGTTTCCCATTTTACTCTTTCCCCGGCACTGAATGTGAAAGCGGAAGAAACCGGTTGGGAAAATTCAGTTTCCTCTGCGGGAAATGGAATATCACGCGGCGCCTGTTTACAAGAGGGAAAAATAAAAATGCCTGTAACGCATAAAAAAAGAAAACAAATATTACGTATTCGGTTCATGTGTTTAATTAAATAAAGACCAGTTATGGACGCGGACCCTGGTATATCAGGGTGTCATAAATATTCTGCGTTGGCCTGCCGGTCTGGAACATTAAATAAGCAGCATATATATTTTTTGTAACCGGATCCCAGCGGCTGGTCGTAATAGTAGAATCAACCTGGAACATTCTGCCCCTTCCGTCATCGGGCTATCAGATTAGTCACATTGATCAGCAGATTGGTTACCGGGTCGAAAGTCAGTTGCGGATCGGTAGCGCCAAAAGTGGTCTGTCCGCCTGTAGATGTAAATACAGGTTGCTGACCATTATCGAATACAAGGGCGCTGGCCCCGTTCGTTACCATGCCTACGGAACCATAGTCCAGCGAAGGCGGCCCGTCGGCAATACCATAGGCACCCCATCCCACTGTTTTAATCATCAGATCATATTGACCATCATATTTATTTCTGACCAGGATATTAATCAGCAGATGATTCCATTGTTCAATGGGTACTGATGCGTTTTGTATAGTGATGGGAAGAATATAATTTATCGCCTGACCTATTTTATCCAAATTGAGCATCACATTCATGCTGTCCAGTCTTTTGCCGGCAGGAATATTTCTGGCCCAACCATTCACAATGCTATAGTCACTGTCTGGGAGCAATTGATAAGTCGCCGAATTCATGGAATCATAAGAATTCAAATAAGCCGTATCCAATGCGAAAGTTGCCGTAACGGCCGTGCCCAGTGTTTTGGGAGAAGCAAGGTTGATATAAACAGGAAGGTTTGCGGGCTGTCCTTCCGTAAATGAAAGGGTGACCGGATTGTTACTGTTGGAAGCAGCCAGTGGCAGATCCACCGATGCACCCACCGTTGAAAAAGGCGTATTATAATTACTGTTCTTCAGGCAGGAACTGAATCCAAACAGGATCAGTAACCAGACCGCGATGGCTGGCTGGATTTTTCTTTTCTTCCAAAATTTTATATGAACCATCATGGCATCCAGAATATTTTACTGGTGAACGGATCTACATTCGCACCCCCTTCAGCAGTCCAGGCGGCGTTATTGGCGGTCTGTTCTTCCAAAGGATAATAGTATCTGAATGGCATATGCGGCTTGGTATTGCCGGAGCTGATGGAAACCGGAACTATCGGATATCCGGAATGCATCGCTGCATTGAATGTTCTTCTCCAGTCATTATAAGATTCCAGGATATTGATGGAATTGAGCGCAGCCCATTTCTGCGTAATGATGGTATGAATCAGGCTGTCGCTGCTCGCACCTGGTGGGAATGCCACAAAGGGAAGATCCTGACTATAATAAGCAGTTGCAATTTCATCCGCCGTAGAAGTAGCTTCCGCCGACTTTAAAATATTCATATGATTTGATAATGCCATTCTGATATAAAATTTGCGCTGCGGCATTTCCACCCGGCAGCCAGCCACGCACGGTAGCTTCTGCCTGCACAAAATAACTTTCGGCTGCGCGTGATCATCACGGCCGATTGCGTAGGAGCCTGGACGATGCCCGGCCCAATATCTGAAGAGCCTCCGGGAACATCATCTTCTGAACCACAATAATTTCCGGCGAAATCTGTGAAATCCGGTGGCAATGCAATATCATAAAAACCCGGATCGGTGGCAAGCACATTGCGCGGTGAATAAAAATAAGGCAGCCTGGCATCCTGGGTGGCTGTATAAAAATCAATGGCTGTCTGATTGGCTCCGAATTGGATGGCGCCTGCATTGAGCCCACCCGATGGATTTACACCAAAATTAGCCCAGATATTTCCGGGTTGCGATGGACTATACCCGGGATTGACCAGCGCATCATTTGTCAGGTAACCATAAGAAGCTGTTTTGCTGATTTCAGAAGCGATATAAGATGCTTTGGCAGAAACATTGGATTCGTTCACGAGCAGCCGGAGTTTTAATGTGTTGGCAAACAGCAACCAGTTTTGCATTTTGCCGCCGAACATTACATCATCGGTGGTCGGTAAAAGAATCTTTGCGTTTTTTAAATTGGCATGGATATCGGCCATGGCAATATCTAATTTGGCCGTGAGACTGTCGTACACATCGCTGCCCGGATCATAATTGGGATAAAAATTTCCGGATGCCTTTAACGCCTGCGAATAGGGGATATCGTTATACAGGTCAACCAGGTTTTTGAAGCATACGGATTCGAGGATTTGGGCGATGTCCCGGTAGTTGGCATTCTCCTCACCCGGTGCCGCCTGGATCAATGCAGTCAGATTGGCCAGCACGCCAAAATAATTATCCCAGGACTGCGGCGCGGTATTGGTCATCACATATTGTGTAATGTTAGTCATTTCAGAAGCGCCGGGCTGACTATTCCAATAACCCATCCACACGGCTATGGAAGAATAGGTGTTGGCGTCGTTGATAATATTGGTGATGCCCGTGATGGTTCCCGGCAGGATCAATTGGGGAGTTGCTATACCTGTGCTGGGCGCATTCGGGTTGGTTTGGAGATCGGTAATGAATTTACTTTTTGAACATCCGCTCAGGCTGATGATCACTGTTATAAAGATCCATATTTTTTTTCTTGTCATCATGATTCTCTTCACTAGAAGGTCAGGTTTATGATGAATGAAAATTGCCTGGTGGGAGGCAACTGATAAACTGTATTCAATCCCAAACCATTGCTGTTGCTATAATTAAATTCCGGATCGGTGAAATTGTTTTGTGATGGCCTGAACATGAGAACATTATTACAGAGGGCTGTCAGTCGGGCGGCCTTTACAATCTTCTGATGGGAAATCAGTTTTGTAAAATTATAAGTCAGATTGATGGTACGTACTTTCCAGGCCGCTGCGTTTTGGACATAGGATGTGCCGGCTCCGGTTAATCCGTTGTTAGCATCCATATGCACTATTCACCCAAAAGCCTATGTTGCCATCCTGGGTATAAACATTTGTATTGGGAACATATTTACCAGTGCCCGGTTGCATGATCTCTGAATTGGGATAAATAAAATTCTGGCGGCCATTCTCCGTACTATGCGCCGTAGAGCCTGTGAAATCCATAGATTGTTCCGCCTGATTATAAAATACATATCCACCCCGGTAGTCAGCAATGATTTGTAATGTAAATGCCTTGTAACGGAATGTGGGTGTCAATCCCAGTATATATTCAGGTGTTGTTCTCCCGGCAGCCACTGAAGTAGGACTCAGGCTGGGCATGCCCGTGGTGGCATCCACGATCACTTTACCATTGGTGGAATCACGAAGCAGATCACTTACATATAACTGGGGAAAAACTTTTCCGACGATGGCTTCATTCGAATTGCCGATATCTGTCTGCAAAGTTTTGCCGCCGTTGCTGCTGTACAAACTAACGACCGTTGTGGTCTGGATGGCGAGATTGGCCCCCATTTCAAAATTAAAATTCTTTCCTTTTACCACGATGGCCCTTGCATCGAATTCCCATCCCTGGGAAACGGTATTGGCCGCATTCACATTCGCTGAGGTGTAACCGGTAGAAGAACTGACGGTGATCGGGAACAGCTGATCATAATTATATTCATGATAATAAGTGACACCGATGGTAAGCCGGTTCTTAAAAAAACCCATTTCAATACCGGCTTCTTTTTCATTGGTTGCTTCAGGTACATTATAGGGATTGTTATACTGGCCGGTTAATGAAAGTGAAGACAGGCCACCATAGGGATAACCGGTCGATACATTAAAAGTGTTGTCGATACTAAAAGGAGGAATCACAATTTGTCCGGTGTGGCTGAGGGCGCCCCTTATTTTTAAATAATTCAGCACCTCGTTATTGGCCAGCGAAGGAAACATGTCCGTGAGTATGGCCGATACATCCACGTCATACACATCGTAAGAGTTATTGCCTGTTGCGAGTAAGGAAGAATAGTCTTTTCTGAAATTGCCATGCACAAAAAGAAAGTTCTTATAGGATAATTCCAGATCTGAATAAAATCCGATCAGCCGGGTTTCCTGTACATTATTCGAATCTTTTGGAATGCCATAATAATATCCGATATTATAAACACCGGGTATGGTTAATCCGCTGGTCTGGCTATTGGGCATTCCGCCAATGATATTCATTCCATTCTGGGTGCCCACATCATTTCCCACCGATTGCTGCTGGAGATTCTGAAACCTGTCCCAGATGGTGTTTCCCAGGAGCAGGGTGGCGTTGATATCATCTCCAAATTTGTGCGTGAAGGTTGCGAAAATATCCTGCTGCACTCTTTTTGCCAATATCGTTTGATTCACCAGGGCGCCTGAAATATTGCCCCCGGCGGGCGTTCCACCGGTCGCTATATTCGCGGGGTTATTGATGGCGAAGGGAGTAAATATGGCGGCATTCCGGTACCCTTCAAAAATGGTATTGTTCACCTGCCCGCTGATTCGATAGGTTACATTGATCCAGGGAGTCGGTTGCAGATCCAGCGTAACAACGCCCAGGAAATTATCCTGTTTGTTGATATTTCTGGAATTGGCGATCTGCCAGTAGGGATTAATGTAGAAAGCATTGTAATAATTACTCAGGCTACCCCAGGAGGATGGACTTTGCCAGTCCTGCAATGCCCTGATCGGAACATTGGCTGGTGAATTGAGCAGGGTCCAGTAAATCGGCCAGCCCTGCGTAAAATCATTTCCCACCGTATTGGCGTAACGGTGAGAATAATTCACTGAATAATCATAATAAAATTTGCCATAGGTTTTTTTACCGGCCAGCCGGATACTGGTTCTCTGAGCCTGATCATCGGGAACCGTACCCGTGACTTTCGCATATTGAAGTCCCAGGAAATTTGAATTTTGTGCATCACCTGTGGAAACGGAAAGATCCGTCTGGGTGGTTACCCCGGTAACCATAAACTGCTGGATAATATTCTTTGATTGTGCCGCATAGGGAACAGAATCTACCTGTCCGTTTTCATTCGGCATCCCGATAAAAGAAGGAGCGCCATTAAAAGCCGGGCCGTATTGCTGATTCTCGAAGGGAATATAATTGGGAAATCCGGTATAAGGATTGATCGACGTGATGGCATAAGGCGTGCCGGCAAAAAATGAACCTGTTTCATTACCATAACCACCGTATGTTTTTTGCAGTGGCGGTATATAAGAAATATTTTCAACTGTAACGGTCTGGGTAAAATTGATGCTGGCCTTACCATTCCGGCTGCCTCTTTTGGTAGACATCACGATGACGCCGTTGCTGGCTTCAGATCCATACAGGGCAGCTGAACTCGCGCCTTTCAATACAGAAATATTATCGATGTCTTCGGGATTGATGGAACCAATATAGCTGGGATCTACTTCCATCCCGTCCACGATATACAAGGGCTGGTTATCATCAAACAAGTGCCTTTCTCCCCGTAACTGAACACGAACCTGCGGATCTACGCCGTTGTTGATGATGCTCACCTGTGCACCGGATACCTGTCCGATTAAAGACACCAATGGATTGAGTGGTTTTGAAAGATTGACCACTTCTGAATTCAGGGTCGCCGTACTATAGCCCAGGGTTCTGCTCTCTTTCTTTAAACCCAGCGCGGTGGTAACCATTACTTCGGATAAATTCTGATTGACACGTTCAACCTGGATATTTATGTCTGAAGAATTGGTGACCTCAACTTCTTTTGGTTTTAAATCCACACCGGTAATCAGCAGCACGTCGCCTGGTTTGGCATCGATACTGAAACTGCCATTTTCGTTCGCGACGACAGATCGTTTAGTTCCTTTAATATTTATTGTAAGAAATGGTACGGGTAATCCCGCAGCATCCGTAATCCTGCCCGTCAATTCCTGTTTATGCTGAGAAAATGCAATAGCATGTAGTATCAGAATACCTGTTAATAAACAGATTGATTTTCTCATGCTTTGACAAATTAGATAAAGTGCATTCAATATCTAAAGGCTGACCAGTAGCATTCATTGGTACTATTTAGAGAAAAGCATCCACTTTCTGACTATCTGAAGTTAAGATTTGTTTTTTTCATAACCCGCCCGGGAATTAGTTAGTGTTGTGTTATTAAGAGAGTGTCGGGCGGCAACCTGTCATGTTTGCCCTGCCCGCAATCGTAACAACGGTTGCCGGCTATCTCGCTGTGGCGGGAACGGTACTGGGTGCAGTGAGTCAGGTCACTGTTCCGACAGACACAAAATAACATCTTGGAGTGATGTTAAAAGTTAGCCCTGCTACGGCAGGGCTTTCTTTTTTTAACTCCCATACTCTCATACTCCCATACTTCGCTAGGGGTTTTTCCATTAGTCCGCTGATAATTCTGGCCTTAATAGTTTCGAATTTCAGATAAGTTTTAAACCGGTTATTTTACCGTTGAAATACTGGTATTTAACCAGCGATAAGTTAAAATAAAATACTTATCTTTGACGTTAGTAACGTATAACGGTAGTATGATTGTATCTTTTGGTTCCAAAGAGACTGAGAAAATCTGGAACGGAATAAGAGTGGGCAAATTATCAAATGATATTCAGGAAATTGGCAGACGTAAATTGAGAATGCTTAATAACTCCCAAAATCTGATGGATCTAAGAATCCCGCCTTCAAATAAACTGGAGAAATTACAAGGAAATTTAAATGATTTTTATTCCATTCGGATCAATGAGCAATGGAGAATAATTTTCAAATGGCAAAGTGGAAATGCGTCTGAAGTCGCAATAGTAGATTATCACTAATATTTTAAATATGAAAAAGCTTAAAAATATACACCCAGGTGAAATTTTGAATGAGGAATTTCTGATCCCATTGAAAATAACGGCTTATAGATTGGCGAAGGATACAACTATGGCCCAGACAAGAATATCAGAAATCATAAAAGGAAACCGCCGGATTACTGCAGATACTGCATTAAGGTTTTCAAAATATTTTGGTACCACACCTAAATTTTGGCTTGGGCTTCAGGATGATTATGATATCGAAGAAGAAAGGAATTCCAACCACTACGAACTTAGTAATATCAAACATTATTCTTCAGACAGCGCATGAAAATAGAAATCCGAAAGTCTTTCCTGAAAGATGATTAAATCTACCCGCTCCTGTTCAAACTCAACTCGTCAAACTCATTTATAATTTATCACCAATAGTGTGCGATCCATGTGAGGTAATTTAAGTTCTAGTTTACTGAGTTGGCGAAGGGCGACGAGGAGATAGTTTTTGAACATGTTTTATTTTTTTACGGACAAAGTCATTCCGCTCTCAGACTATTGACCGGATTTGAAATGGCTGCCTTGATGGATTGATAGCTGACCGTAAGCAATGCAATCGAAACAGCCACCACACCGGCCAGCAAAAATATCCACCATTGTAACGATGCCTTGTAGGCAAAGCCCTGCAGCCAGCCATTCATATAATACCAGGCGAGCGGTGCGGCGATCAGGAAAGCAATGATGATGAGTTTTGCAAATTCAGTGTAAAACAATGTCACGATCTGGCTGATGGAAGCGCCCAATACTTTTCTAACTCCGATTTCTTTTATCCTTTGTTCAGCGGAAAACATAGAAAGTCCAAACAGACCCAGGCAGGATATGACGATTGCCAGTGTAGCAAACAGGGACGACAATTTCGAAATCGTCATTTCGGTGCTGTATAATTTGGCGTATTCTTCTTCTACAAACTGATACGCAAATGCAAAATCCGGGTTGATATTCTTATACAGCTTTTGCAGATTCTCAATGGCTTGTTTTGTTTCGCCCGGCCTGGTAAGTATCATAATAACACCGAAATTTTCGCCTTCTTTAACATCTATCACTTCCGGTTTAATTGTTTCCCGCAGTGATTGTGTATTATAATCTTTTAATACACCGATGATATGGCCCTTTTTATCCCAGGCAGAAATCCATTTGCCGATGGGATGTTGAATACCCATTTGTCTGACCGCTTCTTCATTTACTATAAAGGCATCCGTTGAATCCGTTGCAATATCCTTTGAGAATCCCCTTCCTTCGGCAACGGGCAGCTTCATCATTTTTAAAAAGTCAAATCCAACCGATGATGGTAAAAAGCCAATATGGTCATTGATTGTTTTGCCTTCCCAGTTAATCGCGTCGTTGGCCGCAATAAAATTCATGTCGTGCGGCGTTTCCGTGCTGCGGTCAACCATGGCGACACCCGGCATCCGCAGGGCTTCATTTTTAAACAATAAATATTTGTTTTTATTGGCCAGCTGGCCTTCAATGCGCACATATAACAGATTGCCGTCGCTATTGCCCAGATGCGAATGCTGAATAAAATAAATCTGTCTGGTGATGACGATGGTTGAAATAATCAGCACGATGGAAAGTACAAACTGAAACACCGTTAAACTCTTACGAAATAAGACAGAGCCCCTGGTGAACTGCAATTTGCCTTTTAAAATAAGTACGGGATTCAGCGAAGAAAGATAAACGGCCGGATAGCTCCCCGCAAGCAAAGCGGTTATGCATACGATGGTAAATAGAAACGCCCAAAATGAAATATGAGTAAAGGGAGAACCAATATGTTTTGAGGTAAACTCATTAAAGGCCGGTAATAAGAGGATCAATAACATGATAGAAACCATCATGGCGAGAAAAGCGTAGAGCAAAGATTCACAGTAGAATTGCGTGATCAGATAGCTGCGTGTTGACCCCACTACTTTTCTAAGACCGATTTCTTTTGCGCGTTTTACGGACCTTGCCGTAGTCAGGTTCATAAAATTGATGCAGGCGATCACAAGAATAAATAAGGCAATATAACTGAAGATGTGTACGTATTCGATTCTTCCTGCAGAAGGTTGGCCGTTTACAAAAATGTTATGCAGATACTGCTCGCCCAGTGGTTGCAGACCAATGGTAGCGGTTTTGTTTCCTTCTTTATACAAAAGCGGTTTTAAGTAAGCGTTCATCTCGGCAGCTACTTTTTTTGGGTCGGCGTTGTCATTCAGCTCGACGTAGGCATATATGTTGGGGCTCGCCAGTTGAAGCAGTTTCTTCTGTGCATCCATATTGAACAGAAAGTCAAAATGCAATGAACTCTGTTCCGGCAGGTTTTCAAATACACCGGTTACGACAACATCAAATGCGTTTTCATAACGCAGGGTTTTGCCCATCGCATGGGCCGGCGAATGAAAAAAAACATCGGCCATCTTTCGGGAAATGGCAATGCCATTCATTTGCGACAGGGCACCGGAAGGACTGCCTTCGATCAGCGGAAAGCTGAATATTTTAAAAAAGTCTTTACCAGCCCGGGAACCTTCCAGCTTCATGATTTTATCACCCACCCGGAAAGTTTCAGGATGACCCCAGGGAAGTTCATAACCCGTTGCATAAAATGCAAAATGCTTTATCTCTGGAACTGCATCGGGAACATGTTCGAGTACGAAGCTGGGACCTACACTTCCATTTCCTGAACGAAGGGGCGTAGCGTAAGAGCCATCTGTTTTACCATTTGCAGACACGGTAGTGTAAACAGCGAATAAGTTCTTTTGATTGGCATAGAAATTATCCTTGCCCTTTTCGTCTTTTAGCCATAGAAAAATAAACATACAGCAGGTCAAACCCAATGCAAGTCCGGCCACATTAATAACGGTATGTATCTTATTTCTGATGAGGTTTCGCCAGGCGATTTTGATGAAATTCTTAAACATGGCAGATGGTATTTGATGTATGTCTGTCTTTCATACAATTCTGCTCAATAGACATGCCAATGCCAGGATGCCTGTACGACACCGGTTTGGTAAAAATTAAGCAGTAAAAGTGTTCGGAAATGAACAGTGGTATGTACTTAAATGAATACAGTCAGGATGGTTTGCGGATGATTATGATATCGAAGAAGAAAGGAGCTAACTATCCGCGTACGATGGCTGTGCCTGGATCTGCACAAAAGCGAAGCAGGAAAAAATAAGCAGTAAAAATATTCTCATAATAAAACTAAAAATAGACACTTTCGCAAATACATCCTAAAACCTGTTAACAATCTGTTCCTAATTCCTTTGAATCCCACGGGAATCGGCACTCCTCACTTTCTGTATTGTTAAGTGACCACTAAATAGGATGGCCACAGCCCCCGGAATTTCCAATTGACTTATATTACATAGAATTTTCCCCGGCTCATTTATGCTCAGTTATGTCACAACAGCGCCGGCTCGCAGCCATTCTTTTCACTGACATCGTTGATTCTACTGCCATGATGCAGAAGGATGAACATTCGGCCGTTTCCATAAACAAGCGGTACATGGCCGTGTTGAAACAGGCTGTTTCATCCCATGCCGGCAACATACTGAATGATTACGGTGACGGAAGTCTTTGCGCGTTTGACAGCGCCACCGAGGCTGTTCGCTGTGCGATCGAAGTACAGCAACAATTGCAAACAGAACCAAAAGTTCCCCTGCGCATAGGGTTACATATAGGGGAAATATTTTTTGAAGAGGGAAAGCCATTCGGAGACGGCGTGAATGTGGCTTCCAGAATTCAGTCTCTGGGCATTGCAAATTCCATCCTGATCTCTGCTGAAATAAACAATAAACTAAAAAATCAGCCGGAATTCAAAACAGTTTCTCTCGGACGATTTTATTTCAAGAATGTAGACGAACCGATAGAGGTATTTGCGCTTGCCAACGAAGGGTTAACCGTGCCGGATAAAAATAAACTGGAAGGGAAACTGCGCGAAAAAAAAACGGCACACAGAAAATGGATCCTGCCACTCGCGATCTTGTTATTACTGGTTATTTCCTGGTTGGTCTATGAAAATGTTTTCCACGTTACCCGGTTCACAGAAGGAGATAAAACAATTGCTGTTTTGCCTTTTGAAAACCTGGGCATGCGCGACACGGAAGAATATATTTCAGATGGTATCACACAGGATATTATAAAAAATCTTTCTAAAATAGCTTCTTTAAATAAAGTGATCGGATGGTTTTCTGTCAGGAAGTTTAAGAAAACAAAAGAAACCCTGAAACAAGTGGCCGATGAGCTGGCCGTTGCGGCTGTTCTTTCAGGCAGTCTGGAACAACATGCAAATAAGATCCATATCATTGCGGAACTGACCGAAGTAAATACCAATAAACGTTTGTGGGGGGATGATTTTGAATATGACAGCAGGGATATTTTATCTATTCAGTCGAAGGTCGTGCAGGAAATTGTCAACGCATTGAAAGCAAAAGTTACCCCGCAGGAAAAGAATGGCATTTCCAAACAGTACACGGAAAATGTGGATGCTTACAAGTATTATTTAAAAGGACGGAATTTCTGGAATCTCAGAGGCCCGGAAAATTTCGACAGCGCGGAAGCCAATTTTAAAGCGGCCATCAAACTGGATCCTGCTTATGCGCTGGCTTATGCAGGTCTCGCAGATTGTTACACGTATAATCAGAGTGGTATGAGCCAACTCGAGGCAATACCCATTGCCAGAGAATTTGCCGATAAAGCCCTGGCGCTCGATAGTAATTTAAGCGAGGGGTATACATCGCTGGGATTCATTCAGTATAATTTCGATTATGAATGGGATAAATCCAGGAAAACACTCGAAAGGGCCATTGAACTCGAACCGAATAATCCAACGGCTCATTTATATTATGGAATCGTTTTGCAATACACCGGTCATACCGATGAGGGATTAAAAGAAGTTGAAAAAGCGGCGGACCTGAATCCACTGGGCTGGGCAGAAAACTGGGTACTCGGGCGAAATTGCTATTTCGCAGGTTTAAATGACAAAGCGATCAGTCAGTTTAAGAAAGCAATTAAAATAGCGCCTGGTCAGGCAGAAGTTATTGCCTGGTCATTGGGGCTTGCCTACTTTCAAAAAAAAATGTACAAAGAGGCCAGAGAGGAATTTGATAAAATTACGTTCACGGATCATAAAAATCCGATCGACTATTATTTTGCCATGCAGAGTTATGGGTACGCATTGTTGGGTGATACGTTGAAAGCAAAGGATTTGCTGCAAAAAACCCTGGATGAAAAAAGAAAAGACTGGGTATCACCGTATGTTTTGAGCAGAGTATATATCGCTTTGGGCAATTATCCACGTGCATTGGATCTGCTTGAAAAATCTTATGAAGTGCGCGATCTGCATATGTTTTTTATAAAAGTAGATCCCGGACTAAACCCGGTCAGAAATGAACCCCGATTCAATGAGCTGCTGAAAAAAATGAATTTAAGCGATTGACACTTCGAAAATTGTACAATGACTTATGCTAAATAAATACCGGAGATTAATATGGGTAGTATTTTTTATCAATGGCTGTTGCATTGCAGGGATATCTCAGAATCAGAAAACGGTAAAGAATCCGGCGAAATATGAATTGGTAAAAGACTGGCCTAAACTTCCGGAGGGTTATATGTTAAGTCAGCCAGGCGGCATTGGCATTGACACGAGCCAGAACGTTTTTGTTTTTCACAGACCTGGCAGACGTTGGAAAACACTGGAAGAAGTTTTCCCCGACTCCTTAATTTCTGCTAATACGATTCTTATGCTCGACCGGCAAACCGGAAAAATCTTGAATAGCTGGGGCAGTCATTTGTTTATTATGCCGCATGGGTTAACGGTTGACAGGGACAATAATGTTTGGGTAACAGATGTGGGATTGCACCAGATCTTTAAATTCAGTCACGAAGGCAAATTGTTATTGAAGTTGGGTGAGGCAAAAATACCCGGTAATGATTCTCTGCATTTCAACCGTCCCACGGATGTGGCTGTGGCAGCAGATGGTTCTTTCTATGTGAGTGATGGTTATCGTAATAGCCGGGTGATAAAGTTCTCCCCTTCAGGAAAGTATTTATTCGAGTGGGGTAAAAAGGGAAACAAACCAGGCGAATTTAATATACCGCATGCGATAGATCTGGATGCCGAAGGAAATGTTTATGTAGCCGACCGTCAGAATAATCGAATGCAGGAATTTAACGCCCATGGAAAGTTTTTAAAAGAATGGAAAAACAAGTCATTTGCGAACTTGTACGCTGTAACGATTGATAAAAGAAATCAGCATGTATTTGCGGTTGACTATCTCATCATAATGGACACAATCATTAAAGGATCTAATATTATCGAGTTTGATTCGGCAGGAAATATAATCGATCAGTTTGGGCGGTCAGGTTCATATAACGGTCCTCTTTGCAGGTACCATGATATTTCTGTTGACAATGAGGGGAATATTTATGTCGGTGATATTCTTGGAAACCGGGTTCAAAAATTCAGATTGATATCTCACTAATGTCCTCGCTTATATTAGCGGCGGATGCGATCCAAATGGGAAGTGCTTAACCCTTAGTTGCCATTTCATAATGCTTTAGTGATTTGCTCTCATTACGTGAGACGGCCTTTCATCTCGCTGAAAGTCGTTTTAATTTAACAGTAACCAAATAATAAACTCACTTCCTTCACTTTCTTTCGTTTCCACTTTCAACTCTCCACCATGCCCTTTAGTAATGATGTCATAGGCCAGACTTAAACCCAATCCCGTTCCCTGACCTGCCGGTTTGGATGTAAAGAAGGGCTGAAAGATTTTGTCCACTATTTTTTGCGGAATCCCATTACCATTGTCTTTGACTTTTATTTCAACTTTTCCATTTCGTTTAGCCGTAGTTATAGTAACTGTCGGTTCGTAGCCGTTTACGTTTTGTTTCTGCTTTTCATTTACTGCATAAAAGGCATTGTTGATCAGGTTTAGAATCACTCTTCCCATTTCCTGCGGCGCCACATTTATTTTTCCAATGCTGTTGTCAAGTTCGGTTTTAAGATGAACGTTAAACGATTTGTCCCTTGCTTTCAATCCATGATAAGCCAATCTTACATATTCATCCGCTAACTTGTTAATATCGGTTGGTTCTTTTTGACCGCTGCTGGCTCTTGAATGTTGCAGCATTCCTTTTACAATGGTTTCGGCTCTTTTACCGTGATGATTTATTTTTTCAGAATTTAAAGCGATATCATTTGCAATTGCTTTTACATCCTCTAAATTTCCCTTCCCCGCTTCCGTTTTTAATTCTCTGAGTAGTTCTTCATTCACTTCAGAAAAATTATTAACAAAATTCAAAGGGTTTTGAATCTCATGGGCGATACCCGCGGTGAGTTCACCCAAAGAAGCCATTTTTTCGGATTGGATAAGCTGGTTCTGAGTGGCTTTTAGTTCCGCCAGGGTACGTTCCAGTTTTTCTTTCCTTTCTGTAAGTAAGGTGTTTGCTTTTTTCCGCTGGCGGTTGTTTCTCCAGAATATGATTGCTATCAGTACAAAAAAAGACAGGAGCGTAATCAGCCCGTATAACTTAAGGCTATTTCGAAATCGGGCTTTTGCATCCTCGAGTGCTTTCTCTTTTTTTTCTACGTCAGAAGATACCTTTTGAAATTGCCGTCCTTTGTTTGCATTATTCACCTCTTCGTTGGCAGCAACCATGATCTTGATATACTTATATGCGCTGTCTACATTGGTTTTGTCATATACCTCTGCCAGGAAACCGCTGACACCCACTTCAAAGTTCTTATACTTATATTTTTGACACAGGGTCAGCGATCTTTTTGCATAATAAACGCAGGAATCCATTTCTTTCTTCTTATAAAGAATATTGGCGAGGTTCTCATAAAATAAAACTCCGGCAAATGGTGCGTTAAATTTCTCAGTTACCTTAATTCCTTCCCTGTAATAAAACTCGGCAGAATCATAATTTCCCCCCATTCTAAAGATATTTCCGGTGATCAGACAAAGCCAGGGTCCGGGGTCCCGTTGATTCATTGGGTCTGCAAACATTGACTTCGCCTTGCTTACATAATACAGCGCAGAGTCTTTATTGCCGGTCTCTAACATACTAAAAGACATACTAAAACGGGCCAGGCAAAGATCTTCGGCATATTCATGAGATGCCTCCAATAGACCCAGCGCTGTATGAAAATATTCTACAGATTCTTTGCTATTTCCTGTCATGTTATACACGTGTCCGATCAGCGAATAGGCCCTGCCCATAGCAAATGATCGATGGGTATTGAGTGTCCTGGCAATTTCAAGACCCTGGAAAGCTGCCTCAAGCGCTTCAGGATAACTGGCAACCCTGTCAAGCGCTTCACCCTTGCATATATACCCCAGCGCTTTGGCGGGTAAATGATTTTCTTTGGATGAAAACTGGATAAGTTTGTCGGCATAGTACAGCGCTGAATCAGGATACAGCAGGGAATAATACCAGGCGAGCCGGTATAAGGCAATCGTCTTGGTACTGTCCTCTTTTGCATATAGAAAATCATTCTTTAAACTATCTGCGTACGATTGCTGGGCCTGGATCTTCACGAAAGTGAAGCAGGAAAAAATAAGCAATAAAAATATTCTCATAATAAATATCATAATTTTAACACTCCGGAGCTACCTTCCCCGTTATCGGCACGCCTGCCATCGCAAATACGATTTGTGCTTACATAAATTTTGAATTTTCATCAGCGAAAATTCTACTTTTTAAGATATGAATAATCTCCCGATTTTCTACTTTTGGCTGTCTGGTTTATGGGGAGAAAGTCATCTTATCCGATTCCCCGATCAACTTCATGGTGATATGTATTACATCAATGGCCCAGACAATGTATATCAGAAATCATAACATGGAACGCCGATTATTTTGGTTCAGATACCGGCAAACAATAATAGCGTTCTCAATAGATAATAATCTTTCGCCCATTATGTCGGATGACATCCAGGGATTATCACTAGCCGCAATTTTTTGTTAACTTGAACTCATGGGAAAAAAGGCGATCGTTGCCGGGGCAACCGGACTGATTGGTGGTCATCTCCTGGAGATTTTACTGGAGGCTGATACTTATGATGAAGTGCTGATCCTTGTCAGGAAGAAAATAGATTTCACACATCCAAAACTGACCCAGCTCGTCATTGATTTTGACCAGATCGAAAGTCATTCAGCTTCAATCACCGGAGACGCCGTATTTTCCTGCCTGGGCACAACAAGGAAGATAACGCCCGACCGCAATACATACTACAGGATAGACCACGATTATCCTCTCCGTCTCGCGAAGATGGCACAGGCGAATGGAGTAAAACAATTTCACCTGGTCTCTGCTATTGGTGCAAACCCGAACTCGGGAACTTTTTATATCAAATTGAAAGGCGAAACCGAAAGGGACATCAGTGCTTTGAATTTTTACTCGTCATTCATGTACGAACCATCGATGCTCACGGGAAGGGAATATGAAACACGTTTCGGTGAAGTGTTTTTTGAAGAACTGTTTAAAATCGTAAACCACCTGTTGATTGGCAGATGGAAAAAATACCGCAGTGTTTCGGGAGCAGCCGTTGCAAGGGCCATGTATGAGCAATCCTTAAAAGATGAACCCGGCAAATGGATCGTTCAGTTTGTAAACGGAATCGCTGTAAAGAAAATAAAACCGTAGTGAATCAGCCTTCTAAGGGATTGCCATTTCATTCGAAAAAGTTATGGTTAACTGTGTTTACAGACGGACGTCCCAACAAACAATACAAAAGGGATAACACTAAACAAAAGTGTATCAGGGTAAATATCTTTAATTAAAAACGAATACAATGAAACATCAGGTATTCTTGAAGGCGCTGATACTTGCTATTTCGGTTTTCCCTATTCATAGATTAAGTTGTCAGACGTTTACTACACCTTCCATTGATGGCACACCTATCACTTATGAAGTGCATGGTGAGGGGGCGCTTGCATTAGTTTTTGTTCACGGTTGGTCATGCGATAGAAGTTATTGGAAGGGACAGTTAGAACCATTCTCCCGGCGCTACAAAGTAGTGGCTATTGACTTGGCGGGACATGGAGCGTCTGGCATAGGACGCAAAAATTATACAATAGAATCGTTTGGTGCCGATGTGGCAACTGTCGTTAATAAGCTCAATCTTCAACATATAATTCTGATAGGTCATTCTATGGGGGGCGATGTAATTGCGAGTGCAGCACGCCAGTTGCCGCGTGATCGTATCGAGGGTCTTGTGATGGTGGAAACTTATAAAGAACTCGGTGCGGGCCACACACCTGAGCAGGTAGAGGCATTTGTAGCAAAGTTTCGTACCGACTTTAAAGATTCAGTACACAACTTTGTTCGCAACATGTTTTCATCCAATGCTGACACCGCCCTGGTTGAATGGGTTGCAAATGATATGGCATCTGCTCCGCCAGCAATTGCACTAAGTGCATTAGAGTCATCATTCAATTATAGTAGGCAAATAACCAAAACGTTGCTTGAGATAAAGTTGCCGGTAACATCCATTAATTCGGACACCGCACCGACCGACACTGTTTCTATGCAGCGTTACGATGTGCAGGTAGTGATTATGCATGGCTTAGGACACTTTCTGATGATGGAAGATTCAAAACAATTCAATGACGTGCTGGAAGGAGTTATCGAAAAAATGAGGAAATAAGAACGGACGGTGACGTCAAAGAACTCACCAAAATGCCACAATAGTTGATACATCATATGAAAGAGCCTGTTATTTTCAAAGAGAACATAAAATCTGCAATCGGTTCGTCTTTCATCATTCATGAGTGGCGGGGTAGCGGACCTGGTTATATGCACGTTCATTATGCAGACGATGAGGCCTGGCACGTAATGGAAGGGACATTGACTTTTAAATTCCAGGATAGAACTTACGAAGCTCATAAAGGGACGACAGTATTTGTTCCTGCAGGAACTCCGCATACATATACCGCAAACGCTTCAGCAGTTTACCTTATTATTTTGACGGAGCGACTAAATCAATTAATCATAGAATTGCAGGCTTCGCCATTGGCTACACACAAAGAGATAATGAAAAAATATCAATCCGAAATATTGGAGTAATGGAGTTTATCAAAACACCTGACATATTAATAAAACGGTTAGCAGCACAAATGCCCCAGCGCTGCATGCCAGATTATTAGCCGTAATTTTGATCTGCACCACGAATGACAAAAAAGACAATTATTTTAATTGGGTTCATTGCATTAAAATTCTTATTGCAATTTTTACTGCTAAGTCCTGTGTATGACTTACAACGGGACGAATATTTGCATCTTGACCAGGCTAATCACCTGGCCTGGGGTTATGTTTCTGTTCCGCCTTTTACTTCCTGGACTTCATACATTATTCAACTGCTGGGTAATTCAATTTTCTGGATTAAGTTTTTCCCTGCAGCGTATGGTGCATTGACAATGTATGTCGTTTGGAAAGCGATTGAAGAATTGAAGGGGAGTCTGTTTGCTTTAATTCTGGCTTCAACTGGCGTATTATTCTCGGTTCTTTTAAGGCTTAATGATTTGTACCAGCCTAATTCATTTGACGTATTAAGCTGGACGGCATTATATTTTGTGGCACTCAGGTATTTTAAGACGGAAAATACAAAATGGCTTTTTATTGGCGCAGTGATATTTGGCGTTGGATTTTTGAATAAGTATAATATTGTATTTCTGTTGATAGGTCTTATACCTGCCCTGCTGCTTACCAGACAAAGAAAGATATTTGCCCAGCCAAAATTATATCTGGCAGCCGTTTTAGGGCTTGTCATTATTTTACCCAATCTCTTTTGGCAATACAATAATCATTTTCCCGTATTTCATCATTTAAAACAATTGGAGGAAACACAATTAGTAAATGTGAATAGAATGGATTTCCTTAAATCTCAACTTCTATTTTTCATTGGCTCTATATTGGTGATAATATCTTCATTGTATGCTCTTTTGCTTTATAAACCATTTGAGCCATATCGTTTTTTCTTCTGGTCAATGTTTTTCACTTTGGCCGTGTTTGCGTATTTCAAAGCGAAAGACTATTATGCAATGGGCATATACCCGATTTATATTGCATTTGGTTCTGTTTATCTCGGAGAGATGTTTAAAAATGGCTGGAAAAAATATTTGCGACCTGTACTTGTGGCCATTCCTCTACTATTATTTATTCCGATTTTGAATGTTGCCTTTCCAGATAAAACCCCTGATTATATCATTCAGCATGCAGAAAACTATAAAAAACTTGGATTACTACGCTGGGAAGATGGCAAGGACCATTTGTTGCCACAGGATTTTGCTGATATGCTTGGTTGGAGAGAATTAGCATCCAAAGTAGATAGTGTTTATACAGGTTTACCGGATAAAAGCAGCACACTGGTTCTTTGTGACAATTATGGGCAGGCTGGTGCAATAAATTATTATACAAGGCAAAAAATAAGAGCCGTTTCATTCAATGCAGATTACATAAACTGGTTTGACCTGACAAAAGAATACAAAAACTTAATCAGAGTAAAAGACCAGGGTGATGGCGCGGATTCTGAACTTCTGAAATCAGCACCATTTTTTCAAAATGCAGTTCTTGCGGACTCAATAAAGAACAAGTATGCAAGAGAATTTGGAACGACAATCTTTTCGTTCACCGGTGCAAAAATCGACATAAGAGAAAGAATTAGAAATGAAATTGACAAGAAGAAATGGGTTCAATAATTCTATGGTTACAAGTTTTGGATTTGTTATTGGAATAGTGTTTGTGGAACGAGTTAGAAGCATTAAAATGTACAATTATGAGTAATAATACAACTACAACCGGCCTGAACGGCAGGAATGTTGGAAAACACAAAATTGGAACACGTGAAGAATGGCTGGCTGCCCGCCTCGATCTTCTCAAGTCGGAGAAGGAACTAACGCGTCGAAGCGATGAGGTAGCTCTGCAACGTCAGCAACTGCCCTGGGTCCGGATCGACAAGGAGTACCGGTTTGAGACGGATGAAGGGAGCGCCTCGCTGGCGGATTTATTTAAAGGGCGTTCGCAACTCCTCGTCTATCACTTCATGTTTGGCGTCGACTATAAAGCGGGATGCCCCAACTGTTCGTCAATCGCAGACGGTTTTAATGGTAATGTTGTTCATCTGGAGAACCACGATGTCTCGTTTTACGCAATATCTCGGGGCCCGCTGGAGAAATTACAGGCGTACAAGCGTCGTTTGGGATGGACGTTTCCCTGGGCTTCATCACTCGGTGGCGATTTTAACTCGGACCTCAACGTTTCGTTCAGCGAAGAACAACAGCGGGACGGGGGCATTGAGTACAATTATCGGCGGGAGCCGGCATGGAACGTTCAGGGTATCGGTGAATCAATGACAAAGCAAGGCGAGGATCCTGTAGCCCAGGTTGCTGCAACTACCGGAACCGACGTGGCTACGTTCACGCGGGAGAGACCGGGTATGAGCGCATTTGCCATAGAGGACGGCGTTGTCTTCCACACGTATTCCGCCTTTGCCCGCGGACTGGATGCCCTTTGGAGTATATACCAATGGCTGGACCGTGCACCCCTGGGGCGAAATGAGACTTCTGGTACCTGGTTTCGCCGGAACGACGAGTATAAAAAAAGCTGAAAGAAGCCGCGGGCCTTGCGAGACAACCACGGTACTTAATATTTCACAACTATGGCTATTGAGCGAACCTTCCGCCAAACCTTCTTTGGTTTTTCGGCGCTGCTCTTTGCCGCGAGTACGGCGGTCACGATAGTTTGGTGTGCATCCATGTCCACTATGAAAGACATGCAGATGCCCGGGGGCTGGTCAATGTCTATGACCTGGATGCCCGGGCAGGATTGGTCTGGCGCTGCGTTGTCGTTTCTCGGGATGTGGGTCGTGATGATGATTTCGATGATGATGCCATCCCTGGTACCAATGCTTTTAAACTACCGTCAGGTTATCGGAACAAAATCCAATCGGCCCGTGGATTGGCTCTCCATTCTGGTCAGCGCGGGATACTTCTTTGTCTGGACAATTTTCGGAATAGCCGTGTTTCCGTTGGGTGTCGCATTGACAACGGCAGAAATGCAATCGCCGGCATTGTCGCGCGCTGTTCCCCTCGCCATAGGTATCGTCGTTCTTTTTGCGGGTTTACTACAATTCACCGGATGGAAGACGCACCAACTGACCTGTTGCCGGGACGCGGTGGGTTGCAGCATAATAAAATCGGTCAGCGCAGGCAGGGCCTGGCAACAAGGGATGCGCTTTGGATTTCACTGCATCCAATGTTGTTTCGGGTTAATGATTATTCTTCTGGTCATCGGGGTCATGGATCTCCGCATGATGGTTATCGTGGCCGCTGCTATCACCGCCGAACGTCTGGCACCGGCCGGAGTGCGCATTGCAAAAATCACCGGAGTTCTGGCCGCCGGGGCAGGATTGTTTCTCATCGCCCGGGCAGTATTTTAAGGATAACATCTTTGAAGAGTTAACAGCAAAATACCATGTACGTTTTTCATTTGTTAAACGAGGCTGTCTCAAAAGATGAGATGGCCTTTTCTAAAAAAGATTTGCGTAGTTAAATGACTACATATATATTTGTAGCCAAATGGCATCATAATCACTCAGCGTTTACATATGATTCAAACCTGTTGCAAAAGAATTTAAATCTGTTAAAATAATATCATTCATAAAAAACAAAAGGAGGTACTACATGAAAAAAATAAAAAAACTTATGATGCTGGCTGTGGCTGTCAAAGACATGCCAAAGGCAAAAGCGTTTTATTCAGATGAACTGGGTTTGGAAGTCGCAAGTGACTACCGCCAGGACGATGGCCACTGGTGGGTAGCATTGAATCTCCCTGAAGGCGGAGTCACGATTACGCTTTCCACCTTTCATGAAAATGTAAAACCCGGAGCCATGAAATTGTGGTTTGGAACTTCAGACATTTCAGCAGCCCACAAAGAACTGGGCGACAAGGGAATTAAAATCAGCAAAGTGGCAGATGACCTGCATGGTCCGGGGTCAGGGGTAAAGTGGTTTAATTTTCATGATCCTGATGGTAATCAAATCATACTTGAACAGGTGTAAAAACAGAAGCGTTCGACACTGAGTTGACATTTCTGTCACAGACTCAATTCGTCAATCTTTAAAATTCAAATCATATTACATTGATTATCAATGTGCGATAGTTGTATTTTTAGTATGCAGGGGATCTAACTTGACAACTTGACAAGAAAATAATACCTTATATAAAACGGAAAGCGATGAAAATCATAAGTGTGGGAGAATTAAAAACCAAATTTTCCGCTATACTAAAAAGGGTACAGGCCGGAGAAGAGATAGGTATAGCCTATGGAAAAAACAAAGAAGTTGTGGCCACGCTTGTACCTAAGACAGCTGCTAAACAATCTAAAAGGAAAATTGGGATATTAAATAAAAAGAGTAAGGTTATTTTCTCAAAGGATTTTCAGTTATCTAAGGATGAATTTCTGGGATCATGAGCTTTCTGTTGGATACGCATTATTTACTTTGAGCCATTTCAGATCCATACCAGATTTCAAAAAATATAAAGAATATTATTACTAATCCGGAGAATAGAGTTTTTGTCAGCACGATCAGCTTTTGGGAAGTATCGCTGAAAACCGGTATAGGAAAATTAGAGATTTCGGGGTTTTCTCCGGAAGACCTGCCTTCATTATGTTCAAAAATTGGATTTGATATTATAGAACTGTCCCCGGGCGACAGCAGCACATACCACGAGTTGAAGGCCACCCATCATAAAGATCTTTTTGATCGAATGCTTATCTGGCAAGCCATCCGAAATAATTTAATACTGATTAGCTCTGATGTAAATATTTCGAAGTATAAATCTGAAGGATTGAATATGATATCCAAATAAAGAATAAATGACGCAAAAATCATAAGTATGGTAGCAATACACCCAACGATATGCAAATCCAGCCATGATTAAAATAGATTTAACCTTACAACCATCCGATCTGGCCGGCAAACTCAAGAGGTTCTGGCAACTGTCTGGAGAAAAGATTCACCTGATTGAAAAAAATTATGATGCTTCAAAAGGTTCACCGGTTTTTACAAGCAACGGTAAATATATTTCCAGGGGGTGGACAGAATGGACACAGGGATTTCTGTATGGGTCCATGATTATTCAGTATGATGCGACGGGTGACAAAGCATTTCTTGAGATGGGGCGTAAAAAGACCGTCGAAAGAATGGCGCCGCATATCAGTCATATGGGTGTGCATGATCATGGATTTAATAATGTGAGTACCTATGGCAATCTGCTGCGTTTAATGCATGAAGGCAAAATTGCATTCAACGAATGGGAAAAAGATTTTTATACACTGGCATTAAAAATATCGGGAGCCGTCCAGGCCAGCCGGTGGACAATCATAAAAGGCGGCGGTTTTATTTATTCTTTCAACGGGCCCCACTCACTGTTTGTTGACACGCTCCGTTCCTGCCGTTCCCTGATTCTAAGTCACTGCTTAGGGCACACGCTACAGTCGGAAGGCGATCAGTCAATCAGTTTATTGGAACGTGCCGTTGAACATATGAAAGCGACAGCAAAATATTCAATATTTTATGGTGAAGGTCGTGATGCCTATGATGTCTCGGGGCGAACAGCACATGAAAGCATCTTCAATATAAATGATGGAAATTTTCGTTGTCCGAATTCCCAGCAGGGATACTCGGGGTTTACCACCTGGACAAGAGGCCTGGCATGGGCCATGTGCGGATTCGCTGAAGAAATTGAATGGTTTGATTCCGTTAAGGATACTGACACCGAAACGCTGAATATAAAGAAAGATATTTTGCCTTTTATGATAAAAGCAGCCCGGGCTGTCTGTGATTTCTACATCGACAACTGCCCGGTGGATGGCGTGCCTTATTGGGATACCGGGGCGCCCGATCTGTATAAGATGGGGGATTATTTAAATAAACCCGCTGATCCGTTCAATGATTTTGAACCGGTTGACAGTTCTTCCGCACCCATTGCAGCACAGGGATTGCTGAGACTCGGCAGGTTTCTGCAACAAAATGGGGAGGCAGCATCCGGCGATCATTATTGGCAGGCAGGGCTTACTGTATTAAATACCATGTTGGATGAGCCATATCTGAGCACCTGTCCAATCGCATCAGGGATTGCTGCTGCATTCCGTTTATCATCGGCCAAATGGATGGGATTACATACCTCCGGGAAGTAAAATTCCAAATGGTGAATCGAGTATGTGGGGTGATTATCATATCCGTGAAGTGGCCCTTTATATTCAACGGGTGATCAATCATGAAACATATCATACCTTTTTCAACATCTTATGAATGCTGCAGACGATATAGATATTTCAAAATTGTGCATTCATACCATCACGACGAAGCCCTGGAAAATAGAAGAGGCTGCAAAACATTTTTCGGCAGCCGGGGTAAAGGGGATTTCCGTTTGGCGCGATGCATTGGAAGGAAGAAATATAAAACAAACGGGTAAACTACTGCTCGATCACGACATAACGATCGTATCACTGTGTAGGGGTGGATTTTTCGCGGCTAAGGATATAAATAAAAGAAAATCGGCTTTAGATGAAAACCGTAGGGCCATCGATGAAGCGGCCCAGCTGGGCGCTCCTTTGCTGGTGCTGGTCTGTGGTGCGGATCCGTCTCAAAGCTTAGAAGAATCAAGAAAGCAAATTCAGGATGGTATTGGTGAACTGATTCCGCAGGCATCAGCAACCGGAATAAAGCTGGCGATTGAACCCCTGCATCCGATGTATGCAGACACACGTTCGGCCATCAATACGATGAAACAGGCCAATGATATGGCGGAAGAACTAAATTCACCATGGGTTGGTGTGGCAGTAGATGTCTATCATGTTTGGTGGGATTCATTTCTGGAGAAAGAAATAAAGCGTTGCGGGGAAAGCGGTCACCTGATGGCATTCCATATCTGTGACTGGAAGGTACCCACTACAGATTTTCTGCTGGACCGCGGATTGATGGGTGAGGGTTGTATTCCTGTTAAGCAAATCAGATCATGGGTGGAGGCTGCAGGGTTCACCGGATTTAATGAGGTTGAAATTTTTTCTACAACCCACTGGAAAGAAAACCAATCTGAGTATCTTCAGAAGATCATAAAAGCATACAAAGAAAATTCTTAAAAAAAAGACTGATCAATGACCGAGCATAAAATTGGTGTCATTATGAATGGCGTCACAGGACGCATGGGAACGAATCAGCATTTGATGCGATCCATCGCAGAAATAATAAAGCAGGGTGGTGTAAAATTAGGTCCCGGTGAAACCATCATGCCTGATCCCATATTGATCGGTCGTGATGAAAATAAATTAAAAAAGCTTTGCCTGATGTCCGGCGTAAAAAAAATGAGCACCGATCTGGATCAGGCACTGGCTGATCCCAATAATATTATTTATTTCGACGCACAAATTACGGGCAAACGCGCAGAAGGAATCCGGAAAGCGGTAGAAGCAGGAAAGCATATTTATTGTGAAAAACCCATCGCAACAGATACGAAGCAGGCGATGGAATTGTACCGGCTTTGTAAAGAGCACAATGTAAAAAACGGTGTGGTGCAGGATAAACTATGGCTTCCCGGTATTTTAAAAATAAAGCGCCTGATTCAACAGGGATTTTTCGGTAAAATCCTGTCCGTGCGGGGCGAGTTTGGATACTGGGTATTTGAGGGCGATTCGATTCCCGCGCAAAGACCATCATGGAATTATAGAAAAGAAGATGATGGAGGTATTATCGTAGACATGCTTTGCCACTGGCGCTATCTGCTCGATAATGTGTTTGGTAAAGTAAAAGCGGTTTCATGTCTGGGGGCAACACATATTCCGGAAAGATTTGATGAACAGGGAAACTCTTATAAAGCCACCGCAGACGATGCGGCCTATGCAACATTCGAATTGGAAGGAGGCATCATTGCCCAGTTTAATTCTTCATGGACGGTGAGGGTAAGGCGGGATGATTTATTAACGCTGCAGGTTGACGGAACCAAAGGATCTGCTGTAGCCGGATTGCGTGAATGTTATATTCAGCACTATGGTAATACACCGAAGCCGGTTTGGAACCCGGATATTCCACAACCCATTAATTTCTTTGAGGGTTGGGCAAAAGTACCTGAGCAGGAAACTTATGATAATGCTTTCAAGGTGCAATGGGAGCTGTTTCTAAAACACGTGGTGAAAGGTGATCCTTTTCCCTGGGATATGCGCGAAGGGGTTAAGGGCGTACAACTGGCAGAAAAAGGATTGGAAAGCTGGAGCAAAAAGTGCTGGGTAGATATTCCTGAACTTTAGATAGTCGTTAAAAATATGAGAAGAGTCGCTTTAATCACCGGAGGAAGCCGTGGTATTGGTTTGGGTATTGCGAGAGAACTTGCGCAAAACAATTTTGACCTCGCCATCAATGGAACACGCTCTGCAGGCCTGGTAGAAAATGCATTAAAAGAATTGAGGGAATATGGAGTTGATGTGATGTATTGTCCGGGAGACATCGCTTCTTCAGAAGATCGGATAGAAATCCTGCGCCAGGTAAAAGAACATTATGGCGCGCTGCATGTGCTGGTCAATAATGCCGGTGTGGCACCAAAAGAACGAAGAGATATTCTGGAGGCTACAGAAGAAAGTTTTGACTATGTGATGGGCATCAATTTAAAGGGCTCCTATTTTCTTACACAAAAGGCCGCCAACTGGATGATTGAGCAAAAGAAAATAAATGCTGAATTTAAAGGATGCATTATAAATATTTCATCGATGTCCGCAACGGTAGTATCTGTAAACCGCGGAGAATACTGCATTTCGAAAGCGGGTATCGGCATGGCTACGCAATTGTTTGCCGTGCGTCTCGGTGAGTATGATATTCCTGTTTTTGAAGTAAGGCCGGGCATTATAAAAACAGATATGACATCGGGAGTCAAAGAAAAGTACGATCAACTAATCGCAGAAGGACTTTGTGTACAAAAGCGCTGGGGCGAACCACAGGATGTTGGAAAAGTAGTAGCATCCCTTGCAAAAGGCGATTTCATGTATTCAACAGGACAGGTGATCATGGTGGATGGCGGATTAACCATTCCGCGTTTATAAGAAGTCAAAGAATTCTCAAATGCAAGATTTATCCATCACTGCAACGACAAATAATTCTTCCAAAAACATAGTCCGGGAATTATTACGCATTCCCGTGATCGTTGCAGCGCTCGGGTATATGGTGGACATGTACGACCTGTTTCTTTTCAGCATCAACCGGGTGTCCAGTTTAAAATCCCTGCATATTTCCGGAGATCAATTGCTGGCGGATGGTATTCTGCTGTTGAATCTGCAAATGGCAGGTATGTTGATCGGTGGAGTCTTTTGGGGAATCATGGGAGATAAGAAAGGAAGACTGTCTGTATTGTTTGGATCCATTTTGATTTATTCTATCGCAAACATTGGGAATGGATTTGTTACGACCGTCAATCAGTATGCTGTATTCAGATTTATTGCAGGATTTGGTCTCGCTGGTGAACTCGGAGCGGGCATTACTTTAGTAACGGAAATTTTACCGAAAGAGAGACGTGGTTATGGAACAACGCTGGTAGCCACTGTCGGCATTTTGGGTGCTTTGCTCGCATACTTTGTGTCTCATCTTTTTGAATGGCGAACGGCCTACTTTATTGGCGGTGGCTTAGGATTAATACTCATGGTTTTACGGGTAAGAGTTTTTGAATCGGGTATGTTCGTGAAACTGAAAGAAAAGAACATTAAACGGGGTGACGTGTTGAAATTATTCAATAATAAAACCCGGCTGTTAAAATACCTGAGCAGCATCCTGATCGGAGTACCGATATGGTTTGTGATTGGAATTTTGTTTACATTTTCCCCGGAATTTGGCCGGGCCATGGGTATTGATCAACCCATTGATGCGGGCAAGGCAGTCACGCTTGGTTTTACCGCCCAGGTTTTGGGTAACCTAACCAGTGGTTTTCTCAGTCAATATTTACAAAGCAGGAAAAAAGTAATTCTATTATTTATTTTGTCTTCCTTTTCACTGGTTCTTATCTACTTGCTTGTACCCATTCATAGCGCAATATCATTTTACTTACTATGTGCATGCCTTGGATTTTTCTGTGGTTATTGGACGCTGTTCATTACCGTGGCAGCTGAACTTTTTGGCTCCGATCTCCGGGCAACGGTTGCTACCACGGTTCCCAATTTTGTCCGGGGGTCTGTCATTCCATTGACCATGCTATTTGCATTGGCGAAAAATCATGTTGGAATTATTTACGGCGCTTTGGAGGTTGGCCTGGTTAGCTTCACGATTGCAATCTTTGCGCTGATTTTCCTGGAGGAAACTTTCAAAAAGGATATTAATTACGTGGAAGATGAATAAAATGATGTAAACCCATGGAATAAATACAATGATTACTTAACTGTTATGAGAATATACATTTTGATATCCGGCTTGTTCATTTTTTGCTCATGCAAAAAATCTAATGAGTCTGCTGCTACCAGATTGTTACGAACTGAATCCACTGACTATAATGGCAATGTTTTTTATTCAGAATATGGATATGACAATCAGGATCGTATTACAATGATTACAAATCATGAAAATAGTGAGCAATCGGCCATAGCTGTTACGATCAGTTATAATGGTAATGAAGCCGTATTGCTGAGTCACCCGGATATTGATCCTCTGTATAACCGAACAACAGAAGTTCATTTGACACTTGATGCAAACGGTAGAACGCTGAAACGGATTGAATATACCGAGGATCTGTCCAAACCGGTTCCTGTTCCGGGAGCTGGAAAATTCACGAAAGACACGTTGCTTTCTGAGTATGATGCCGACGGACTCCTGAATAAAACCACGGAAAGCAGGTATGATTCTACCTGGTCAGATCCAACTTCTTTTAGTGCAAGAAGGCTAACTGCCACGGCCACCTATACCAATGAGGGAGGTAATCTCACATCCTTCGATGAATATGCGGTTTATCCCATGAATTCAGTTAGTGGGGGAATAGTCACTGTTTCGGGCGGGACATCTGAATACCACAATGTATTCAGATACACGAAATCGTTTGCGAATAAAAACGATTTTAAAAACGCTGCTGTGCTTAACGAATACGCGCTCTATTATGAGCTATTGCTCAACATCAACTACAAGAACATGCCCGATCAGGTGATTAGAAAAACCGTAGACAGGGATATAAATGGTGCTGTTATTTTTAGCGGCACCAGTACGATAGATATCGAAAGAATATATAATACCGACGGCCTGTTGTCGTCTGTCAATGTGTTGTCACAGAATACCCCATATATAACCATCAAATATTTTTACGGAAGGTAAAAAGTGCCGAATCATTGAGTAATGACATCAATTTCGAGCCGGATTATGAGTTTTACCTTTTTGTATTTATCTTATGCGCACTGTACTCACAATAAAATAATCTGATGGTTTTTCGGATATTTAAATCTTGTTGTAAATGAAAAATTTTGTATTGATATTTTTAGTCAGTCTTTCTCTGACAAATTATTCGTGTAAAAAAGGATACACGGTTCCCATTACACCGGTCCTATTGGACTCAACACATGTTCTTCAGACAATCACCTGGAAGATTCAGACTACAAAGCCATCACCCTTTGATTTGATGGAAAATACTCCGCTGATTGACACAGGAACTTATATTTACAACAGGATCGTTGGGGATCCCGATTATTTACAAAACTACAATTCGAGTTTTTTATTTTCACCTTTTGGAACCGGATTCGGATTTAATCTGGGCAACTTTATTTCAGTTATTTATGATGCCGTTCCGCAATTCCCTGCATCTTTTGTGGCTGGCAAAGTATACGAAAACACCCTCGGGTTTGCTCTGAATTCTCCAATGATTGTATACCCGACTCATGATGATTATAAAGGGGACCACTATTTTACCGACTCTATTCCGCCAGATGGACTAAAACTTACAGATCCCGGACCCGAAAGAGCGGGCTATTGTAAGATCCTGGTTGATAAAAAATATGTATATCATACCCAGAGAGGCGATATGAAAATGATGGACGGAACAATCTCCGGATATGTCAAAATATCTTATGGACTGAACGATACCACTAAATATGTTCAAAGAAGAGACTTTAGTGTTTCTTTTACTTCCCTGCAGTTTTACCAGAATTAATAAAATGTGTTCAGGGCCACGACGCGCTGGTCGATCTGTTGGGTAAACCGGTCGCCGGTCCACTGGATCGCGGGGATCACCCGGACGCTTCCCTGGCTAATAAAGAAAATGCGCTGCGATGCTACCGGTTCGGGTATACCTGATTGACGACGAGACCGCCAACCAGGCGACAGGCGGCACTGTTGAAGTCGTCTCCGAAGGGCGTTGGAAGCCGTTTACCCCCTAATAACGAGACCATGAAGAAAGTATATGGATCCATTTAGATTGGGTCACGGAGAAATTCGTTAAATTAGTAAAGAGTTTGAAAATCTGATCTGCTGCTGTTTCCCTTCTGATGAATAAATACGACTAAGGTTGTATTCCTCTGTTAACTTGATCTGCACCCTATTCTCCGAAAATCCCTGAATCGAGTAAAATCTTATACTCTAAGAAAACAGTCAAGTTGAAATTGCCTGATTGCAGTTTATTGGGTCATGTAGAATAAAGTGCAACACTGACAAATTTTGTGTTTGACAATTTAATTATATCACCTCTAAATCTTTTTTATGGCAACAAGACAAGCAAGACAAACAAGACAAGTTAATTGGTTAGCGGGACAGACACACTTTGATTTTAAAGGCCTCTCGGGTGACGAGAAAAAAGCGAGAAAGGATAAGATTGAAGCAGCGGCCCTTGTAAAGATTAATAGAAGGCTTCGTGCATTGCCTCAATTTAAACTTAAATCTATTAAATGGGCAAAAGAAAGATCCAGACCCTTATATTATCTGGTGGTCTTTTTGACGCCACCTGCCAAATTTATCAAGAAAAAAGGTGGTACGGGTGGGGGATCTAAAATCACACCGACTTCGCCGAACATCCCATAATCTGAAGAAGATTTCAAAAGCCAGGAAAAATACCGGATTGCACATGTTTCAATCATGCCGATCATGTTTATTAAATTCCTCTGTATAATAGCCTGCAGTTTCTCAATGGTCGCTGTTGCATATAGTCAACCGCAGATCCATGATACTTTATGGAGTAAGCTTAGTAATATCAATGATCCATTTGGCTCGCCTTCCGTATCTGAATTACCGTTATTACTGACGTTCGAGTCATCCGAAAATAAATTGCCCTACCGGCCTGACTCTGTTTATACATTTTTGTTATCGGGAATTGGCTTTTTATATTATAAGCAGGGAGATTACATGAAGGCGATCCGGTATTATAAGCATTCTATCGATCTGATTCATTCGAATATCGATAAATCCTGGACAAAGCCGGATCAACTCATCATGTGTTATTTCAGGCTGGGTGTGATTTATGATTCTCTGAATAGGGTCTCAGATAAAATGAAAGCACTCGACAGTTGTATCTCAATAGCCGGAAAAAGAAAGGCGGTCAATGTATTCTATCTGGGTGCTCTCTACAGGAGAATTGAATATTATTTTGATATCGGTGACTATAGCAGTTGCATAAACTATGCTGCGATCTGTGAAATGATGGGAAAACAATATGCCCACAGCAAAGTCAGAAGAGAATATGATATTGGTATGCAGTATGTCAACAGCAGCTTCATTTGGAATGCCATGTCACAGTGGAGTTTAAAAAACTATTTTATTGCCGACAGCCTATTGAATGACAAGCTGGAAGAATTTAAAAGGACTGGTAACACTTTTAACCTGGGATCCTTATATGAGCAATTGGCCACGGTTCAGTTGTTGAAAGGAGACAAGGTAAGGGCACTTGACTATTACCAAAAAGCGCTGGCAGTGGAAAAAAAAGCGGGAGATGATATTAAGTGCAAGGGGATATTACATAACATCGGTTATTATGTTTATTTCCGGAATGATAAAGATTATGATCGTGCAATTTATTACTATAAAAAAGCATTGGCAATTGTAAATAGAGACGATTCACACGCCGAATTAAATTCGATTGAAACATTGGACATGCTATGCGATATGGGGAATGCATATGTTGAAAAAGGCATTTACGATTCTGCATTTTTGTACTATCAACTGGCATTGGATCAAATTAAACCGGGTATCAAAGAGCTGGATTTATTGCATAGTCAGTATGATCAATTTGCCAGGTGGAAAAAGACCGAATATATAACATCGCTGGTATTGGACAAAGGCGATGCATATTTAAAATTTTACGAATCCACGGGAAAGCCGGATGCCATAAAAGAGGCTGTTCGTATTTACAAAATCGCGGACCAGTTAATGGATCGGATTAGAGCCGAACAGACAGATCCGCAGTCCAAGCTTTTTTGGAGAGCAGACAGCAGGCGTTTATATGAACATGGCATTGAAGCCTGTTATAGGTACAATAACTCAGAAGATGCATTTTATTTTTTTGAAAAAAGCCGGGCGGTTCTCCTGAATGATCAACTGAATGAACAACGTTGGCTCGGAGACGAGGATATACAGAAACAGACGGAAACAAAAAAAAAGATACTGAAGCTCGTTAGGGCATCTGACGGACTGAACAGGAATTCCAATCAATATAAAGAAATACAGGAGGAGCTGTTTACTGCCCGGCGTGAATTGGAACATCTGGTTCAGCTTATTAAAGAAAAGGATCCTCTTTATTACCAGAGCTATATAGACCTGAATGTTGCAACGGTACAGGATGTAAATAAAAAGATATTAACGGATCATCAGGGCCTCGTTGAAATATTTTCAGGCGACAGCGCTATATATGTATTGATCTTAAAATCCGGGAAGGCGGATTTTACTAAACTGAACAAAAATGAATTCGATAGCCTCTCTGGTAGCTACATGTCTTATCTTTCAAATGAAGGATCATTGAATAACGGGACGAATAAATTTCTCGAAATATCCAGAAAGCTTTACCGGTTAATTTTTAAAAATGAAAAACTTCCTGCCGGAAGGATTGTTATTTCTCCGGACGGACAATATTTTCCTTTTGAAGCCCTGGTGACAAGCGATGCCGGGCAACCGGTAAAATATTTTTTAGGTGACTACGCCACAAGCTATACCTATTCCGCAAAATATCTGATGAGTCCTTTTATTGACAGGAACGATTCCGGAACACCGGTGTTTTTTGGTGTTGCCCCGGTAACCTATCCGCCTTATATGCAACTGGCAGGTCTCGCAGGAAGTGATCTTTCGCTGGCGCGTGTCAGGAAAAATTTCAGGAATGCCAGTGATTTGGTTTATTCAGAAGCAACCAGGTCCGGTTTTATGAATCGGTTTTCAAAATATAGGATCATTCAATTATATACGCATGCCATCGCGTCCGGCGGAAACACAGAACCGATTATTTATTTCGCGGATTCAACACTGTCTTTGTCGGAACTATTGGGAGAAAACAAGCCGGCAACAAGACTTATTGTATTGTCTGCCTGTGAAACCGGGAAAGGAAAATTATTACCGGGAGAAGGTGTCTTTAGTTTTAACAGGGGATTTGCGGCCCTGGGAATACCTGCATCGGTGAGCAATTTATGGTCTGTTGACGATCAATCCACTTATCAGCTGACGGAATTATTTTATAAATATCTGGCCAGAGATATACCCATTGATCTTGCTTTGCAAAAAGCCAAATTGGATTTTTTGCAAACCGCATCAAGACAAAATCAATTGCCTTATTACTGGGCGGCGCCTATACTTATTGGGAAAAGCAATAGCCTACATCTCGATCAGGCTATGTCCTGGAAAGAGATAATGCTTATTGTTCTGATCCTGGTTTTGGCGATTGCGTTTATCTATAAAGTGATTCATAAACCGGTATCCTTAAATTAATTCAATGTAAGCCTCTAAAAAATAACTACATCCTAACACTAAAAATTATTTCCAATGGCCATTAATCCCAAGGAAAGACATGGTGTAAGAATCAGATTTCAACACCAGAATAAAAGTTATTATTGCGGCCCTGCATGCGCGGTAATGGTATTGGATGCCATTCACATGGAGCCCCCCGATCAGAAAACTTTATTCTATGAGATAAATGCTACCCGAACAAGGGACCGGAAAAGGGGTCATGAAAACTGGGCTTCAAGTCCTGACGGCCTGAGAAATGCGTTGAATAACCGAAGTGGTCCGGATCATCATTTTACATTGTACGCCAGTTTTGAAAAAAGTGATATAGCCAGAAGATTTGTAAATTCGATATCCATTTTTAAAGCTCCTTGTATTACACTGGTAGAATCAGGAGGACATTGGATAGTCATATATCAATATGCCAAAAGCGGCAGTGAGCCAACCCGTCCTGATGATTTTTCACTGAGAGATATGCTGGGTTTTTATAAGCGCGATCCCTATCAGGAAGTCCCAACTGAGGGTTTTATCGATTATGGGACCTGGTTAACCGATCAATTTACAGAAGACCTTGGTTTATGGAGAAATAAATTTATAGCAATTTGTGATCCCGAGCCTGACAATAATAAAAAAGGGAAAGACATGCCATCCAAAAAGAAAAAGGTTCGGGGCGGAAAATTGTCCGGGCCGCGCAGCTTTTTAAATCAGCGGGTTTCTGATAAAAAGGATAGTTCACAAGACACGGATAAATCGGCAAAACCCGAAACGAAAATTCCTGATTCGAAAATTCCTGATTCAAAGGAACCTGTCTCGAAAAATGGGAATTTAAAAAAGCCTCCTCCTCCGATCATCATGGAACAGAAACCTGGTCTGGATCAGCAACTCATAACTGACAGTACGGCGAAGGCCTATACCATGTGGCACCTGGAGAATGACCGATTCTATAATCCGGATAAATTCACCAGGATGATGAATAATCCGCAGCCGGGAGATCCGGTTCTCGTTCACAATCTCGACACGAATGACTTCTTTTATATCACCCCCATGCTTGAAAATAATCATCAGAAAACCGGCATGATGCGTATTGATGCAAAGGATACCAGATTTCTGGAGGCTGTTTTTGTCATGGACATTGAGCAACCGTTTACATTTGAAAAATTATCCGATGAAGAAATAAAAAGTTTACTGGAATCGAAATTTGGAAAGACAAAAAAAGCAACGCTGATTTCGGTTATGCCAATTTTAATTTGGAAGCAATGCATGCAGTCAACGACCAGGTTCATGCCATTTTATAAAGTAAAAATGGCGTCTAAAACAGTGTATATCCGAATGGACAGGAAGATTTTTTCCCGGTTGACCCAAAGTAGGCGTCGTTAATACCTTTCAAATCTGACAACCTTACATGGTGTCGCGGCTATTTGGGTAGTCGTTTTCCATTTTTGGTACCTTTGATATTTTTAAATTTTCTTTGAGAATGGCGATCCACTAAATAAACTGAATAAAATGAGAAAGCCTGTTCTCCTGCTCATCCCGGCAATATTTTATTTCCTCAGCGCTTTTTCACAGTTTTCTCCGGGCGATTATGCGTTAAAAGATGTTTCTGTTATCGATGGTATTTCAAACAATGTGAAAAGCCATTATACCATTGTCATTCATAATAATCATATTGAAGAGGTGGGACCGGTAAATGAGATTTCTATTCCGGATTCTGTTACTGTTTTTTATTATCCGGGAAAATATGTAATACCCGGATTAATCGATTCCCATGTGCACCTGGCTACCGACCCATCGGACGAGGATAACCGACGCCGGGCGGAAAAAGATTTGAAGGACATGCTGCTGTCCGGAATCACTTCAGTAAGAGATATGGCCGGCGATGCGAGAGCCCTTGCAAGTCTTTCCAGAGACGCGGGCCTGGACGAAATCATATCACCGGATATATATTATGCAGCGTTGATGGCGGGTCCTGCTTTTTTCAAAGACCCGAGAACACACCTGACCACGCACGGCGGAATCGCCGGTGACATGCCTTATATGAAAGCGGTTACGGATACGACAGATTTGCGCATAGCGGTTGCCGAGGCCAAAGGCAGCGGGGCAATCGCTATAAAATTATACGCAGAACTCAGCGGGGCGCTGGCAAAAAAGATTACGACAGAAGCTCACCGGCAGCAGATGCTCGTTTGGAGCCATGCGAATCTGGATCAGGCTTCCGCGCTGGAAGTAATCAATGCCGGCGTAAATTCCATTTCGCATGCTGCCATGGTGTCCGGCTGGAACTCCCGGACCGTACCGAAAGTATATTTGAAACCAGCACTAAGTGGGAAATTTTGGGACAGCGTTTTTAAAACATTACCTGTTTCAGATCTGATAAAAGCCATGCAGACGAACAAAACAATGCTCGATGCAACGATACTAACCTATCAGATAGCAGGGTTAGATAAATCGTTACCAGAGAATCGCCGCCTTGCCTGGACTGCCATGTACGAGATGGGAAAACGATTTACGATGCTCGCACGTGAAAATAACATAGTCATCAGCGCGGGTACTGATGTTGATGAGAAGAAATTCGTGCAAAGGGAAATGAAATTGCTCGTTAAAGAATGCTCTTTTACATCCATGGAGGCGATTATATGCTGCACTAAAAATGGCGCCCTCACACTGGGAATAGAAAATAGTACGGGCACCATTCAAAAAGGCAAAATCGCCAACCTTGTTTTACTTTCAGATAACCCGGCACTAAATATTGATAATATTGATAAAGTGGATCTGGTCATTAAAAATGGGAAATTGTATAACGTTTTACCCTGATTATAACAGGCGGAATCTCACCCCTTCGGTAAACACTTCCTGCCATAGATCTTTCGATAACGACCAATCGGCGACCCCGTCACCCACAATCCAAATAGAAAGCTAAATTCGTTCTTTATGTATTTTGACAGGATGAATCAGCCAGACATCGAAAAACAAAATGAAGATTTTTAACCGACTTTTTAGCCAATGAAATTAGCGATTATCGGAGACTACAACAGTCAATACAAACCTCATATTGCGACCAATGAAGCGATCGCCCATTCTGTAAGAAATTTTGAAATTCCACTTCAATACGGCTGGATTTCAACGGAGGTCATTGATGCAGAATTTGAAAAAATCATTTCATCCTATCATGGCTTTTGGATCGCACCCGGCAGTCCGTATAAAAGTATGTCTGGTGCGCTGAAAATCATTCAGCATGCAAGGGAAAATAAGATTCCAACCCTGGGGACTTGTGGCGGATTCCAACATATGGTGATTGAATTTGCAAGAAACGTGATGGGCATTGCCGATGCTGAACACGCTGAATACGATCCGTATGCTTCCAATCTGGTTGTAAATCCATTAAGTTGTTCACTGGTTGGAGAAACCCTTGAAGTGGAATTAACAGAGCCATATTCCCGAACATCTGAAATTTTTGAAGAAAGGAAAATTCTGGAAAAGTATTACTGCAATTTTGGGCTCAATCCCCTGTATCAAAATCAACTTCATCAAAAAGGCTTCAAAATAGTTGGCACGGACAAATTTAAGGAAGCAAGGATTTTGGAACTGGAAAATCATCCGTTTTTTATTGCAACGCTTTTTGTTCCGCAGGACAATTCAACAATGGAATCACCACACAAATTGGTGACCGGTTTTTTAAAGTCAATAGTCAGGTGCTCAGAGGTCAATTCTGTAATCAGACATATTCAAGGTTGCCTGTAAATAATTGATTACTATTATTCTTATCCCTTTCAAACACAATATTATTTAAGATGCCTGTAAGAAAAGTTTTTTGGGATGATCCTTATCTAACCGAGTTGCAAACTACTGTAACTTCTGTAAATGAAAATATCGTAACGCTTAGGGAGACCATTGTATACGCATTTTCAGGTGGTCAACAATCGGATGATGGAACGATCGATAATTACGAAATTCTCAAAGCACAAAAAAATGGCAAAGAAATATATTATACAATTGACAATCGGCACAGTTTGAAAACTGGCGACACAGTTCTGCTAAAAATAGACTGGGAAAAACGTTACAAGATTATGAAACTTCACTTTGCAGCAGAAGTGATTTTAGAGCTGGTATATCAAAATTTCAACAGACCAGAAAAAATTGGCGCAAACATTACTTCAGAAAAATCAAGAATTGATTTTATTTGGGAAAATAATATTTCAGAAATGTTCCCGGTTTTAGACCAAAAGGCAAAAGAATTAATCGAAGCAGGCAAACCAATTATAAGTGCATTTAGTAGCGAGGCTGACGAAATACGCTATTGGAAAATTGAAGGTTTCGGTCAGGTTCCTTGCGGAGGGACACATATAAAAAGAACTAGTGAACTTGGTGCATTAAAACTAAAACGGGAGAGACAAGGTAAAAACAAAGAACGAATTGAGATTTACCTGGTTTAAAATATGGGTGAATTTTATATCAGCGCATCTTTATTGTCACTACCACATAGAAGAAACGAACAAAGCCAACTCCAGATTATACGGAGTTTATGATGTCGAGTCATTTGTTGTGAATAAAGATGCTTTGGCAAATGAAAATCCATTGCGGTGGAAGCAACTTGTAATTGGGGATATGATAAATGAAGCTGCTTATATGTATTGACGAAACTGAGCAGCACGCTGCAGGATTAGTTTTTCTTCGCAAAGGCTGCGGCATCTGAAAGCATGATATCTAATACCTTCCTTGAAAGGTATTTTCCATTCACAATAACCCCATAAATGCGTTTGGTATTGTGAATATTTTCCAGTGGATTGGCATCCAGCAACACGAGATCAGCATTATGATCTTTTTGAATGGTGCCAAGCGAATCGGTCATGCCCATAAATTCCGCCGGATTAATCGTTGCAGTTTTTAATGCCTCATAAGGAGTGAGTCCCGCTTCAACAAATAACCCCAGTTCGTCGTGCATACTGAATCCGGGAAAGCTATACGCATTGGATACGTCCGTGCCTGCCATAAATTTTATCCCGCCCTTTTTCATCCATCTGACCAACTCAAAACATCGTTGCTCCCGCTTCACTAAAGTGTCCATTAATCCCGGAGCCTGTGTGAACCACCATTCGTCGCCATAATCGGAGTCCATTCCTCCGGGTATGTATTTGAGTCGTTCGTCCCGGTTTAAAATGGCTGAGTCGGTCGCCATCGTTTTTTTAATAACCAATGTCGGTACTTCCCAGGTATCGTTCTTCGCAAAACTCCGAAATAAAACCAGTGCTTTTTCCTCATTACAAACATCCATTACCTGTTCGATATATGGAAGGTCAGGAGAGTTTGAAGCTTTTGCTTCCGGTAAATCATTTTTTACAAAACTCTCTATTATCTTACAATCTTCAGTACTTCCTCCTGTAAGATGTTCAACACTTCTCTGGCCCGCATCGGACGCCTCCTTCAAAAAGATGCTAAAGGGTATGTGACCGGCAAAGGGAATATGCTGTTTTTTTGCTTCATCAGCAATGGCGAAATAGGATTCCCGGTTAAGATTATCATATACTTTGACAAAATCGACACCACTCGCTTTGATTTTATCAACCATCAGCCTGGCCTGTTCAGCCGTTGATACCGTATCGCAATTGGGCCAGGTATTGGGCAATCCATCTACAAGGGTACCCACCGCTACAAAACGCGGAATCGTTCCTGGCTGATCATAAAATTGCCTGCGCCAAAGTTTTATCTGGTTCATTTTTTCTCCTTTCGTCCACATTTCCCGGATCCCGGTAACGCCATTAGCAATAAATAATGGGAAATCCTATGTATCCGGAGGATCCGGATGGCGGTAATGAAAAACATGTACATGCATATCCCACAAACCAGGAATCAGAAATTTCCCACGGGCATCAATGATCATCGCATGAGGCGGGATTTCTATTTTTCCGGTTTTTGCTATGCCGGTAATTTTATTCCCCGATATTAATACTGTCATATCGTTTAGCAGTATCTGGGAGGACATGGGGATAACATTCACATGAATGAGAGCAGTTGTAACAGACTGTGCGAAAAGTCTCGCTGCAGTAAACGCAAATAAAAAAAACGCGAAATAGAATTTCAAGTTATTTGATAAGGGTTATGTTTATGACTATAGAGGTAAGTCTTGCAGGGAGGGATATCTTAAAGATAGGCAATTACCCGGTGATCTGTAGTTGAGGAAAATTGTTTTTCAGAACTGACTTTGCGGGGCATGGACTACTGAATGATCGCCGGATAGCATTAAACGATAAATTATAACTAAGAAGGGCGGGAGATCCCTGCTGAACTTCTTTATCTTTAGTAACAGGTAATATATCCTGAAATATTTTCGATGCGTATTTTAGTCAAACGGACGGTTAAAAGAACAATTGTTTTTTTTATTGTTATCTGTTTGCTATTTAGCAGCCTGTTTTCCACACGGTAATGGAATACCAGCGAAGATAAAGGACAAGATATTCCAGCCTTTCTTTACAACGAAACCCACAGGACAGGGAACGGGCCTTGGGTTATCTCTGAATTACGACATCATAAAAGCGCACGGTGGAGAAATCAGTGTAGATTCAAAAGAAGGAGAGTTTACCGAATTTGTGGTCATGATCCCGATGGGTTAAAAACTATAGCCAGCTTTACAAACCCACGTCTTAAATCATACAAAATGAAAAAAATACTACGACTTTTTGCCCTTGTAATGTTTGTGAACTGCAACGTTCAGGCACAATCCGCAAAAATAGATTATGAAAAAGCCAGACAATATATTACGGAATCTGAAAAACAATGGGCTGAAGCGGTGGCATCTGGAGACTCGGCAGTCGTTCAAAGAATTTTAGCCGATGACTTTATAGGCGTCGATACAAAAGGTTTTCAGTACAACAAAGAACATGAAGTTCATAATACGCCCGAGGGTCCAAAACACTTTAAGTCAAATCATCTCAATAGTATAAAGATTCGTTTCTATGGCGATATGGCTGTGGCGCAGGGCGATGAAATATGGGTTCGTTATTCCGGAGAAATGCATACAGGTCGTTTTGTCTGGACAGATACCTGGCTGTTTCGAAATAATAAATGGCAAATTGTTGCTGCCGAAGATCTGATTGCGCCGGTAAAATGATGTAAAATTGTTGTATTGTCAGATAATTTTCCTGGTGTCACATATGACAGGCTGACAATGCCACGATGAGCACTGATTTCGATCCGGCCTACACAACATATGGCATCGATTTGCCCGATTGGATAAACAAATATTATGCAGTTTACAAAATTAATTCCAAACATTTTTTACGAAGACATAAAGGACGGGCTGAATCTCTTTGTTGATTGCCTGGAATTCAGTATTGGTTACAACGATTTAGATTCAGAAAGTCCATGCTGCATTGTTCAGAAAGATACGCTATCGGTATTTCTGTTTCAGAATAAAGAATTTGCCGACAAAGACAGACCAGAAATCAGACTTCATACTGACAATATTGAAGACGCATTCGCTAAAATTTCACGGACACATCCGCTATTTTTACATCCGAACTTAAAAACAGTAACATTGCGTCCGTGGGGAGCCAAAGAATTTGCTTTAAAGGATAACACAAATGTCTGTATCATCATACAGCAATGGTGACGAAATCAGACATATTGAAAGGTTGTCTGTAACCAAATAGATGACTAGATTTATATCAAAATCTCCATGCTGCTCAAACCGGTATTTCCTACAAAATTACATCAGGATGCAGCTGAAAAAGTAAAAGAGTATTTTAAGAATGTTCCGGAGACAGACACTATTTTAGTGGTAAATTCCTGCGCCCGCGGACAGGCAGTGGCTGAAAGCGATCTTGATTTCGCAGTACTGGTGAGGCCGGAAACGAATGCAACTGTATCGAATCATATCCTTGCTGCCTGGCTGACTTTTTCCAGTTCTGAGCCGGCGATTGTAAAGTATAAAGAATCGAATCGCTATGCTCACCTGCATCTGGATATTATTGACGGGAATTACAAACCGGCCATCCTCGAACCGGGTGAACCGGGCGATTCCTTTGAAATTGAAATTGGTAACCAGATCGTTTATTCAGCACCTATGAATGATGCGGGACCTTATTTTCAGGAACTTCAAAATAAATGGTTACCGTACTACGATGAGGATTTGCGTTCCGCACGCCTGACGGCTATTCAAAGTGCATGCTCATATGATCTGGAACATATTCCCGTATTGATAAAACGGGAATTATATTTTCACGCATTGGACACGTTAGGTAAGGCATTTCGGGAATATCTGCAGGCTCTTTTTATTAGCCATCGCAGATATCCAATTGCATACAACAAATGGATTAAAGAGCAAGTTGTACACTGGCTTGGAAAACCCGGCCTGTATCAAAAACTTTTACCCGTTCTGACGATCAGTAATATCGAAAGCAATGAAATGAACAGAAAGGCAGAAATGCTTTTTGAATTACTAGACAATATGGAAAGCTGACCTCTTTCAGTGATGCCACGCAACTTTTTGTTCACTAGGATGCGGCTCACCGAGAATATCACGGTATAAATCAGGCCTTCGGGCTTTCATATATCTGTAACCGCCGGCGTTTTTTAATTTGTCCGGTGTAAGTTCAGCCATCGTAAAAGAATTTTTCAGATCCCTGCATTCGGCTATAATATCTCCGAAAGGATCGATGATCATGGAACGACCGGGTTTTAACTGATCGTCATCCATCCCGATCGCATTGGAGAAAACGGCATAGAGGGCATTGTCGTAGGCTCGTGCCGGCAGCCATTTCATGAGCCATTCTCTTCCTTTCAGTCCGTCAAATTCCTTGTTCAGCATTTCCCGGTTTGCCTCCTTATCCTTCCACAATCCGGGGTCAACAAATCCTGCACCGGGACGGGGTGAGGGTGTACACATCGTAACATGCGGCATGAATATGATATTCGCTCCAAGCAACGCGGTAGCCCGTACATTTTCAATGATATTATTATCATAGCAAATCAGAATGCCACATTTCCATCCGTATAAATCAAAGATGGTGTAGCTATTGCCCGGCGTGAGCCAGGGATTGATAAAGGGATGAAGTTTCCGGTGACTGGCAACCAGGCCGTTTTTATCAACGCATACCTGTGCTTTGTATATATTGCCGTCATCACCCCGCTCAAATAATCCGGCCAGTATAACAATATCAAACTCCCGTGCATACTGAACCAGTTTCGCTATGCTCGGGCCATCAGGTATGGGTTCGGCAAGCGATAGCATTTCCTTTCTCGAAAGCCGGCGGGCAAATGTGTATCCCGTGATGGAACATTCATGGAAGGCAATCACATGCGCACCCTGTCTCGCGGCCTTTCCCGTTAAGGCCCTGATCATTGACAAATTATAGGATTTGTCATGGCTTTTATGTTCAAACTGGGCAGTAGCGATTTTTAAATTTTCCATAATTAATTCGAGGTTTTTATCGACTGAACTCACAAAGCTATTACCCGGGGAAAAGAAGAAATAGGAAAAAACCGACAATTATGCATGGGTGGAGAGCTGCATAAAATTTACGGCCAACAGGTGGTGTTCGAGTTTATATTGCCAGGGTGTGAGTCCGGTAGTTTTTTTAAAATAATTATTTAAATGCGACTGATCATAATATCCACAGTCATACACGGCATCCGTCATTTTTCTGTCTGACCGGTGATGCTGCAGAAGTTTTAAGAAATGTTGAAATTTGATGATATCGGAAAACTTCTTTGGTCCCGTGCCGATATATTTTTTGTATTTGCGTTCCAGTTGTCTTTCGGTTACGGGTATTTTTTTCAATAACTCTTCAATCGTAAGAGCGCCCTTGTGCTGGTAAATCAATTGCAAAGATTCTTCGAAAACAGGATCCGTATCTTTTACGCGTACTCCCTTTGTCTGCAGAAATTGTTCAACAGAATGAATGATTTGCGATAGATTATCTGCATTCAAAACCTGGCCTTCCAGAGTCAGCGCCTCCCGACCAAATACGTCGGCTAATGGGATCACACGATCATTTATTTCGCTGGCGATTATATTCAATAGATTAAATATTCCGTAAGGCTGCAAAACGACTACCAGCATGCCCAAATCTCCGTTGGATCTTAAATCGTTGAAATGGGTTATCTGGCCGTAGATAAAACTTTTTGGCTGGATAATGCCTGTCAGCTGATTACCTCCGTATTGTATCAGTGGATATTTAAAATGAAAAACAAGTCCGGGATTGCCATCAGAAAATAACCGGTAATTCAAATGAATATCCTCTGCACGCTCCAATACCAGGTAGTGTTTTACAATATGTGACAGAGAGGGTGAAGGAGTCAGTTGCATTTCGGTAGGCCGTTGAATAAGTAAAATTAGAGAAAATGTATGTTGTTATTCTTTAATTATTTCTAATAAAATATCTATTTCTCCGAGATCGTTTACTTTTATAATCTTGATGTTTGATTTGTCCTCCAGATTAACAACATAAATAAAACCATAATTGGTTTGCACTTCTTCAACCAGCGTGATCGCAAAATCATAATATATTGATTTTATGGAAGCTCTTACATTGGCGGGTAATTCTTGTTCCGTGTGAAGAATAAGTGAATATAACCAGCGTCCATTTTTACTATAAAATACCTTGTTTCCAAAACCATTCTGAACAAAATATGATTCAACGCCATTTTTGTCAGAGAACCACATGGGATTTTTGATATTATTATAACGCTCCTGAAAATCTTTTATGGCTTTTGAATTAATATTTTTTGTTTCCGGAACATAAGTGCCCATACTACTGAGACTTTCCAGGGCGGCAAAATAGCCAATGGATATCTTAAAGTTTTTTATTTGATGAAAGGCAACCGGGCCGTCAACTTGCTGTGCGAGTGCAGAGCTGCCGGTTAGTAGTACGGATATGAATCCAATGGTCAGTGTAATGAGAATCTTTTTCATTGAGTAAGATTTGAAATGGTTTTGTGAATGTTTGATCATTTTGATTTAGTAACGGGAATAAAAATATGTCCGTCCTTAAAAAAATACTAACACCAGTGAGTGGTTGGCCGTATAAATATGTATTTGATAGTTTTTGGCATTTGTTTGAAGTAGATCATTAAGTAAAATATTATAAATCAGCTACCCCTTTATCCCGCCAATTACAATGAAATCCGGCTGACTGTTCAGCCGGAGTTCTCCTGAAGCCTGATTATCATTGCTTAGTTATCCAACGGGAGTTTTCTAACGGTAACAGGAATCATGAATTAAAATTTAATTTTGACAGGTTCCCTTTGAAAAGAATAAACAGGCAATTGATTTATATAAAACAAATATTTTTCCTTACAGCATTTCTATTATGGAATGCAGGTTGTTTTCCCCAAACCTTACAGAGAGATAGCCTGATGCGGATATTGCCAGGGCTTCGCGATAGCGCGAGAGTGGATTGCCTGAATAATTTAAGTTCCTCTTACTCTCTTTTTTATAGGTTTCAAAAGAGTTATGCCAACAAGGATTCCATCAATCGATTTTCCAATCCCGCTTACGAGGAAGCCGTAAAATTAAATTATGCACATGGAATAGCAGAATCGTTATTGAATAAGGCAGCGGCCGAAGATGTCGCTGATCACTTTCCGGACGTAGAAGTATTTTCCCGCAGGGCCATCAGCTGGTACAGTAAAACCCAGAATAAAAAAGGATTGGCAATGGTTTGTGAGCATTTGGGATATGCGCTCTATGGTCAGGGGCTATATACTGAAGCATTAAGGTATCTGGATACCGCCTATGGGTACTATAAAAAGGAAGGCGACACAATAGGCATGTATTGGTCGATCAGTCGAAGCGCTTTAATTTATCAGGACAATGGCAATGTTGAGAAATTCCTTGAAATGGAAAGGAATTGTCTTGACCTGGCTAAACAAAAAGGAGATGATGCGTTCTGCAGGATTCAGTTGCTCAGGATCGCGGATTTATACAATGAAGTGGACGATAATAGTACCGCTTCGGAATATTACCAGCGGGCGTACAGGGACCTGGATACGATAACCGGTAATAAAATGATTGGCTCCTGCGCGTTCAAATTCGGGGCTGAATTTCAAATCAAACTGAAACATTATGATTCCGCAAAATACTATTACAAATTTATGGACACCTCCGAGCCAAGGGCCAGGAGGTTTTATCTTGGCAGTTCAGGCAGGCTATTCTATGCCCAGGGCCAATATGAAAAAGCTCTCGCGAATTTTCAGAGGGCACTACAGTATAATCGTGAAGTGAACGACCAAAACCAGATCATGATTTTATTGGATGGAATTGGACGAATATATTTAGCCACCGGACAAATGGATTCTGCTTACAGGTATGCCAATGAAAGTCTGACCATGGCTACGCAAACTGGCATGGCTGAATCAGAGAAAGAAGCGTTTCAGATCATCTCATCATTTTATGAACAACAGCAACAATATGACAGTGCGTTATTTTATTTTAAGAAATACATTTTATTAAAGGAAGGCGCTCTGACAAAAGAATTAAATAAAAAACTAGGCACATATAAGTATGAACAACAATTGGCTGCACTCAATAATGAAAAAGAAGTTCAAAAGGTAAAACTGAACAATGAGGTCGTTTTAAAAAAAATATTGATTGTCGGCATTTCTGTTCTGCTGGCCCTTGCATTGATCATTGTCAGGAATATTACATTAAAGCGAATAAATGAATCCAGTCTTCGGGAACTGGCTGAAAATGAATTGCAAATTCAAAAACTGGAGGGCGAAAAAACCATGACAGAAATGGAGCAGCGAACTATTGAACTTGAAATGCAGGCTCTTCGCGCGCAAATGAACCCACATTTTATTTTTAATTCCCTCAATTCTATACACCGGTTTATATTGGAAAATAACCGGGCGCAGGCTTCTCATTTTCTTACTAAGTTTTCCAGGCTGATTCGTTTGATTTTACTGAATTCGCAGACTTCATTCATATCACTGGAAAGTGAATTGGAAGCACTTTCACTGTATCTCGACCTGGAGTCGCTTAGATTTAATTATTACTTTTCTTATAATATTTCAGTTCATTCTGAAATAGATGTTTCTGAGTTAAATATTCCTCCCCTGATCATGCAGCCCTATGTTGAAAATGCGATTTGGCATGGCCTGATGCAGAAGAAAGAAAGAGGCCACCTGGATATTGATATTTTAGAAGAAAATGAATGCCTTTTGATCAGGATCAGCGACAATGGCATTGGCCGGAAAAAAGCGGCAGAGAGAGCCAGCAAATCCGCTACCCTGCATAAATCGTCGGGAATTCGTATTACATCTGAGAGGATTTCCAGGTTAAAAAATTCCTATGTAAGGGGCCCTAAAGTAACTATTAATGATCTTGTATATGATGATGGGAGCGCGGCCGGGACAGAAGTAATCATTAAAATTCCGAAAACTTATGATTAGGGCGATCATTATAGATGATGAATTACATTGCCTGCAAACAATGAACATTTTAATCAACGACTTTTGCCCGGATATAACAGTGGTCGACCGTTGTACGTCAGGGGAAAGAGCTCTTGAGTCCATTGAAAATCTCAAGCCGGATCTGATTTTTCTTGACATCGAGATGCCCTCGATGAACGGCTTTGAACTACTCGAACATTTCGATCAAATCCCATTTTCAGTCATCTTTACAACAAGTTATGATCAATATGCCATCAGGGCCATTCGTTTTAGTGCACTGGATTATTTATTAAAACCCGTAAATTCCAGAGAGCTTATAGCTGCGGTGCATAAGGTGCGAATACAGAAAAATCCACCGTCAGCTGAACAGTTTCATATGCTGCTTGACCAAATGCAGAACCGGGATAATTCATTTACTAAAATTGCGGTACCTACCGCGGAAGGATATGAATTAATTCCCACACATGAACTTGTCAACTTTGAGGCAAGCAATAACTACACCCTGATATACCTGAAAAATAGAACCCGTGTTACAGCTTGCCGAACGCTAAAAGAAATGGAAGAACAATTGAACAGTTTCGGAAATTTCATCAGGATACATCATTCACATATTGTAAACCTTAACGAAGTATCGAAATATATCCGGGGGGAGGGTGGATACCTGGTTATGTCTGATGGCTCAACCATCGCCGTTTCCAAAAGTCGTAAAGAAAGGCTGCTTAAGAAGTTTCAACCCGGAAAAATTTAATAAGCATCTATGCCCGCATTAACCGGGCATTTAGAAAATACAAAGGCATGAATCCTTCTGAATTCAGAAAAACCGACAATGTAGCGCGGTTAGATAATCTTCAATAAAATTCTCTTCTTATAACAGATCTCATATTCGGAGAAAATTACCTACAAGCTATCAGGTAAGTTTCTTTAACTCAAAGGCCGCATATTATTGAACCAACACGAACAAATTATTATTGCCAACGACTGAGCTGTTTCGTAAAACAGAATAAGGCAATAAGAAATGTCCATGATAGCCCCAGGGTGTGCCCCATGAGTTTTGCACGATGAAATAACCTCCACCGGTAGCACTGGTCGAAGCAGTTCCGTCATCGAAATAGCCGACCAGGGGAACAGCATGTCCACCCAATGCGCTTAACCCTTTGGTGATACTGCCATTGGTCAATGGATTGTATATATAACTGGTTGTACTCAGGCCTTCAAATACCGTATAGGAAGAATTATCATAGACGGTGAAGCCCATTAATATTGGCTTGTTGTTCAGGATGGCATACTTGCAATTGTTGACTTCGTTCACATCACCGGTACCTGCAATATAATAGTAACCGGCCGTGGTTGATCCGGATGAAGTGGTAGAGCCGCCCTCTTTGGCAAGCATGAAACTAACAGCATTACTGATGGCGCTTGAACTGGGGGCCGTTCTGAATTGTTTGGAAGTAGGGCCGCTATATTGTATCCCTGAGAATTAATTGAACTTGGGTAAGGATAAAGATTTTCTGTGCTTTCACCATAGGGGCTGATGGATCTGCCGCCCCCGGAATTGCTGGTTAAACCCTGCAAGTGCCTGGCCGATATTCACCATATTGGCTCCCGGATCGGATGAAATGGACCTGCGTTCAATTTTAACCCGTTCTACATAATATAAGAAGAGCGGAGCCAGTGCGCCACTGGTGCCGAAAAAGCTGGTTGGGCTGCTGAATTTATAGGCGTTTACTGCTGCAATAGCGCTCGACGTTGAATTGATGACAGGTTGCGCAGCGACCGCTCCGCCTTTTGCATAGTACTTCAGTATTTCATTTGCTTCAGTACCGCAGAACCCGGTGCAGGAGCCAATCTGGCCCTGGTCTCTGATGGCTGGAGTGGTCATCAGGTAACTGGAAGGTAACGTGCCTGAATAACTCAATCCGTTGACTGTTTTACCGCCGTTCAACAGCTCAGGTGTAAATAGCGGAACAGTCTTCATTTCTTCATCCGAAACCGGCAACAAACCATACACGTGGGGTTGGATCGAACTGGAATTGTCAGATGATGAATTTCCGTTTAGGCTGCTCTTAGAGCAGCTAAACAATAGACACAGACCTGCGAGGGGCAGGTAAATATGCGCTTTTAAAATACTTGTATTTCTCATGTGTAATGTTTTGGCGAAGGTGAAGAAAGCGGCTACGACCAGAAGGAAATCAAATTACATAAAAGCTTTGAAAATACCACGTTTTTTTTTAGGGCGTGGGCCATTGAATATTTTTCCATAATTTACTAGCGTGTGAAAGGCCCGATGCCAATGAAAGGACAACTTTTCCTTGATCGCTTAGTGAGGATACCCTGAAAAAACTGATCGTTTCTGTGTAACCTCCTAAATCATCTATTAATGCGATTCAGCTTCCTCCGCATTCTGTCAGCAATTTTTGTTTTGATTACTTTTTGTCCCCTGGGAACGATCGGGCAAAGCCAGGCGGAAAAAGGTCTTCCATTTATCAGGAATTACCTGGCCAAAGATTACACAGGTAATCCCCAGAATTGGTGTGTCATCGAAGATAGCAGCGGCTTAATGTATTTTGGGAACGAAGGTTATCTGTTGCAATACGACGGGGTAAAATGGAAAAAGATACTTTTCCCGGGCGCGATGGCCGTTGCCCTCCGGTCCCTGGATCAGGACAAGAGCGGACAAATTTTTTATGGATCCACGGGCGATTTCGGATACCTGACGAAGGATAGTCTTGGGCAGACCGAGCAATATTCCCTGAAAAAATATCTTCCGGATTCTGCAAAGGAATTTTTTGATATCTGGTCAACCTACGCAACGGACAAAGGGATTTATTTTCAGTCGAGAGAACGCATATTCCGGGTTGTAAAAGATAAGACAGGCCATTTCCAGGAGAAAGAAATAAAGACCTGGAAACCGACCACCAAGTACATGTACGCCTTCTATCTGGATGGTGTGTACTATGTTCACCAGCTGGGGCTCGGACTTTTTAAAATGATCAACGATTCGCTGGAATTGATACCAGGCAGTGAATTTCTGGGAAAGGAGCGCATGCAGGTAATGTTGCCCATTGCTCCGGCTGACGGAAGTAACGGTAGTAAGGGAGAAAAGCAATACCTCGTTGGCCTGTTCTATTCCGGATTATATATCTATGATGGAAAATCATTCAGGCCATTTAAAACGGAGGCTGATCCGATTATTAAAAATGCAACACTCTACAAAGGGATTGCTTTAAAAGATGGATCTTTTGCATTGTCCACGACAGGCAAGGGCGTGGTGATTATCGACCGAATGGGCAAGATCCTCAAAGTGATCAACCGCGACGTGGGACTGCAGGATGAGTCAGTATACGGAATGTATTTTGATCATAAAGGATCTTTATGGCTGGCACTGGATAATGGGATCTCAAGGATCGAAATATCTTCCCCTCTAACCACATTTGGTATTCAATCGGGTATCAATACAGCTTCACTTTCTATAAAACGTTTCGAGGGTACTCTATATCTGGGAACTACCAATGGTCTTTTACGGCTAAATCAGTCCAATGGAAAATTTGAGGAACTTCCGGGTATTCCGCTGACACAGATATTTGTTATGGCAGAGAATGATAACAAACTGCTGGTACCCAATGACGGCCTTTTTTATGTGAAAGACAAAAAGACGAATCTTATCCGGGCTTCTGCCAGCGGGGACTTGCAAATTTCCGGTATGAAGATACTGGCCAGCCATCCCGATATACTGCTCGCAGGCGCCACTTTTGGCGTGGCTGTTTTTACAAAGGGCAAAAAGGTTGCGGGTAAACTGGACAGTGCTCAGCATTGGATTTACAGGGGAAATATACCGGGCATTGAAGAAGCTACCTGGACTCTTACAGAAGATTCCATTGGCCGGATATGGGTTGGCACACAAAACTCGGCGGTATTCCGCGTTATCCTGGCATTTGATGATCAGGGAGAACCGGATCTGAAAAAAACGGGTGTTCAGAGATTTTCGATCGCAGATGGATTGGGTACCGGCGCCGGACCCGTCTATATGGTCAAAGGGAAAACTTATTTTATAGCTGATTCAGCTCTTTACAGTTTTGATGAGACGCATAAACGTTTTATCGTGGATACAACCTTTGGGGGATTTCCAAACGCTGCCGGTAAAGACGAGAGTTATATGGTTGAAGAACAATCCGGGCGGGTTTGGATAAGAATCGGAAAGGAACTCATGGTGGCCATACCGGACGCAAACGGAAAGTATTCCATTGATAAAACGCCATTCCTGCCCATTGCGGGCGGGACCATCGCACAGATCTATCCGGAAGCCAACGGAATCGTCTGGTTTTGTACTACGGATGGTCTGCTGAGGTACGATGAAAATCTTAAGAAAAATTATAGAGAATCTTTTAAAACATTATTGCGTCATATCACCGCGGGTCAGGAGACATTAAATCTTTCGCTTTCGGACAACGCAGGCAATGGTGTAAATATTCCTTATAAAAACAATACGCTTCGTTTCGAATATGCGGCCCCGTTTTTTGAACAGGAAGAAAAAACAAAATATGAAACCTGGCTGGAGGGATTTGAGAATGGCTGGTCAGGCTGGGATAATAATTCATATAAAGAGTATACCAACCTGCCCGCCGGAAATTATGTTTTTCATGTCAGGGCCAAAAACATTTACGGGAAAATAAGCGAAGAAGCGAATTATTATTATACCGTCAGTCCGCCATGGTCAGCAACCTGGTGGGCGTATTTGCTTTATTTTCTGGGTGCCATCTCTCTGATCTATTTAATTACCCGGTATCGGACTGTAAAACTTCACAGGGAAAGGGCAGAACTGGAGAAGAAAGTGCTCGAACGTACACACGAGGTTCAGGTACAGGCGGAAGAACTGACTACGGTGAATCAGATCAGCCAGGCATTGGCATCACAACTGAATCTGGACGATCTGATCAAATTGGTTGGAGAGGAAATGCGTCAGGTATTTAAAGCAGAAATCGTTTACCTGGCGATGCTGGACAAAAAGACCAACATGATCCATTTTCCTTACCAGTATGGAGAAGTACTGCCTCCCATAAAACTGGGACAGGGACTTGCGTCCAAAATTATTAATACAAAAAAACCCCTGCTGATTAATGAGGATTTTAAGAAACAAATAAAGCAACTCGGGATCGACCCGCTTGGAATTCCTCCTGCTTCCTATCTGGGCGTTCCCATTCCCATCGACGATGAAATCATCGGTGTGCTGAGTGTTCAAAGCACGGTAAAAGAAGATTATTTTGATGAGAAAGATCAGCGTTTATTGTCAACCATCGCTGCCAATGTGGGTGTGGCATTAAAAAAAGCAAGACTGTTTGAAGAAGTCAAATCAGCGAAACTCGAAGCTGAGGAAGCCAGCAAAAATGCGGAACGCGCCAATGAAGCCAAAAGCGCATTTCTTTCCACGGTCAGTCATGAGTTGAGAACGCCGCTTACCTCCGTGCTTGGCTTTGCCAAGATCATCAAAAAAAGACTGGAAGAAAGGATATTCCCCGAAACAAATAAAACTAATCCGAGAACCGAAAAAGCGATGACCCAGGTTTCCGAAAATCTGGAAGTGGTTATTTCGGAAGGCGAACGGCTGACACACCTCATCAATGATGTTTTGGACCTGGCAAAAATAGAAGCGGGTAAAATGGAATGGCATATGGGAATCATTTCAATTCCCGAAATCGTTGACCGGGCGATTGCGGCTACATCTTCTTTATTCTACAATAAAAATATCGTGTTGAAGAAATTCATGGACACGGGGCTGCCGGAGATTTCCGGTGATGCGGATAAGATCATCCAGGTAGTTGTGAACCTCATTTCAAATGCGGTAAAATTTACTAACGAGGGTGAAATCCTTTGTCGTGTGGTTCATCAGGGAGACGAGATCATCACGAGCATAAAAGATTCAGGCATCGGCATTGCGAAGCAGGATCATGAAGCTGTATTTGAACAATTTAAACAGGTAGGCGGTGATACGCTGACGGACAAACCGAAGGGCACCGGATTGGGTCTTCCCATTTGCCGGGAGATCATTGAACATCATGGCGGGCGGATCTGGCTGGAAAGCGAACAGGGAAAGGGCAGTACATTTTTCTTTGCGTTGCCGGTGAATGAAAAGGGCACCGTTAATAAAACCATTCACCTCGACGACCTGGTGAAGCAACTGAAAGATCATGTGGCGCAATCCGGTTTCAGACTGAAAGATGGAACTGCAACTATTTTGATTGTGGATGATGACGATTCCATCCGCTCCCTGCTCCGGCAGGAATTAACGGATGGAGGTTATTTAATTGAAGAGGCAAAGAATGGAAAAGAAGCACTGGAGAGTATCCGCAATCATCAGCCGGATCTGATCATACTGGATGTCATGATGCCCGAAATGAATGGATTCGAAGTGGCTTCTATCCTGAAAAATGATCCGAAAACACTGGATATTCCGATTATCATTTTGTCCGTTGTGCAGGATAAGGCCAGGGGATACCGGATCGGCGTGGACCGTTATCTCACAAAACCAATTGATACCAGTCAGCTATTTACTGAAGTAGGTGTTCTGCTGGAACAGGGTAAATCCAGGAAAAAAGTGATGATCGTTGATGAGGACCAGGCTGCGGTAAAAACACTGACAGATGTATTGCAGACAAGGGGATACCAGGTGTTTGAATCCGACTGGCATGTACTGGCAGAAAAAGCCATTGCAACACAACCGGATATGATCATCCTCAATTCTGTATTCTCAGGCAGGCAGGAGATTGTCCAGACACTTCGTTTTGAAAAGGGCCTTGAAAATGTTTTGTTTCTGATTTATGAGTAAAAGAGAATATAATGAGTTTGAAACTATTGATTGTTGATGATGAATCGCATATCCGCAGCCTGATTGAGCAGACCCTGGAGGAACTGGAAGATGACGGCGTCGATTTTTTTACCGCGGAGAATGGGGAACAGGCGCTGGAAATAATAAAAGCGGAAAATCCGCAGTTGGTTTTCCTGGACGTCATGATGCCAAAAATGAATGGCATGGAAGTTTGCCGGCGTGTGAAAAAGGAACTTAACATGGAGGATGTATACATCGTTTTATTAACCGCAAAAGGCCAGGAGCTTGACCGTATAAAAGGGCAGGAAGTTGGCGCTGATGTCTATATCACCAAACCATTCAGCCCTGACGTATTATTAAAAAAGGCGAGGGAAGTTTTGGGGATAGCTGCCGATTAAATTATCCGAATCGCTTTTTACAAATAATATTCATTCTGAATAACTTTTGCAAACATAGTTGCCAGTAGATTCCAGACTAATTCAATTCAGCAGCGTTTTCCACAAAGGATTTAATTTCCAATATTTTTTTATCATGATCATTCGGTTTTATTGGAATGCTGGATTTGATTTCATCCCTGAATAGTTTAAGCAACTTTTTTCTGGGGAATTCTTTAGAGGTAACCAGGCTGATTTCTCGCACCGGTATTGGATCGGCAAACCGGCAAATATTTTTCTTTTGTGATGGAGTTAAATTATAAGTTGCCAGTTCTGGAATGATGGTCATACCTTTATGGTTATCTATAAGATTAATCAGCGTTTCAATGCTACCCGATTCATAATGAAGGGTATCAGATTCTGATTTCCTTTTTTTTATTTCACACAAGTTGATCACCTGGTTGCGCAGGCAATGCCCTTCTTCCAGCAGCCATAAATTATTCAAATCTATTTCTTCGGCCACCATTAATTCTTTGTTTGATTTGGAGATACACATGGAAGCATAAACAAACAATTCTTCATAGAATAGATTGTATTCAGTGAGCTTTTCATCTTGTAAGGGTGTTGCAAGCAAACCCATATCCAGTTCGCCAGTTTTCAAAGCGGCAATAATTTCATCCGTTACCATTTCTTTGATATATAGTTTTAATCCAGGATTTTTATTTCTGAAAGACTTCAGGAAGAGTGGCAACAAATAGGGAGCGAGCGTGGGGATGATGCCAAAACGAAGCTCGCCACCCATCTCATCCTTTAATTCGACTGCAAAATTTTTTAATGCATTTACTTCGGCAAGAACCAGTTTGGCTCTTCGTATAATTTCCGCTCCCTCTCTGGTTGGAATAACCGGCTGCTTACCCCGGTCAAAAATTTTCAATGATAGTTCTTCTTCTAATTTTTGTATCATCATACTAAGGGTGGGCTGAGTAACAAAACTCTTTTCAGAGGCTTTGGCAAAATGGCGATGGCTATCTACCGCCACAATGTATTCCAGTTGTTGAATGTTCATTATTATAGGTGTTGTCTATGTTCAGATAAAAAATATCAGTTTGACTTGCATTGAAACCATCTCCAATTTTGCATTACAGTTATCGCCGACTTTGTTACAATGTTCGTACCAGTGTACAGGTTGGCATATTATAAAAATGAACTTAATAATTTTATCACATGAAAAAGAGAATCGGGTTCGGAGTGCTGATACTTAGCTTTATCAGTAGCTACTGTTTGGCTTTCAACAATCAGGACATTAGCGAAAGTGTAAAAGAGTCATTTTGTAAAGAGTTTGTTAATGCCGAGGCCGTCCAGTGGGAAAACCTTGCTGAATACGAAAAGGCACATTTTACGATGAATGGCCAGATCCTCGATGCCTATTTCGATACAAATGGCAAATTGATTGCTGTAACAAGAAATATTCTGTCAAGCCAGTTGCCGATCCACCTTTTTGCTGAGCTGAATAAAGAATATTCTGTGTATTGGATCACGGATCTTTTTGAGATTTCTGCAGAAGGAGGAACATCCTACTACATTACTTTGCAGTTTAGCAACAGGGAATTGGTGTTGAGATCGGAAGACGGTGGAAGTTGGGAAGTTTTCAAAAGCTTAAAAGAGAAAATTGACAATTAACTGTCTTGTTCTGGCAGAGCTGTAATCACTGGAACTTTACTTTTCGCTACTCATTCATTTCTCAATGAACTTACCGGGTTCCTCATAGCCGCTTTAACAGATTGCCAGGCCATGGTTAACAGGGCGATGGCCAGGGAGATCATTCCTGCTTCAACGAATACCAGCGGACCAATCGTGATCCGGTATGCAAAACCCTGCAGCCATTGATTCATCGCCCACAAACAAAGAGGGGTTGCAATCACAATGGCAATCAGTATGAGTTTTATGAAATCTTTTGACAGGAGCAGCACGATACCGCTGATCGACGAACCCAGCACTTTCCGAACGCCTATTTCTTTTACACGTTGCTGCGCCATGAAAGTCGATAAACCAAATAAGCCGAGACAGGCAATACAAATCGCCAGGTAGGAAAAGAAAGTGAAGAGCTGTCCAAAATGTTGGTCCGCTTCATATTGCGCGCTGAAGGATTCATCCAGAAAATGATACATAAACGGACGTTGCGGGGCCACCCTGTCCCAGGTTTTTCTCAGGCGCGTAAGGGTTGCCTGCACATCATTGCCTTTTATGGAAACGGCTATCCGGTTGAGGTTATAAGGATATCCATATCGTAGAGTCAGTGGTTCTACGGCCTGGTGCAGCGAGCGGAAATTGAAATCTTTGACCACACCGATAATGGTTCCTTTTCTTCCCCACTGGTCGAATTTTTTGCCAACCGCATCTGCGGGTTTTGTATATCCATACAATTTCGCAGCAGGCTTCATTGATGACCATGGATTGCGCACTGTCCGACACATAGGCGCGTGAATAATTTCTGCCGGCCACCAGGGGAATATGAAAGACGGGAATGAAGTCGAAATCGATTTCATAAATAAAAGGACCCTGATCTTGCATTTGTCCGTCGGGTCCTTCAATCTGCCGAGCCCGCATTGGGCAGAAACTCACCGGGTACTGCGCGGGAAGCGGCTACGGATACAACGCCCGGCTGATCGGCAAGTGGATTTTTTAATGGATTCAATATTGTCCTGCACTTTTCCATCCCCTTCAAAATTCACGATCACCATTTGGTCTTTCTGAAATCCAAGATCATGACGATTCAGAAATTTCAACTGGCTATACACAATGATGGTTCCGGCAATCAATGCAATGGATAAAGTAAACTGAAAAACAACCAAGGCTTTACGAAGGGATATGCCTTCGCGCGAAGGGTTGAATTTTCCTTTCAATACCGTGATGGCTTTGAATCCGGAGAGGAACGATGCGGGATATATCCCGGCCAGGATTCCGACTACAACAGCAAATACCAACATGTACATCCACATCAGGGGAGTAAAGAAATGGGCATACGAGAGATCCTTACCCGATAATGTTCCGATCAATGAAATTCCGGGACGCGCAAGGATGAGGGCAATCACCGCAGCGGCAAGGGACATCAGGATGGATTCAATAAGAAACTGCCACATCAGGCTTCGGGGCCTTACGCCCAATACTTTCCGGACGCCTACTTCTTTTGCTCTTTCCAGGGAGCGGGCGGTGGACAGGTTCATAAAATTGATACAGGCGATCAGCATGATGAAAACGGCAATGCAGGAAAACAAAATCACATTGAGCCGGCTTCCGGTTGGCCCGGGTTGCCTGATCGCTGCTGAATGCAGGTAGGCATCAGTCATTTTTTCAAAAGAGATCGCATAACCCTTGTCGTCCGGATTATGCTTTTTTACAAAGGCTGCATTTGCGCCTGCAATGTCTCAATATTCGTATTTGCTTGAGCAGCAGGTAGGTGTAGAAATCCACATAACCCCAATAATCAAAAATGTCCGATCTGTATTTTCTTTCAGTGGACATAGAGATCAGTCCGTTGAAATTGATTTGGGAATTGGGCGGAACATCTTCCATCACGCCGGTGATCAGGAAATTGTCCGCATTGTCCACCCGCAGCGATTGGCCAACGGGATTGGCATCGCCAAAGAATTTTTCCGAAACCGTTTTGGTAAGCACGATACTATTGGGTGCTATTAATGCAGTTTGAGGATTTCCAAAAATCATTTTCCAGCTGAATACACGAAAATGCAGTTGAATCCATGAAGACCAGATTATCCTGCTGAAATCGTTTTTCGCCATGTTGGAGCAACAGGCTCGAAGGACTCATGAACCGCACCATTTTTTCAATTTGCGGAAAATCGGCCTGGAGTGCAGGACCCACCGGCGCATTACCCCAAACCCAATACTCTTCAGGTGTCGGAGGGCCGGGATTTACGCCTTCTTTAACAGAGCGGAAGGATTGCAGAACCCGGTAAATACGATCCTTTTTGGTATGATATTGATCGTAAGACAGCTCGTTTTTTATGTATAAGGTAATGAGCAGGCAACAGGTCATGCCGATGGCCAGTCCGGCGATATTGATAAAACTGTAAAATTTCCGTTTTACCAGGTTGCGCCAGGCGATCTGAAAAAAGTGATGGATCATGGTTGTTGAGTGAGTGTCTGAAAAGAAACAAAAGGCATGCCGTTCGGATTTTGTGCTTGAAATGAATAAAAATGGTTCATTCATATGTTCAAAATCGGACAATAGCTATACGTTTATGGTACAAAGTAACCACACGAATTTCCTGATTACTACTTAAAGTTATTAGCACCAATCTAATTTTAATTTTGAATATGCTTGGGGACAAAAAATTAAAAGCTTTTATACCAACTACTGACGCCAATAAGGCCAGAACATTTTACGAAGGGACTTTGGGATTAACCCTGGTATCGCAAGACGATTATGCCTTAGAGTTTGATGCGAATGGAACATTATTGAGAGTAACTTTCGTAAGAGAACTGGTCCCTCAAGGGTTTACTATACTTGGCTGGAATGTACCTGATATATACGAAATGATCAGATCGCTGAATAAAAAGGGGATTGAATGTAATAAATATGACTTCCTTAAACAGGACAATGATGGCGTGTGGATATCTCCGGGAGGTTCTAAGGTCGCCTGGTTTAATGACCCTGATGGCAATGTGCTTTCACTTACTGAATAAGAACTAATCCGTTGGTTGTTCTTCCTTCAAACCTTTTATAACTACATTACCGGTCCCATTTTTATCGCAGGGATATCCAAATTCTTTTTTTACTGCATTTGCATTATTGATCGTTGCATAGAATTCATCCAGAAACTTTATAGTAGACTTTACATATTTCTCATCCAGCAAAGGGCAACTGGTAAAAATGGAATAGATCTCTTTTTTTCGACTATTAAACAACTCGATGGCTTTATCAAATATTTTCATATCCTGAATACAATATCCACGATATCGCCTTTCGCGAACAGACGTCATAATAAGCTCCTCGGCTGGTATTGCATAGGGCGAATTTACGATCCCGGACATATCGAAATCGTACGGAACAGTAATGGGAACGGAATTCGAATCTTCTGAAATAAGTCTGATGTTTTGCAGGTATTGTACGGACCAATCAGTGTTGCCAATCATATATTCAAACACTGCCATGGTCAAAAAAGAACTGGTGTCAGTTTGTTCAGGCCTTAATTTTCTTTTAACCGCAATAGATCTGTTTCTTTCAGCCAGGTCTTTTACTTCTTCCAGCAACATTCCATAAAAAGGAGCAGTCCCTTTTTTACTTTTACTATCATCCAATTTTACTTTCACGAGCCTTGCCTTGAAACTATTTGGAGTAATCAGGTTGTACACCTTATACACCAGCCATTCATAAATAACATATTGTTCGCCCTTACACGGCATCCCTAATTTTAATTTACTATCCTCTTTAAAAATAGATGACTTCAATGTGTCCCCTGCCGGGAAATGCAGGAAAATGGGTGGATAGTAACAATGTTCTCTGAGCTTTCTGTAATGACCTCTTGTTTGTGCCTCAATAGGCATTGAGACCACCATGCTGTCCTCCCTTTTATATGTAAGCTGAAAATGATGCTTGCCGGAATGAAAAGCCCTGTCATCCAATAATTCATGAACATTGCCAGATAATGTAATTTCCAGAAAATTGTCCGAGTCAAACAGGCCCGTTTCATGAGATGCTTTGTGCACCGGACCTGAAACTGAATCCCTGACTTCCTGCGTGTTGCCTTTTAAAGGGAAGAATAAAAAACACAAAGCCGGAACCATGCAAAGACAAAAATTATTTTTCATGATTATTGATTTAGAGAATACCATTACGATTGACAGGTATTTACAATGCTGTATTGATTCCTATTTTTCTGGCAGCCGCAAAAAACAGGGCGGCAGATGCAACATTCAACAGTAATATAATGGAGAGGGCCCATCGCAGGGATTCGATACCCATGGACGGTTTAAGTAAATCGCTGATGATGCCAACCACCAATGGACCGAACCCTAAACCAAAGAGGTTTAACATAAAAAATACAATGGCAGAACTAAGTGCGCGCATGGACGCGGAAACCAGGCTATGGGCGACAGCAATAAAGGGTCCCAGGTACATGCTCTGCAGAAATGCACTAACACCCAGGCAGAACAGGGTGAGGTAATTATTCTGAAGAAAGAGCGCACCGGCTGTAAACAAAATGGAAATGAGAATCGAATAAGCCGGTACTCTCAGATAATATCGTTTATCTTTTTTCCCAAGACGATCGGTCAGTAGTTTGCGAACATAAGTTCCGATTGCCCCGCTGACACCAAAGATCAAACCAAGTGAAACGCCGATGTCGATACTCTTCATTCCATGAAGTCTCGACAGGAATGAAGGTGCCCAATTCAATAAGGCATAAATGCAAAATATATGCAGCGCGATGGCGATAGCCAGGAACAGGAAAATCTTATTAGAAAACAATAATTTCAACGCGGTATTTAAGGAGTATGATTTGCCTGAAGTCGTCTCCCTCACGTCGGTTGCTCCCTTTTTCGGCTCCTTCACCGTAAAATAAAACAGCAACGAAAAAATAATGCCTGGTATGCCCATGACAAGAAATGCAGTGCGCCATCCGAAATGCTGGTTCAAATATCCGCCCATTAAGAATGCAATCAGGATGCCGATATAAAGCCCTGTGGAGTAAATCGAAAGTGCGGTAGATCTTTTTTCCAGATGGGAAATAATCTGAAATCATGGCGTGGGCCGACGGGCTTTCACCTGCCTGCCCAACACCCACGCCCATGCGGGCCAGTAACAACTGGATGAAATTTCCGGCATATCCGGAAATCGCCGTCATGATACTCCATAATCCCAGCGAGCCGGCCACGATATTTCTGCGGTTCCCTTTATCTGCATATCGCGCGATGGGCATGCCCAGCGCAATATAAAAAATGGCAAATATGAAACCGGAGAGCAAACCCAGTTCGGTATCGGACAGTTGAAATTCATTTTTTATCGATTCCTGGAGAATCACGAGCATTTGCCGGTCTGCAAAATTGAACGCGTAGACCAGGGTTAACATAACCAGAACATAGTTCAGGTAATTGGTTACTGACCTGCTATGATAATTGGTAGGTTTGACTGGCATGAGTAAGAATAAGAGGCAATCGCCACACCAATTTATTGCTTATTCTTCTTAAAACCCGCCGATTTGGACTCAATACAGTGGAATCAGATTGGCCAGTTTGCCCGGTTAGGTTACGGACGATCTACCGATAAATAGGTATTTGTATTATTAGTCAATGGTTGATTTTATTCTGTAAATTGAAGTAGCTGCCTGTCTGGCCTGAAAATACCCATTTACCCATTTATAAACCAAAGCCCTGTTGCATGAAAAAACTAATTGCACTATTTATTTCAATAGTCATTCTTTGTAATCATTCTGTCAGGTCCCAGGGTTGTGTGGCGATCCGGAATCTGGCAGCATTTGGCCAGTTTGCTGCTCTTGGATATGGCCAGACACCAGATACCTGGAGTCTGGACATTAACAACCGTTACTTTTACACCAACAGGGTGTTTTATGGAAAGAATAATGAAGGGTATGATGGGATCAATCTTTATGAATATACCGTAAACTTCGGACTCATGAAGATTTTAGCCCATGGATGGTCACTGGGCCTTGATATGCCAATCGCTGCAAATACAGGAGCCAGTTCTATGAATGCTCAGGGTGGGCGTCATGACTTACGGGCCTTCGGTGTCGGAGATATTCGTCTGACTGCATACAAATGGATATTTGATGAGAATGTGCGCAGGAAAGGAAATATTCAGGTTGGCCTGGGCATTAAATTCCCTACCGGTAACTATCATTCTGTAGATTATTGGTATTATAGTGATAAACCAGTTGTCAAATCACTGCAACCCCTGGCTGAAGCGCTTCAGCTAGGCGATGGCGGAACAGGCATTACGACAGCTATCAATGCATTTTATATTTTCAACCGGAATATCAGCGTCTTTGGGAATTTTTTCTATTTGATCAATCCGGTGAATACAAATGGAGTGTCTTCCTTTCCGGCTGGTGTGCTTCCACCCTTACAGGATTCATTGAATGCAGCAACGACAAACAACGTAAACAGCGTTCCGGATGTTTATACTTTAAGGGTGGGCGCGAATTATACTTTTGACAGACTGGTAGCAACTGTAGGATTGCGATTTGAAGGTTCTCCTGCACATGATCTGTTTGGTGAGAATGACGGCCTGCGCAGGGTGGGATATATCTTTTCGATTGAACCGGGTCTTCAATACAAATTTCAAAAATCTATTTTATACACATTTGTATCGCTTCCCGTAGCCAGGGCAACCATTCAGACGGTTCCTGATCAGCGACAGCAAGAGATTACCGGTCAGTATACCATAACTCCCGGACATTTTGCTAACTGGTTAATATATATTGGTTATACATTTACCTTTTAATTATAATAAATTTTTTTCAACAACGCCTGGAATCGGGGTTCATTTCGAATCGGTTCCAAATTGACATCCATACTTATAAAAGGCATCGCGAGAAAATGATGTGCGTATGAATATTCCAGTTGATTCAAGGCTTCAGTGGTATCTCCAAGTGCCAGGGATATAAGAGCTAATTGGTAAGTGCATTGTAAACGGTCAATACCCGGGATTTTATTTAATAACTCTATTGCCTTCATTTTGTCTCCTTTCATTGCGTAGGCATAAGACAAAAAGGCAAATGCGTTACTTCCCACGTCAAACAGTACCCGGGGGCAACTTTGAAAAAGCATCTATTGCTTTTTGATATTCCTTTTTTTGAATAAAGGCTAATCCCAGAGATGTATAAGCACCATTTACTTTTGAATTCAGAAGAATTGTTTTTTGGAGTTGTTCAATGGCTGAATCATATTTACGGGCCTGATACAAAGCTCTTCCTAATACCATATTCCAGGCGCCGGAAAGCGGATCAAGACTCAATGCCTTTCTCTTTTCATTCAGATCAGCTTCATGATCGCCTAAAGCACCCAATAAGTTGCCCAGATATATATGGGCCGGAGCGTAATTCGGATTTTCACTAATAATTTTATTAAAAACAGGAATCGCTCCTTTGATATCAAAATCAAAATAACCCTGAATAAATGCAAGCGCTGTTTTAGCTTCCGTCAAAGTACTATCCAGTGATAAAGCTTTTAACGCATATGCTTTTGCAATCGGGATCGCTTCCATTTGCGTTAAGCCTTTCTGATTGTATGTGTAACAGTCTGCTAAGCCCGAATAAGCCAATGCATAGTCCGGATCCAGTTGCACGGCTTTATTAAAATACAGTTCAGCGCTGTCATAATTGGCTTTGTTTCTTATATCCCAAAAAATTCTGCCTCTGCGATATAGCTTATAAGCTTCTGCATTTTCTGTGCTATTTTTTGCAATACCCTTCTTTTCTTCTGGTGACAGATTGGCTTTCAAAGCATTTGCAATTTGTAAGGCGAGTTTTGACTGAATGGATAAAAAGTCATTTCCGGCATATTCAAAATTATCTACCCATAACAATTTGTTTGTCCCAACTTCAATTAATTCTGCCCGTATACGGGTTTTTTGATCTTCCTTTTCGATTGTCCCGGACAGGATAGCTGCCACATCCAGTTCATCTGCAATTTGTTTTAATGATTTGGATGTCTTTTTAAAACTTCTTACGGAAATCCATCCAATTACTTTTTGTAAAGATGATATTTTAGAAAGGCTGCTGATCACATCCTGTGTGATCCCGTCAGAAATATATTCTTCACTTTTATCGGACCCGGTATTTTCAAAAGGCAAAACAGCAATGGTTCTTTCAGAACCAGTAAAAACGGCATTGTGCATCCGTGCTTTGTATAAAAAGAATCCTGCAGCAAGTAGTACCATCATCGCGGTCAGGATTATCCATTTTCTCCGTTTTGACTTTTGATGAATTTCTTTCAATTTTCCGCTCATTTCTTCCCGCTTCGGCACTTTGAGCCCCTGATTTGTCAGCGCGAATACTTCCATTGGCTCCTCTACACTTTTAAATTCAAAAAAGCCCAGGCATTTCGTATTGAATTCGGATTGATTTTTTATTTTATCAAAAACCTCTTTGGAAAACAGGATGCTGTTGGCAAGGCCAAGCGACTGGATGCGGGAAGCCACATTTACCCCATCACCCATTACCTTTTCGCCATCAAAAATGATTTCTCCTACGTGGAGACCCATGCGCAGGGGTACGATTACTTCTGTTTGCAATAACTGTTGAACACACAAGGCACACTGAACAGCCTGGGTGGCGCTGGAGAAAGAACAAAGGTTGCCATCCCCATAATCATTCAGGATTTTGCCTCCATGATCCGTTAAGAGTTTATTCAGGACACTGGTATAACGATCCATGACCTGTAATGCATTCTCTTCGTTTTGTTGCATCATGCCAGTGTAACCGACAATATCGGTAAAAAGAATCGCAGCGAGCTGACGGTTGTACTGGGGCATCGCAATGTTCGGTTTATGGGAACAGGAGAGCCTTCTAATTTAAGCAAATTTTTGCGAAGGGTAGTCAGCGAACGGATTTACCATCTTCAGCTTAAAAAATGATCCGGCGATGTTTGGTGATTTTATAAAGCTGATCATGAATCCTGCGTGCGGATAATGCTGGTAATTTCAGACCACCGATGCGCTATTTTGGTGACTAATTTTTGGAAATCTTCCCAATAGCGGAAGAATAAAAGATGCATTCTTAAGGCGCTGGAATTGAGTAGAAAAAGCCTGAGAAAACAGTCATATTATTAAAATAATAGTTACCGCCAGCCGTTTATTATAGTCGAATTGGCCTTAAAAAAATCAGTAAGGCTAAAACTTTAAAACAACAAAATCCACCTTATGAAAAAGTTAGTTTTTTTGGTATTTACCACAGGCGTATTCTTCACGGCAAGTGCTCAGATTCAATACGGACTAAAAGCAGGTGCAAATATTGCAACACTTATGGGCCCTGGGTCAGAAGGGACAACAGCAAAAGTAGATTTTCACGGCGGAGGGTTTGTGCACATTCCCCTGGTCAATTCATTCTTCCTGCAGCCAGAACTTGTCTACTCCAGAGAAGGCGCGAAGGCAACATCGGACGGAATTGTTGTCAACATCAATCAATCCTATCTGAATATTCCGGTGCTCGCTAAATATGAACATAGTTCAGGTTTGTATGGTGAAACTGGCCCGCAGCTTGGATTCCTGATGGCAGCTAGTGTGAAAGCAGGTGGTACGACTCAGGACGTTAAGTCTTCCTATAAATCAACTGATTTTAGCTGGGCATTTGGTGTGGGCTACAGGATACCTTCTACTAGTGCAGGTATCGATGCCCGTTATAACCTGGGTCTTTCAAATATTGCAGCGCAGGAAGTCAATGGGTATTCAGTCAAGAACAGTGTCTTCCAGCTTGGCGTATTTTACGTATTCGGAGGAAAATAAAAATAGCGCTCCAACAATTATAAGAACAGCTGCCCGAATGGGCGGCTTTTTTTTGTCCACACTGAGGACTAGCGACCTTTTATAGTATTTTGTTATCGTAATGAATTATTCATAGATGATCAAACTGAATTATTTAACAATAGAAATAAAAGTACAGAGTGAAACGGTATTGGTTATTCTCATTCATAGTGATGGTACAATAAATAGAAAAGGTGATGGGTCGCAGAATCCGGACTTTCCTTATGCCATAGGGATGGGAGATACGAATGAAATGTTCGAAAAATTAAGCCCGATGATTTCAAATGATTTTGAAAGTTACCTTAACCGGGTTTTTGATATTCCGGAGAAGAAAGGGAAAGAGTGTTCTCTTGAAATTCACTTGGGCATGGATTCAAAAATTAAGGGAGTCAGGTTTGTTTATGGCGCTGATTCCATGGGACCACCTAAGTGCGTCAATGATTTTGTTGTAAAAGCATTAGAAGTTACAGATGCCTGGTATAAGCGGGCAGGTAAAAATAGTGGCCATGCGGGAAATAATTTCTTCAGGTTCAACAAAAAAACTCTCATTGCTATTGTATCGGTGGCAGGCGCTTTTCTGATCCTTATTTTTCACGCAAAATTGTTGAAGTTTATAAAAGATGGTTCTGGCCACAATGATTTTATTCAAATCTGTGTGATTTTATATAGTTGCATTGTATGCTGTGGTTTTAATTACCCGGAAAATGAAAAAATAAACCCGATCGTTGAGATTGATTAATGCTTATTCAGCCGATCCACGCAATTACTCAGAGACCGGTAATTGTGATAGGTAGCTTTCCAGATCTGGCTTTTCAATGCGGTTCTGCGTTCAGGGGATTTGTCAAGACCTTCGTCGTACCAGTCGCCCCACTGATGATCTATCAGATAAGTCTGTGTATAGGTCCAGAGTGTTTTAAATTTTTCAAAATACTGATGAGGGTCATGGGGAAAATAATCTGACATCAGCAACAAAGTGTTCAGACCTTCGGCCTGAGCCCACCAGTTTTTGCTTTCTTTCAGAATGGTAATGACGGAATCGCCTTTGAAATAAAAACCTTCGTCATAAAATCCACCGACCTGTTTATCCCAGCCGTTTTTTAATGCGTGATCGACCAGTTTTTTGCCAGTCATCAGAGTGATGGAATCATTTTTAAATCCCAGTGCCTGTGAAGCTTCCAGCATGAGATAAGCTGTTTCCACATCGTGCCCGAATGAAACATAATCCAGGTTATGATGGTGAAGAATAAAATCGCGGCTGGAATCTTTTACAGAAACCGGCTTCCAGTCGGATGTAAAAAAAAGAGTCAGATTTCCCCTGGGTGTGATAATGGTATCGCGGATCAGGAAAAGCATTTCCTGCAGGCGCTCCCGAACCAGCGGATCCTTCCATACTTCGTACAATGCCGTCAGCGCTTCCAGTAAGTGTATAGAACTGTTCTGATCCTTATATCCGGTTTCTGCAGTAACAGGTGTGTTCGCTGTTCTTCTGATGGGCTCACCATCCCGCTTCATGTGCTGGAAATATCCTTTGTGTAAGGGATCGTGACTATGCGCTTCCAGCCAGTAGAAAGTTTTTTTGGCCAGGGCGAGTGCAGAAGTATCACCGGTTAACTGATAATAAGCAGCGAGTGCATACATGCCAAAAGCATTTCCATAAGCTTCTTTGTTGGCTGGATTACCCGGCGGGATTTCTCCCTTTCGGGTCACGAGAGTATAGAACCCGCCATACTGTTTATCCCACATAACGTCAGCAAGAAAATGAAATCCGGCGGTTGCATCCCTGCGATAATATAATTTTTCAGGGTATCGTAAGGCGGCTTTTGAATTTGTCCAGGTGTGGCGGCTCTGTGTAACAATCATTTTCTCCTGGTTGCCCTTGGCTTGAAAATCATACGTGAAGGTGGAAAGAAAACCACCATATACGGTATCCAGTGAGCGCGGATAATAGATATCGAGCAAATCATGTTTGAGGGATTGTTCCATGGCGATGGCAATCTGTCTCCGTTCGTTGCTGTTTGCTTCTGTTTTTGAAACAGTTTGTGCAAAGGAGAATTGGCATCCGATGAATACGAATAGCAATATTTTTGTCTGTTTACTGCGCATGGCCATATAAATATAAGTGGTTACACCTATTGGCCGGTTTATAAGTGGTCAAATCAGTTCCGTTTACCGGGGTGGTTCTTTTTTCCCAGTCCAGCCCAGGCTGGTGTGGTTAAAACTATCGTTGTATTTTAATCCGAAACCCAACATGCGGTCGAAAGATGAGTGCGCGAATAATAATATACCGATGGTGATCATTGACTCCTGGTGCATAAAAAAGCCAGCAGCTGCAACCACCAAAGCCACAGCCCGGTGGTGGAACAAATTATAAGTAAAGGCGCCCACGCGGTTGTTGATCAGGTAACCCATCATGGAGATATCCGGACTTAAGAAAAGGGGTATCCATAACCAGAAGGACAAACCCAGGCTATGTTTGGTTAAAAAATAAATGGCGATGGCGGTAATGGCTGCTTCTTCGGCTTGCAGGATTACGAACATGCGTTTAGTAAACGGGAGCTGACGTTTGTTTTGATCGTTCATTTATAAAGCCACCTCCCGGTTCTTATCTACCCAATACGCAATCGAAATAATAAGTCCCATCAGGACTATAGAAGAGACAAACAGGATCATGATCGAATCAGGAGGTGTCGGTCCAAAGGTATTATAGAAGTCAAATACAAGAAGAAAAATAACCAATGCCCGGAGAGCCCAGTTTCCAATCTTATTTTTGGCCTTTGTGAAAGTGGCGTATATGTATACGCCCGTTATAAATATAATTGTTTCAATAATCAATGCTGCTGCCACGTTATTGCAAAGACCAAGTCCCCCTTTAAAATCACCAAAAGGTGACAAAGGTAAATCAGCTACATGCACGATCAAATCAAGAAACCAGTGAATTAACAAACAAAGGCCAATGACTATGGCACCATGTTTATCTCGTTTTATCAACCAGTAAATAATACCCACCACCGAACTCCACACTATGCCCATGAGTAAGCTGTGTGTATTTACCAGGCAAGTTCCTTTCGTCCCGGAATTTAATCCTTATCTTAACCTGGTATTTCTTCCCTCACCAATTCACCCTACATAAGAAAGTTCAAATAACTAACCCGGTTCTATGATGCTATTTTATCTAATTAATTAAATAAGTAATCATGAAAAAATTATTGTTTTTCTTCAGTTTAACTCTTTGCATTTTAATGACGCAATTATCGGTAACTGCTCAAACCAGCAAACCTTATACAGAGGGGCCTGTGTGGACGGTACAATTTATTCAAACAAAGTCCGGGATGACACTTCTATACTTGAAAAACCTCAGTGAAGGCTGGATAAAAGTTATGAATGAAGCGAAAATGGAAGGACTCATCATGGACTACAAAGTGTTTTCCGGTCTGCCAGGTTCGAAAGATGACTGGGATCTGATGTTAATGTATGAAATAAAGAATCATGCTGTACAAGATGGACTAATTGACAAGATGGACGCTATTCGCAATAAATTGTTTGGAACTGAGGAAGTTCAACAAAAATCGGCCGTGGCGAGAAATGACCTGCGTGAACAATTAGGGGGTAAAGTAACTCAGGAATTGATTTTCAAATAACCAGCCCAAAAATTTAATTTCAAAAAGGGATCTGTCTCGTGGCAGATCCTTTCGTTCCTGTTCAACACGACCGCTCAGTGATGGAAGGAGTGGCCCGGTAAACCACCTACAAAATAAACCCATATTTAAAGTGAATAAAAACTTCCGGGTTTAAGTGGTTTGGGTACATCTGCTTCTTTCAACAATTGCTTTATATTAATTTCAATATTGGTTGCAATCGTTGTCATTGCGGTATCCGTTGGGTTGTTTTCAAATGGATCTTGTAAAAGTGTGGCTGTCTTTTCCAGCACGAAAAATCCGCACGATATTATTAATAAAAGAGGTATTTCAAATAAAGGATTGATTTCGCCTAATGAAATGGAAAGAGTAATAACAAATAAATAGATCATTAAATGAAGAAAAACACGATAGGTTACCGGGAAGACCGTGCTTTTTATTCTTTCAGTCATTCCCATGGCATTTGTAAAATTTATCAAAGTCGTATTAATATGTACCTGACTAAAAATATCTAGTTTTCCATCATTTTTTAGTTCTGCTATCTGCAGGCTGTTTAACTGCAGAAGTGCCAGGGGTTTATTGTTTTGCGTGCTGATTTTTTTTAATATCATCTTCGGATATATACTTTCCTAAGTTTTCTAACGGGTCCAGCCCCCTTAACGATTGTCCTAAACAGAAGCACCAGCCAATATGTCTAAGCGCTAATTGTCTGATAATATGTTCATTGCCCTGAGGAATGAAAGATTGCAATTGCAGCGTAAAACTTCTGCTTTCATTTACGATAGTTCCCCATATTTTTCGTGCTTCCCACCATCGGTCATAAGATTGACTCAGCTTGAACGATATAAGAACAGCAATGGCTGTTCCAAGAAATGCCGGAACATTAATTGGCATATCTGGAATGTCCAGATTGAATTTATACGTTAAACCGGAAACTATTATTGCAATGACCAGTGTATAAACGAATTCGACTTGAGTTTTTTTTAAAATATAAATAATACTTGGCACCTTAGTCAATAACATTTTTCTGTTTTTAGTTCAAATTTCCGCTTTCAATTTACATCCGGATCCCCGATGTTGTTCATTCGAAAGTTAGGAAATCAGTTTAACTTTAAATAAGTAAATATGAAAAAGACAGGCCATGAATTTGGGTATCTTGCGTTATTCAACCGTCCTGGCAAAATAAGTTACACGTAATTTGATATTTTATATGAACGTACAGGAGCAAATCAAAAAGTATATTACCAGCCAGCCTGAACCAAAACGTAGCGACATGCAGGAGTTGCACCGACGCATACTTCAGGTTCTGCCAGGATGTAAATTATGGTTCGTCGATGGTAAAAACAGCGAGGGTAAAACGGTCAGTAACCCAAATATTGGATACGGACTTTATACAATAAAATATGCGAATGGAGAAACCAAAGAGTTTTTTCAGATTGGTGTCAGTGCAAACACAACCGGCATCTCTGTTTATATCCTGGGTTTAAAAGATAAAACATACCTGGCCAAAACCTATGGGAAAAAACTGGGTAAGGCAAGTGTGACCGGATATTGCATAAAGTTTAAGACGTTGAAAGATATAAATATGGATATACTGGAAGCGGCCATACGATATGGGGTTGAGGATTCGCTCAAGAGTAGCAAATAGTCGGAAATATTTTGGCATGGAGTTAGGGTATGAATTAGCGAAACGATTGAATGTTATCTGGTTCCGTCGGTTTTGGGTCCCGATACAATTTTTTAATCGACGAATAGAGGAAAAGAAAGTGCATGATGATAAATAAATGCAATTATTATGATAGATGAGGTGCTTAAAAAAAATGGCTTAAATAATGAAGAGGCGGAAAAATTTAAGTCTGAACTTAAACAACGAAACTTGAAAAAGGGAGATTACTTTATTTCTTCCGGACAAGTTAGCAGAAATATTGCTTTTATTGAAAAAGGTTATTTAAGAACATACCATATAGATGAGAATGGAAATGAAATAACGACCGAGTTTAATCAGCCCGATACATTTAGTGGTTCCTATTATAGTTTTTATACTCATGAACCATCATTTGAATTTATCGAAGCAGTTACAGATTGCGAGCTTCTGTTGTTAAGTTACAATTCCCTGCAAAAATTGTACGCTGAAAGTTATTTAGTAAATGTTTTTGGCCGCACTGTTCTTGAAAAGGCCTGTATTGAAAGAGATCTGAGATTAAAAAAGATAGTGCATCTGACAGCCATCGAAAAGTATGAATGGTTTTTAGAAAACTATGCGGATATATATAAAGTATCAAAACTGGCAGATATTGCTTCCTTTTTGGGTATTAAACCAGAAACATTAAGCCGTGTAAGACGGAAAATGATTTCTTGACTTTTGTCAATTGCTTCTAAATTAAACCTGCAGAAATTTGTATTATAAATACAGGTTATGCAGTTTACAAATACTATTTATATAGAGCAAGCGCTTCATACTACATTTTCTTTTGTGAGCAATTTCCGAAACCTGCCACAATGGAATTACGCAGTAATTAAATCGGAACAAATCTCCGAAGGGCCTGTAGGTAACGGCTCTGCATTCAACCAACAACGCCAGTTCATGGGCAAGATTCTGGAAGACACCTTCATAATTATAGAATATGAAGTTGACAGGATTGTAACAATCAAGAGCGTTAAAGGAGAATATCCTTTCCTGATAAGTTATCAATTCAAATATTTGGATAATGGTACTTTAATAACAAACGACTTCGAATTAAACGGAGGTGCAGCTGATTTTCTTGGTTTTATATTGAATCCTCGTGTAAAAAGAGCGGTTAACGAAAACCTCAACAAACTAAAAGATCTGGTAGAGAAATTATAAACAGGCATATATTTTAAATGAGAGTCAGAGTGACCGATTTCAATCATACTCGAAAGGTTATTGTTTGACTTTTATCGTTTGAATTATCAGCATCTACTCAGAAATCTACATGATATATTAAAATTCACAATCTATGTACGCAATTAATCATGCAGCAACTGCATTATTACTTAAGAAAAAGGAACCAGCTGTCGCAATATGGCCACTACTCATTTCAACTCAAATAGTGGAGGTGTTATGGGTTCTTTTCAATTTTATAGGTATAGAGCATTTTTCTATATCGGACGGCAAATTACATCTTGATTATCTTCCATATTCCCATTCCATTTTTTCATCCGTATTAATTTCAATTCTTTCATATGCAACAATTAGATGGGGATTCAGGAACAAAAAGTTGGCGCTTGTATTTGCAATAGGTGTAATGTCGCACGTGGTACTCGATGTCATATTCCATGAAAAGGATATTTTATTATCGCCTTTTTCAAACAGGCCTGTATGGGGCTTTGGAATAATTGATTTTCCTCTTTTGAATTTTATACTTGAATTTCTCTATGGAGTTTTTTGTTGGTGGTATTTTAACGGTAGTAAGCGTCTGTTGATAGTTATCATGGTATTTAATATCCTTGATCTACCCGTAATGTTGGCCTCGGGGAAAGCTTTGAATATATTTATCAAATTTTCGTTCTTACTACCAATGTTTATTCTCTTGCAAATTATACTTACCTGGTACTTCGTTGCAAAATATAGCGGAGATAGTGAAAAACTTTTAATGATCGAAAAAAAGGAATAATCCGATATTTTAAAAATATCATTTTTGTCGTGACTTATATAGATTCGCTTTTATTTCCCTCTCTTTAATAATTCGTAACTTAGATAGAATAATTTATCTAACATTAAACTTTTTAATATGAAAAAGTATTTATTGTTGCTGGGGATGTTTTTTTCAGTTGCTGCTTTTGCCACCGATAAAGGTACCTGGACCGGATACATTAGTGATGCTCATTGCGGCGCTAAAGGTAATAATGATGGACATGCAGCGTGTGCAAAAAAATGCGTAAAGGAAGGCTATGCTCCTGTCTTTGTAATCGGAGACAAAGTTTATACAATCAGTGATCCAAAGAAGGTTTCTAAGTATATAGGCGATAAGGTTACGATTACAGGAACTATTACCGGCGATGCGATAGATATTGAAAAGATCAGCAAATAATTCATCCGAAAAGCAATTAGCACTTTGAGTGTCTAACTCCACGGCCTGTCATGGGAGCGTTTATCATTCCAGTCAGGCGTCGGCGCGAAATAAGATTTATCCGTTGGTATCAGGTGTTTTTTACATTCTTCATCTACCAGTTCGATGCCCAGACCGGGCGCGGTGAGAGGAACATTCGCGAATCCTTTTTCAAATAACTTCCGGCCATCGGTGGTTTTCACCAGGGTATCCCACCATTCGCTGTCGAGCGAGTGATGTTCCAATGCCAGAAAGTTTTGAGTAGCTGCGGCGCAATGCACACTGGCCATAAAGGACACCGGTGTTCCGGCGAAGTGCATGGCCATTGCGATGCCGTGCTCTTCTGCATAGTCACCAATTCTTTTTGTTTCCAACAGACCACCTGCTGTTGCCAGATCCGGATGGATAATATCTACCGCATGGATATCGATGAGCGGCTTGAATCCGCTCAGCAGATAAATATCTTCTCCTGTCAGGATCGGCGTCTCCAGCGCATCAGAGATCATTTTGAGTTGTTCAGGGAATTGCCAGGGAACCATATCCTCCAGCCAGGCCAGGCGGTAGGGTTCCACTTTTTTCCCAAACCGGATCGCATTGTTCAGATCAAAATGACCATAATGATCAGAGGAAAGCGGAATCTCATATCCAACCACAGAACGCACCTCACTGATGATACCGGCCATGGCATCCAGGCCCTTGTCGTTGATCTGAATGCCGGTGAACGGATGTTCCGTATTCGCATAATCCATATAACCACCCTGCCACTGCGCCAGGTTCTCTCCCCAGAATTTACTGTTGTTCAATGCGCCCGGAATGTTTTTTACTTCACCGATCGAAATATCCATTTTTAACCAGGTCATGCCCTGGACTTCCAGCCGGTGTTTTATTTTTAATTTAAATTCATCCAGTGTCGGGGCTTCGGGCGTGTCGGCATATAATCTTACTTTGTCGCGATAGCGGCCGCCGAGTAATTGCCAGCACGGAACATTGTAGGCTTTTCCGCAAAGATCCCAGAGTGCCATTTCCACGCCGCTCACGCCACCGCCCTGACGGGCAGGACCGCCAAATTGTTTGATCGTTTTAAAAAGCATTTCCACATTACAGGGATTTTGCCCGAGCAGGCGGCTCTTCAGCATCAGTGCATAACGTTCATCGGCACCGTCCCTCACTTCACCCAAACCATAAATACCCTGGTTGGTATCGATACGGATGATGGGGGTTCGTCCTACATTTTGTATAATGCAATAACGCATATCGGTGATCTTCAAATCAGCGGGGCCGGAGAATCTTTTCACTTTTTGTGTGCTCTGTGCGACCAGTTCTTCAATCGGAGAAAATAAGAAAGCCCCGCCCAGGGCGATACCACCCAGGGCAGATTTTTTAAAAAAACCACGGCGGCTGTTTTCTTTTATTGAATCGTTTTCGGCATCTTTTAGTCCGATCTTGTGTAGGAACTTATCTGATGGTGTCATTATGTTGAATTTTTTGGAAGTCTGAAATAAGAGTATGGAAGAATGGAAGTATGGAAGTCTGGATTTTATTACCAGTTTCTATCTTTCATATAATCGTCGAGTTCTTTTCTGGACATTGGAAGATTTTTCTTTGTATCCAGCCATTGTAAAAAATCCTTTTTTATCTCCTCAGACCATTGCTGGTCGATCTGTCCCGGCGTATATTTTCCTTCACGCAGACGCATATGTCCGAATTCATCCTTCAGCTGTATAAATTCCGAGTTCTGAACAAGATCCTGTAGAAATTGTGGTGGAATAAAAACAACACCACCTTTTTTTGCCAATACCACATCGCCCGGCAGAACCGTTGCCCGGCCAATTCTGACCGGCATATTGATACTACCCAGCATCATCTGCTGTATATAGGAAGGATCATAGCCTTTTATCCAGCCATTGAATCCATTGATCTCTTCAAGCCCTTCAACATCCCGCACCGAACCATAAAATACAACACCCCGGTGTGAATGCGCATAGATCGCATTGCCCAGGTTGTCTCCGATCAACGTGCCGTCCACCACTTTCCCATAACTGTCCGCTACATATATATCTCCCTCCTTCAACACATCGATCGGCCATGAATTGGTTGATCCAATCCGGTGCTCCACCTTCCCCTGATCTTTCATTATTTTATCATAGTCGGGTCGCAGAGGCAGATACTGCGCAGTGACTGCGCGGCCGGTCATCACAGAGTCAGGCCGGATCACCATCCAGTCTCCCTCAAACTGATTTTGATAACCTTTATTTCGCAGGTAGCCCCAGGCTTCTTCCATAGAAACATTTTTCAGACGTTCCAGGAGCTGGTCACTGACTTTCGGCCGCCCGTCGGCGAAGCGTTCTCCGTTCCATTCAGGTGTGAGTGCCTTGATCTGATCCGGGGTTAAAGTAATTTTTTGTGCGTTGGTATAAAAAGCGGAAAGAAAAAGAAAAGCAGCAGGTATATGCTTTTGTTCATATGGCTTGTTTTAAAAATCAGTCGTGGGCGGGTATAATTTACGTCAATTATCGCCCGGGATAACTAAGTTAATGATATTCATTGGGGGATGGACTATTGAATGAATTCCTCCAGAATTACAGTTTTAAATTATCATGTTCGTCAAATTCCCAAAACGGATTGAAGGCAACTTCAAATAGATGCCCATCCAGGTCTTTAAAATATCCACTGTAACCACCCCAAAATACTTTTTGAGCAGGTTTAATAATTGTCGCACCCAATGTTGCGACTTGTTTTAATATTTCGTCAACTTCTTTTTCAGATTTCGCGTTGTATGAAAAACTCAGTCCCGGGAATTCTGATGGCTGATATTGTAATGTCGCATCTTCAGCAAGCTCCTGTCTCGGATACAAAGCCAGGGTCATTCCGCCCAGTGGAAACAAGGCCAGATTATCCGTACTTTTGTCTGACTTTATCCATCCAAGTCCTTTCTCATAAAAGGCCAGCGATTTTTCAAAATCGTCAACACCCAGCGTAATTAAATTTAGTTTCTGTCTCATCATTTCTGTTTGTTTGTAAGGCTGTTCTGTGCTAATGATTTTTAGACTTTATCCTTTCGTAGCAACGGCCATTATATGTGGGCTCACGGCCATAATGTCTTCATTCGTTTCAACCATATTGATAATCTTTCGCAATTTGTTCATGTAATTCAGGTCTTCGGATTTGGTTTTCATATTGTCTATGCACCATCCGAAACTTTCAATAGCAATTAATTTATCGAACTTCAGTTTGCTTTCGATTATCTCACTTTTTATTTCTGAAGGAGTATGAAAATAGGCTGAGGTAAAATATTCGAAATTTTCGGTTTCGTTTAGATGAATACCGGTATTTAAGTCTACAATGAGCATCTTTTGAAATTGATCGTCGGAAATTAAGTCCCGATTAAACCCGTCAATCAAAGAAGCGTATCTCGAAATGACCGCCGTTAACAGAACGCCTTTGGGTTTTAGAACCCTTTTCGCTTCCGATAAGGCTTTTAGTCGTTCTTCTTTATCAGTCAAATGATAAAGTGGTCCGCATAAAAGAACCAGGTCAAATTCTTCCTCTTTAAAATCCAGGGCTGTTGCATCGCCTGTCTGAAGACCGTTTAGGTGTATGCCCGTGTTTAGAGAATGTTGTTTGGCTAATTCAATATTTTTTGGTGAAAGATCGACAAGCGTTACCTGATGTCCCTTTTCCTGCAACCAAAATGAATAATATCCCGCACCTCCTCCTATGTCAATAATATGCATTTTTTCTTTCACTAAATATCTGCTGATAATTTCCTTTGTTCTGATTCCCTCAAGTATAAAAATTTCCAGATCCAACCTGTTTTTTTCGATTTCGCTGGAATAGTATTCTTTGATTTTATTTCTGTCCATCCTGATTATTCGATAATAGTTATTTATTAAACTGGCGAAGATGACAGTCTGCATGTTTTCAAGTACCTCCCGAAGATTCATTCGACCGGATGGGACTACGCAGGTCATGAACAACATCCTATCCATTTGATAATGGAACATTATCTGAAAATACATCCATTAATGCTCCAGAAAAACTTCGATGCCTTCTCCCATTGCCTGCACGAGGTCATGCGGCTGAACGATTTCATGTTCTTTAACCGATTGTAGCCAGACGATTTTATCGGCCGTACTTGCAACGAATGTCGGAACGATTGTAAACCACAGATCTGTACCCAGTTTTACTCTGTAACGAAGGTCGCCGTTCTCTACCGATGCTGCCCAAAGAGATTCCACAGTTTCCCCTTTATATTGATAAGTAAATGATCGCATGGGACAAATTTAAAAACCAGACTTGAATTGTAATTGCGTTTTAACACCCTGAAAAGTACATGTGGATGCTGTCTTTTGAACAGACAAAAAAGACTCCGGCATTACCGGAGTCCCCGAGTTTCCTTCTTCCTCCGCTGGTATTATCCAGATCAGGTCATGGGAGTGTACTCTCAGGCCGTTTTACAGACCACCTCCTCTTGGAAACTTCTAATATTATCGCTGAAAAATTCATGCCAGCCGATCATAAACGAGGTGTTAAGGCTGCGATTACCACTTTTCAAAGCTGAGATAACTTTTATTCCCCGGGCATAAATATTGCATAGTAAAATTACTAAGCCATGATCGATGAGACCCCCAATAAATCCCCCCACAGATCCAAAGGAACCGCACCAGATTACCATTCGTATGGGAAAATTATTTTTAGTGGACCATGGTAATTTTATTATGCTAACCAGTCCGATTATATTAGGAAATGGAGTTGTTGTGACGTTGGAAGGACTCATGAGGATGCCGGATGGAAAAACGCGCACACTCTCGGAAGGAGAATATCTTTCCTAGTCCAAACTGGACACTAAAAATATAAGCCCGGATTCGTCCGGGTTTTTTTGTCACCTTTATACCAGTTACTCATGAGCATGGAGAATATAATCAAGAAGCGACTGGTAAAAATAAATGCGTTCCTTGGATCCAAAAAGAAACCCACGCTGAAGGTGATTCATGCTTTGCGGCTGGAGGTAAAACATCTCGAAGCTTTTTTAGAACTCATGATCCTTCAGGATAGTTTTGGCGCCCGGCCCGGAATTCCCCATCGCCTTGAAAAACTTTTTCATGAAGCGGGTAAACTGCGAAAGTTCGGTCTGGAAATGAAGGCAATAGAATCGATCTCAGACCATAACCTGCTCCCCAAACCAACCCTGTTTTTGCAGAAGCTTAGATTTTTTAAAAAGAAAACCAGTAAGAAACTGCAGAATAAACAGAAGGCATACCGGGCATTCAAACCAGGCGATTTTGCACGGCATCCGGGTGTGAGATTATCCTCCGAAACATGGCAACGGTTTATGACTACCCGTGCATCTTCTATCCTGGAGTTGTTAGAACAGGATATTCTATCTGATATCCGGTCCCTGCATGAGCTGAGAAAAATATTAAAATCCATTTTATATGTTCTGCCAGTCAGTAAAAATAACTTAAAACCTATTCGTGTATTTTTGAATTCCCGCAAAAGGTTCATTGAAACCCTGGAATCTAAAATAGGATCGCTTCATGACACCAGTTTCTTTATCGGATGGCTGGAAAAGAAACATAGCCTGATACAACTACGTGAAGAGCGTACCTTGAAAAGAATAAAACGGGAATGGCAGCACGATATGATCAGTATTCGGAAAGACCTTAAACCGCTATTACCCGCTGTCCGACAAGTCGCCATTGACCTGCAGGGTCATTCGATGGTGGACGGTATGCGGTTGACGGTTGACCCGGAATAGAGGCAGGCGCTTTATTTTTCCTTTGCTTTCCTGAAACCTGTCGTGGAAATATAATTGTTCGGCTGAAAGCTGAGGTCTTTCAGAAAGACTTGTTCTGCCTCTTTGTATTTCTTTTCTTTCAGTAGCGCATTCCCCAGGTAATGTCTCGCAGGTAATAACCAGTCCCTTGGCTCCTGGTATACCAGCGAATCTTCGGTGGCAACGCCTTTTTCAAACCATCGGATGGCCTCCGCGGAATGATTCTCCATTTCAGCGATGGTGCCCAGGAGAATATATTTTGCAACCCGGCCGCTGGTTACAGGTGCATTGAATGGTTCAAGAACACCAGACATATCTTTTTCGTTCAAAAGAGAATCCATGAGGGGTAGTGAAGATTTCGATTTATCCGGATTTCCGGTGCGGGCATAGGCCATGCCCCGCGCAAATTCCTGGATCAGTTTTCCGTAATGAAACTGGTAATCTATTATTGGCTCCTGTAAAATATCCTGCCATTTTTCAAATGTGATCATGGTAAATGCCGGAGTCATATAGATATATTGAAAAAAATTTCCCATCGGCGCATCGGCTGACAGGAGTGAAGTATCAATCGATTTCCGGCAAGTCTCTGCATCCCGGATAGCCTGGGAATAATCATCCTCATTCATAGAAGAAGCGGCCAGCATATGCAGGTTATGATACTCATATAAAAAAGCGCTGCTGACTACCGCGGGATATATTTTTTTATATTGATAATACATTTTAACCGCCGCCTCATTAACCAATCTTCCTTTACCGTATTCGCCTGTCCGGATATATATATGCGACGGCATATGTACCATATGCGAAAGCCCCGGTGCCAGTCCACCGAGTTTATCCGCGCTCTGATTTGCTTTCGAAGCATACGGCGACGCTTCCATCACGTGTATATAATAATGATTCGCCCCGGGATGGTCCGGGTATTTTTTGATTGTGTTTTCCAGCACGCTGATCAGTTCCGGCGTCCATGGTTTGGGACTACCGTCCTTCTCCCAGAAATCCCATGGATGCAGATTCATCAGGGCATCCGCGTATAATGTGCCGATCTCTGCATCATCCGGGTATTTGATATAAAGCGTCTTCATGTTGTCGGCGTATTGCTGGTTGAGTTTAGCCCTGGGCATCGTTGAATCCGCGGAGTAATGGGATGCCATGGCTTGAATCAGTTCTTTTTCTTTCAAAGATGCATTTTGCATATAAAGTTTTGCTTTGGAAAGCGCACTCAGGGCGTCGGGTGATGCTACATAACCGTAATCGTTGATATTGGGACCATATGCCAGAGCAACGGCCCAATAAAGGATGGCCGAGCCCGAATCAAATCGCAGCGCTTTTTTAAAAGAAGGAAGGGCTTCGATAATATGAAAACCATAATACAGATTGATACCCTGATTGAAATACAACTGGGCGCTGTCGCTGTGGGTATTGATCTTCCAGGAATGCGAACCGGTTCCCGGTAAGAGTATCATATCCTGTATATCTTCATCCTCTATGGGATTCGCCGACCAGTCAGGCGCGCACCTCGACAGGGTGGAACTTATTTTTTTCTTTGCGATGCGGTACGCTTTCTGATCAGGCTGACCCTGCAGTGAGTCCTGAATACTACTGTATCCCATCAACAGCACTATCAGGGACCAGGTTGAAAATAACAGGGCTTTACTCAATTTCATTTTTTCCGCGCTTTAAAGAATAAATATGTTCGGAGGCTGTCACTTGATTTGTAATCCGGAAAACAAATGACTTCAAATAAATGTACAAATTGGGAACGAAATCTCAGTAATTCCCGCCTGGCACAGGCTACGTAAAATATATTTACACTCCTGATAAATGAAGACGGTCTACATTAACTTTGGAAACCTGCCCCTGAATAACTGCCCAAATAAACCTGATTAAATCCAAAACACTGCCAGTTTGAAATTAAAAATTCTCATAGTCCTTTTTATTTTGTCGCATGCATTTCTGCAAGTCAGTCTGGCTCAGAATAATCCGATAAAATTCAACCTCGTTACAGGGAATAACGGTGAAGCACTCGGACAGATCAATGCCATTACCCAGGATCCGAACGGTTACATGTGGTTCTCAGGGCCACACAAAGGTTGTATATATCGTTATGATGGAGCCCGGATGATCAGTTATTATCCCGATAGTCTGGATGAAAATTCGCTGGGGGACAACCACCCGGAAACGATTTATGCCGACAATACAGGCATGATCTGGATTGGTTTTTATGATGAAGGTTTGGATCAGTATAACCCGTCAACAGGTATTTTCAGGCACTACCGGAATGATCCGAAAGATCCGGGAAGTCTTAGTGCTGGAATGGTGAGCGTGATTTTACGGGATCGTAAGGGTACGTTATGGGTGGGAACAAAAAATGGACTTGACCGCCTGGATGAAAAGACTGGTCACTTTATTCACTATCGCAATGAAGCCGGTAACCCCGCCAGCCTGAGTAATAATTATGTGAGGGCCATCTATGAAGACCGGAAAGGCGTTCTTTGGATTGGCACCGGTTTCGAATTTGATCCAATGACTCCCTATGAAGGAGGATTGAACCGGATGGAACCGGACGGCACATTTAAAAGATTTGTGCATGATCCAAAAAATCCGAATAGCCTGGCCAATAATCAGGTAAGAGTCATATATGAGGACAGCAGGGGAACATTCTGGATAGGTACCGCGGGCAGTGATGGTCTTTACACACTGGACCGCGAAAAAAACCTTTTTACGAGATACCTGTACAATCCTGCAAAGCCGGAAGAGCTGAGCAGACCGCCATTGAATAATGAGTTTGACCCCATTACATTTATACGGGAAGATGGCAGTGGCGCCATCTGGATCGGTACCAATACTTCAGGAATCAATCGCTACGATACGGCATCCCGGAAGATCACACACTTTGAATCCAGTAATGGTTATCCCGATAACGGTGGTTTTACGGCCTATACATCCCGCGACGGAGTTCTTTGGTTGGGTTCCTATGAAGAGACACCTTTTCTATATCGCGTGGATCCTTCCCCGAAGATCATAAAAGAAACAAATCTGGGATCGGGTGTAAATTGTATTGTGCAAGACAAGCATCAATTCTTGTGGATGGGTGTGGGACAAAGGGACTGATCCAATACGATCAAAACAAAAACGAGATACATCGGTATGAAACGGATACACCCGATTCCCTCGACCTGGGAAACATAGCGATATACACCATATTCCAAAATCAGACGGATACACTCTGGTTAAACACTTCACGCGGGATCATCATTTTTAATATTGTTACGGGTCAGTTCAGCAGGATTCTGTATAAAATGAAGCCGGATTCAAGGCCGGAACCATTTACTGTTCTGCAGGCATTCCAAGTCATACAGGATAAAAGCGGTTTGAAATGGTTTGCCACTTCCAAAGGATTATATAGTTATAATCAGTCTGATTTGTCCTTAAAATTATATCTGCCAGACGCAAAAGACAGCAACAGTATCAGCTCTTCAAATATCAATTTTATTTCGGAAGATGAGACAGGGGATATCTGGATAGCCACGGTTCCGAAGGGCGCGGGTATAAACAGGTTGAATAAAAGTACCGGCCGCTTTACACACTATCTGGATGGGATCTACACATTCACTTTATTCCAGGATTCGAAAAAAACAGTCTGGGCGGGAACTGTGCGGGGTCTTTATAAATACGATCGGGAGAAAGATCTTTTTTTTCCTTTTTTTGATGCGCAGTCTGAGCTTGGCAGATCGGTCATCAATGGCATCATGGAAGATGACTTAAAAAATTTGTGGGTTACCAGTCCATTTGCCGTTGTCAAATTAAATGCGGACCGGCTTCATTATTTTATTTTTGGCAAAAAATATGGTCTTCGCACCAGTAATTTATCATTTGCAGGCATTTGTAAAACTTCCCATGGAGAAATTCTGATAGGAAGTCAGAAAGGTTTCTATACTTTTTCTCCTACCGACTCAACCGGAGACAGCAGGCCCCCCCAAATTCTGATCACCAATTTTTTTATTAATAATCAGCCGGTCTTTTCCGGAAAGGGAAGTCCGCTGTCGGCACCCATCGAAGAAACGCAGGCAATCGTTTTAAAATATAATCAGAATATTATTTCTTTTCGTTATGCTGCCATGGATTACCATGCGCCCGAAGCCATCCGGTATTACACCATGCTTGAAAATTTTGACGATGTGTGGCGGGAGTCTATTGGGGACAAGATGGCCACTTTTATAAATGTACCGCCGGGGAAATATACATTCCGGGTAAAATCTTTTAATATCGATGGAATCAAATCAGAAAAAGCAATCAGTATAATCATCGATCCGCCCTGGTGGAAAACATGGTGGGCCTACGTTATCTATGGATTACTGATCCTTGTATTTGCCGTTTTTATGAATCGTTTGCTGAGGAATCTCGCCGTCAGACAGGAACGACAGAAGGCACAGGCAAAGGAATTGGAGCAGGCAAAAGAAATCGAAAAAGCCTACACCGAATTAAAAGCAACGCAGACACAATTAATCCAGTCAGAAAAAATGGCGTCATTGGGAGAACTTACGGCGGGTGTTGCACACGAAATTCAAAACCCCTTAAACTTTGTAAACAATTTCTCCGAGGTTAATAAAGAGCTGCTGGAAGAAATGAATGAAGAAATTAAAAAGGGAAATATGGACGAGGTAAGGGTAATTGCAAAAACATCACGGAGAATGAGGAAAAGATCATGCACCATGGAAAGCGTGCCGATGCCATCGTCAAGGGCATGCTGCAACACTCGCGTGCCAGCACGGGCAGAAAGAACCGACCGATCTCAATGCGCTGGTGGATGAATATTTAAGGCTCGCGTATTATGGTCTTCGGGCGAAAGAGAAAACATTCCAGGCAAAAATGGTTACCGATTTCGATACAACCATCGGGACTGTTCAATATGATTCCCCAGGACATGGGCCGTGTGTTGTTAAACTTATTCAACAATGCCTTTTACGCGATTTCGCAGAAAGCAAAAATACATCCTAACGGATATGAACCTATGATTTCTGTCAGCACAAAAAAGCTTTCTGATAAAATCGAAATCCGCGTGAAAGACAATGGCATTGGAATTCCCCAAAAACTTGTTGACAAAATCTTTCAGCCATTCTTTACGACGAAACCTCCCGGGTTGGGAACGGGCCTGGGACTGAGTATGAGTTATGATATTATCAAAGCTCATGGCGGCGAATGGAAGGTAAACGGCAATGAAGGTGAGGGTGCGGAATTTACGATTCTGCTACCGTTTAGTTAGGCTAAAAATAATAAATCGCCATGCTGAGATATCTATTACCGGTACTTTTAACCGTCATTACAATATCCTGTCATGATATTTCATCTAAACATTTATTAGCTGTTGACAGCCGGAGTACCTGGTTATTAAAAAATGAAGATGATGCAAATAATGAGTTGAATAAAAGAATAGTTATTAAAAGTTTTGATATTCCGAAAAATGCTGTCTTTAAGTCTGCAACAATAGTCATTACAAAATATGATACAACTGTTTTGGGAGAGTTCGCAAAATTAATCGACGAATATAATCCTTGCATTCTTATCTCTTATCAGTTTGACGGCGATACAACCCATCGAAAAATTATTACGCTTTTCCAAGATTCCTTGAACTGTTTGGGAAAAACAGACACACTTTTCACCATCGATTCTACAAAGCACTTTACAATTAAAATAGATTCCCTTTTGTCAGGTTCCCACTAACCGCTATTCAAATTTAAACACCCGGTACGAATGAGGTTTTAGTATGAAGGGATAAACATTTTCGTCGGTGAGTTCCTGGCCCCATCCGCCGGGAAACTTTCTTTCCGATCCCATGATCTTCTCATTTGAAAGCAGATCCGTCAATGATTTAAAGGGACCGGCCGTTACGAGATGCACCTGTGTAGCGGTATCCGCAAATGATTCTACAATACAGGTATTGTTATCATAAACAAAAATGCTGATGTTGCCAGGACCTTCCAGACGCACGTTCATTTTACTTCCCAAAACCGCCCTTATTTTATTAAGAGTTTTTGCCGGCAGTCTATACAGATCGGCAAAATTGTCCGGGATCGTCAATACCACCAGCTTGCCCTTGCCATACTGTGCTTCGAGTAAAATCGGCCAGCCATTCGGTCCGTCGAGTGCCGATGATAATTCCCAGGCATCATTGGTTAGATAGGCGATCTGCGGAATCAGGATCGGTTCTGCGATACTATCCATGCCGCCCCAGCCGGTTTTAAACGTTTTTACCAGTGCTTTGCGATTGGTATACCTGATTTCGGCGATATTCATGATTCCCTTGTCGCGCAATGCATCCAGTAATCCGGAAGTGATCACGACGGTCTTACCCGCGCGAATCTGCTTTTCAATTTTGTCAGCGATTTGGTTATCGAATTTGGCTTCCTCGGTTAACAGGATGAGTGAGTCATCAGCCGGAAAATTGATTTCCTGATTCATCGGAATGCCGGCCTGCCCCAGAAAATTCTGTAAAAAATCTTCACCTGTCGCATTATAGGGGCGATAACTTTTGATACCGATTGGCTTACCCAGTTTGCCCAGAAACTGGTCGATCGTTTCAAAAGTATACCCCGCGGCACGGGCGTTGGTCGTTGGAGCCGCAGCTATGCCGCCATGATAATTCACCGGCTTCATCATCTCGTCAAAATCAAAACTTGTTTTCTGTCCCTGCCAGGGAGCGCGGTCTGCAGGCGTGATTTTCTGAGATAGGTGGCTGAAATCAAAGAGGGTTATTTCCGGTGCTTTGGCAAATGCGGTTATCCATAACTGTTCCGCATAGCGATCATAATGATCGCTTGCAAACGGATCCACCCATCCGCCTCCATTACCACCGGGTTTGATGTTTTCGTAATAACGGAAAACGTTGTAACCCAGGTAGGCCTGGAGGTGCTGGTCACTGGATATCGCACTCCGGGTTTCGGTGCCGGTATATATTCCATCGAAATATTTTGGCTCTTCTTCCAGGTTAAATCCAAGCCCCTGAAAATGTTCATACCAGTTTGGATATTTGATAACGATTTTCACTTTCGGGTTTACTTTTTTGGCGGGCCCCACGACAAGTTCCTTGCCGGCATCTGACATCAGACGAAGTCTGAAATCCGTCCAGCTTTTGGATCCTTTGTCGATGATGCTCTGATCGGATTTACAATTCGTGAAAAAGAAATCGTCCAGGATGATCTCGTCAAAATTTCTGGCCGTATACTCCGACAGTTCCTGTACTTTTTTTCTTTGTTCGGGATCACTATAGCAGTAGGTTTGGAATCGATTGGGTTCACTGATGGTAAACGTAATGCCACCGGCAACCGTGATACCGCGGTCCCTGAAAAACTTTTTAGCAATGTCCAGTGTTTTCTGATCCACGATATGCAGATCCCGGTGTGTTTCCAGGTACACCTTATCCACTTTCAGCTGCCTGGTGATTTCATCCCAGATCGGCTTCAGGTAATTGGTCGTGTCGCCCATTTTCGCCACTTCATAGGCACGGCAATAAATCGACACTTTAAAATTCCGGTATTGCTGACCATTTCCAGGCAGGGAAAGCAATCCCAGCAAAAGCAGGATCAGGCAGGGTTTGTATTTTGTCATGTTGCTGTTGGGTTATATCGAAGTTTTTAAAGATACTGAATGAGGTTTGTACCTCGCACAAATTATATTATCTTGGTTTTTTATAATCCGCTAGGCAGGAATCATATTCAGTAACACAGGATCTTTCGTATTTGGATATAATCTTTTTTTAAACACATATTCTGAATACATAGAAAAAACATAGTCATCCGTTGCAACTAAATAAACGTAAAACCTATTTTGTTTTTCTGGCCGCGGTAGTTGCAATCTGCCTTTTATACCAATCCATCTGGATATTCAGCCGGACTACCCGGGCTGAGTATCTTGGTTACGAAAAAGACAAACGGGGCGCTTACTGGATGATTGCTTCTTATCAGGTGAATTATGAAAATTATCGTGGCTATTTCCTGCAGGACGGCTTTAATCCGGACAAACGTTATTTTGAAGTCAGGTATCTGATTTTTTCTCCCGGCCTGGCGAGGTCCAATACATTTGCCAGCAACTGGGGTCTGCTCATTTTGGTTTTTATCGTAGTGGCCCTGATCATCTCCATCGTATTTATCAGAAATGATATCATCTCTAACCAGGCGGTATTTCAATTTCAAAAGTCTAAGCCTTTCATTCAAATAGTTCACAATGAGATAAAAGATTACGATGAGCATGATGTTGAAAAAGAAAAACTGGATGACGCTCAACAAGCGTTGAGAAATAAGCTACAGGAGGAAAAGACAAACGGTTCTGAGGAAGTTTACGCAAGCGTTTATAAAATTAATCCCAATGCGATCGGGATCATTATTGTATATACTATTTTCCTCTTCTGGTATATTGCACGGGCATTGTCTCCATCGATGGATGTTGGCAGTCTTATCTTTTTTGGCGCCGTTGCGTTATTTATTCCGCCCTATATCCAAAACACCAATAACCCGGCATTCAAAATGAAAATACCGGATGAAAGAAAGCTTATATTTTCTTCTTCCGGAATAAAAGCCGGAGAGACCATCTACCCACTGTCTGATATTGAATCGGCGGTCGTTTATCTGGAATCATTCACGGGATTCAAATACCGGGATCGCACCACAACCGGGATGTCGACTACCAAATGCAAAGGAGACAATAATAAAATATCGTTCCGTTGTAGCGGCGAGGTATACGATTATACTTTTATCCTGGATGAAGCAGCGGATTATTGGGCATTTAAAAACCTCATGGCCTCCTGGTCAGCGAAAGGTATTGCAATGATATTTCAAAAGGTATTTGAGGACGACTATATTATTCAGGAGATGGTGCATTTTAATGAAGGATGATTTCCATAGCCACTCCAGAACAGATTTCAGTACAGCATAAACAAAACTGAAAGGATTGGGCGTAAGTCGGCTTCTGTAAAGACTTGTTGAATCAGTAATCACCGAAGGCATTGAAACGAACAAAAGCTTATTGACTTTCGGAAACATCCATTTTAGCCTCCTGTTCGATCAGCCAGTCCATGTCTTTCTTTAATTGCAGGGTCAGTTGAGGATCATAGCCGGGTTTTCCTGCCAGCTCAATTTGCCGTTGATAGGACGCTTCAATTGCGCGTTTCCTGGCTTCAATAACAGAGGGATCTAGGGGGGAGGACATGTCTGCAATATGAGATATTATTTTTGATTTTAGATGTATTTTTCGATGATATGAATCAAAAACCCGTTAAATCGCCCTTAACTTCAATAATATGCTATTACACATCATAAAAAGGAACTGATATGCGCAAATTTTATATAATGCTGATTTTCCTATTTTTTTCAACTATACATAAGGCATTTTTATTTGCTCAAATCAGGGTCATTCATTTTGGAAAAGTAGTCGACGGCCGGGGAAACGAGATAGTGAATGCGCTGGTTATAGTAGATGGCGACCGCATCGTAAAAATGGGGACGGAAAAAGACATTTCCGTTCCTGCGGGAGCTGAAATCATCGATCTAAAATCTTACACTGCCATACCAGGACTGATAGATGCCCATACGCATATCACTTTTTATTGGGACAAATCACCCGGCAGTAATCCATGGACGCAATATGGCACACTGGGACCGGCGGTTACTGTTTTTCTTGCCCGGGAAAATGCCCTGAAAGCCTTGGAAACCGGTGTTACCACGGTGAGGGATTTGGGCTCGAATGATTATATGGATATTTCTATGCGCGATCTGATCAACCGGGGTGCCATGGTTGGGCCAAGAATGTTTGTGGCAGGTAATGGCTTACATATATCCAGTATGCCATATTCTACCATAGCACATGCAGATGCCGGATTAGCGGATGGGATTGTAGAAGTACAGAAAGTGGCAAGGCAGAATATTGCTGCCGGCGTGGATTGGATAAAAATATATGCTTCAACCGGGAGTGATAAAGATGTGACCGGTTTTCAAACATATACTTATGAAGAAATAAAAGCGGCAGCAGATGTTGCACATATGGCTGGGAAAAGGATTGCATTACACACGTATGGTGCCGGAGCAGTGAATGATGCTATCAGGGCTCATGTGAATACGATTGAGCACGCAACAGACGTGGACGATTCTACATTTTCTAATATGGCAAGGGCAGGTATAACGTATGTGCCTACGGTCGACCACAACCGATATTATATAGCTCATAAAGATGAATATGGATATGATTCTGCAGTGGTGGCTGGCTTAAATAAATATATTGACAGGAATTTTATATCACTTAAAAAAGCAATCAAAGCAAACGTAAAAATAGCGATGGGGTCAGATGCCGTGTTTACAGGTTTTGGCGAGAACACATATGAACTGGGTTGGTTTGTAAAGGCAGGGATGACACCCGCTGAAGCCCTGAAAACCGCTACGGTGAATGGTGCAGAAATGCTTGGCATGGAAAAGGACTTAGGAGTTATTGGCCCGGGCTACTTTGCGGACATCGTTGCGGTAGAAGGTGACCCGCTAAAGGATATAGATGTTATTATCCATCATGTAAAATGGGTGATGAAGGGGGGAAAAGTTGTCGTTGATAAAACAAAGAAATAGGAGGACCCTGTAAATAATCAACTAATCCGGCCTTAGAAACAAAGCCAGATTAGTCTTTAAAGAAAGACAACATTTGCCGTAATTTATTTTAATCGTGAAATATAAACTGCATCATAATCGCTGGCCATATCTGCGTTTAATCCCACATCATCCAGGGAAGCGGTGTTGCCGTTGACCGCTGTAACTCTCCCGATCTGAATGGTTGCGCAGGCATGCGCATTCAATTCCTGATCCCAAAACCGGCCGTTTTTGTTTGTAGGTGAACCGAGAATATAGTCACCAACACGAAGGCCCGGGCTTGTGATTGTTCCAGTCCAGGTTATTTTATTGATGGAAATTTTCGGAATGAATCCTAGATTCATCAACGTGTCCTTTGCTGTCGTATAAAAAAACCTGACATTTTCAAGCCTGGGCTTCGGGTAATGGTTTGTTGGAATTCCGTACAAACCATTCAGGATGGGTGGATTATTCAATGTCATATCCCTGAACATCACTTCCGTATTACTCCAGTTCATGCGATGGTTATAACTGTCATCGTAATACCGGATACATCCGCCATCAAAATTGGCATTCCCATAAAAAAGATAATCGGCAGCCGGCATACCCGCACCGGTCAGGAAATCAATTTCACAGTCTCTGAAATTGGCTCCTGCACTACCCTGAACCGTACCAATTCTAAATACAGATTCGCTGTAAATGCGACTGGCAGATAAAGGGAACCTGCCTGTCGTAATATAAAACAGTTGATTACAGTTACCCGCAATGTTCCAATTATCACAGAAAACAGATCCCCCGCCCAGACCGGCGCCGTAGTGGATCCCGTCGACCGCCGTGTGACAGGAGGCCCAAATTTTCAGTCCTTCAATCTTAACCGTTTTACTTTGATCCTGGCCAATAGCTATAGCGACCCGGCAGGCCTGGAACTGATCATCGAGAATATTTATGATCTCCGCATTTTGTGTAAATCCGTTAGGTGATAAAACTATGCCTACCATCCATTGAATGATCCCGCAATTCCGGATGGTAACATCAGACGTACCACCACGTGTTCCACCCTGGTTGAGGTTCGGATCAATGGATATACCTGCGTAAGGATTATTCCTGGTATCAGTGATCGATTGGTCAATCCAGTCTGAAAATCTGAGGGTGCCAATGTTTTGATTGGTCACTCTATAGGGCAACATATACTGACCCGTAATGGTAATGTTTTCAATGACAATGCCGCGTCCGAATTGCATGCCGATTCCGTAGCCGGATTTATAACCGCAAATAATATTGGAAAGGAAAGTTGCACTGGCAGACTTGTTCGGAAGAATTCCTCTTAGATGAATCGTAAAATATTTGTTCACTCCATCCACGACATATTGCAAAAGCAATGGCCGGCTGATAAAATAATTCCCGGCAGGCACTACTAAAATGGCCGGATGTATGATCACGTAATCGCGTGCGGTTTCAAAGGCAACGATATCGTCATGTCTGCCATCACCGACAGCGCCGAAAGCTTTTACACTTATTTCAGACAATGATTTATTGCTGGTATCTATAACAGGAATCAGCTTTCCAGTAGTTTGAGTTGAACCTGGTTGGTTTTTTGTTTTTTGTGCTATTCCTGAGTGACAGAATAAAACTAAGAAGAGAAATAGTTTTATAATTAATTTCATTTTCTTAATTTTTGGACGACGCGGCCGGAGTTTCTTGAAATTAAGTTAAATAGGATAAAGTTAAAGCGCGAACGACAACTCTATTTGACTTTCATAATAGCCGGACTGGAATTTAACGGACCTTTATTTACGATCGCAATATATAATCTTTGAAGGATAAGGATAACACACAATAAAAGGTAAAATTTAGCTATCAATCAAAGCGGCATGAAAAATATATCGGTTTTTTGCGGTTCAAGTTTTGGTTACAATGAAATTTTTAAAACTCAGGCGACCCTGCTCGGTCAGGCACTAGCGAAGAAAAATATCCGGTTAATATACGGCGGTGCCAATGTTGGTTTGATGGGTGCGGTTGCGGATGGCGTTTTAAATGCGGGCGGACAAGTGACAGGGGTATTACCCAAATTCTTACAGGATAGAGAAATAGCCCACAAATATCTGACAGAACTTATTCTTGTAGATAGTATGCATGAACGAAAAATTAGAATGAGTGAATTAAGTGATGGTGTCCTTGGGTTACCGGGTGGCTATGGAACACTGGAGGAATTTTTTGAAATGATAACCTGGGGACAGCTCGGACTTCACAAGAAACCAACGGCTATACTTAATATAAATGGGTTTTATGATAGCTTAAATATATTAACACAAACGATGGTTGATAATGGGTTTTTGAAGCAGATAAATAAAGAAATGCTTTTAATGAGCGATAATATAGAAGAGCTTTTAAATGCCATGTCAGCTTATAAGGCGCCCGCAGTTGGTAAATGGATAACAAAAGTGCAAACCTGATTAAATGACCCGAACACTCTCAGTAAGCAGATAATAATTTATCTGGAAACGCTCAAAAAAAAATAACGCACGTATGAAGTTCTTTTAAGAAAATCATAGTGCGTTTCTCCTGGAGCTGCAATGATTTTAGATTGCCTACTTGTATGCTTCGTATGTGAATTTCTGTCCGCCCAGTGAAGCTTCTGCCATTAACCCGCCGATTTCCTCACTAAAAACGGCCACACCTTCCCGGTATTTAACATTGGCAGCCGCACCTGATTTAGCAGCAACCGCTGAAACCTGTCCACTGAATTCAAGTTTGTTTTCTTTAAACCGGTCCATCGCTTCTTTGCTTTCAAAGAAAATAACCTCCCGGTATGCCTGGCCACCTACCTGCGCGCCCACGGTTACCTGAACCATCTTGGCAGAGCCGATTGCTTTTGTCTTGGTATAAACAACGCCTCCACCGCCGGATCCGCCCACCACAAGCGCACCTTTACCAATATTGGGGAATATGACATATCCATAAGAACCATTAAACAAGCCGGACATAGAAGGATCTGATTTTATAAATGCTGCTTTTGCTTTTTTACTGTCGTTCAGCATCTTTTCCTTATCGCTTTGTGCTTTGATCGCACCCGGGAGGAATACTAATAATAATGTGCATGCGAGCAGAGCCAGTCTTACCAGTTTGTTCTTTTTCATAATGTTATTTTTAATGCAAAGACTAATGACTTAAAATTTCGTGCCAGTGACCTGAGCGGTATGACTTGGCCAGGATTATTTCTGTTCAGGAATTCCGGTTGATGAGAGGTTGGTTTAATGATGGCTTTTTACAGATTCCGGGAAATATTTCAAAAGCAGGTCATTCAGTTCATGCCGAAGATTATCCGGGCAATTCATATTAAAAAGAAAATGGGGCGGATCCGTTTCAAAATGATAACATTGGTTGGCGCTTAACGGACTACCTTCTATATCCCTCCATTCTTTATTCAGGAGGTCCAGGTCATCCCGGAGTTTGTCGATGGGGTGTTTGAGCAGGTCCATAAAGGGGGGTTTTTTTTATTTATTCAAAACCCGTGCCTGCAGAATGCTTTATTATTTTATCCCTTTACGAAAATCGAAGTGGCAACCGTTTCGTTTGAACCGTCTGTCAGTTTTACTTCGACGCCGTTTTTCCAGTACACGGCAGATTTGGGTTGGCCTGCATTGTATTCATATCCGGCTACATAAACATCATTTTCATAAATATATATGGAGCAGGCAAAAGTATTTGTTGCGCTGCCTTTAAGTACTGTTTCCACGCCATTTTTCCAGTACACGGCATTATTGATCATCTGGTTGGTTGTTTCAACCATTCCGGCGATATATATATCATTACCGGAATTAAATACAGAACATACTTCTCCGTAATTGTTATTGGGAGAGCTTACGTCATATCCCGTATTCAGATCTGTAGCCACTCCGTTTGCCCAATAATTCAAATAGGGAAATGGAGAAGCCGCATAGTTTACATAGCCGACTACATAGATGTCCCCGTTTGCGACGGAAATCCCGTTCACACGCACATGTTGTGTTGGAACATCATAACCGGTCAGGTCCACAATATTTCCATTTTTCCAGTAAACAGCATTATACCCACGCGTACCGGCGATATATACATCGTTTCCGGAAACAAACACCGCATGGGCGGAACTGCCCGAGTCTGTAGTTTCGAGAACCGTTTCCAAGCCATTTTTCCAGTAAACAGCCCAGGAACTGTCGATTCCCGCGATATATGAGTTGCCACCGGATATATAAACAGAATTTGCATTGCCGTAGCCGGATTTTATAGGAAGTTTTGTCTCTGTATTATTTTGCCAGTAAACCGGCAATTGTGTTTCCGAAGTTGCTTCCGTGCCGGCTATATACACATCACTGCCGGATACAAAAATCGAATTGGCATAAGCATCATTTGTTTCATTGGAGAGCACTACTTCCTGACCATCCTCCCAGTACTTAGCCACATGATTGGTGCCATTTGTCCCGCTGTATCCGGCAACCATTACAATGGGTTTCCCTGAATGGCCATCCTTTAAAATAGAACCGGGATCACTTTTACAAGATGTGGTGGAAACGGCCACACCGATTAACAAAATCAGAATCGGTTTGCCATCTAATAAATTCGGATACATGATGGGTATTTTATCATTATAATTTGCTGACCACTGACAAATTGGATTAATTTCCGAATCGGATATTGAGAAGATATAAAAGGATATCTAAGGGATTGGTGTTTGGTAGGATGACTGGATGGATTCAGTCAATGCAGGCTTTGAAGTTATGATTTTTAAATGATATCGATGCCAAATTTTAATAACATGTCTTAGCCGCGTATTCACTTTTCTAATGATGTTTTTCCGGTCGGCGATGGGAGAAGTCCCAGTTGTATCAATAACGCAAACCGGTCAGGAATTCCCCAATGTTCAACGAGCCGGCCATTCTCAATTCTTGCTATGTCCATTACATCAATCACAACTTCTTTCCCCGCAGGCTTATATCCCATAAATGGACCGGTATGTGTACCGCGAAATGTATAATGAACCCAGACAATATCTCCATTTACTGCATAATTTGTCAACGTATATGTACGATTTGTAAAAGCCGCCGCCAGGCTGAGGATCGCTTTATTCAACACTTTTTTTCCTCCTTTCAGATTAAACTGGTGCTCGATCCAGTTGTCATCTATCAGTTGATCGATCACTTGCAGATCTGCATTGCCAAATCCCTTTTCAACGATCTGTCTCAGTACATGTAATTTGTTGTTTTCCATTGTTTGTTTTTTTGATTTATAAATTATATTTTTTAATAAGTCGCTGCTAAAATTTTGAATAATCTGAATGATTTTATAAAGACAGGCGGAACGCTTTCAACAACTGGATAAAACCAAAGAAGCCGATAGCAAATCGGATCCTGTCTGCGACCAGCCAGTGTTTCGTTAAATGCCGAACCGTTTCGGTATCCATGTCAACCCCGGCACGCATCATAAGAATATTATTGATGGGATAAATATAAAGGAGCGTGAACGCTATAGTCACCACCGTACAACCAAGGGCCATCAACAGGTGCGGCCGGTGCCTTTCCCTGTTCCAGCCAAGTATCACCGCCAGGAACTGGGGAATAAAACTCCTGAATGCCATGAACGGTGGACCGAAAAAGTAGCCGATATATTCGTTGAAATGAGTATGCAAAAAAAACTGCCTTACAGAATCCGGCGGATCCTGGCTCCATTGCGGATTGATCACGGAAATCATAAAGACCGTTCCACCAACCCATGCAGCGGTACCAATGACGGCCCACCACATCGTAAGATTAAATAATGTCTTTTTCATATGCCCGCGTTCAGCACAAATCCCAGGCCCGGTGTTTCAAATCCGTATCACTGAAAACCATGATATTCGATTGGAAGAGGGTATGACTCCCAGGAATAGATTATTTTTATTCATTCTAATCAGCAGGAATGATTGCAGAAAAATATAAAATACTAATTACCAGCGGCTTCCCGAAAACTTTGCGGTCCCGGATATTTCTTCATTCAGGATGAAAATAAAAATCCCTTCTGTATTTTCATGATCTCCTGCCTGGGTGCCGACCGCTTCCTCTATCTCGATGACAATTTTTATGAACTGACAGGTTACACAAATGAACAGTTCAGGAAGGGCGGTATGGATTTCTGGTTTCCGCTGATCAATCCGGAAGACATGTCACAGGTCTCTGCCCGGATCATCGAATCGCACAAGGAGATGGCATATCACACTGCCGGTGATGCACAACCAGCTCCATTGGTTTTGGAATACCGGTTCAAACATCCGACAATCGGATGGGTCGGTCTGCGCGACACGCGTTATCTGGTTTCTTTTACCGAAGAAAAAATCATCGACCAGGTGCTCTGTCGCTTCGACCGGTTGCATGTGGATTCTGATGAATGGGCAGAGCTGGATGACTGGGTTCGCAAAGAAAAATCCTGTACAAGACTGCTGGAAGTCGCCATGCTGCATGAAAAATCAAAAAGCAAAACAACCATTGAGCCGGGGAAACCCACAACCATCTCCGATAGTCCGTCCTGGGTTGGTTTGTTAACTCCGCGCGAAAAAGAAATCCTGCGCCTGATCAGCGAAGGACTCTCCACCAAGATGATCGCCGATCACTGTCATATCAGTATCCACACCGTTGAAACACACCGCCGCCATCTGCTTGAGAAAATTCAGGCACGTAATTCCATGGAACTCGTAAAAGAAGCTTCGAAGGTCTATTGGTTGTAGTACCGCTCCAAAAATCATGGTTTTCATTGATTGTCCTGTTTCGTTTTCTGCCGGAGCTTTGCATCATGAATGCAAATACATACAAAAACAACTGGCATACCATCGTGATCGGTGGGGGACAGGCGGGCCTTGCGACGGGTTATCATTTGAAAAAAAGGAATATTGATTTTCTGATCCTGGATGCGGAAACAAAAACAGGTGATTCCTGGCGCAGCCGGTGGAATTCATTAAGACTGTTTACACCCGCCTGGAATAATGCCATGCCGGGCTACCCATTTCCCGGAGATCAAAATTCTTTTCCGACAAAGGATGAAGCAGCTGATTTCCTGCTGGAATATAAAGAGAAGTTTAAACTGCCTGTGCTATATCAGGCGCGCGTGATGATGGCAAAGAAATCAACGCATGGTTTCAAGATTATGCTGAAAGACCGGATGCTCGAAACGCAGAACCTGGTGATCGCGAATGGGAACTATGCGATTCCAAAAATATCTGCTTTCGCAAAAGAGCTGAACGGAAGTATCCGGCAATTACATTCTTCTGATTATAAATCGCCGGGTGATTTGCCGGAAGGTAATATTCTCGTCGTGGGTGCGGGCACTTCGGGATTCCAGATCGCTTTGGACCTGCTCCATGAAAAACGACATGTGTATATCGCGGGCAAACCCACGGCGCAGATTCCGGACTTTATATTTAAATATTTCGGAAAACAATTTGTGTGGGTAAACAAACATATTTTGAATACCGGTACACCCATGGGACGGAAATTCCGGGCCTCGATCATGCGGGGCGGCGGTGCACCGCTGATCAATATCTCACCGCAAGCGGCACAGTTGGCCGGTGTGAAAATCCTGCAGCGATTGAAAGGAGTACGCGATGGATGGCCCGTTACGGAAAATGGAGAAGCGATTGAAGCATCTGCTATTGTATGGTGCATGGGATTTCATCCCGATTATTCCTGGATGGATCTGCCGGGTGCGATCGCAGCCGATGGATACCCTGAGACACACCGCGGTATTTCATCAAAATATCCTGGGCTTTATTTTGTTGGCTCGCTGTTTCAGTACTCGCTCACGTCCACCTGGCTGGGCGGTGTGGGCCGGGATGCCGGATACATCGTGGATCATCTCCGTGAGAATGGAAAATCAATTATTATGAAAACTGAAAAATTATTCGCATGAAACCGGTGATGATCGTGCTGAATGACTGGGAAGGAAGGATCGCCGTATCATCCTGCTGGCGGCAAATGGAAGAACAGGTGGACATTTATTTTTTCGATGGCGCTGATTCGATCGATCCCACGATCTGTGAAAACGTTTCAGTCATCATGACCCTGCGCGAACGTACGTTGATCGATGAAAAATTCCTGATGCGCTTTCCGAAGCTGCAATTAATACTACAAACGGGCGGTCATGCGTATCATATCGATCTCGCTGCTGCAAGGAGTCGTGGTGTAGCCATTATACTCGGCAGAGTTGCGAAGACACCCCTGGTATCCGTACCCGAACTCAGCCTTGCGATGATGCTGAATTTATTTCATAAAATGAATTCAGCGCACGATGCAATGCGACGTGGCGAATGGCCGCAGGTAACGGGCAGAACTTTATCTGGCAAACGATTGGGAATACTCGGCATGGGCAGGCATGGCTCGCGCGTGGCGAATATGGCAGCAAACGCATTTGGAATGGACGTTGTAGCGTGGGATCGACGGGATGGGAAGGCTGAAAAACTTTTTGGTTCTCTAAGATTATCCCTGGAAGAATTACTCGCCAGCAGCGATGTAGTAAGTATTCATCTGCGCCTTTCCGTCGAATCTGAAGGACTCATCAATGCCGAAAAACTCAAACTCATGAAAAACACCGCAATCCTGATCAATACCTCCCGCGGTGCGATCGTAGATGAGCAGGCTTTGATAAATGCTTTGCAAAGTCGTCAATTGGCCGGCGCGGGTCTGGATGTGTTTGAACAGGAACCATTATCACCTGAATCTCCGTTGCGGTCGATGGACAATGTAATGCTTACACCGCATATCGGCTGGACGGTGGAAGAAGTATTCGAAGAATTCGCGCAGATCGCCTGCGATCAACTACGGTCCTGGTTAAAAGGTGAATTGTTTGTGCAGGGCGGAAAATATTCATTTTGACGGCGAACGTGCGTGGCTTGTGGACTGGGAAGCAACTTTTTTAAACGACCGTTATATTGACCCGGCGATTGTCGCGAGTTTTGTGGTAAGAAGCGAACAGGAAGAAAAGGACTATCTCGAAAGTTATTTTGGTGAAAAAGCCAGCGAATGCAATATAGAACGATCTGATTAAAAACGATGGCCATTGGAAAGCAGAAGAGGCTTTTTTGTATCAATCGGTTTATGCAGAAGCTTTTTATATCCGAGTACTAGTTTACCGGCCCATTTACCAATCACTCCATTGGATACAGGCTGCAAAACATTCTTTAATATATTGATAGGTTTCAGATTATTCATAAAATGGGCAGCCGATGTCTCAATATCCTCTTTCAGAAATATTGATTCTTCTTCGAGTTCGGCAATAACCTTTTCCAGTTCCTCAACATTGGTGGGCTTTTTATACATCATGTTTACTTTAGCATTTTATTGATAAGACTATTTGCAATGGGTCTTTTAATCCAATTTTTCCTTTGAACATATATAATCAGCAAGACGATTAAATAAAATCCACCTGCTATTAAAAATCCATAATAATATTCGCCTAATATTTTACCAATTAAAATGGCCAACGCAACACTCACAAATCCTATGAAAAGAAATATGACCAGGACCTTTACGATCAGATAGACCATATTTGACAGTACATCTGAGGAAGTATGAATTGCCTTCAGTTTCGTCAATTCTATTTTCGTATCCAGATACTCGCCCGATTTTTTGATCAGCGTTTCTATTGAATTCATAATAAGTTCTTATGCCTGAATTCGCCAAGTCAGACATCCAGGTTATTCGGGATAATAAAATGCTATTAGTGCCTTATAAATCGTACTACTTAGTCCATTCCGGAGCTGATTCCAAATCATTCACTACTCCCTGCACCTTCGATTTTTCCCTATTGAGCACTTCTTTTCCCTTGTCTGCCAGATCGGTACCCTCTTTGGATAATTTATCTTTATACTCATCAAATCCATCAACCAGTTTTTTCCATGTATCAGATCCTTTGCCCGGCGCTAAGAGTATACCAATTCCAATTCCCACAAGTAGTGTCAAAAATGTCTTATTCATAAAAATGCTTTCAATAAGTATTTCAATAAAAGTGCCATTGCGGAGAATGCACAAATAACCCCCGCATTTGCTCATTTAACGGGTAGAAAATACCCAGATTGATTTTGCTGTACCGGTAATTCATCATCCATCAATTGTGGCAGGGTTCGTGGCCCGGGAATTGATTCTATATCTGAAAACAGATCAATTATGAAAGGTTTATTATTTGTTCTTCTCGCGGGAGTTGCTGTAGGAATGTTGCTCGCTCCGGATAAAGGTTCTGAAAGCTGGAAAAAACTGGTAGACAGTCTGGATGATGTAAAGAAAAAAACAATGGACGAAATAGATAGTTTAGTCTCTAAAGGCAAGGATCTGGCATCAAAGGGTAAATCGGCTGCCAAAAATGCATCCAACGCCTGGTAAGAAGTTCACGGATATCTTTATTGTTGGTGCAATTTCTTGTATTGTTGATATGATCACTTTACATAAACCTTGCATGCCATTAACCAAGTGCCTTTGAGGCGCTGAAAAAAGCGTTCTATACTACCAGACTGATGGAAAGCTTTTAGGATCGGGATACTTCTTGCAGAATTCATTGGTGATCTTCACTATTTCTGCATAGTCCTTTTTGGAATGTTTTACAGATTGCTTAATATGAATTCCTTCGCCAATGCGTTCCGGCAGGAAAATATTTCTATGGTGAACTTTAGCATACTGATTGGGATAGTACTTCCACATATAGGCTTCATATCCTTCCAGATATTTGAGGGTCCAGGATGGGATGTTTTCATTTATTTCGTAAACCATTCGAACTGTTCGGTTTATTAAATCTTAATTAGCTTCTAATGCGGTTGTATTCGGGTTGAGTTGATCCCGCCTGAACTTATTTAATTGAAAGCGTTTTAGAAAATGGAGTATTCCGGAATTTGTACTTTCAATTTCTCTGGCGCTTTCAGTTAAGAGCTCATCAATTCTGTATTCTCCCTTTGAACTGAGTCTAAAGACGCAGATTCCCTGGCCCTGAGTGGAGATCTTGAGCAACTTTTGGACAATCAGCTCATTGATTTTTGACCGGTATAGGTTCCAGTCTTGTTCAAATAGCTCATGAAATTTTCGGGCCGGAACCTTTTTGTTATTTCTCACTGTAATAAGAATTTCCAATTCCAGACATTTTGCCTGTTCCATTGTGGGAGATTTTGGGTGACGGTAAATGGATATTGGAGGAGGACGTTTCTGGCAGAAGGATAATTCGTAACAAAGCCGGGTGGTGGTACTAATGTTCGTCTACTGTTAAAATACAACCCATTTTTGATATATCCAAACTTGCCAGCCTTACCATGCCATTCGCCAGGGTTCAGCCAATTAGTATCATTAAATTTGTTCAGCGGTGGTTGAATATCAGTGTTGTTGATGGCTATTTAATAAGAAAAGAAAAATAATACTATGTGGTCAACTGAATCTCTCTGGTTTGAAGTGGCTGTTGTAAGCATCATATATGCCCTGGGCAATATATTGATGGGCCAGTTCGAAGAACAGACACCCAAAATCCGAAGAGTTGGAAAATATGTATTGACACTGATTTTAGTATGCGGAATCTCGGTTTTTGCCGGCAGGACCTTCGCTATGATTTTCCTGGCATTATTCATTATCCCTCTCATCTATGTGCACGGTTATGTTTTACCAAAGAAAAAAGGCATCAATGGCTGGACCGGTGAACCCAAAAGCAAATACTACGAATTTCGAAAATGGGATAAGGATATATTTTCGAAGTAGCACTTTTTTTTGTTACCTACTATCGTCCATACCGACCGTCCTTCTAATAATAATAGGAACTTAATGCCAAAAGGTTTTGCTTAGGGTATTAAACTAAATCTAATGAATCGTAGAATTCACGGCTATTTATTAGTAACCGTCGTCATTTTTCTTTCCCAGAATATTTATGGGAAAGTTCCGGGGCCTGAAAATTCTTACCGGTATTCCATCGATCTGTTGAAAATACATAACAATGAGGTTACTGTCAACCTGCTCACGCCAAAGATTACAACTACAAAGGCGATATTCGCTTTCCCAAAAATCATCCCGGGTACTTATCGAATATCCGATTACGGGAAATTTATTTCGAATCTCCGGGCTTCGGATAAATCGGGGAAACAATTGTCTGTAAGACGACTGAATGACAATCAATTTGAAATAGATAACGCAAAACAGACCAGTAAGATATCTTATACCGTACACGATATATTTAATTCGAATATCCCGAACGCTATCTTTCCGATGGCTGCAACGGATATAGAGGATAAAGATGTCGTTGTGAATACGTTCGGGTTCTTTGGATTTATTGAGGGTATGACACGCCTTCCTTTTGCACTGACATTTACAAGGAGACCTGAATTTTATGCTTCAACCAGCCTCATTCCAACGGGTAGTAAGGGAAATACGGATGAATTCAAAGTGAAAAATGTTGATGAACTCTATGACGCGCCGATCTTATATTCTGTGCCCGATACGGCGACGCTGAAGATTGGTAAAACAGACATTTTGATTTCGGTTTATTCGCCCAATAATAAAATTCATGCGAGCCAAATTGCCGGGTGGATGCATGATTATTTATTTGCAACGGCACGTTTCCTGGGTGGGGAACTTCCGGCAAAAAGGTATGCGTTCCTGTATTATTTCCGTGACCCTGCGATAAAGCAGTCTTTTCCATTGGGCCTTGGTGGTGCTTTAGAGCATAACACATCTTCCTTTTACTATCTCTATGAAGTACCCCAGCAGCTTTCAAAGGAGGCAATTGTAGATGTATCTTCTCATGAATTCTTTCACATTATTACGCCGCTCAATATCGCGTCAAAGGAAGTCAGGGAGTTCAACTGGGATAAACCGGTCATGTCAAAACATCTTTGGTTGTATGAAGGTGTAACCGAATATTCAGCCCACCATGTTCAGGTGATGACCGGGCTGAATACCGTCCCTGTTTTTCTTCAAAAAATGTCTGACAAGATTACCAATTCAAGAACCAATTTCAACGACAGCCTGTCTTTTACCGAGCTCAGCAAGCATAGCACCGATCTGGATAGTAACGAATATGTTAATGTCTATCAGAAAGGTGCATTGATCGCGGCGTCACTTGATCTGTACCTCCTCCAATTATCGGGAACCAAAATGGATCTGCGGAAACTGATGGACGAATTGAAAAAGAAATATGGCAAGGAGCGATATTTTGAGGACGATAGTTTATTCGACATCATTACCAGGATGACTTACCCGGAGGTGAGAGGATTTTTCTCAAAATATGTGGAGGAAGGGAAGCCCATTCCCTATGAATATTTTTTTGGTCTTGCGGGTGTAAAATATACTCCGGCAACGGTCATGAATGGATTCGGAATAGGCCGTGTGGAATGACGGTTGGTGATCAAAATCATTTAGTGGTGGTTGATACCAGCGGAATGAATGCTTTTGGGCAAAAAGATCGGCTATCAAATTGGCGATGTAATATTTAGTATAAATGGTGCTGAAATAAACGTTGGAAATTTTCTAGTTGTAAGAAAGGAAATCGGGGATACAATAAAAGAGGGCGATCCATTAGAGTTAAAAGTGGGACGAAAGAATGCTGCAGGGGTGATGGATACCGTGATGCTTAAAACGCCCTATATGCCGATGCCCATCCCGGTGCCTGGTAAACTTGAACTCATTCCAGACCCAACTCCGGAACAGCTGGCTGTCAGGAATGCGTGGCTGATTCTTAAGGATTGATTACGCACAAAATGAGGGTTAAAAAAGCATCTAAAAAAGGTGAAATCCCTGTTTTATCCAATAAATTAAATTCTAATTTACAGGGCCCAACAATTTAGTTTGCATGGAAATCATTAAAAGTATTCAAAATCGGATTTACGAAATCAGAGGTGAAAGAGTTATGTTGGACTTTGACCTGGCTGAACTTTATGAAGTTGCTACAAAAGTCCTCAACCAGGCAGTAAAACGTAATATTAGGCGATTCCCTGAAGATTTTATGTTTCGGATTACGTCTTTAGAATGGCTAACCATGCGGTCACAGATTGTGACCGCATCGGAAAGTGTCAATTCTATGAGGTCACAGATTGTGACCTCATCTCAAAACAAGCGTAATTCAGATATTACGCCCTATGCGTTTACTGAGCAGGGCGTAGCAATGTTAAGCGGTGTCCTAAGTTCTGAGAAAGCAATCAATATGAATATCGGTATAATGCGAGCTTTCATCGAAATCAAGAGACTTGCAGTTCAGCCGATGGATTTAATGACACAGTTGCAGGAAATAAAAGCGAGACTGGGAGAACACGATATTCAGTTAAATCAAATTTATGATGCAATAGAAAACCTGTTGGATGAAAAAGCTGCACAAAGAAAATGGGATAATAGGGAAAGAATAGGGTTTAAAGTATAATGTTTGTTTATTAATCTCTTGTGACTCATTCCGTTCTTAAGCTTTTTATTGGATTCGCCAACGCCGCGTTGATGGCACGATGCGCCACCGTAAGCCAGGCAATCAATATGGAGCTTCCAATGGCCAGCAAAAATATGGAGGCACTTAGCGGAATCCGGTAAGCATAATTCTTCAGCCACTCATGCATGATATACCAGGCGATCGGCGCGGAGATCATAAAGGCCAGGATGATCAGCAGCGTAAATTCTTTCGACAGGAGATAAATGATTGTGCGAACAGATGCGCCAAGCACTTTCCGGATGCCGATTTCTTTTGTTCTCTGAACGGCCATAAATGATACCAATCCGTATAAACCCAGGCAGCTGATGAATATCGCGATGCCAGCGAATATTTTGTAGAGTTGGGAAAGCTGGTCCTCCTGTTTGTAGAAATTTTCAATGGTTTGATCCAGGAAATGATATTCATACACGAAGTCGGGGTAAGTGCTTGTCCATAGTTTTTCGATAAAGGGCAATACGGTTTTTTCAGTTCCCGGTTTTATCTTGATATTGATGGTCTGGTACACGTGCTTCCAGGTGCTCATTACTACGGGTGCCAGGGGTCGCCGCAGGGAATTGACATTGAAGTCGCGCACGACGCCGACGATATGGCCAACCATACGATCATCCCAGAAACTGATCTGCTTCCCAATCGCGTCCTGTGGATTTCGAATACCCAGTTTCTTCAAAAGTGTTTCATTCACCACAAAATCCCGCACGGTATCACTCGGACCATATGGCCGGCCGGCAACGAACCGAAGATCGAAGGTGCTAAAATAATCAGGATCCGCCCATTTGAGGTTGGCGCTGAAATCGGTAGATTTCGTCGCATGATCATATTTAAAATCGCTGCTCCAGTTATTGTCGGCGGAAGGGCTCGCATAGCTAAAACTTACTTTTTGAATATCAGGATTTGATTTCAGACGGTCACGTACAAAATCCAGTTTGGTGAGGTTCACGCTGTCGTTGATCAGGGGTACATTGATGATCTCTGCTTTGTCAAATCCGAGCGAGGCATTTCTAAAGAAATTCATCTGGCTCACTACCAGGATCATTCCGATGATCAGGATATGGGCAATCGCGAATTGAAGAACGACCAATCCTCTTCTCAAAGAAACACCGCCGACCATTTCGGAAGATATCTTGCTCTTCAATGCCGTGATGGGATTGAATCCGGATAATATAATGGCCGGGTAACTGCCGGATAAAAGAGTAACTATGATGGCTGTGCATATAACAAATAAGATCAGGGATGGGATCCTCCATCATATTCAAATGTATTTGTACTTCGAGCAGCTTATTCAGAAAGGGAAGTACCGCAAAAGCAATAAAGACTGCCATCACGCAGGCGCTGCATACGATGAGGGCTGTTTCCATCAGAAATTGGAGTGCGAGTTGTTTCCGGTTGCTGCCAAGCACTTTTCTAACGCCCACTTCTTTGGAACGATTGACCGCCTGCGCGGTGGCGAGGTTAATGAAATTGACGCAGGCGATCACGATCAGGAAGATGCCGATGAGCGTGAGTGCAGTAATCAGGGCATGACTGAACGTATGACCGTTATAATTTCCAAAGCGGTCATCAAAATGAATTTCGGACAGGGGTTGAAGGATATAACTATCTTTCGAATACTCAGCGGGCTTGTGTTTTTTCGCAAAGGATGCCAGGTCCGCATTGAATTTCTGCGTCGTGAGACCATCCGGCAAAACAATAAATGTATAAGCGCCTCCGAAAGTACTGACCCAGTCTGTCCAGGTTGTTTTTGATATTCGTATTGGCGAGGGCGGAATAGGGGACCACGATTTTAAGCGGAAAATCGGAATTGGCGGGAACATCTTTCAAGATGCCACTGACAATATAAGGGGTCTTGTTATCCAACGTGATGGTTTTACCCAATGCATCCTTCCAGCTTCACAAAATACTTTTCAGCAGTAGCCTGCGTAAGAACCGCGTTGTTGGGATTCTTCAGGGAAGTTTTTGCGTCGCCATTCAGCCATTCGAAATGAAACATGGTGAAGAATTCCGGTTCGGCATAATAGATATTATCCTCCACAAACTTATTCGTCTGTTTGTCACCGTTATTGATAGTTACCTGTGCGCCACGATTAAAAATGGCTGCCACTTCGCGGATCTGCGGGAAGTCGATCCGGATCCCTTTGGTGACCGGGAAGGAAACGCCGTCATGATAAGTTGTGCCTTCCTGGTTATGAAATTCAGTGCTGACGCGATAGATGCTGTTTTTCTTTGGATGAAAATTATCAAAACTGCTTTCAAACCGGATCACCAGGAAAAGGAGGAGGCAGGATGCAATACCGACCGTGAGTCCGAGGGTATTGATGAGGGCATAACTTTTATTTCTTTTCAGGTTTCTGAAAGCGGTTTTTAAATAATTTTTAAACATGGGGGCTGGTTGTAATGGGTTCCGACTCAATCAATATGCCAGTTTGGAAGCGATTGTAAGATAATGTTTTGCAGAACCTTTTCCTAAAAGAACTGTGCGGATTTGGACAGCTAGTGTTCGGTTGGCTTTGGGCCTATCCTACCATTTAGGTTTTATAAAATATAGGGAAGTTCCGTCAGGGTCATTAAAGAGAATAAATTCCCCGCCTTCTTCCTGCCTGTTTGTTGTGCTGACAGCTAATTTTTCCAATAAGGATTTTGCGCTATCAAAATCGTCTATGGTAAACCCTATCGAAGTGTTACCGGAATTCCCCTTCAAATTAGTTTGGCTGGTAGGATGGAGTCCAATAACGATATCAGGCGCTATCAGCTGTGCATAATAATTACCCCAGCGATTTTTAACGGTTAGTCCGATCGATTCGTAAAATAAAATGGAATTATCCAGATCTTTTACATTTATGGTAACGTTGGATTCTTTAATAGTCATAATTGAGAGATTTTATTTCAGATTTAGCTATACCAAGGTAGCCATTTCATAATATTCAACCTTTCGAAATGTAACAGTATAAGAATTATTTATATTTAAGTAATAATCGAATTCAACATCGAACAGGAATGCCATGCAAATAAGCAATCTGAGATACGTTATCATAGTGGCGCTGACTGTTTTGTGCCATTCTTCCGGATTCTCCCAATTCGATATAAAATCTTCCCTGGCACTCGTTCAGACGCGTGATCCCGGATCGGGCTGCAAGTTTTGTTGTGGAAAAATTGTCCGCGACAGAATCCCCGGACGCTTTTGAAATTGAAAGCAGGAACGATAAAATCGTTCTGCGCGGAAATAATGGCGTTGCCGTGGCATCCGCATTATATTACTATCTGACCCATTTTTGTCATTGCCAGATTACCTGGAATGGAACGAATTTAAATATTCCGAAAGTCCTTCCGCGGGTTGACAAGAAAGTGCATCAGACCTCGCCGTACTCCTATCGCTATTATATGAACTATTGCACGTTCAACTACAGCATGAGCTGGTGGGACTGGAAGCGCTGGGAGAAGGAAATAGACTGGATGGCGCTGCATGGCCTGAATATGCCGTTGGCCATTACCGGCGAAGAATATACATGGTATACAGTTTATAAAGAAATGGGCTTTTCCGATAAGGATCTGGAGTCATTTTTTAGCGGACCTGCTTATTTCTCCTGGTTCTGGATGGGAAATCTGGATGGATGGGGCGGCCCATTACCGGTGAGCTGGATGAAGAGTCATATGGAATTGCAGCAAAAGATTCTTCAGCGTGAAAGGGAACTGGGAATGAAACCTGTATTACCCGCCTTCACCGGACATGTTCCGTCAGCTTTCAAAAAAAAGTTTCCACGGGCAAAATTGAAAGCGACCAATTGGAAGAACGGTTTTGAAGATACCTATATTCTCGATTCCGAGGATTCGCTGTTTGGAGTGATCGGTAAACAATTTATACAGACTCAAACAAAATTGTTTGGAACGAATCATTTGTATTCAGCAGATACATTTAATGAAAATGAACCGCCTTCTGATGATACGGGTTATCTGGCCAAACTCAGCGGGCGCTTATATAAGAGTATGGTGGAAGCGGACCCTGAATCCGTTTGGGTGATGCAGGGATGGCTGTTTTACAGCGACCGTAAATTCTGGAAATCTCCACAAATAAAAGCTCTGCTGGATGCTGTTCCCAATGAGCATATGATCCTGCTTGATCTGGCAGCGGAAATAGAACCCGTCTGGAAAAGAACGTATGCTTTTTATGGCAAACCATGGATCTGGAATATGGTCCACAACTTTGGGGGCAATATCAGCATGTTTGGAAGAATGGACGGAGTGGCAGCAGGTCCGGCCGTGGCACTTCATGATTCCGCTTCGGGCAATATGGTGGGCATTGGTCTGACCATGGAAGGCATAGAACAAAATCCGGTGATGTATGAATTGCTCACGCAACAGGTATGGCAAAATGAATCGGTTGACCTGAACAAGTGGCTGGAATTTTATACAGTCAACCGGTATGGCCTGTTGGACAGCAATCTCATGAAAGCATGGGCGGTATTGAGGCGAACCGCGTACAATGGAACGACCATCAGAGATGGCGCAGAATCAATACTTACCGGCAGACCAACCTTTGATTCCACCACGGTATGGACAAGGACAAAACTGAATTACAATCCCAAAGATTTTCTTCCGGCCTGGGATTATTTTGTTACCGAGGCAGGGAAATATAAAAACAGCGATGGGTTTCAATATGACCTCGTTGATATCACGAGGCAGGTACTTGCCAATTACGCGAATTCCATACACGCTAAACTGGTCATGGCCTACCGGGAAAAGGACCGGACTGCCTATAAAAAATACAGCAATGAATTTTTGCAAATCCTCACCGACCTGGATTCCTTATTGGGAACGAGAAAAGATTTTTTGCTGGGACAATGGATTTCAGACGCGAGAAGTTTTGGGAATAATCCCGAAGAAAAAGCATTGTATGAACGCAATGCCCGGGACCTGATCACGCTATGGGGAGATGCAAACAGTCCTCTGCATGAGTATTCATGCCGCCAATGGAGTGGTTTGCTCAGTGATTTTTATAAGCCACGCTGGGAGATTTTTTTTAAAATGACCACTGATTCACTGGATGCCGGAAAAGAATTCGATCCCGTGGTGTTCGATAAATATATTAGGAACTGGGAATGGGAATGGGTGAATAAACGAAAAGATTATGCCGTTGAACCCTCCGGAAACAGTATTGATCGGGTCATCATGCTTTATAATAAATATAATCATGAGATTCCACGTGATTAATTTCTGCCCGCAACGAAATGAAACGTTATAATTGATTTTCCATTGGGAAGCATGTTCTCTTCTTTCCCAACGAGTTTGTATCCATTTTCTGATGTTTTACTTTTCAGCAATTCCGGGTCGACAATAGAAAATATTTCCCCTGCTTTTTTTACACTTTCTATTCCTGTTGGACTGACCGTTTGTTTATTATTATTTGATTGAATCGAAATAACCAGATGTCCTTCCTTGCGGATATTATTTGAACAAAATGCAAGGGCTTTATCAATTCCCGTGTATTCCAATACCAGTGCTGCCCAGATAAGATCCGCTTTGCAAATACTTTCTGAATGTCGGGTTATATCCAGGTTCACCAATTGCAGAGTAGGGATGCTTTCTTTATACCTTTTGGAAGCGGTATCCAGGTAATCCTGGTTGATATCAATTCCATATACGCTACTGTGTAACTTGATTGTCGATATGCTCTAAACCATTTCCACCTGCAATTCCTAAAAAAATAACAGCTTCAGGTTTGATTGCATCCAGGTATTTTTTCGTCAATGCGTTTAAAAGAGCTGCTTGCCCCACCAAGTGATGCGACATGTGCCCCTCATAATCATCCAGTGGAATATGAAGCCAGGGATTGCTGTCCATGTTAAATATGATTATATACTTGCCTTTCCATCAGCAGATCAAAGATCCTGATCATACCGCTTATTTGCACTTAATCTGACCCACAAAATATTATCAACAAAGTCAATACATAAGGATTTATAGCGTTATTTTTAAACCGGTTACACCGGCGAACTTCGCCATCAACAGAACATGGAACTCGTATTTATCTTGATCGTTTTGGCCCTGTTTCTCCTGGCTTTTGCCTTGCTGATTGTACTATACAAATGGCTCTTAAAACGTGGTTTTCGCAGACTGGCGCTTCTTTTTCCAACCATAATAATAGTAGTCGTCGGTTATGGCGCTTATGTATCACTGGTTCCGAGCGATAGTTTCTATAAGGAGGACTTCGAAAAGTATTCCGGCGTCCAATTTCCCGCTTCCGGTAAAATAATTAAGAAGTATGCCTCCTATCCGGATCTGCAGGGTGAGTACATTTCTGTAGCATTAATCAAACTTTCATCCACAGACTATCAGACGTTGAAAGAAGAATTGAATCGAACCAATGGGTCAGCAGTGGACACCGCAGGATATCCCTTTCTTGAACATACTTTTAAATTTCTTGGCGATTCGACTCATGGGGAGAGCAAGAACTTCGCCGTTATATACAGGATAAATAAATCTGTTATTGGTCTTTATAAGGACGGTAGTACCATTCTCTTTGAAAAAGGAATCAAGTAACACATAACTTTAATGGCCGTACAGGCGCCGTCACCTTATTATAGGCGGCCCATATTCCATATTTTCACTTCAGGCAACGTTTTTATCTGCCTTTATATCTAACTAACAGAACTATAAATTTCAGGGGTTGAACGAAAACGAACTCATCCGGGGTTGTCAGAATTTGGATGGAACTGCCCAGCATAAGCTTTTTCAGGTATATGCAGGCAAACTGATGACTATTTGCCGCCGGTATGCGGGTGATCGCCATGAAGCGGAAGATATGTTACAAGAGGCCTTCATTAATATATTCAAAAACATAAACCAGTATAAATCCCTTGGATCGTTTGAAGGATGGATCAGGCGTATAACCGTGAATGCCGCCATACAGGTTCTGCAAAAGAGAAAAATAAGGTTTACAGAGATAAAAAATGTCCCATTTGAACCTGAATCGCGGGACAACTCAGTGCTATCGGATCTGGAGGCTGAGGATTTGTTGAAAGTGATCGGCTTGTTACCGGATGGTTATCGTACGGTTTTCAACTTGTTTGTGTTAGAGGGTTATTCACATGAAGAAATAGCTCAGATGATGAAAATCGAAACGGCAACCAGCCGGAGTCAATTGTCAAAAGCCAGGGCGATGCTGAGAGAGAAAATTAATTCTTTACAAAAAATCCGGGTTAACAATGACCGATAGTCAATTGGATGAAATATTTAAAAAGCAACTTCCCGGGCATGAATCTCCTGTACCGGAGGACATGTGGGAACGAATCATTCGAAAGAAAGATAAGGACAGAAAAGGATTTTTCTTCTTTTTTAGTCTGATCGGTTTATTCCTGCTTGGATTTGGCGTTGCGGGTATTCTTTTATTCAATAAAAATGATAAAAGAACTGCAAGGGATAAAGATCATATCAATAAAAGCAAAGCTATTTCCAATCCAGATCCTGTTATGTCCGCAGGCACAGATCAGCATATGAAAGTGAATCCTTCTGTCAATCAGGAGGCAGCCTTTGGAGGAACGGATTCCGTTTTAAATACGGCTGGTCACAAACATCAAGTAACGGGCAGGACTACACAGCATTCGACCTCAGAAATTCTTCTAAAGCAGTCGGGATTTAAAAATAAATATTCAAATACAGAGCAAGAGCGATCAATGGGCGATGCGACTGCAAGCACAGTAGAAAACGACGGCTCTATAGATAGTATTAAGAAATCTGATGATAAAGTGAACCCTGTTCTTTCATCGTCTCCCAAACCCGTACCTGCCGATTCGTAAAAGCGACAACATCAAAAAAATCGGATTCGACAAAAAGGGATAATGGAAATAAATGGTCATCTGGATCTATATGCTTCACCGGATTACCCCGTTGAATTAGCGGAGTATTATGTAAAATCAAAACTATCGTATACCGTCGGACTCAGATTAAACCGCTCTTTTGGAAAGCGATTTTCCGGTAAGATTGGAATTCAGTTTTCACAATTAAATTATGATTTGCCTGACACCTCTGGTTACCCGGGTGCTTATCACCTGATGAGACTGGACTTGCCTGTTCTGGCCGGATATTCATGGGGAAATGAAACTTTCGGAATGACCGTAAATGCGGGAGTTATATTTAACCTGTATTCCTGGCTTCATCAGGACTCGACCAGTTATATAAAATCAAATGCCGGATTGAGTTTATACCTGGGTATAAACTTTTCAAAACATATCAACGATCGTATGGAGCTTTTTTCCGAACCATACTACAGATACCAGCTCAGCTCATCGACTGTCAGTACATTCTACTTTCAGAAATTTATTGACGTGGCTGGTATATCCTTTGGTGTCAGGTATCATTTTAAAAAATGATGATTTGCAGAAATTATACAAAGAAAAATTGAATTAGAAAGGGTGTTTTCACCTTTTTCTAAAACCGGCTGGGTTTTATTTTTACTATATGAATGAAAAAAGATTCTATCCCGTTTTTCTGGCCGCCATTTCCGAAACCCCTATCAAGATAAAATTAATAAGGGATCAGTTTGATTACGACGCGTTCTATTCCAGGTTTAAGGACAAGCCGGGTACTTTAATATTAGAAGTGAAGACCATGGAAGCCGTGTACCTGGAGAGAAGATCCAAATTTGATCCTGATATCAACGAAAATTCCTATTTACTTCCCCAGTATCCCGATTAAGGACGTCGATATATTGAAATGGGGCCGGACCTATTCTTCTTGCTATTTGTTGTTATCTTCATTATCTGCCTGCCTTTCGGCGGGAATACCCACACCGTCACATACCCTTCTAACGATTAAAACATAAACAACAATGAATACTGACAACCTCACGTTAATGAGGGCTTCACGGGAGGCACTCAGAGGAAAATGGGGAATAGCCATTCTCACGTTTTTCATCTATGCATTACTTACTACCACTTCGGGTACAATGCGAACGCACGGATCATATCTGACGATCAGTTCAACACTGACTCTAATCATTGGGGGACCGCTGGCTCTGGGTGCAGCCATTTTCTCTCTTTCCATATCGCGCGGCAAAGAAGCAAGGCTGGAAGAAATTTTTCTGGGTTTTAATAATTTTGGAACGGCATTGGTCACCTATCTGCTTTTATTACTCTACATTTTTCTATGGACGCTATTGCTCATAGTACCGGGAATTATCGCCGCCTTAGGTTATTCCCTGACCTTTTATATACTGGCAGATGATCCGAACATTAAACCGCAGGACGCTTTAAAGAAAAGTAAATCCATGATGGATGGGCATAAAGAGAAGTTGTTTTATTTGAGTCTTCGCTTTCTGCTATTGGCAATCCTTTGCATACTCACACTGGGTATCGGATTTCTCTGGTTAATTCCCTACGTTCATGTTACCATGGCCAAATTCTATGACGATGTGAAGGGATAAATACCGGAGATTATTTTCTGTGTTGCCTTGTTGTGGCAAAAGAAGTTTTATGGTTCACTGAACAGACTTGCTTTTCAAAACGGGATTCGTAAAAAAAACAATCCCGAAAAAAATTGCAAATACTAAATACAGGATCACGGCGATCCAGACATAGGTATTACTGGTATCGCGGGTTCCGAATTTTAGCAGGGCCAGTCCAACGATAACAAAGTGACTAAAATTTCCGATCGTCACGGGTCTGCTATATATTCCACCTGTCAAATTCGCCTTCGCGGCCCAGTTCAGCATAGCGAAACCGAAATAGAGACCACCCAAAACCTGCAATAGAATAATATTTGTATCTGCCATTTTGAAAAAGCCGGCAATTTCCTGGGGAAAGAAAGTAAGGATGATACCTGTTATGCCCATTGCGATTGCGCTTAGGGACATCAGTAGTTTCGTGTTCATCTGATATCAGTTATGATTTTAAGTGAAGATAACGTTGGCGATGGATGATTTGAATAATCTGATAAGGAACTTTGTGCTTTCTTTTGAATTCAGCGCAAAAAAATGATTTATATAGTTGGAATAAGCAAGCAAATATTAAACCTCTTTGGATTCTATCAGTTTGAGTATTCGGGTGTGTGGATTCATCATAATTTTCCCGGTTATATTTCCCCATAAGATCTTCAAAGAAGCCAGGGTGCTCTCCGCCTCATTCAAATCATCAAATTCTAAATCTATGACAACGAAGTTGGGATTATCTGCGCGTTGGAATATATGGTAGCGTCTTACACCAGATTTCTTCCGGTCAAGGGGATCGTTTTCGAACGCTGTTTTCCATCCTTCAAAGTTGAAAACTTCATGTTCAATCTGCAGAATAAACATATGATCTGAATTTTAGTTTTAGGATACATTGAAGAGGTAAAAGGTAGTGAACTTACAACGTCGGGATGAATTTTGATTATTTTCTTTGGTTTTGACTTTCCCGGAATTCTCCGAAGTGCCAAAGTACACCGGAAGGATCATGCATAAAACATTCACGTCCCCAGCTTTCATTTCTGATAGGCGTCAGCTTTACGTTTTTATATTTTTGATCCAGTCCCAGACTTTGTAGTTCCGTCCAATACCTATTCACATCATCCACTTCAAGAAATATCATGGTATTATTGATCCAGTCTTCGACATATGCATTCTGTAGATAAAATCCAAGCTGCTCCGTGACCTTGATGTAAGACATGTCTTTGGAAATGGGTGATTCTTCAAATCCTAATTCTTTGTAGAATTGTCTTGATACTTCAAAATTCAAAGCGCCAATAAAAGCTCTGATTGATTTCGCAGCATGTTTCATATGTACTCAGTTTTTTTCTTTCCTGGAATTGTAATACAATCCTGCGGCACCCAGTATGCCACTGTTTTCAAGCTCGGATAATTCGATCCGGAATTTCGCCAGTGATTTGGTATAGGCAAATGTATTGATGCGCTCCCACATCGTCCGGCTGAAAAAAGGATACGCATGACGCACCGATCCGCCGAAGATGATCAGGGATGTATCGTAAGTGTACATGATCATTTTTATCGCATTGCCTAAATGCAGTGCCCATCTCCGCGTACCATTGCTGCGCCTGAAGATCGCCGTCCTTTGCTTTATCAAAAACCTCTTGTCCATCTACATTGTAAACATTCTGGAAATATTGTCCACTGCTATAATATTCAAAACAATGATCCAGGTAATCTACCATGCCGAATTCTCCTGCACCGCAGTTAGGGCCGGCATATAAACGATGATTGATGATGACACCCGCACCGAGTCCTGTTCCAATAGCCAGTCCAATGAAGTTCTCCACGCCGGCTCCCTTGCCGAAATAATATTCACCCAGCACAAAACAATTGGCGTCGTTGTTTACGAATACGGGAACATGATATCGTTTTTCCAGAATAGATTTCAAATGCACTTCTTTCCAGGAAGGGATGTATTGCACATCGTACACGATGCCCTGTTCAACATCCACGACGCTGGGCACACCAATACCGATGGCAGAAATTTCTTTCTCTATTAATAAATCAATGATCGAATAAATATCTTCCAGCACTTCTTCTACGGTTCCCGCACTTTGTATGCGTCGCGAGTGAATCTGTGAAATGCGATTACCATGAATCAGACCGCCGCGGATATTGCTGGCCCCGAGATCCAGACCGATGACTTTCTGATCATTCATAGGGGGCTGTTGATTGGATTGATTTTTTTCTTTCTTAGCCGGATTGTTTTATTTGTGATGGTCGGCCTGGCCCAGAAACCTACACTCAGGATAAATCCCATCGTCAGGTATAGAAAACACATGCCGTATCGCAACCCGATATGATCGCCCAGCCATCCGACGATCAATGGCACGATTGCACCACCGATGATACCCGTTACCAGGATGCCTGAAAAGGAACCGTGGTGCTCATTCATCGAATTGAGTGCCAGAGAAAAAATGATGGGATACATCACGGAAGCAAAAAATCCAACCAATGGAAACGCTACCAGCGCCGTTTTACCGCTACCGAATAAGGCAGCACTCAAACAAACAATTGCCAGTATCGAAAAGAGGACCAGCACGCTTCGGCTGTCCATGAGTTTTACCAATAAGAGTCCAAGCACGCCACCGGCAGTCATCAGTCCCCAAAAATAAGCCACTGTTTCAGCGCCTGTTTTCTGTGCGTCATAACCATGATAGGTGGATAGAAACTGGGAGATCCAGTTGGCGATTCCCTGTTCGGTTCCGACATAGCAGATCATGGCAATAAAGAAAAGAACGACCACTCTTTTTTTAAACAGTTGTATATATATCCTGAATGCCCCGGGTTTTTCATCTGTTTGCAATTCCACTTTTGGAAAACGGGAAGCCAACAGAATGACGATCATGCCCAGGCATATAACGGTAAAGAGCCAGTACATCGATATCCAGGGCAGATCTGCCGGAACAGCGCGTCGCAGTAATGTATAAAATGCGTTGCCTGAATTATTTTGTTTCAGGTTGATTACAATATGTGAATATACCAGCGGACTAATAAAAGAGGCGAGACCGAATATAAGTTGAGCCAGGATGGAATAGAACGCATAATGTTCTTCTCCACCGGAAGTGCGCAGCAGCGGATTGATCACCACCTGCAGCATCGCCATACCGCAACCGATGAGGAAGAGCGATCCCAGGGCCGAGAGATAATTCGGGAATACTGCCAGGATCAGGGAACCGGTGAAAGCAACGATGAATGCCGCCACCATAATTTTCTTTTCATTGTATTTTTCAATGAGCATTCCGGCCGGTATGGACATCACGCCATAGGCGATGAAAAAAGCAAAGGGAAGAATGGCTACCAGGGTCAGACTGAGGCTGAATCCGGTGATCATATCCGGGATCAGCGGACCAATGATATTCGTTAAAAAAGAAATGACGAAGAAGGTCAGCATAACAATACCGACCATGTAATAGCTTCTTTTCATGTGCAATCGTTAGTGGGGATGAGGGGTTATCGCCGTACAATCTTAGCTCAAAATCATTAGGGTGCCAAATCCGCGGTTCGGAGTAAATTTGGGTTATCATAAAACGATTCGCCATGCCAAAAAATATGAATGCACAGCAAGTGCTGCTGGTGTCTGCCTGCTGCCTGTTGTTTTGTTTACAACCCACCGCTGTTAAATCCCAGGACGATCAATGGACGCCATTATTTAATGGAAAGGATCTGAGCGGATGGAAACAGGTTGGCAAAGGAACTCATACCGTGGAGGACGGCCTGATCAGGAGCTCGGGTGGGATGGGACTCCTGTATTCTACGAAAGGAAAGTTTGAGAATTGTACCATCCGGGTTGTTTTTAAAATGCAGAAATTCAACAGCAACTCGGGGGTGTTTGTCCGGATACCCATCCAGCCCTTCGAAGAATGGATGCCGGTATATTATGGTTATGAGGTGCAGATCGACAATCATCCGGAAACTTCCAATGAAGATGATTACCATATCACAGGCACATTGTATTCACTCACGAAACCACTCGCCAAATCGGGCAAACCCGGTCCTGAATGGAACACCATGGAAATCACGCTCGACGGTCCACATACAATCGTTTATCTGAACGGAGAAAAAGTGACGGATTATACGGAAGGGGATCCGGTTCCCGAACGCAAATTTGATTTTGAGCCTTTCCGCGGCAGGCGACCCGATGCAGGTTATATCGGATTGCAAAATCACGGAGATGATGATATTGTTTTTTTTAAGGAAGTGTCAGTAAAACCACTTGTTAAAAAATAAAATCATTTCTATGAAAGATAAAAAAGCAGTTCGCAGTATCGGAAGGGCGGAGTTTATAAAAAAAGCCGCCATGGCTACCGCAGGGTTTTATATTGTTCCGCGCTTTGTATTGGGAGGGAAGGGATTTACCGCGCCGAGTGATAAATTATATATTGCGGCCGTCGGATGCGGCGGGGAAGCGGAGAATGATATTCATCATTTTGCTACGGCGCCGAGAAAAAATGCGGTGATCGCTTATCTCTGTGATGTGGATGATCGTCAGGCGGCGCCCCGCCGGAAGGAATTCCCCAATGCAAAATTCTATCAGGACTGGCGCGAGATGTTTGAAAAAGAAAACAAACATTTCGATGCAGTAACAGTAGCCATCCCCGATCATAACCATGCGATCGTCGGGCTGAGTGCCATGCAACTAAAAAAACATCTCTACCTGCAAAAACCTCTGACACATGATATCTACGAGGCCCGCATTTTAACGGAGGCTTCAGAGAAGTACCAGGTAGTGACACAGATGGGTGATCAGGGTTCTTCCTGCGATGGCATGCGCACGATGCGCGAATGGTTTGAGGCCGGGCTGATCGGGGATATTGAAAAAGTGTATTGCTGGACAGACCGGCCGGTATGGCCGCAGGGAATTCCATGGCCCGATAGCAAACCGCCGATTCCCAAAGAACTCAACTGGGATTTGTGGCTCGGCACGGCAGCAGAAACAAACTACATCGATAACCTCGTTCCTTTCAACTGGCGTGGTTGGTGGGAGTTTGGTACCGGCGCACTGGGAGATATGGGATGTCATATTATCGGACCTCCTTTTAAATTGCTGGGACTCGGATATCCGACTGAAATTTCGGGTAGTGCCAGTACAGTGTACAGCGGGATTTTTAAAGAAGGGATTTACCCGCAAAGCGGACCTGTATCCAGTTCACTGAAATTCAATTTCAAACAAAAGAATGGTAAGGATCTCGATTTATATTGGATGGACGGAGGCATCACGCCCGAACGTATTTCATCCCTGGACCCGGATCTGAATATGAATGTAGCGCTGAGTGACTGGCCCGGCGAAAATGATTTTGAGGGAGGCACTTTATTTATAGGTACGAAAGGAAAAGTTTCCTGCGGATGGGGAGGCAGTCATCCCAGGTTGTTACCTCTTTCATTAAATAAAGATGTGAACGTTCCAAAGAAATATCCGCGCGTGGAGGGAGACATGGATGGCCACTGGTGGCAGTGGGTGAATGCCAGTATCGCGGGTTATGGTAAGGAAGAAGTGGACTCGCCCTTTGTTGGGTATGCGGGTCCTTTAACAGAAACCGTTTTGCTGGGCAATCTGTTGTTGCGGAGTTTTAATCTCCAGGAGAAATACAAACGTAAGGATCCTGTGTATGGTGAAATGGATGCCTTAAAATTCAGTGGCCGTTATATCGCGCTGCAATGGGATGCGAAGAATATGAAAGTGACCAATTTCGATCCTGCCAATCAATTTGTGCGCAGGGAATACAGAAAGGGATGGGGATCAATTTCTATTTGATCAGGGTATTTATGAGATATTTTCTCGTGTAGAATCATTTTCCTAAATTGGGAAGGATTTGGCAGAAGAATAGATTTTAATACGTTGTATATCAATGCGTTAAAAGTTGGTATGCTATATGAAACTACTAGTATAACTGTGAAGAACCAATTAAGCAGTTAATAGAGTTTCATCATTTAAAAAAACACACAGTGAAAAAATTAATCTTTGCTCTGTTGGTACTTGGAACATTGGCCCTGACATCTTGTTATCATGACGGCTACGGCTGTAAAGGTAACAGCCGGTTGATCACGAGGGTGCGTTAATAAATGATGTTGGTTCTAAAATCAGTTAACCCCGCACGTGCGGGGTTTTTTATGTCAATCAGTGAATAGTCCGCGAAAAATCAGCTGATACTGTATCTTCAACGACCCGTCAGAAGATTCATTATTATACCAGCATGGAAATAATAAAAAGCAGGAGGATCACGTCTATCGATCTGTTAAGAGGTTTTATTATGATTATCATGGCTCTGGACCATGTCAGGGATTATTTTCATGCAGATGCTTTTTTATATGATCCGATGGATCTCAACAAAACCTCGGTTGTATTGTACTTTACCCGCTGGATCACGCATTTCTGTGCGCCCATCTTTGTATTGCTTGCGGGCACATCTGCATTTCTTTCGGGTCAACGTAAAACAAAAAAAGAACAGGCTGTATTTCTGGTGAAGAGAGGTATCTGGCTGATTATTCTGGAAGAGACGGCCATTAATTTCTCCTGGTTTTTCAATACGCATTTTAGCTTTTTTATATTCGGTGTCATCTGGGTACTTGGCCTTTCGATGATTTGTCTGGCGGGCCTTATTTTTCTGCCCTGGAAATGGATACTCGGCATCGGGCTCCTGATGGTTTTTGGACATAACCTGCTGGATACCGTACATTTTGACGGTCATAACCTGGCAGGATTTCTCTGGGGTGCGATTCATGAGAGAAAATTATTTGCCATCGGCGGAACAAATATCGGAGAGGGATATCAGTTTATTCCATGGGCAGGTGTAATGGCCATCGGATATTGTCTTGGTAAGATTTTTTCAAACGGATTCGACGCTTCAAAAAGAAAAAAAATCCTGCTGCAGTTGGGTATTGGCTCCTGGATCCTGTTTATAATCCTCCGCAGTATTGATCAATATGGAAATCTGTATCCATGGACAACGCAGACTTCAGATGTTCGCACTATTCTATCCTTTCTGAATATTACAAAATATCCGCCATCATTGGACTATCTGTTGGTTACTGAAGGATTTGCTTTCATTTTCCTGGCTCTTACAGAAAATATTTCCAACCGGCTCACAAAAATCATCTCGGTTTACGGACGGGTGCCGATGTTTTTTTATATTATTCACATCTGGCTGATTCATCTCTTTGCGCTCGTGCTTGTAGTTCTGCAGGGACATCCATGGACGGACATGACCGCGTTTACGAGTTGGGTTGACGGGATGCCCAATCTGAAAGGTTATGGGTTGCCGCTTGCCGGCGTATATATTGTGTGGATTACCCTGGTCGCATTACTGTATCCTTTATGTAAAAAATACGACAGGTATAAAAGCAGTCACAAAGATAAATGGTGGCTGAGTTATCTGTGATGCCGTTGATATAGCAACCCGAAATCGTATATTTATATAGTAGAGAAACAGGCGTGACAATATGATTCAGTAAATCAAAAATCAAACAAAATGCCTACTTTTTTAATTGAAATTCCTCATTCCGGAAATTTGACGGAGTGCAAACAGGTAATTAAACTGTTTGTTGAATCGGGATCTCATTTGCTTTCTAATGCCGACTGGGGCTGTAAGGACGGGGTACATAAAGCATGGTTTGTCAGTGATTTTCCCAGCAAAGAGGATGCGATAAAAGTGATCCCGCCGTTTTTACGACATAATGCCAGTATCGTTGAGCTAACGAAATTCAGTAAGGAAGACATGCTCAAATTTTCCGAACACCAGGGCTAAGGTTGCGATTCGTTAACCAGAGCTATTTTTTACTGTTATTGCCGGATGTTATATCCATTGTTGACAGGGCGGATGCCCAGATAGAGGTTGAACTCATTGCACATCTCCCGAAGACAGTTATGAATAAAAACTAGTTCTTAACAGTAAAACGTATTGAAATGGAAAAAGATTTTGCCAGTATAAGCCCTTCTGCCTGGCTTCTTTTACAAATGAAAGCTGAGACAACTCTTCCTTATGCCAGTAAAGCGTTAAAGTGGTTGCCTCAACCGGAAACTGTTATTCAATTATCAAAGGGGAAAGACCTCATGTACTGGGCAAGAGTTCTCCACTTTGAAGAGAGATACCTAAGTATCAGTCAGCTGCTAAATAAATTAGAGCCGCACAATATTCTGGAATTATCTTCCGGCTTTTCCTTCCGCGGCCTTGACATGACTGAAAAAAATAACAATCTTCATTATATAGATACCGATCTGCCAGGCGTCGTGACTGTAAAAAGAACAGTCGTGGACAAAATCCGTCATTCAGGAAATAGTCAGAGTACTTACGAACTTATGCCACTCAATGTTTTGGATAAAGAGGCATTCAAAAACATTACAGGGAGATTCAGCGATGATCCGGTAAACATCGTAAATGAAGGATTATTAATGTATCTGAACCGGGCAGAAAAACAAATCCTTTGCCAGCTTATTGGTGAAACCCTCGGGCAGCACGGAGGAAGCTGGATAACGGCCGATATTTATTTCAGGCGCCCGATGGAAGAAACAAAACAACCCGACGATTCCTTCGACGAGTTCATGGACAAACATGGCGTGTGGGAAAATATGTTTATCGATGAGGCGGACGCAAGGCAGTTTTTTGAATCCATGGGATTTAGAATTGAACTGATTCACGAACCGGATTTCGAAACGCTGAGTTCTTATCCTCAGTTCATAAGTTTACTGACGAAGGAGCAACTCGACAGCATGAATAAGGTGCCCAAACTGCGCGAGACCTGGCAACTTGGATTGCAATAATAAATTTATTTTATTATTTTGCTCACATGAAATGCTTGCCCCTGATTCTCCTGATAACCCTTTCGATCGCATAAAATGAAGTGGTTTTTATCGCCATTTATTTTGCTTTATGCTAATACAATTTGTTTTGCACAACCCAAAACAGACAGTTTCCTGCAAAAAATATTGTTGAATAGCAAGAGCAGACTTATGCAGGATGTTCTGCGAAATAAGGATTCCTTCCGCGTGCAAATTATTTATACGCAGATTAACCGGGATATACACAACAATCCTTCCTTCCGGAATTATTATTTCAATACAGATACCGGACTTTATTTTAACCCGGCATCTACTGTCAAATTACCGCTTGCCCTGCTTTCGCTGGAAAAACTCAACAGACTGAATATACAGGGTGTTACGAAATATACTTCATTGCAGATTGATAGTAACTATTCATGGCAGTCGCCGGAATATAAAGACAGCACATCGGAAACGGGTTTCCCCTCCATCGCACAGTATATCCGGAAAGCATTTCTTGTAAGCGATAATGATGCGTATAACCGGATGTATCAATTTGTCGGACAACAGGCCATCAACGATAGTTTGCATAGTAAGGGGTATACCAGTGCAAGAATTACCAGGCAGTTTCTTGGTCTGACGCCTGAACAAAACCGGTATACAAATTCTTTCCGTTTTATGGGTGATCATGGGAATGTTATGTATACCCAACTCCCGGCCTTTAATTCGGATTCATTTTATTTCGGCAAACCTGTTAAAATGGGCCGGGCACATTATGATGCAAAGGACAGTCTGGTCAATGAGCCGATAGATTTTACAAAGGCCAACAATCTGCCGCTGGAATATTTACAGCAGATATTGCAGTCCGTATTATTTCCGGAATCTGTGCCCGGGCGGCAGCGATTTAAGCTGAGCAAGGATGATTACCGTTTTTTATACCAGTATCTTTCTCAATATCCATCGGAAACTAATTATCCCAAATACGACAGCAGCGAATATTATGACAGTTATGTAAAATTTTTTTCCAGGGACAATCATCAGATACCTTCCTATATCCGGATCTTCAACAAAGTGGGATGGGCTTATGGTTTTTTAATAGATGTGTCATATGTAGCGGATTTTAAGAATAAGATTGAATACATGCTTACCGCTACAGTATATGTAAACAGCGATGGAATATTAAACGATGATAAATATGACTATGAAGAAACCGGCTGGCCTTTTATGAAGGAACTGGGACAAACGATTTATCAGTATGAGTTAAAGAGAGAAAGAAAATATAAACCGGATTTGAATAATTTTGAGATCCGTTATGAACATAGAAATGTAAACGACACGAGGCCAGTGATAAAAAATGTCGATAATTAGGCTTTAAACGATATGCCAAGACCGGCTCCCGGATACCAATGACCCTTGGGTTCTTCTCTGAAGAAAAGGAAATTTCTTTTTGTTTCATAAGAGAAGATGGAAAGTTTGTCAGATGTATATGAATAACTTCCGAGTAAAACAGCGTTTTCAGATATTTTATCCCTGATGGTGAGATATTCCCGATACTCATAATCTGCTGAGTGGTCACTGTCAGTTATAAAGAGGTCAATTTTTTCCATGAATTGCGACAGGGTGTTGATGGAATCTCCATAGAGGATCCTGCCCACGTCGGCATATTTTCCGTTCAGGAGATAACCGGCTTCCGGATTGATATCGATGCCAAAAAAACGACCTTCAAATCCTTCTTCTTTATTTTTCAAAAGGGCGGAACACAACAATACGGATCCTATTCCTTTATCCACCCCCGTTTCAACAATGATTTTTGGTTTCATGGTTCTCGCGAAAGCATACGATCCGAGTCGTTTGCCGAAATCAACACGCAGGTCTGCATATTCTTTTTGAGGTGATTTCATGGTGGCACTGATAATGTGTTCCTTCAGGTGTTCATTATTGCGTGCCTCATTGATATATTCAATAATCTTTTTACTGTCAACACCCGTGATCACGGAAATGGTCTGTGCCAGATATAATATATTGCGTTCCGTTAAATCATAGGTATAATTTGCCGTTTCCCTTGAACGCACACCCCATTTAAGTATCTGAATATACTTTTTGTTATAATACGACATGGCATACAGAACTCTTTTTGGTATTCGAAGAAACGGGAGCTGATGGGATATCTTATATTTTATTTTCTCGAGGTTCAATGACGGTTATTTTATGAGTGGTTCGATGAAATGAACAAATGAGCGGAGCAAAAGTAATATAAATTCCCGCGTATTTATTCTTTAGAAAGATTGATTTGAAAAGAGTATCCGGCTAATCTAATAGTCATATTTTTTTACCAATCGACAGAATGGATTTACATACAGCGCATCAATGGGAATAATCGGAAGGCCGGTTGTATAGGAAATGGGAAGATGGGTATATGCCGTCAGAAAACTCGCTTCAACAGATGACAATTGAGTCGCCTCAATCCGGATCCTTTGATTGCTGGCTTTGGTCACTGCTTTACTGATCATCTCGGAGCAATACATTCGGTCGTCTGTCGCCAGACAGAATGCACTGTCAAACCGCAGTCCCATTGCATACCATCCGTGTACAATTTCTTTCAGTTTCTGAATTTCAGCAACCGTAAGGTCATACCGGTATATGCCGAACGCCATATTCTTTCTTGGATTGCAGAAATGTTTGAGCGAATCCCTTCTCATTTTCTTGTCCGGGTTCTCTTCGCCGTCTATAATATGATATACATATGGATAACCATTTTCAAATAACACGATACCGGAATGCGAAAAGTTTTTATCCTTATGATTAAAATATTTTATGAAGCGACTGGAAGGATCCCTGTTCATTCTGACGACCAGGTCCCCTTCCTTCAGCCGCGACTGTCCGTCTTCAATCATTCCATAGGGATTCAATCTTGTGATGGCTGCCATCGTTGCTGCATGATTTTCTGCGGCATGTCCGAGCAACAGGTATAAAGGATAAAAAATGATGGCGAGGATGATCAGATGTTTCATGGCTAATATTTTTATGATCCGTTATTATTGCACGCCAAATTGGAACAGATCAATACCGATTCCCCGGGCGTTGGTTGGATGAATCACATAATGCCTGAATCCGATCCTGATTTTTTTTGAACCAGAGAAGCCTGAGAAAGTATATTTATATTTTTTCCAGGATGTTGGATATCCGCCTGGCGATTGCGATGAATTGATATCAAACAGCGTGGTGGTATAATCACCCACTGAATTCAGATCATGGCCAATATAAGTGGAACCCAGTGTATCCAGGAGAACCTGCATACGGTTTGTATAAATGCCGGTGGTATCTCCACGTGTATAAAAAGAAATGCTGTCACCATTTTTGACGACCAGCACGGGGCTTAGCATCCAGCTGCTGATGGACAAATTACTGTCCATGGTGGGTTCATAAGAATATGCATATTCTGTGGGGCTATATTGATAAGAAACCGCCGAGAATCCGTACCAGGTTGTATCACCTTTGCCAGGAGCTCCAAAATCCCCCTGTATCCATCCGGTAGTACCCATCGTATCTGCCTGGGAATATTCTCCGATCAGCCATCCTTTATTTGTCAGATCATAGAAATTTTCAAATTCCTCGGTATAGGATGTTGTGATGGGATCAACATGAATCGGGGGAGCCATTTGTAAAGATGTAGGCACGGGGCCAAGGTTTTCTTTTCTGCACCCGGGCATCGACCCAATGACGAAAATAGCGACGCTTAGAAGGCAGAAACTAATTAAATGTTTCATTGCATGAAGTTTAGGGGGTTAAAATTTTCTACTCCCTAAAGCTATTGCGACAGACAGCCGGTTGCTAATTGATAAATACCACCGCCTTCCGGGGATTTGCAGTTTTTAATAATAATATCGGTTCTGCAGGACCGGGTCTTGCATAAAACCATACGGAGGATATCTGTTTGGACTATAAGCTGGGGAATCCTGCTGAAATAAGAATCTAACTGGCGGCCTGTTGCTGAAAATACCTGTTATAGGTAATGAAGTTTAGGTTTATTATTCATCATTTGCCTGTTTCAGAATATTCATCATACGATTCAGATAGGAACCGTAATTCTTCTCAAATGATCTTTTTTTAATGACCTGCTGGAAAATGATAAAGAACAGATAGATGGCATACCGGATGGGTAAAGACAGTTTTGCGAATTCTTCAAAATTCGGATCCTGATGAGTATGTATACTGTATTCCAGCAGGATCGCCAGCAATACATAAAAAAAAGAATTCAGCATAACGTATGAACGGAAGACCCATTTTAGATGCTGGATCCGATGCAACAGGTTTTGCATGATGTTTCCGCTCTGATGTTCCAGAGCACGTATTTGCGTCCATGCAATCAGGGAAATGATGGATTCGATTGAAAGGATCATGTATAAAAACAGAAAGGTCAGATCCCATTTCTCATGTCTCAAAAAATAGGGCACAAAAATAATAGTGGTAACTACAAAAATTCCCAGGATCCATTGTAACCGTTTTTTAATTCCTGAAAATACTCCGTTACTGTTTTGGTCCGGGATATAGATATTAGCATTGCTTTTGTTGGCTGCAGCCTGATTTAACAGTTCGCCCAATTCTTCCAGATTCATAAAATTTATTTTATTATGGTTTTTAATTTTTGTTTTATCCTGGACATTTTCACGCGAAGTGCACCTGAAGAGATGCCCAGTATTTCTTCCATTTCCTCGTAACTATAAGCGTCGAGGTAAAGCAATACAATCGATTTTTCAATTTCGTTTAAGCTTTCTATAGCTGAATACATTTTCTCGAGAGGTTCATTTTCATCTTCCTGTAAGCCGCGTACAGTCATGTTTTCATAGGATTGGACAAACTGGTTTTTTTCTTTTCTTCTTGCAGCCAGGGCAGTATTTAGCGATACCCGATAGAGCCAGGTAGAGAATTTGGATTCATGGCGGAAGGCCGGATAGGTTTTCCAGGCCTGCAGAACGATTTCCTGGAACAGATCCTGCCGGTCAGGTTCTGTCCGGGTATAAAACAGGCAGATTTTTAACAGGATACCCTTGTTCTCCTCGATGAGTTCCAGGAACCGCGTATTTTTTTCTTCTGCTTTCACTAAACTATTAGTATCCGTAATAGAGAATATGTTACAGGATTTAAGATAATTATTTGCGGTTACATCGTGATATTTGTTATGTCATGAAAATAACTGACCCGGCATTTAATTATGACAAAGACGGTACAAGGTATTCCACGCGCAGGCAAACAGAGCCTGCCATAGCCCGTTATATTAAAACTGCTTTACATGATGTCAAAACTATTTTGAATGTTGGGGCCGGGGCAGGATCCTATGAACCGGACGACAGATATGTTATATCAGTTGAACCTTCGGTTTCCATGCGTGCCCAGCGATTGTCAAATCATAAAAATCCAGCGTTGATTGGCAGGGCTGATGATCTTCCGTTTGATGATAATTCTTTTGATGCTGCCACGGCTTTTCTTACGATACATCACTGGCCGGATATTAAAAAAGGATTGGCGGAGTTGAGAAGGGTAACCCGGCATCAGATCATCATTATGACTTTTGATCCGGATGCGTTGGATATTTTTTGGAACGCTGAATATTTTCCGGAAGTGATTGAAGTTGAAAAACAACGGTATCCAACTATAGATAGTTTGCGTGCACATGCTGGGCGGAAAAACAGAAGTACAGGACATTCCTATACCGTTGGATTGTGTCGACGGATTCCAGGAGGCGTTTTATGGAAGACCTGAAGCTTTCTTAAATAAGGAAGTTCGGAAAGCCATGTCGGCCTGGGGATTTATTAGTGAAGACCAACAGGAGCTCATGGTAAAACGTCTTCATGATGATCTGCAATCGGGTGAATGGGACAGGAAATACAATCATTTAAGAACACAACCCTTTTTTTCCGGTGCCCTTCGATTGATCATTTCTTATCCATAATCTTGGGAATACTCCTTTCTGCAAAAGAGCTGATTTTGAAGCTCTTTTAAAAGATGTGATAATAACTAATAATTAATAACTAATAACTAACACGGTCTATACGCTCCCTCGAAGTAAACGCAGGTCGCAATAAATTTACTAACGTAATCTCTGGTCTCTTCAGGAAGATAACCACGGATTGCCCAGAAATTCCGGCTGCCTGCTTTTTTAATGGCAGCATTCACAGTACCCTCACCACCATTGTACGCAGCAAACACCAGGAGCCAGTCTCCGTACTTGTTGTGCAGGTCTTTCAGATATCTGGCTGCAGCCGCTGTACTCTTATAATAATTCTTTCGCTCATCATGACGTGCATTCACTTTCAGTCCGAGGATACGCGCAGTAGAAGGCATCAGCTGCCAGGGACCAACGGCACCCACACTGGAAACGGCTTTGGTTTTCAATTCGGATTCAACCACAGCCAGATATTTTAACTGTTTCGGAAGACCAAAACACGTAAGGACTGAATCTATAATAATAAAGGGCGAGCTGCTTCTCTGTTTAATATTGTACAGATTTCTGCTGTTTTCCTGGAGATAGGTCTTCACAAACTGTTTTTCATGTTTGTTCAGCGGAGCCTTATCCATTATCTCTAAATAATGTTTGAATGTTCCACCGTCAACCGCGGGAATAACCGCAAACAGCATCGCACTGGTAATCAAAGCATTTTTTATGGATGTATATTTCTGCATACCCTATATATGCTAACCCCCTGCCGCTTTATAAAATGCTGAATAATAGTGTTTTATGCGGAACCGGGTGCTCCGGTTTTTCCCGTTAAGGGACGAAAAAAGGCCCTTTGGAAAGGCCTTTCTGAGGCACTATAAATCAGGTTCATAGCCGATGCGGGTCAGGATTTTCCTTTCAGGCGGCTTTCCAAAAAAAGGAAGGTCTATTGATTAACGAGGGGATTTTCCTCCAGCCATTTCATGAGGGCATTACCCATTTCATCTACGCTGATCGACGTGTTGGATAAAACCACCACGGCGAATTTCTTTTCCAGGTTGATGGCCAGGTAGGTTCTGAAACCACCGGTCCCACCATTATGGAATATTACTTCGCCCTTTCCGGGTTTTATATAATGCCATCCCAACGCTGTATTGGAGGCACCATTTGAAAATGTTTTTTCGTGTGTTAAGCGGATGTCTTTTTCAAGTGCAGCCGGCGCCTTTCCCAGTTGGGCATTCGCGTAGATTAACATGTCCGATGCGGTAGAACGTATGGATCCTGCCGGAGCCATTGCATCGAAATCCCATTGGGAATTGTACTTTCCTTCTTCGTTATATCCTTTTACGAAACGGACGGAATCATTTTTCCGGATGAATTCTCTTGTTTCATCCATTCCCAGCGGGTCGCAGATTATTTGAACAATAAGTTCCTCGTAAGTTTTTTTATAAACTTTTTCCAGGATAACACCCAGCGTTGCGGCTGCCAGATTTGAATACTCGTATTCTGCTCCCGGTTTGCGTTCCAGTTTGAATGTCTTATAAAAACTATAGAGATCCTGGTCGCTATAATCCTTATAAGGATTGTAGTTGTCGGATGAATGAAAATTATTTGGCATGCGTGGAATGCCTGAGCTGTGGTTGGACAGCGTTTTTAAAGTAACAGGCTGTCCCTGGTATTCAAGGGCCGGTATAGAATCGGGAAAATATTTACTGACGGGATCATCCAGTTTTACTTTTCCTTTTCCTACCGCATCGGCGAGCAATGTCGCCGTAAACGTTTTTGAAATCGATCCGATTTCATAAATGCTATGCTCATTGGGTAGTTGGTTATTTCCTTTGGCGGTTTCACCATATCCATAGTAATAGGTTTTTCCGTTTACTAAAATCCCGATGCTAAGGCCCGTAGTTGGCAGCAGATTTATATAATCTTGTGCTGCTGAATCCACTTCCTTGTCCAGCCGGGATACCAATGGGTTCGATGATGCTGCTTTCTGATTCTTTTTTGCTTTTTCATCCACATAGGGCTTAAACAAAAAGGTTTCTATCTTATCGGTTTTATCCAATCCAAGAAATAAACTAAGACTCACTGTACTAAATACCGATTTGTATTTGCAAATGCCGTTCGCTTCTTTTTCAAAACTCAGTTCCTTTATTTCACCCAGAGGGAATAAATTATTATTACAGAAGGATAATAAAGTTTCATAACTGAGCGCTTTTTTAAACGCATCACCCGTCAGCGCATAGAGTCCGGCCACATCCTTTTCATTAAACTTTTTTTGAACGAGCACAGATACAGAATCGGTCTTCTCTTTTTGACGATTTTGCGCCGGTAATGTACAGGCGGCTGCCAGAACCGGAAGTAGCAGCAGAAGAATTCGTTTCATATCAAAGATTGTGTAGCCTGAAGTTAACCTGATTCCCCAAAGTCTGTTTTCTTTTCCCGATTGCGTAAGCAATTTTCCCGATTGCGGGCCGGAAATATAGCCAGCCGGGGTATCATTGTGCAAACATTAATCTGACGACATGAAGTATATTTTGCTCAGGCTGAGTGGTTTGGTAGTAACAGCGGGGCTGTTATTCGTTAGTGCCTGCAAGAAAGATAATAACAGTAATAATCCGGGTACACCAACATATACCGTTCCTGATACATATCAATTTGCCAACGCAGACTCTCTGATAGCCAAGACTTATCTGTCGATGATCGGACAAATGGAGGCAGCCATAAACAATGCAAATAATGGAATCGCGGTGAGTTCCACGCAGTTGAACCTGATGTATGCAAACACAGGGGGTTATTTCAGAGACACAACTTTCAATAGCTATACAATCAATTTAAACGGCTCCGGACTACAATTAAAAAACAGTACACTCACGTACCGGCCAGCTCTTGATTCAGAACCATCCTTGACAGCATCGGCGTGGACAGCCAGACCGGTTTGCCGGCTTCCAATGGTGTTGCCGGAGTGAGTGATCGTAAAACACTACTCAGTGCAAATGGAATTTACTGGAGTCAGTATTTTACAAAAACCGTTATGGGTGCAGTGATCGGACATTTGATTACCGATGTGTTTTTAAGCGATTCGCTGAACAGTATGACCAATGGCATAGCTGCCAAACAACATGCCTGGGACAATGCATTTTATCTCTGGTGTGTGCCGGGAAATTTTCCAGCAAACAGAACCGGTGTAAAATACTGGGGTTCCTATACAAGCCAGATCGATTCGGGTATTGCTAAACCCGTGGTTACTACCTGACCGGAATCAATTCCAACACGACTCTGCTGAATGCATTCCTGAAAGGCAGGGCGGCGCTGGCGAATAACGATAGTGCAACCGCAGTCGCACAGGCCAATATCATCATTCCATTTTTTGAGACAATGGAAGCGGCTGCGGCCTTACACGAAACCAACGAAGCGAAAGGTAACCTGCCCAATGGTGCTGCCGCTGTCTGTGGAAATCTTTCAGAATCCTTTGGATTCTGGACAGCTCTGGGATTAAATCAACATAAGAAAATCAGCGATGCGGATTACCAGGCAGTGCTTGCCCTTTACGGAACAAATTTTTACACGATCACTCCCGCCGGTATCCAGGCGATCCAGGATAAGATCAGCTCCATTTATGGCTGGGATGCCATCAAATCGAATTTATAATTGAAAATGAAAAACAAAAATATTTTTCTGAAAGCGGCGCTGGGCATTCTTTGTCTGGCCCTGGTATTTTTTTCCTGCAGTAAATCAAGTGACAAGCCTTCGAATCCGGGTGGCCCGGCCACTGGTACTCCGGATGCTACGCTGACCAGTCTGGGGACAAATATTATTTTGCCCGCTTATCAGCAATTGGCAACAACCACGGCTGCACTGGATGCCGCAGTGACTGCCTTTAATGCAAATCCATCTTCGGGCACGTTGACCGATGTGCAAGCCGCATTTAAAACTGCATATGGCTCCTGGGAGTCGACCAGTGAATTTGAATTCGGTCCGGCCACGGATTTATTCCTCACCACGCATTTCATCAATTCCTTTCCGACCGATACGGTTACTATCAGGAACAATGTAAACGGTGCGGCTTATGCGATCGATGGTCTGGGTAATTATGCAGCGCAGGGATTTCCGGCAATGGATTATCTGTTGTTCGCAAATGGTAATGTGACAACACTTGCCCGGTTTACGACAGATGTTAATGCCGCCTTTGCCAGACAATACCTCGCAGCCCTGTCGGCTTCTGTTAAAACAAAAGCGGCGGCTGTTTCCAATGCATGGTCTGCTGCCGGCGGAAATTATCTGAAAACATTTATCAATACGACCGGGGTAGATGCCGGCAGTTCACTGAGCCTGATGACCAATGCATATGTGCAGGATTTTGATGTCAATCTGCAGAACTATAAAATTGGTATTCCCATCGGTTTATACGGATCTTCGGTTCTGCCCATATCGCCCACCAAAGTGGAAGGATATTATAGCGGCCTTTCTGACCAGTTGCTGATCAAACAAGTGCAGACAATACAAAATATCTATCTCGGCGGGCTGGATGATAAAGTGGCGGCTACAACGGCTGTCAACAATGGACAGCCCCTGAATGATGTGATCAAGGCGGAGCTAACGGTATTGCTGACAAAGATCCAGGCCTTACCGGATCCACTTTCTATCGGCATAATCAATTACTCGCCGGCTATCAGTGATGCGTATACGGAGATCCGCAAAACAACCGTACTGCTGAAAGTAGATCTGCCTTCGGCACTCGGAATTAAAATCTCCTTTCAGGATAATGACGGCGATTAAATATCTGACCCGTTTCAGGAATATAGCTCCGCTCGCCGTTTTCAGAATGGCCTTCGGGGCTGTATTGTTTTTCAGCACCTGCCGTTTTATTGCCAAAGGATGGGTTAATGATTTCTACATTCAACCGAAATTTCATTTTCCTTTTTTTGGTTTTGAATGGCTGACGCCCATGCCACTGGTGGTCATGTATTTGTTGTATATCCTGGGGTCCATCGCAGCCCTGTGTGTTTGCCTTGGTTTGTTTTACAGGATCGCTGCAGTTGTATTCTTTCTAATATTTTGCTACACCGAATTGCTGGATAAAACCTATTATTTAAATCACTATTATCTTGTAACTATCATTTCATTTTTGTTGATATGGGTTCCGGCGAACCGCTATTTCTCCCTTGATGTTTTGAGAAAACCAACTTTGCAGGCTACACAAGTGCCATCCTGGACCATCCTGATTTTCAAATACCAGCTCCTGATTATTTATTGCTGTGCAGGTTTATCCAAGCTTACGAATGAATGGCTGATTCGCGCCATGCCTTTGAAAATCTGGCTCCCGGCCAAAGCAAATATTCCAGTGCTCGGGCCACTTTTAAAATATGAGTGGACGGCCTACCTGTTCAGTTGGGTCAGTGCGCTGTTTGACCTGACGATTCCCTTTATCCTATTAAATAAATCCACCCGCCGGTATGGATATTTCCTGGTTATCATTTTTCATTTGCTGACGGCGATTCTTTTCCAGATCGGCATGTTCCCCTGGCTGATGATGAGCGCGACGCTGATTTATTTTTCGGAAGATTTTCATATAAAGTTAATCCGGCGAATCAGAAAGATATTTGGAAGGGAAGAACCGGTACTGCCTGAGCGCTATTTACCAGTCAATAAAAATATACAACATGCCGGTTTGATTTTACTGGCCTGTTATTTTTTAATACAGGTGATCTTTCCTTTTCGGTATTTGTATTATCCTGGCAATTTGCTCTGGACCGAACAGGGATATCGTTTTTCCTGGCGCGTGATGCTCATGGAAAAAAGCGGCACAAGTTTTTTTTATGTAAAGGATGGTGAACACGGAAGAAAATTCCAGGTGAATAATGCTGAATTCCTGACTTCCTATCAGGAGAGGATGGTAGAAACTCAGCCTGATATGATTCTGCAATATGCGCATATTTTAAAAAAGCAATATCAGGCGAAGGGTTTCGCAGATCCGCAGGTGACGGTGGAAAGTTATGTCTCCCTGAACGGCACGGGCAGCCAACTTTATATTGACAGTTCTGTGAACCTGGCCGATGAAAAAGAATCATGGTTTGCACCGAAGAAATGGATCTTACCTTATAAAAACGGAGTCGGAAAATGAAAACATTCATGATGCTTCTTTTCCTGTTGGGTGCTATTGTCTGCAAAGCGCAGCATTTCCAGTTATCCGGTACTGTGCTCAGTGGTCATCAGCCTGTACCGGGTGCAACGGTTTCCATTCAGAATACAAACCATTCTACCGTTACCGATGAGAAAGGTGTTTTCACATTTACTGATCTGCTGCCTGCTGAGTATAAAATTCAGATCAGTTCGATCGGATTTTTTACTGTTGTCCAAAAAGCCCTCATCACCAATGAGAATCTGCATATACAGATACAACTCTCCATAGATTCTAAAAACCTGGATAGCGTGACGATTCAGTTACTTGCCAAAATGCATTCGGGTGTAACACGATTACATGACGTGGAAGGAACATCCATTTATGCAGGAAAGAAAACCGAAGTGGTTGTGCTGAACGACCTGATCGGGAATAAATCAACCAATAATCCGAGACAGATCTATTCTAAAGTAGCCGGACTGAATATATGGGAGAATGACGGAGCCGGTATCCAGCTGGCCATTGGTGGCAGGGGATTAAGTCCCAACCGCGTATCCAATTTCAATACGCGTCAGAATGGGTATGATATCAGTGCAGACGCGCTGGGATATCCCGAAAGTTATTATACACCACCTACCGAAGCGGTGGAGCGGATAGAAATTGTGCGCGGTGCGGCCTCATTGCAATATGGTACTCAATTCGGTGGTATGATCAACTTCAAAATGAACAGTGGCCCCGCCGATGATCCGCTGGCCGTTACCGCACGTGTCACAGGTGGCTCCTGGAAGTTTTTTAATGCTTCTGTAAGTGCAGGAGGAACCGACGGGAAATTGAACTATTATGTTTTTGGTCAGCATAAATCCGGAGATGGATGGAGACCCAATGCGGAATTCAACAGCAACACGGCGTATGTTGCGACGACATATCATTTTAATCCGCGTCTTTCTGTAAGTATTCAATACACGCATTTGGATTACCTGGAACACCAACCGGGCGGATTAACGGATGCCGATTTTGCAGAAGACCCGCAACAATCCGTGCGTGCAAGGAACTGGTTTAAAGTAAACTGGAATCTGGGGGCTGTTCTGCTGGATTATAAAATCAACAGCCAGCTCACATTCAACACAAGATTTTTTGGATTAGAGGCCAGTCGGGAAGCGCTGGGCATTCTCACGTATATCAATCGCGCCGATGATGGTTCCGACAGAAACTTGTATATCGATCACTATCATAATTGGGGCAATGAGAGCAGGCTGTTATTTAATTACAAGCTTGGTGATCTTGGTTCAACACTGCTGACAGGTTTCCGTTATTATAACGGTCACACCAACAGGCAGCAGGGATATGGCAATAACAGTTCCACCGGAACGAAAGGAGATTTTGAATTCAACACGGCGAGCCTTGCTGATTCGCTCCGGTATTCTGATTATATTTTTCCGGAGAATAATGAAGCACTGTTTGCGGAAAATATTTTTCGTATCACACCAAAACTCAGTGTCATCCCGGGTATCCGTTACGAGCGCATCAGCACAAAGGCCCAGGGTGCTTATACCAACGTCGTTTTTGACCTGGCCGGAAATCCCATCAGCCCGGAGAAAATCACCGACAACAAAAGCAACGCAAGGCAATTTCTGTTGGGTGGAATTGGTGCGACCTACAATTTCACGCAGGCGCTCCAGGTATATGCAAATTTTTCGCAGAATTACAAAGCCATCAACTTCAATGACCTGCGTACACTGAATCCGAATCTGAAAGTTGACAGCAACCTGCAGGATGAAAAAGGATATTCAGCCGATATCGGTATCCGTAAAAGCACCGGCATATTTAATTTCGACCTGAGTTTATTTCTGATTCACTATGATAATAAAATTGGTAGTATCCTGACCACCGATCCGCTGAATTTTATCATTTACAACTTTCGTACGAATGTGGCGGCTACCCGTAACTGCGGTCTCGAATCCTATGTTGAACTCGACGTGTGGAAACTTATGAAAGGCGTTCAGTCGCCAACAAGTGTCTCCATATTTTCCAACTTTTCTTTACTGAGTGCCAAATATGTGAACAGCAAAGACCCTTCCATTGAAGGACGGCGCGTGGAGTTTGTCCCGAATGTCGTTTTCAAAACCGGTATCAGTTTCCGGCGGAAGAAATGGGGGGCCAGCTATCAATATGCATATACCGGCGAGCAATTTTCAGATGCCACCAATGCGAACTTTACTGCCAACGCCATCGATGGTATCGTTCCTTCCTATGCTGTGATGGATTTCACCCTGCAATACCAGCTTAATAAATATGTAGGTTTTTATGGATCCGTCAATAACCTGGCAGACGCGAAATATTATACCCGACGCGCAGACAGCTATCCGGGCCCGGGTATCGTTCCTTCTGATGCCCGCAGCTATTACCTGACGATTCAGGTAAATTTATAAACAGATTTTCGGAAAATACTGTTAGCCTATGGGAAAATTGACAGTGTCCGTGATGAAATAAAATCGTATGTTGAATCCGATTTGGTCGTGTACTTATTCAATTGTTCCAGATATTATGAAACTGATATTTAGTTATCTGTGTGGATTCACTTCAGCCTGTCTGTTATTTTATATTTATGGCAGACTTACATGGAACAACTATTGTTATTTTTTATTTCTGGCAGCGGAAATACTTACCATTCCATTTATTATAAACGGATTGGCAAGAAATAATAAGCGGGAAGTTCACTAATCGTTTCCTTGTATCTTCGGCACTCCACAAACAGTACTTCATTAATATCAATTCATGACGGACAGGAAGAAGTATTTTGATAACATCAATGCTAACCATTCGCCCATCCTCCAGTTTACGGACCGGTTCGACCAGCTTCTGAAATCTGCGGAGAGTAATTCGATTGAAGATCTTCTTTTCTACGCCGGTTATCTCGAATCTTCTGATAAGGACTCAGTAAAGGCCAGGGGTACCCTGATCAGACTTCAATGCCAGGGTCTGGAAGCAGAAGATTTATTTGAAGCCTATCGGGAAAGTTGGGGTATACCCATCTTTCAGGAAAATCTTCTGACAGTGACAGATTTTAAAAACGGCTTTTTATGGAAATTCAGGGATCATACCGGTTCGTGGTGCGAGGACCAGGAAGCCAGAGATTGGTTTTATACAAATATTGAAGCCAGATTTGTTCGGAAATATGAATTTTGGTCAGACGATCGGGGGTCGGAAGAAATGCTGTTCGGGAAATCAGGAAATTATAAGGATATCCTGTCGGCACTTATTCTGGAAGCTGATTTTGGTCCTTTGATTAGTCCGGTTTTTACAAAGGAAGAATTACAATCTTTCATTGACCGGCACGACGAAGATGATTTAGGTATTCAAAAAGAGGCGTTGACGGATATTATTGAACAAAATATCAATTGGTAAAGGGTATGGTTCTCCAAATCAAAATCCATGCTCCGGTTCAGGAAGTATGGAAAGCCTGGACAGACCCTGAGTTGATTCTGAAATGGTTTGGATCCGATCCAAAAGGTGAGGGATTGAAAGCCCGGATGGATGTACAGCCAGGCGGAATGTATGAAATCAGTTTCTGTGGTTCTGACCGGGTTGAACACACTTGTTTTGGAACGTATAATGAAGTGAAGGAATTTCGAAAACTTATTTTTAGCTGGGAATGGAAAAGCGAGCCGGGTGTAGAATCATTAGTTACGATTGAATTCACTCCTGAAGGCAATCATACCCTGATGCAATTTGAACATTCGCATGTGGGTAATCGTTCCATGCACAATTATCTGACCGGGTGGACGATGACTTTCGAAAAACTTAATGTGATATTGATTCAAAAATGAATCTGGTTTTAAAATATGAAAACTATATTTGATCCGGATTTTATTCATCCCTTTGCCGGGAAAATGATAGAGCAACAAATCGGTCGACTGTCTTATAAACACGCTGATCACCACTTCCGGCAATTCAATTCTTAGATGATTCTCTTATGGTAATAGGTCATTTTGGATTTGGGTTGGGTGCCAAAAAATACGCGCCCAAACTTTCTCTCGGTTTAATTTTCCTGGCTGTTCAGTTCGCGGATCTTTTATGGCCGGATCTGATATTACTGAATATAGAGAAAGTGCGCATTCAACCGGACAATGCCAAATTCCCTCTCGACTTTATATATTACCCTTTTTCGCATAGTCTGCTGATGTCCATTTTTTGGGCGGCCGTTTTCGGATTGATTTACTGGCTGATCAAAAAGGATCGCGTAAGCGCCACCGTGTTGGGTATATGTGTATTGAGTCATTGGTTTCTGGATTTAATTGTTCATAAGCCCGACCTGCCCTTGTATCCCGGATCTTCTGTTTTGCTGGGATTTGGATTATGGAACTGGCCCTGGTTGACCGCTTTGGCAGAGGGGATTATTTTTTTTACCGGGATGGTTTTTTATTTGCAGACGACACGCGCCAGGAATTCGGCCGGCAAATGGGGGTTCTGGTTGATGATTATTTTGTTGGTAGTTGGACATATAGCGGGAGTCCTTTCTCCGCCTCCTGGGACTGTAACAGCGATTGGTTGGGGAACCCAGGCACTATGGTTTTACGTATTGCTTGGTTTCTGGGTGGATCATAACCGGGTGGCTGTACAGAGTTGATAATTTGTCTTTTTATTTCTACATTGCCGCACTTTAAGCAAATACTCCGACCCCATGCAGCTAAAACTGACCCTCTCAATTTGTATTCTATTTCTCTTTTCCTGTACGAGGACAAACCAGCCGACACCTCAACCGGACCCAAATCCGGGAACCACACCAGATCCTCCGGTTCCGGTTACACAGGTCCTGCCATTGTTGGATAGTTTTAAAGTGTACAATGTAGATCCAAAAGAGATTACGTTCAATATTGGGAAAATGAACTACGACGGAACCGGAAGACTAAATAATATTTATGAAACCGTAGCGGATAGCGCCGGGGATCACACACCGCTTCGACCTGATACGACGATTTTTACCCTGAATTATAATGGATCTGACAGTCTGCCTGCTGCATACATAAATTTCGAAGCAAATAATTTAACAGCTCACGGTTCCCTGACATATGATAACCTGGGAAGAATGAGCCAGGATTCCGGTACCAACGGTCAGAATTCCTGGTTATATAAGTATCAGTACAACGAAGGAAAAATTATCCAGAGTTCTGGTAATGGTACGGACTCAATAGTAATAGTAAACAATAATGTGCAACAGTTGAAAGAGTTTATGCTCATCTATAGTTTTACATATAGTAACTACCCGAATCCTTTTTATCAACCTGCTTTGGCAACACATATTACTCCGTTGATGGTGTTTAATTCAGTTGATATATTTTCTAAAAACCTGTTTAGTAGTTCCACCGCACAGTTCATAGGTAACCAGCCTTACCAGGTAATTAATTATTCCTGGACAACAAATGCGAATGGCCAGGTTATTTCCGGAATCGGAACTGACGCAACGACCGGCGCAATTCTTCAATACTTCTGGTTTACTTACCGTAAATAGCTTTTAATTACCGTTTATTTTTATTGCATAATTTTGTAATCACGCTAAAATCCACGCGGGATAATGAATTCTTCTTTTCCCGTGGGACGATTTTTGCAGTCAGTGAGCTAATGGATATTTCTTAGATGGCCAGTGGCCCGGAATATCCTATGACAGATTATCGGCATTAATAACTAATAACTAATAACTAATAACTAAAAAGTGATTATATGACAACAGAAAAGAAACTGGCAATATGGATGGATCACGCTTCGGCGCATAGCATCGAATATCCCGGGGACGAAAACATTACGAAAGCCATCACCTCCGAATTTACGCATACGGAAAAGAAGGAAAGCCTGGATAAAAGTGAGCATTCGATGCATAATAAAGAACAACACCAGACATCGGAATATTATAAAGAACTCGGTAAACTGATTGCCAATTATGACTTTGTTTTATTATTTGGCCCGACCAATGCAAAATCAGAATTGCTGAATTTCTTAAGAGCAGATCATCGATTTGATCATATAAAGATCGTGATAAAGTCTGCCGATAAGTTGGATATTCACGAGCAGCATAAATTCGTGAAAGAATATTTCACTGAACCGATCAATCTTTGAATATATAATCAAGCTTTGCGATTTTTATGATCACAAGGATCTGGCATGGCCGCACTTCGCATGAGAATGGCGATTGGTACCTGAAGTTTTTGCTCAACAGAGGGACAGAGGAGTATACGCTCACGCCTGGCAACCTGTCGGTGAAAGTATGGCGTAAGAAAGACGCAGATTGTTGTCATTTCTGGACAGTTACAGAATGGAAAGATATATCTTCTGTCAAAGCATTTGCGGGAGAGGACTACGAAAAAGCTGTTTACTATCCTGAGGACGAAGGTATACTGCTTGAATTCGAAGAGCGGGTTATACATACGGAAACCTATACCGTAAAGTAATCGTTCCCGTCATTCGAAGCTCTTCGACGTCCAGCTCTTATGTATTTTTCTTATATTAGAGAGCCGAATTCATTCAGCCGGCTAACTATGTTATGAGTCTCTCCTGGTTGTATTTTCTTCCGTCGTATATTTTCTTTATTCTGGTAATCCTTTTCTTCGGTGCTATTTCAATCGCCGGTTTTCTCCTGATCAGGAAATATGTAGAAAGGTGGTTGGGTAAAGCGCCCGCACAGAATGAAGTCATCAGTTATTATATAGCGGCTACCGGTGTAGTATACGGCATCACGCTGGGTCTGATCGCTGTGGGTGTTTGGGAAAACTATATTCATGTCAATAACAAGGTGGAAGAAGAAGCGGCAACGCTCAGCGAATTATACCGGGATGTTGCCAGTTATCCAGAACCTGAGAGGAGCAGGATGGAGACAGAACTTAAATTATATACCCGGTATGTGATTGATGAAGCCTGGCCATTGCAGTCGAAAGGCATCATTCCCATTGGCGGAGTGGACCATATGGATAACTTTCAGAAAATGTTATATGCCTATGAGCCCGCAACCACGGGACTACAGATACTCCATGCTTCTGCGCTGCGGAGTTTTAATGATTATATTATATTGAGAAGATTCCGGATTCAAAACGTGACCAAGGGTGTGCAGGTGATGATCTGGTGGGTTGTTTTCTTTGGCGGGCTGATCAATTTAGTTCTGTCCTGGCTTTTCGTTGTAAAGAACAGATCCTTACATGTACTGATGAACGGCCTGTTGGGCGCCCTGATCGGAGCGCTCGTTTTTCTGATCATCGTATTGGATTACCCGTTCCGCGGCTGGTTCAAAGTAGGTTCTGAGCCTTTCGAATATGCTTATGAGCAACTCATGAAGTAAAGGGCCGGTGATATTAACCGGAATTTGACGATTGTTAGATGTAATTTTATGAAACAGGACGTTTAACTATGAAATAATTTATGAAACACATTTTAATCATCTCATTCCTTATTATTACTGCCAATTCCTTTGCGCAGAATTCCGGTAAAGGAGATACGATCAGTTTCTGTTTTATAAAATATAAAATACCGGCAGGATGTAAAACATCATCCGAATATCAGGTGACATGTAATGATTATTCGATGACCTGGATATATCTGACTCCTCAAACTTTTCAGACAATGCCGGACCAGATAATAAACCAAATGGCCGGACAAATGAAAAAGTTTAAAAAGGAACCGGTTACATGTTATCTGCTCGGTAACCAGGTGAAAGGATATAAAATAAGTTTTAAGACTGACCAGGGCACGAGTCATCAGCTGATGGCCTATGGTCTCGCGAATGAGCAACTCGTTTTAGTACAATTGTCACTCGATAAGGAGCCTAAAACCGACGAAGATATTCCTGCATTTCCGAGGCAAATGATCAGGTTGTCAAAATAGACTCCACCAGGATATCGTCTATACCAATCGTAAAAGTTTTATCTCCATAATTACTGCCGTCTTCACGGGGAAATTCAACCTCAAACGTTTTATCAGGTTCCAGGATTTCCAGTATGACTCCCATCATACCCTTTGTAATCTCAGCATTGATATCCCTGGAAAGTTCAAAGCTCTGGTTTTGTTCTATTAACGGCATATATGAACATTTAGATTTGAAGTATGTCACTGAAGGTACAACGGCTATTTCTTTCATCTGCCACTAATTCCTGTATTATTTGTTCCCATTTTATCAGGAAAATACGATTAAGCATTAGTCACTGAACGGAGTAAGCCAACTTGGCACGCTCCGCTTTCTGTATCAATCAATTGTTCATCGTTCAACCTTACCAATATGGAAAAGACACTCTTTGCGCTAACCCTCGGAATCGCTTTCAATATAGTGGCGGGATATCATACGTATGCACAGAATTCCCAAAAAAATATCGAACCTGACAGCAAAATGAACTTTATGCAGTCTATTCATAATTTGAGCATATTGAAAAATCATGATCTGACAGGAGCGAATCTACTAACCAGAAATGAAATCAATATTTGGGCAGTCAGGGATTTTCTGATCAGATTTGATGAAGTAGAAAATGTTTTGTGGTTTGCTGTTCCAAAGGGTGGTTATGAGGCATATTTTGTTCGGGATGGTTATGGGGACAGGGTAATTTATGATAAAAGCGGAGGATGGCAACAGTCGTTGATCACCTATGATGAAGATAAATGCCCCCGCGATATCAGGGCATCAGTAAAATCATTGTTCTTTGACTGTGACATTATCCTGATTGAGGAAGTGATTAACAGAGAAGGCGCAGAATTCATATTCTACCTGCAGGACAAATCCAGCATCCATATCGTCAGAGTGAGTAAAGAAAACGAAGTGGAAATTTTGCAGGAATTTGACAGGCAGCCATACTAAAAGAAAAAACCCCGCAGTGCAGGGTTTTTTCAGCGCCGTTAGGGCAGGAGTTCCGTTCTAATTAACATTGCCTGTACTCTTTTTAAAGCCATGCGATTTTGCGCAGGTTAAATCGACCTGAACTATTTGGCCCATACCGGGTGCACCGCCGAAGCCCCAGTCAGAGATATATAATTTTTCATCAGGACCGAACGTCATAGCTGCTGCCAGATTCAGCTTGGAAGCAATGGTCATACGGGATCCGTCCGGATCTATCCGTATAACATCTCCGGTACCCGGAGTAGGAAAATCATTGCCGGTTGTACTTTCCAACACATATAATCCGCCCAGCAGATCGAATTGAACACCCAATACCATACTGAAACCAGTGGCATATGTACTGATATGCCCGTCCGGAGTGATCTTATAGATGGCAGAATTCCCGACACCGGCAGGGAAAGTATATAAATTACCTACATAGAAATTTCCATCATGAAAAGCCATGGCCGTGGGGACGATATGCCCTTCGAATGCAGAAATATCGATGATACGATGGATGTTTCCATTCAACGACATCTCATCCAGTTCACCATGATTTGGTTCAATAGAAAACAGGCGGTCGCCGAGGCTGATCATACTATAGGGCGTACCATCTGGTTCAAAATCATTGGGATTCGGATGTTGAACGGGGTGACTTTTATAAAAGGCACTTAAATCGTTAATCAATGTCCAGGTTCCATTCTTGTTCACCCTGAATACTCCATTGGGATAATCGGGCACACCGTGTGAACAGCCTGCGCCTGTTAAAAGACCATACAATGTATGGCCGATAAAAGCGACATCGGCCACGCCACTTACAAAACCCCCGATAGCTGCTGCTGTTGCACTGGATGGAATTTTATCGACAACGGTTGTACGGGTACCCGAGCGATCGATCCTGGAAATCCTGGCCCCTGTATCGCTGCCGGTATAAGGACCTGCACCGGGAACCTGATCACAAAGACCGGTCGATGAATCGGTTCCCCCGATACCTCCTTCGGCGACATAGAGATTTCCATCAGGCCCAAATTTCAAACCGCGCGGATTATTTAAGCCGGTGGCGAAAACGGATTGGGTAATTACAATATCGTTTGGATTACAGGCGCAGATCCGGGGACCTTCTTTCCTGCAGGAAACCGCAAAAAGCAGAACGGTCAGCACGGAAATTATTCCGGCGACCAGAGTAAAATTTTTTTTCATAAAATGGTTTAATTAAAAGGTGATGAAGAAAAAGGACGGGTAGCAGAATAAGGTAAATGGTCACTAAAGAGAGCCTTTGCATCCCGCCCGTCCTCGTGTAATTCAATGAATTTCAGTGAGATGGGGGGAGTTATAGATTAGATAGGGCGGATAGAGTCATCACGCACCCGTTTTTTTACGGGTGAAATGTAAGAAGAACACACTAAATCGTGTTTAAATGTACCTTTGATTTCCCCCGTGAAAAATACCTATTTGTGGGTAGTGTTTTCAACCCCATGTTTCCCGTTTCCCCTGTTTGAACGATTAAGTAATGATTGATACCGATTATTTGGCTTCATAAAATTTGCTTATGAAACAGGAACCTTTCAATTATGAATTCAGCAGAATGATGAAATGGCTTGGCACCGATTCCATACCAAGTCAATTGAAGTTCGACGCTGACTATTACAAAAAGTTTTTTAGTTTTTTTCTGCTGGGAGATTCGTACTACTTTATTATCAACCATCATACGCTGAAAATGGAGTATGTGAGTAAGGAGATAGAAACGGTGATGGGTTATCTCCCTTCGGAATTTGAAATTGGTTTTATGAATGACCAGATCCACCCTGAAGACCGTTCATGGTTCCTGGCCATCGGAAGCAGCATGATTGATTTCTTTTCCCAATTACCTGTTGAGAAACTGATGAAGTATAAAGTGCGTTATGATATCCGGTTCAGGAAGAAAAATGGTGATTATGCGCGGATACTTTACCAGGGTGTATTGCTGGAACATGATCCCAATGGCAGATTTTTAAGAACCCTGAGTGTCCATTCAGACATCACCTACCTGAAACAGGAGGGTAAGCCGGTATTATCCTTTATCGGGATGGATGGCGAACCATCCTATTTTGATGTCGCATCCAAAAACATATTTATTGAAAGTAAAGAGGAACTGACCCGGCGGGAAAGGCAGGTGTTATTGCTTTTGATAGAAGGGAAATTGAGTAAGGAAATCAGTCAGGTTCTGAAAATAAGCAAGCAGACCGTTGATACACACCGAAAAAATATGCTCCACAAAAAACAACTCAGTAATACCGGCGAACTGGTCGGTAAGGCCATCCGGTATGGGTGGGTATAAAAGTAGCATACCGCGGGGAATTGTTTTCGGATGATGGGTCTATTTTGTTGTCGGATTTTTTTCTTCATATTGTTGAATCAGATCCAGTGTATGCGTTAATGATTCTTTACTGCTCCAGTCTGAATGACCCGGGATTATATATTCCGGGTTCCTGAATTTATGTTGAATATTCTTAATCGTAACAGCCCAGTCTTTCACATTTGCGTCTGAAAGATAACCGAGGTCATCTGCTTCGGTACTTTTCACCAGGCATCCGCCATAAAGGATCTTTTCTTTCTCAAACCAAATTACAATATTGTCTGGTGAATGTCCCTGTCCCCCATAATAGGTTTGGAAGGTATGCTGACCAACTCTCATCAGGCTGTCTTTGTAAATTAGAAATTCAGCTCTTTTTTCATTTCTTTCTTTACTGAGCTCATCTGTGCGCTTTGAGGTATAGGTCCGGATACCCATGCTTTTGTAGTATTCGAGACCCGCCGTTCTGTCCGCATGAAAATGTGTTGAAATACACATGACCACTTTTTTACCATGTCTGATGAATATACTATCCAGTAAGGGCTTAAACTGGGTACTGTCCCAGGGTGTATCGAACAGGACTACACCATCCGAAGTAACCAGGTACATGCTATTGGCAGGAACCGGGGTTCCTTTATATAATCCAAAGGTTGTATACACGTAGAAGTCACCGGTTAAATGAGATATGATCAAACCGGGGTGTGGTGCCTGACTGAAAGCTTTCGATATTGAAAGAAAAAAAACAGACAGGATTGCAAAAATCTTCATAGTCATTTCTGATATTATAAGGTACTAATTCCCTATAACAAAATTATAACAATCTGGCCAGCAGATACTTTAAACCATTGGATTTAGCAGCGGTCTATTATATGTAGCCGCTGAATAAAATAAAAAGAATGTTAAAAAGACTAAAACCAAACAAAATGAAAACGCTATTTACCCTTTCCATGCTGATACTTGTTACTGTCGCTGGTATTGTCAGCTGTAAACTTTTCATGAAATATCATTATGACATTTCTGCCCTGCTGACCCTGGCAAGTTTCGTTTCGATTATTTTAGGTATCTACCTGGTCAGTAACAAAAAAGTAACCCTTTCCTAATAACGATTCGTACTTCGTAAATATCCGATTTGAAAAAGCCATTCAGGATTTCGCCTATATTTTAAAACCCTCGTCGATAAACGGGGGTTTTTTTGATCAGTTATAGTAAAGGCCGTACATCCCTGATGGCGAAACCCTCTATGACCATCGGACAGGTTTGAGCGATTGAAACAGCGTGCTCAAAGTTTTCAGCGAGGATAACATCATAACCCAGGATGGCTTCTTTAGATTCAATAAAGGGTCCATCAGAAAGAATTTCATTTTTACTAACCAGCGTTCCGGATACCGAGAGAGGACCGCCTTCCAAACGATTTCCTGAGGCGATCAGTGAGTTTACCCAACCGAGCATGTCGGGCCAATCCGAGTATCTTTCTTCTTCCCTGATCTTTCTCAGTTTTTCTAAATCGGCGCGAACAAGTAAAATAAATTTTTCCATATAGCCATATTTGATGTACGTGATGTCTATCGGGGGAGCGGTACGATGAGTCTTATTTCATAGAGTGCGATTCCTTTTTTTACCAGCGGGCAGGTTTTTGCGATGGATATTGCTTCATTCAGATTCTCCGCAAGAATAACATCATATCCTGAAGTTCCTTCCTTCATATCATGGTAAGAGTAGTTTGCTACAACAAGATCTTTTTCTACATGTTGGTTGTTCAAAGAAAATGTGGCGCCACTGCTATATTTACCGGATTCACGTAATGACTGAATCCATTCATCCATAGCATGAATATCGTCGGTCGGCGATTCAGAGGCCTGACTGCCCGCGTTCAGCCGTCTGATGAGCATAAACTTTTCCATGAATTAAAGTTACTGGATAAAAAATATTATCATTTCACTGTCCGGATTCCCTGATTCCAAATGTCTTTATTTCATGAAACATATAAATAACCCGGGTTCCATGGCAAAAGTATGCAGGGGGATCATGTCGCAGTTTTTCGCAATATTTCTTTCCATTCAAAGTTTTGGTCAGTCGTCTGCCAACTGGAAACTGGAAAGAATGCCGGCAGCGCTGGAGACAGATTTTGCGCTGAGTTGTCTTCCCCCATATGTACGAACTGGCGCTACTGTTTATTTATTGGATCCTGAGAAGGGCTATTATATAGCCCGTCAGGGTAACAACGGCTATATTTGTTTTGTAGCGCGAACCGACTGGGAACGCGGGGAGTTCCCGCAGGACTTCGCTGCGGCAATCAGTTACGATGCGGAAGGGGCAAGAATTATGTTTCCGGTTTTTGAAGATGTGGAAACGATGCGTGCATCCGGGAAATTTACTGCCCGGCAGGTCAGGGATACGATCACTGCGCGTTTCAGCAAAGGAATTTACAAGGCTCCGGTCAAAGCCGGAATTTCATATATGCTGGCCCCGGTTATGCGTGTCTTTGTTGGCCCGCCGGACAGTTTGCATGTTGCAAGTTTTATTATGCCTCATTATATGTTTTATGCACCCTATTTAAAGGCATCTGACATTGGCGGGAATTCGGACTCCGGCGGCCCATTCGTTATCGGTGAAGGAAACCCGCAGGGCTATATCATTTTACCTGCCGGAAAAACTGAAACGGCCCAAATTGTAGCGGAGAATAAAAATCTCCTGAAAAGGCTGACCGAATACAAATCATATTTTGAAATCCACTCGGGGGAGATGCATCATTGATATTAAAAGTCGGGAAGGTTTTCCTGAATTCAAGTGAGTGTTGTTTCCGTGTCTGCCGTTTCGAAACGATAGTAACCCTGATAGAAAAGATATACGGAAATCAGAAAAAGACAGATCGTAAATGGAAAGATTAATCCTGTCAATAAGGCGATGAATACCATGAGATAGATCCCCGAAACAATTTTCAGATAAGTGAAGGGTTTAAAAAGCCGGATAAACAGCAGGCTATTCAGCAATATCAGGATCCCCCACCCGAAAAATATCAGCAATAAAGCATGGGCATAATCCAGGTGTATGGGAGTCATCAAAATGATGATACTGATTTCAGGTATCAAAAGGATCAGGCATAGAGCAGCATACTGTATCAAACGGGACGAAAGAGAAACCGGCAGACCTCTGTAAAAACCCAGGCTGAATTCTTCCATCTGTCTTATTTTATAAATCAGGACGCCATGCCCCATCAATCCGAAACTGTAAAAAAGCAAAAACATACTCATGTCGGATTCTTCTTTTGTATGATTTAACAGCATACCAAATACGAGGAGACAGCTAAATATTTTTACGGCAAGAAAGAGCATTTTTAGACGTGCATTAATATACTGTATGACAAAGCGCAAATAAAGTCTCTTCGAAAAAAGGAAATTTATTTTCAATAACGGCAGTGATCGGATGATCCCATTTTTTCTTATCACTCTGTCATAGCGCCAGGCGCCAACCAGGCAGACGAACATAATAAACAAGCCAACAATTATCGTATGTACATACCATTGGTGCATAATTCCAATCCAGATACAAATCCCAGCATATAATATGACCGGCAGGAAAAGCATAAACTGGACACGCAACATATGTGCAAAGACAAACGAAGTTGTTTTTGTATTCAGCACGGAAATGAAACTGTAATTTTTCCCCTGCAGTTTGTCTGCCATGAAATGTTCACATTTCAAAGCATATAGCAACCATGCGATCAGAACGAAGGCCAGGAATTTGTAATCTGTCAACATGGCCCTGATCAGTGTGAAATGGTATTCCAGCAGACCCACTCCATTGGCCCGACCCACGGCGGCTACCATAATGAAAACAAGAAATGCAAACAGCCCGGCATTTTGTTTATAAAATGTCTGTACAAAAGACTTATATAATATGGTGCGGGTTGTATTCAGGATATAAATAATTACTACTGCCAAGATACTCGGTCCGCATTTGTTTTTTTTTCCGCCTGTCACATAAATGAAAAAAAATTATCCATTGAACTTATCAGGCTGATTTATCTTCATGTAATACGATCAGCGTATCATAATATTCCACCCTGATCGTATCGGGTATCATATCGTATCTCGATGGTATTCCTTTGGCAAGATCTGATGCGCTGAATGCTGCCCGGGTCGTTTTGGATTCGAACATATATATACTGCTGATGGCGCCTGTGTATTCTTCCGCGACATAATATTTCTGAACAAGGCCCGGTACAGATCTGAAATTCTCCAGATCGGACAGGCAGATTTCATTCAATTCTTCCAGGCTATAATTGGAGTTGAACCTGACGCATAGTAAAGCTTCTGCAGTTTTCATTTTTATGATTGACCGATTATCACTAAATGTACTCACTGCAAAGAGAAGAGGATTGACTGGGAGGTTCTAAAAATGGACTATTGGGTTAAAACGATAAATCCTTCACAACGTTTTCAAAATAGTTTTTCCGGCTTGGTTCTTGGCTAATGTAAGTATCTATCGGTTACTCAGCACAACTTACACCATTCCCATACATGGAATAAACTTTACCCAGGTCTATTGACTCTATATAAAATTTCAACGCAGGCAGTTGTTGAAATATTTTCCCAATTTTTTTATCACCATTAATTACAATCCCACATGAGAACAATGAAAGTTTTACGGATGATTGCGGTCATCATGATCGTATCGATGCTCAGTTGCAAAAAAGATTCGACCGGCGGAGGCCCGAAAGTCCTTTCCGCAGATCCGAGCCAAAGTCAGACAGGCGTAGCACGTAACAATGACATTGAATTTACATTCAGCGAGGCGATGGATCCTTCGACGATTAACAATTCTACATTTACCGTAATGCAGGGTTCAACCGTTGTTCCCGGCACAGTCGTTTATTCAGGAACTAAAGCCACGTTTACGCCGACTGCGGTACTGGCGCCCGGTACTTCTTATACGGCTACCATTACAACCGGAGCAAAGAACCTGGCTGGCACCAGTATTCCTTCCAACTCTGTTTTAAATTTTACTACAGGGGGAAGTACATCTACATTAACTGCGGTTGACTTAGGTGCCGCGGGAAACTATGTAATTGTTGCCAAGACGGCAATCAATAACAGTTCAACTTCGGCAGTTACCGGCGATCTGGGCCTGAGCCCGGCTGCCACTTCGTATATCACTGGTTTTGCGCTGACCAACGCGACCGGATATGCGACATCTATACTGGTTACCGGAAAAATTTACGCTGCGGATATGGCAGTTCCTACCCCTTCCAATATGACTACTGCGGTGAGTAATATGATCACGGCTTATAAAGATGCAGCCGGTCGTCCTTCACCGGATTTCACCGAATTAGGCACAGGAAACCTGGGTGGTAAAACATTGATTCCGGGACTTTATAAATGGTCCAGCACGGTGATCATCCCGTCAGATGTTACATTGGAAGGTGATGCCAATGCAGTCTGGATTTTCCAGATAGCTGGAAACCTCACCATGAGTTCGGCTATGAAAGTAAAACTCAGCGGAGGAGCGCAGGCGAAGAATATTTTCTGGCAGGTAGCCGGTCAGGCGACATTCGGAACCACTTCTCATTTTGAAGGCAATGTATTGTCGATGACAGGAATTACATTTCAGACGGGCGCCTCCATCAATGGAAGGGCACTGGCGCAGACTGCAGTCGTTCTCGACGGCAATTCGGTTACGAAACCGCAATAAACTATTTCAAATTCAAAAAGGCTGCTATTATAGCAGCCTTTTTTTAATGCCCGGGGCACGTGGTTTGCATTCCTGAATCGACATGCTGATTTGGGCGATATGTTAAACCGGGTTCAATATGAAATACATTCTTCTCCTGGCATTTGCAACCATCAGTTTTTTAATGGCAGGTTGTAACGGCAACGCAAATGGAAAGGTCAATTCTTCATCAGATACCTCGGCGGATACCATTGGTAAACATTCTCCTTATGGCATAGATACGCTCAGCAGGAAACGGATGGATTCTGTTATAAACAAAAATGATTCGCTGCATTGAAAATACGGTAATTAGGGTTGTTGCTCTAGCATGTTAATCTTAACTTGACATCTGAATCCCTTCAACAACCTTATAATATGAGAATGCGATGGCCATTTTCTGTATTCTTCGTGACGGGATTCCTGTGTTTTCATCTGATCAGTTTTTCCCAGGATATACATTTCAATTTAGTTACCCGCACTCCTGAAAATGCCGGCATTGTTTTAGGGATGACGCAGGATGCCCAGGGATTATTATGGTTCGCCACAGGAACGGGCTTATTCAGATATGACGGATATCGTTATGCATCGTATCAGTTTCAACCAAAGAATCCGAATTCACTTGCATCGAATTATATTGAATGTCTGGCCACCAGTAAAGAAGGATTCATCTGGCTTGGGGTTCAGGGATTTGGTCTCGACTGTCTTGATCCTGCAACTGGCTTGTTTACTCATTTTCGACACAATGATAATGATCCCGGAAGTTTAACAAGCGATACGGTAAATGTTATTATACAGGACCGTGACGGAATATTGTGGATCGGAACAGTCAACGGATTGGACAAATTTGATCCGGGAACAAATAAATTTTTTCACTACAAACGCGAAGCGACGAATCCGTCGTCGATAAGTTGTAATTTAATCAGGTCAATTTATGAGGATAAACAGGGCATCATATGGGTGGGAACTGGCTCCGGATTTGATAAAGAAGGGCCCGGTAATGAGGGTGGCCTGAATAAATTAAATAAGAAAACCGGCACCTTTACCAGATACATGCACGATGAAAAAGATCCCAACAGCTTGATTGATAACAGGGTGAGGGCAATTTTCGAAGATAGCCGGGGGAATTTTTGGATCGGCACGGCAGGGGATGGTTTACATACGATGGATAGAGCAAAAGGAATATTCGAAAGGCATCCCTATGATCCTTTACGTCCTGAAAAACTCAGCAGACCATTGATTGGAAAGACGATCCCTTATGGATTTGACCATATTACTTTTATAACAGAAGATAATAAGCAAAGAATATGGATTGGAACTTTTGAGGGTGGAATTAATGTGTATGATCCGACAACACAAAAAGTTTCTCACTATGGCACTGATTCAAACAGCAATCAAAAACTAAATGACAATCATTTTTGGTCGGTCTGTAAAACAAGGGATGATATACTATGGATAAGCACCTGGGAAAACAAATTGTATAAGATAAACCCACATATTGTAAACCTGCCCTATATAAGAACAGGAAGCCCGATTTTTGATTTTGCTGAGGATGATGCTCATGAATTATGGATGGGTTCGCAATCTGTTTTTATTCATAGAGAACATAATGGGAAACATGAAAAATTCCCTTTTGCGAAAAAACCTGGCCAGACGGATAATCCGCTGTTATTTATCAAAAAAGATCACGCAAAATTTTGGATTACAACATTTCAGGGCTTGTATCACTTCGATCCTGTTACAAAAACATTAATGGGCTATCATCACGAACCAGGCAATGCCAATAGCCTGGGTTCTGATACGGTTTTCGCATTATCAAAGACGAAGGATAGCCAGTTATTAATTAGCACAAATGCCGGACTAGATCTGATGGACCTAAAAACCGGGACATTCAAACATTTTCAAAACGATACAAAGGATACTGAGAGCATCAATAACCAGGCAATAGCCATCCATGTTGATAAAAATCAAAATGTATGGCTTGGGTCTGCTAATGGTTTAGACCTCTTAAATGTGCAAACAGGCAAATCTAAAAAATACCTGAAGCAATCTGGTATCTATTATATCATGGAAGACAAATCCGGAACGATGTGGGTTAGCACCACTTCAGGTCTTTATAAATATCAAAGGAAAACCGATAATTTTTTATTTTTTACCGATGCGTCCTCCGTCATACCTGCTAATAACGTATATGGCATAGCGGAGGATTCGGTCGAAAATCTCTGGATCGCTACTAATAAGGGTATCATAAAAATAGACAAAGAAAGGGCATTCGCAGTCTTATATGGTAGGAGCCAGGGAGTTAATGGAATAGTGCTCACAGGATTTATAAAATGTTTACAAAATGGCGAAATAGTGGCCTCGGATACCGCTGGTTATTATGATTTTCACCCTGAACTTTTACGAACACAGGTTTCAGCACCCATTGTATCCGTAAGTAATTTCCTGCTCAACAATAAAGCCATTCAGCCCTCCCCATATGGAATTCTATCAGTTCCCCTGATGCAAACAAAGGAAATCCACTTAAAGCACGATCAAAACACTCTGTCTTTTGAATTGGCAAATATCGATTTTAGCAGTGAGCATGATGAAACACGTTTGCTATATATGTTACAGAACTACGACGACGAATGGCGCATCGCCGGTGATGAAAGACGAGCCTATTATTTCAATCTTCCAGCCGGGAAATATATTTTTAAAGTAAAAGCACTGAATGCTGCCGGTATTTCTGACGAAAAAGACATTAACATTATCATCACTCCACCCTGGTGGAGCACCTGGTGGGCATACTGCATTTTCGTTTTACTCGGTGCCGGATTACTCCGATCTTATATTGTATTTCGGTCCCGCAAATTAAAGCGTGAGAATAAAATATTGGAAGAAAGAGTGGCACGACGTACTGATCAGTTGAATCAATCATTGGAAAATCTGAAAGCGACACAAACCCAGTTGATTCAATCTGAAAAAATGGCCTCTCTCGGAGAGCTAACTGCCGGCATCGCCCATGAGATACAAAATCCGTTAAACTTCGTAAATAATTTCTCTGAAGTGAATGCTGAGCTGATTGATGACGCCGGAAAGGAAATTGATAGCGGTAATATGTCTGAGCTAAAAACCATATTTAATAATATCCGGGATAATGAAAAGAAAATAATTCATCATGGCAGACGTGCTGATTCTATTGTAAAAAGCATGCTGCTGCACAGTCGAAGAAATAATGGCGTAAAGGAACCGACCGATATCAACGCACTGGCAGATGAGTATTTGAAATTGAGTTATCACGGTCTTCGTGCGAAGGACAAATCCTTCAATGCCACCCTTCAGACAGATTTTGATGAAACCATTCCCGAAATAAATATTATTGCGCAGGATATTGCCCGCGTTTTGGTCAATCTGTACAACAATGCTTTTTATGCGGTATCCGAAAAGAAAGCATTGCAGTCCGGATCTTTTGAACCAACAGTCTACGTGCACACAAGGCAGGCGGGGACCAGGGTTGAAATACATGTAAGAGATAACGGAAGCGGCATTTCAAAGGATGTGATCGAAAAAATATTTCAACCATTCTTTACTACAAAGCCCGCCGGACAGGGTACCGGTCTGGGGCTTTCTTTAAGTTACGATATCATTAAGGCCCATGGCGGCGACTTGAATGTAGAAACTAAAGAAGGGGAGTGGACCGAGTTTACCATCATTTTACCATCGTAATGGCAGCAGCGCTTTTTATTTCTTTACTATCAACTTTAGCTGAAAAAAAAATAAATGGTTGTAAAAATGATTCCTTCAGGCAGTTACGGATTCATTTAAAACGATCATGACATCGTACTGTTCTACGCGAAGGGTTCCCGGAATCAGGCCATATCTCCTGGGCATGCTCCTCGCCAGTTTTGAGGCCCAATAAGATGCCCTGGCCGTTTTGGTTTCAAACAAATAGATGCCATTGACGGTTTTCGTAGATGAATCCACGATATAATATTTCTGAACCAGACCACGGACGGATCTGAAATATTCCAGATCGGCCTGGCAGAATTCGTTCAGTTCCTCGAGTTTGAGGCTTGTGTTGAATTTAACGGATAACAACGCTTCGGCAGTTTTCATATAAATTTTATTTTGGCTGATTATTCAGGGCGCAAAATTACCTGCCGGCGTGGATATGGAATTGTCTGAAAAGTCCGAAAAATTGACTGTGCGGTTGAATAATTCAGACCGATGGGGAGCAAATGAATAACTTTAAAGAAAACGGATATCATGAAAACAACAGATAGCCCGGGAATATATGTCCCTCCTCCACTCATATATGCGGTCATTTTTTTAGCTGCGGTATTCATTCAGAAAAAGATACCCATCGATGATCATTTTTTTAAAAGTCGTATAACTCCTGTAATCGGTATCCTGTTCCTGCTTTTTGCAGTTTATTTTAGTGCCAGGAGTATGAGTCAGTTTATACGGACAAAAAACACCATCATACCCAATAAGCCAGCTGAGTCATTACAAACGACGGGCGTTTATCATTCTACCCGAAACCCGATGTACCTCGCTCTCATGCTGGTTTATCTGGGCTTGTCCTGCCTGATCGGCAACTGGTGGAATATCATTTTGTTGCCCCTGTTATTTCTGATCATCCAGGAGTACATTATTAAAAAGGAGGAAGCATATCTGGTTCGTGCATTCGGCCAGGAATACATTGATTACAGACACCGGGTCAGGAGATGGTTGTAGCATTATTTGTTATAGACGGATAAATATCTTTTTCCTGTACATGATGATCATCGGTAAACTTAATAGAGCAACATATACCAGTGCGCTGACTACTGAAGCATTGATGGGTGACAGCCAGGAAGCAAATAAATGCTGATATCCATACTGCCAGAGATTTATTGTATGCCCATCTTCCTCCACATGTATGGCACCGATCAGTAGAGGAAGATAACCGGACACCACATAGATGGTAATTGCATTCGACCCGAATGCGACAAAAGGTTCGGTGAATTTTTGCAGGCCGTTTACATCAATCAGCCAGTAAGAAAGGGTCAGTGTTGCTATGGCGAGACCACCGGTAAAAAGCACAAAGGAAGAAGTCCATAAGGCTTTATTCATCGGGAAGAATCCATTCCAGATCAACCCGCCGAGTACCAGCAGGCCGGCAATGGAAAAAAGCCATGCCACTTTATTTTCAGCGGTTCGATCCTTTCTCTGCATCCAGGTGCCGGTAAATATTCCCAACAGACAGGTAGCGATGGCCGGAATAGTACTCAGTATTCCTTCCGGATCAAAGGTTTTGGAGCCGGACCACATATGGTTCGTTGTGAGCACGGTTCTGTCTATCCATGCTGCGAGATTGGTTGATGGCTCCAGGTTAGAGGGACCGATGCCTGGAACCGGGATAAAATTCATAATGAAATAATAGGCAATCAGTATCGTCCAGAAAATCCAGATCCAGGTTTTCCTATCTGTTTTTATATAGATGACAGTGCAAATAAAAAAGACGATGGCAATTCTTGGCAGCACACCGAGTATCCGAAGGTGCTGGAAATCAAAATTTTGGATCAGGTTTAATATTACGAACAGTGCGTAGATCGTAAGTGATCTGCGGGCGGCCCTGAGTATCAGCGCCCGGTGCCCGGCCTGATCGGTTTTCCTGCTTCCCATGGCATATACAATGGAAACGCCGACAATAAAAAGAAAGAAGGGAAATACCAGGTCCGTCGGCGTGCAGCCATTCCAAACAGAATGTTCCAGTGGAGCGTAAATATGTCCCCAGTCGCCGGGATTATTTACCAGGATCATTCCCGCAACGGTTAGTCCCCGGAAAAAGTCCAGGGACCTGAGTCTGGTTTTCTTTTCAATTAATTCCATTATTAGTGTATCCAGGTTTTCAATCGCGACAGACGATTCGCAGTTACCGTCTGGTGGCATGGGAATTGAACCCATAAGATATGAAGAAGAAGATACTTGTGATTGATGATGAAAAGGATTTTTGCGAGTTGATCAAAAACATCCTCTTAAGGGAAAATTATTTGGTGGACTGTGCCTTTACGCTGGAAGAGGCCGAAGGAAAACTCCGGGAAAATCCGCAGATCGTATTATTGGATAATAACCTGCCCGATGGTTCGGGACTTGATTATCTTCAAATGCACCCGGTTCCCTTCATGAACAGTTCGGTTATCGTCATCACGGCCGATCCGACAGAATCAATAAAAGAAAAAGCAACACGTGAGGGAACCACCGCGTTTTTATCCAAACCGTTCTCCGTCCAAACGATTCGGGAGATGGTCAGACGGGTTGCTTAACGTGTTAAAACTTCGGGCTGTTCCTATCTGTTATGGCCAAAATATCAAAATCTGCATCTGTTTTCGCAAGGCTATTCGCGTCATCTTTGTGATAAATTAAATCATGATGACGGAATCCTTTTTTCAGGTGGATGCATTCACCAACAAACCATTTGCCGGCAATACAGCTGGCGTGATCATTACGGAATCGGAATGGAGCCCGGAGATCATGCAAAAGATTGCGACACAGAATAATTTTCCCGCAACTGCTTTTATACAGTTCAATAATCCGGGTATAAAACTCAGGTGGTTCACGGCCAAGCATGAACTTGGTTTGTGTGGTCATGCTACACTGGCCAGTGCGCATGTGTTATTTTCGAAAGGAATGATACCTGCCGGGAATAAAATTCATTTTACAACCAGGAAAGCTGATTTATATGCCTGGTATGAGAACGGCTGGATCACGATGGACTTTCCTGCATATCCCTGTGAAGCCGTCGAACTTCCGGAGGAACTGAAATCGGTTTTCACAGATAAATTTAAATCCGCGTATTATACACAGGACAAATTTCTGATTGAGCTCGATAATGAAAATGCGGTGAGGAATTTCATTCCGGATTTAAACGCTCTTGCCAAACATAAATGTATCATCACTGCCAGGGCAAACACGGATTCTCCCTATGATTTTGTGTCCCGTTTCTTTGACCTGCCGGATGGTATACCGGAAGATGCCGTTACCGGATCTGCTCATTGCAGCCTGGCAACTTTCTGGGCAGCCAGACTCGGAAAAAATCAACTGAACGCATTTCAGGCATCTGCAAGGGGTGGTGAATTAAAATTAGTACTCGACCATGCGCGTGTCCTGATCTCTGGTCAGGCCCTAACCATCATTGAAGGAAGCTATTTGCCATTCATCCAAAAAGGACCGCAAAAGAATTAGATATTCTCTAGATTACGAATAGGCTCGTAAGGATAACCCCCTCAAAATAATTCTAACTACTCATGTGGCTGTTTTAAATAATCAGCCCACGGGCCTTGTGTTTACAAGGCCCTCTTTGATTAAGTATGTTTACATTCGGTGACCAGCCATTTCAAAAAACGATATCAGACATTTGAGAAAAACACATTTCATCTTTGCAATCATTGTATTTGCTTTTGCATGTAATCATAAAACAAAGTCAAAGGAATCAGTTGAAACATACCCGCCTGCAGATCTGCCGGCACCGGTTGAATTTAAGGTTCTGAATATTTTCCCTCACGACACCGCTGCATACACAGAAGGATTCGTTTTTCACCATGGTCAGCTATTTGAAAGTACAGGGCATACCAGTTCTTTTCCCAGCTCGCGGTCTCTTTTTGGAACAGTTGATTTGAAAAGCGGACATATTGATGCCAAAGTGGAGATTGATAAAAATAAATATTTCGGAGAAGGGATAGCTTTTTTGAAAGGAAGAATTTATCAATTGACAGATACTACCCGGATCGGATTTATATATGATGAAAAGACGTATAAGAAACTGGGTAATTTTTATTACGATGGTGAAGGCTGGGGGCTGACGACGAACGGTTCATATATACTAATGAGTAACGGGAGCAGTACTATATTTTACCGGGATCCCTCTTCATTTAAAGTTGTAAAAACGCTGGGCGTATCTGATAACAACGGACCCGTTCAGAATTTAAACGAATTGGAATTGATCAATGGTTTTCTGTATGCCAATCAATGGCTGACGGATTACATTCTGAAAATAGATACAACCAACGGAAAAGTAGTTGGGAGACTGGATCTGTCAAGACTGAAAACAGAGGCGAAAATGAAAAATCCATTTTCTGAAGAAACGAATGGAATTGCTTATGATCCGGAAAAGGATAAAGTATTTGTTACGGGTAAACGGTGGCCAACGATATATGAAATACAATTTGATCATTAAGAATAGCAACGGGGAATAATCAAATGATAAATAGTATATTTAATAAACCTTTGAACCCGTTGATTTTTGCGGACTATGAAACTGCCTGCCCGAACTTCCAGATATTTTCTGCTCATTTTCATAATGATGTTTTCCTGTAGAAAATTTTATGATCCACCGGTTATCGCGGGTAACAACCATTTTCTTGCCGTGAACGGGTTTATTTATACCGGAACCGGGGTCATCAGTATCATCGCCCTTTCCCGATCATTAAATCTGTATGACTCTGTTTTAGACAGACCGGAATTAAATGCACAAGTGAGTATTCAATCCTCCGCGGGAGATTCTTATAATTTAACGGATTCGACGGGAATCGGTATGTATCAGAGTCTGGCTTTAAATCTGGATTCAACACTGCAGTACCGGCTGAACATTGTAGCTTCCGACGGAAATAAATATCAATCGGATTTTGTTACTGTCAGACGGGCTCCGCCAATAGACAGTCTGACCTGGGAGCTGGCGGGTGATCCCGATCCCATTACTGGTAAGCAGTTTTTCAATATTTATGTCAACTCGCACGATCCGGAAAATACAACACGCTATTATCGTTGGGACTATACGCAGACATTTAAACATTTTGCTACGTATGAAACACATTGGGGAGTCGCCAACGGCCTGGTATATCCACTTCCGCTGGATACCAGTTTTTATACCTGCTGGTCTACTGTTCCATCGCAGGATATTGTACTGGGAACAACTGTTACACTTAGTCAGGATGTCATCGCGCATATCCAGGTTGCTCATATACTGCAGGACGATCCAAGAATGGATATTGGCAGCAGTTTCCTGTTCAGGCAATATCCACTCACAGAAGAGGCGTACAATTATTGGTTAACTGTTCAGAAAAATTCGCAATCACTGGGTGGATTGTTTGATCTGCAACCTGACCAGATCAAAGGTAATCTGCATTGTATCTCAAACCCGGCGCTTCCGGTGATTGGATATGTTTCTGCCTCTTCGGTACAGGAAAAAAGAATCTATATCAGTAATAAGAGCCTGCCCGGCTGGCAATCGGACCATATTGACACCACAAATCGGTATGCCTGTCAGATCTCGGGCATTGCAGTTGATTCTTTGAATGAGCTGCTTTTTAATTTTCCGGATACCGCTTTTGGACCGTTGGGTTTTACCACACCTTATCTTATTACCTATATGGAAGTCACACCAAAATCCTGTATAGATTGCAGGTATCAGGGCGGAACGAATGTAAAACCCGGTTTCTGGCCTCATTATGATTGAAATTAATTATTATTTTGTCAGGCTATCAACCAATTTATCTAAAATGTTACTTCAGAATAAAAATGCGATTATATATGGTGCGGGTGGTTCACTGGGCGGCGCAGTAGCCAAAGCACTTGCAGCTACCGGTGCCAGATTGTTTTTGACGGGACGTAATATCAGTTCAGTACAAAATGTGGCAGATGAAATACTCGCCGCAGGTGGCCACGCGGAAGCGACGCAGGTGGATGCACTGGATGAAAAAGCCATCAACAGCTGCCTGAACAGAATCGTTCAGCAGGCCGGCCATATAGATATCTCCTTCAATGCGATCGGCGTTCAGGTGGTGCAGAATATTCCTTTGGTGGATATCGCTGTCGATGATTTTATGAATCCCATTAGTTCTATCATGAAATCCCATTTTCTGACGTCAACGGCTGTCGGGAAAATCATGATGAAACAGGGCACCGGAATAATCTTGTCACTTACTGCAACACCCGGTGGTATTGGTTATCCTTATACAGGTGGTTTTGCACCAGCCTGCAGCGCGCTGGAAAGTTTTTCCAGAAACCTGGCCTCCGAATTAGGAGTTTACGGTGTGCGTGTTGTTAATATGCGGTCGGGCGGATCGCCGGATTCACGCGTTTTCAAAAATGCAATAGAGAACCATTGGGAGGCGATGGAGCCGATTCTTCGAAGTATGGAAGAAGACACCATGCTAAAAAAACTCCCGATGATGGCTGATATTGCCAATCTTGCCGTGTTTCTTTCTTCAGATCTGGCAGGTAAAATCACCGGCGTTACGGTTGATGTGACTTGTGGCACAACAGCCGGATTAAATTACAGAGCAAGAAAATAAATCGCATTAACGACTTTGGAAAAATCAATCAATGCCCGGAGAATCTGATCTGAATATTATTTTAAAAACCCTGAAACCTTTTTTGCATGATGGAGAATATGTATTCTGCCAGGTGCCGGATCAGTATCACATAGATTTAAATGATGTTATCAGCTACTTCAAAGAAGGGGAGGGAGTGACGATTATTCTATCAAAAATAACAGCGGATCGTTTCAAATTACCCTATTCATTTGTGTCATCATGGATAACGCTTACTGTTCATTCCTCGTTAGAATCGGTTGGATTGACGGCTGCCTTTTCAAATGCTCTGGCGGCTGTGGGTATCAGTTGTAACGTAGTGGCCGCTTATTTTCATGATCATATTTTTGTGGATACCAAAGACGCCCGGCAGGCGATGAAAGTTCTGAAGGATATTTCAAAATAATAGGACGATCTTTAATATCAATGGCTCAGCCGGATTATTCAGATTTATCATTGACACCTTAAAATAACTTTATGGGTATTGCAGACAAACTTTTTAATATGAAAAACGAAAAGGCCTCAGCCAATTTAAAGGCGGGACAGGAATTTTTAGCAGCCAACAAACAAAAGCCAGGGGTTACTGCATTACCCAGCGGCCTGCAGTATGAAGTGATTAACAGAAGGCGCCGGTATAAAACCCGGAGCGAGAAGTAATGTGACCTGTCACTATCATGGTTCATTGATTGACGGAACAGTATTCGACAGTTCTGTTGAACGCGGACAGCCTGCCACATTCCCATTGAACAGGGTTATTTCCGGCTGGACAGAAGGCCTTCAATTGATGGGGGTCGGCAGCAAATGGCGTTTCTTCATACCACCGAACCTGGCTTATGGCGACAGACAAACCGGATCAGACATTGGCCCGAACAGTACATTGATTTTTGAAGTGGAATTGCTGGGGGTGAGCTGATAGAATAAAACGACACCGGATCGTCTTCAGATAACAAAAAAGCTTTTACGAGAGATCCGTAAAAGCTTTTTGTTGTATAAGGCGTGGTAACCTAAGTATTTACCCTTAGGCGGCAGCCTCCCCGGCAATTAAATTTCCATTATTTGCTGATGGAAATCAACATTTACAATCTGTTTTTACAAAATTTGAAATCGTACAATAGTTTTCTTATTTTGATGTTATCTTTTTAACCCTTACCCTCACTATATGTTTAGAAAGCAGATTTCTATTTGCCTGTTTTTTACTTTTATCGCCCTTGCCGCATTTGCTAATTCCAGTTTATTCCCCGGATATTACATCAATGAGAAAGGTGATACGATCCGTTGTAAAATTGAATTTAATGACTGGAACTTAAATCCGAAGTCCATCAAAGTGCTGGTGAGCGATAAAAAAATCGAACTCACGCCAAATGATATAAGAGGATTTGGTGTCGACGGTTATGATGATTACATAACTGCCACGGTTCAAACACATATGGCTCCTGTTACGGGAAAAGATGTTCCCACGCAGTTTTCAGATAGTGTTTCGATCAATACTTACTTTCTGAAAATTCTGAACCGCGGATTTTATTCGCTGTACGATCTTATATCAACTGAAAGGGTGTATTTATTCTTTCAGCTGAAGGACAGCAGTATGCACGAACTGGTATACAGGACGAAAACAAATTATGATTCCCTGTTTATAGATCAGCAGTATAAAAATGTACTGCTCAGTTTTTTTGTACAGGAAGGCATTTCTGATAAATATTTTAACAGGGTTAGCAATACGGTGTATACTGCTTCGGAGATACAGTCTCTTTTTAATATTCTGAATGAAAACCATGGCGGTTACAGCTATCATAAAAAAGCAAAACAGGAATTTCAGATCCAGCTTTTTGCCGGCGGTATCCAAAATTCATTTCCAACCCCGGTTTCCGGGATTTATGGAAAGGTGCACCATTTTGATCCATCCTCTTCAGTGACCGGCGGCATCAACTTCCTTTATGCCATACCGGGAAAATTCAATGCCTTTAAATTTGGACTTTCACTTGGTTATAATAGTTACAATTGCGATTTGAAGGAGCATAATACCAGTAGTTTCTATGAAAGCGCTAACTATAATGGAACATCGACTTATAATGATACGCTGACCACTAAAAATTCACTTTTACAGACGAATTTCTATCTGATGTATCTGATCAATCCCCTGAGTAGCGTGAAATGTTACCTGAAAGCAGGGATCAGTTATAATTTTTCGAAGAATACAGACAATTCGGTAGACGAAAAATATTCAGGTACCACCGAGATCGTCACGAACGGGAATCCGCCAACAGCAGGCGCCGTTCAAAATAGCGGAAGTATTGTTCAGTTAAAGAAAAGCTACCTGGTGCCTCTGTTTGGCATTGGAATGGTTTATGGTCGTAGTTCACTTGAATTTTCTTATTTTCTGCCGGCTGATATCGGCGGTCAGCCAATCGGTCTTCAGGGAACCGCAAGTCAGGCTTTTAAAATCTCTTCCATGTCGCTTTGTTATTTCTTTTCCGTGTTTCGGACAAAGTAATAAGATGTTGCAATGCAAATAATATTCGCAATTGTCTTGTCCTTGCATAGTTCAGGTTGGCAGACAATGAGTCGTGCATGAAAAAATTTATTCTAATAGTTTTTATTACCACAATATGGCAACATCCCTTTCACAGGAGGTGACTTTTATTTGACATACATTCACCGTTAATAATTATTAGATATCAATTATTAATTTTTCGTGTCTTTTTCACGTTAATAAATAACCCTAGCCCTTCATTTTATTTGTTTTTAATGAAGGCTGATAACCCGGGTTATTTTCCAGGTTCCGTTTTCTTTTTTCCAGACATGCACAAAACGCGCAAAATGGGAATTTTGATTGGAATCATTTATGTTGTGAAACCGGTGATAGCCCATCTCAACAGCGCCATAATCCTTAATAGGATAGACCTCAATACTTCCTTTTAGTAATTCGCGTGTCACTTTTCCGCAAATATTATTTTTAAGTGCCTCGATCAATTTTGTTTTGGAGGTGAGCAGTCCGCTATTATCATGATAGAACTCGAGATCTTCAGAGATGATCTGCTCCTGTACTTCCATTTTGCAATGGTTATAGGAATCATCCCAGATGCTGTCCATCCGGACAATCTCCGCATAGAGTTCGGGGGAAGAAGGTTTGTAGGGTGGAATTTCTCCCTGCGCTTTCGTTTCTGACGCAATGCACAAGAGACTAAAAGATGCAATGAAATAAATTGGTAACATAATCTTTATGTTTTTCATTCTTTTTAGTTTGTTTGCCTATGGGTTAACTAATGTCGTGCCTGATTGTAACCACTTAATTTTCAGTCGCACAAAAAAAATGTATTCCTTTACTGTTCGAAACCGAACGACCATTGTATCAAAAACGAACCCGCCTGATACTTGTCGCACCCAGCCGCTATGATTGTCACATTCACACCTCGTGATCCCGTTTTTATTGGCGAAATTTATATTCTAAAAGAACTTAAATAATATGAGAAAAATAATCGTCTTATCAATGATTTCATTAGACGGAGTCATGCAGGCGCCCGGCGGACAGAAGGAAGATACATCAGGCGGTTTCAAATATGGCGGCTGGACTGCGCCGTATGGTGACGATGTGTATGGTCAGGTGGTGCGGCAAGAGCTGAAACCTGCAGATTATCTTTTAGGCAGAAAAACTTTTAAGATCTGGGCCAGCTACTGGCCTGAACATGGAGATTTCTGGCCGGGTATTAATGAAGGCGCAAAATATGTGTTTTCCAAAAGCATGAAAAAGTCGGATAAGCTGGTGACCGGATGGAAAAACTCGGTAGTAATAAAAACCGTGGCAGATATCAAAAAGATCAAAAATTCAAACGGCCCTGACATTCAGGTTTGGGGTAGCAGTGAACTTATTCAGCTGCTGCTTAAGAATGACCTGGTAGACGAACTCAGACTCAAAATTCATCCCCTGACTTTAGGCAAAGGAAAAAAGCTATTCAACAAAGGAACGATTCCGGCAGCATTTACATTGGTAGAGAGTCTTGTTACATCAAAAGGAGTTTTTATTGCCCAATACAAGCGGGCCGGAGAAGTGAAGACAGGTAATGTTGGAGCTTAAAACCGAACTGGTTCGTGAACTATAAGACATCCATTTTATCACCAAGCCCCCAGGGGGCTTTTTTGTTTCCACAATAAGTAGTTGTTTGTTGAAAACCTTTTTCGTGCTGTTATTATTTAGTAAAAAATGCAACACGGGAAACTTGGATTATGAATGAATGAACTACAAGGATTTCCGTACGAATTGCTTCGATAAATCGCAACTCATCGAGCTGACTCAGCGCAAAATTTTGCATTTTATAATAAAAAAGGAAAGTTGAGAATTAAAAATCGATTAGCATACTACAATCTGAGATATTAGTTTTGAGATAGCGGGTCAGTCATTCCGAAGGCTTGTACATTCAATTAACATGCGGAAAAAATGGTAAAGGAAATACCGCTCATTGTAATCATCATTTGCGAGTTTTTATCAAAAACTTCCGGCCAGGTTTCCTTGCCGCATAGAAAAGAAGATTTCGATATTGGCAAGTATGACAACAAGACTATTGAAATAGGATTGCCTGGGAACAGAATCAAACTTCAACATTTCCATGCTGTCCGTGCCATAGACGCCAGACCAGACACTTTGGCGATCGGATTGGCCCAGAAAGGAAGTCACAGTCCCTTTTTTATTGTAACTCAGGGATTTTTTTCAGATGATGTGGAACGATTTGTAAATAGTTATGCGGGATTTGGTTCGCCTGATTCGGCTACGCTGATTTTAATTATCCGGAAATTCTGGATAAGTGCGGGCGATTATAATTACGATCAGGAGAAATCACAAAACATAGTGCCCGACACCAGTAGTGAAAAGATCAGTAACCTGCAAATGAAGGTTGAATTCTTTTTACAAAATGGACCAGACTATTTTGCGCTATATCGGTTCGACACGGTGATTACAAAGAGACTGCTGGTGTCCAGGGATGCTTCTGAACTGGTCAGTGAGGGGTTAATGGCTTCTCTGTATAAATTAACCGGTATGGATTCCGAATTTAAATTGACTTCTGCAGCAAAAAGAAAATTCAGCTGGCCCGAAATCGAAGCGCATAACAGTAAACCTTTCGATGTTCCCATATTGAAAGACAGCCTGCCCGTGACTGGTGTTTATTTTTCATTGGAAGAATTCAAAAATAATAAACCACGGGAACGAAACTTTGAAGTTTCCCGGGATAAACTAACCGATTTGATTTTTATACGGCAACCAGATGGGAAATTGATTCCTGAAAGGGAAGCCTGGGGTTACTCCGATGGTAAAAATATGTTCATCAGATCTCATGAAAATTATTTTCGTCTTCAACGAAGAGGATATGCCTTTTATGTATATGGCTCGAAACAATTCAAACATAAACAGGTTTTCACTGTACCAGGTTTCGGGCTCCTGTCAAATGCTGTCGTCGGTGGTCCGGAACATTTCACAAACCCCGTTGAATCAAATTCCGAAAGTTATAATTTGAGGATGAAGCCTTTCGAGCTGGATTGGGATGATGGACAACTCAGGTAGCGACTACGATGATATAAGAAATGAGGCTGTCTTACGAGGAAGCACTCAATAGATGTTGGCGTCGTTCAGCACATGTGGACATTAGTGAACGACCGTTTGGATGGAAGTGATTACAATCTTTCCGTATTCGGATTTTTGATTACACGGCGAATTATCAAGTATTCATTATATACAGTCCACCAAATATTAAGGGAATAGTTACTATTGCGATAAAGATTAAATAGTCTGTCCTGGAAGATTGTTTTATCAGGCATTGTATGAAAAACGCAACTGAATATAAAAATCCAATTAATGGAGTAATAAACAGAATGAAAATAGGTAAAAAGTCGCAAGTCGGCTGAGTCGGCGAGGGTCTAAAAAACCAGAGGTATATTATAACTATCCACCACAAAAAATATAATGCCAAAAAAGTACTTGATATTATATGTCTTTGAAAAAGGTTCAGGATTTCTATTTTCTATTAATATCCCAAATTTCAATAAGTAACCCCATTTAAATTTTGTCGAAGGCGGGGATTAGAATTTTTGAAAAACTATTGTCCGAAATCATTAAATTTAAGTAAACTTTCTGTATGAAAATCTACCGCCTGCTTATGCCATTTCTAACTCTCCTGTGTTTGCACAGTTCGGCACAATCGGATGCCGATCAGGCAAAACAAAATAGTTATCAGAAACTTAAACATGGGATCGATTCAAAGCAATTTCATTTTTTAGCCACATCCGCTACCGGTTCCAAAGGCAAGACACTCCAGTTAACCGGAGGTTATTTTTTATTTTTAGGAGGAGACAGTCTTACCGTTGCGTTGCCTTTTTTTGGATCGGAATACCAATCCAGTCATTATGGAGCATCGAAGGAAGATGCAGGAATTAACTTCCATACTAACCAGTTCACCTATAAGGCCGATACCACAAAAAAAGGAGGCTGGGATATTACCATACAACCGGAAGGCCAGAAATCAGCAAGCAGAATTTATTTATCCATAAGCTCTTCGGGGAGTTGCAGGACAACTGTAAATAGTAGCGGGCGCTCGAACATGACATTTTATGGAAATGTTCTTTCAAATTTTAAAGATTAGTAATCATCTTTGATCCACGAACGCTTTCTCTCTTACCCTCTGTAAAGCTGATTTTTTCTAAAAAAACAACCTTAAAATTTGACCAACATGAAAAGAAATCTGCTTTTTGCCTGTCTGTTCATTCTCGTCAGTTGTAATTCCAACCAACCTGTACAAACGGAACCCGCCAAACCGGCATCCGATTCAATGGCGGTGCAAAATATCAATTCACCCTATGACATTCAATATTCGTCAAAGTTTATCATGGGCAATCCCAAGTACGCGGAAAATGTTTTAACGCTCTGGAAGGATTATGACAATGGTACTTTATCCGCACATAAGGATTTTTTTGCTGATTCGATGACTGCAATTCTGGCCAGTGGTGCCAGGATACATTCTTCCAGGGATAGCGTTATCGCATCCATACAGAAGTACAGGAACAGTTTGTCCACAGCGGTTGATCGCGTAGCTGCAGTAACGGCTGTAAAGAGTACAGACAAAAATGAAGATTGGGTTCTGATCTGGGGAACTGAAACCGACACGTATAAAAATGGAAAAATTGATTCGGTGGATTTGCAGGAAACATGGAGAATAAATAAAGATGGTAAGGCAGATCTTCTAATGCAATACATGAGGCCGTCTGCTCCTCCAAAAAAATAAAGTCAGAAAAACCTGCCAGGAAGGAAATTGCAATTTTCCGGTTTAGATATGTTATGCTGCGATGTTCGCCGCAGGTGTTATTTATTACGTTCGACTTTTCTATACATGAAGAATGCGACTAATAAAGAAATACTGGAAACTACCGAAAAAACTTGAAATCCATTAACATCTGAGGCTCCGGAGTGCATAGTTAAAAATGTCAGTATAAATGACGCAGCGAGACAGTACACAATGGTTATACATAATCCTTTTGTCGTACGTGACTTTGGATGTCTGATGATTCTTTTTGATAATAGTACTGAGGCCCAATAAGAGATCAAGCCGATTAAGCTCAAAGGCGCGAAGTGATCTGAAGCCCAATTAAAACCGTTTATAATTGAATTCATTTTACAGCCTTTTAGTGGTCGCTCTTATGCAATAAAGAGTTTTCAATATTTCAACGACCAGTTACAATTTCCCGTTTAAAACCTGAGGAACATAACGCTGCTGATTGAGCTGGTATTGCGGTTCCTTACACGAAGTATATATTGTCCTGCGGGCAATGCGCGCGTGTTGATGAGGATCTGGTTATCCGAGGAGCTGCCTGTGAGTATTGATTTTCCCGACGATACTCATGACAATATATTCCAGCGGGGCGCCTTCCTGATTATCGATCACCAGTTGATTAGAAACAGGGTTTGGATGAATGTGCAGACCCGGGCCGGGATTACTCACCATAAAGTTTACAACATTTGACATCGGGCTGATCGCGCAGGCAGTGATGATCATTACACTATAATTACCAGAGTCGATGGGTGTGTATTGCTGATCATATGCATCCGGTATTTCGATGCCGTTTAGGAACCAGTGATTTCCCTGGGATGCAGAAGAAATCAAAACACCTGCATTGTTCGTCACCGTAGGCGCAGGCACAGATTGCGGTGTTGTACAGGCCTGGGTGATATTCACGGTGTCGGACATCGCGCTGCGGCAGCTATCCATTATCGTTTGTACAGTATAAATGCCTGAACTGTCGGGATAATATCGTCTGCCCAGAGCGGATGGTATGGCGATACCGTTCCTGAACCAGTGATTGGCAGAATCAATCGATGAAACCAGGTAACCTGCGCTGTCTTTAATGACCGGTTGGGAAATACCGGAAGCCCTGAAATTTATCGGATTGCTTATTTGATAAACGCCGTTAATTTGTAGTCGCATGCGTGCCGAATAAACAGCACCCGGAATGAATCCTTTGACTGATGCCGTACAACTCACCAACCCATTGTGAACGTGGTCCGGTGTAGCAGCAACGGTATCCGTATTGCCACCAGGCCCTGTATAAATAAAGCTGATACTGTCTACACTACTCAGTATCGCAGAAATAGTTACAGAAAAAATCTCCCCGCAGGCATTATCGTCATTCACGGTCAGCGAACCAATCTTCAAGCTGCTGCTGATTTTGCTTTTGACGAGCTGACCGCCGTTACCGGCAACCAGCACACTGCTATCGGGGGTAAAAACGATCGAATTGCCTTCGATATCATTAACACTTAGTTGCCAGGTTTGCCCGCCATCAATTGTTTTATAAATCTGTCCGTAAGTACCTACTCCGCCTTCTCCGTTATTAGCCGCCGTAAAATATCCAACTTGCCGGTTTAAGAATCCAACGGTGTGGATCGGGCCGATATAAGTGGGTGTAATCTGTACAGGGGCAAAAGATATTCCTCCATCGTGTGTAACATAGGCGACACCGCCTGGTTCATTATCCACAAAGAATCCATTGAGCGGGTCGAAGAACCAGAGGCCCGTAATTCCACGCGAATCCGTATAAGCGAGCGACCAGGTAAGGCCTCCATCAGTGGTTTTCATCAATTGATTATAATTTCTCTTAGCAAATCCATTCAGAGAATCGGTAAAAAAAATGAGACTCAGCCATTCACTACCATTCAGTGCCTGCGAGACCATCGACCAGCTTGCGCCATCATCGACGGTCTTTAATAATTGACCATCGCAGGAAAGAAAACCTGAATGAGGACCGAAATAATATTGCCCGGGCGCATTTGCCAAATCTGTACTGGCAGGATTAAACAAGCTCCAGGTTTGGCCTCCATCGGTTGTGCGATGTTCTCTCACGGGGTTTGTTGAAAGAAAATAACCGGTATCAGCGCTGGAGAAATGTGCTTGTACGAATGTGCTTCCCGTAACAAGAGATAGCGAGTCCCAGTGTTGTCCTCCATCCGTGGTCTTAAAAGTGGCTTGCCAGTCAGACATATATCCGGTCTGTGCCGTCGGAAAAGAAACTGCCGTTATAGGTAAATAGGTTGGTGAATAGTGGTTCCAGGTTTGTCCTCCGTTAGTCGTTTTTAAAATCAATCCGGACCTGCCTACTGAGAAACCGGTATTTTCATCAAAAAAATAAAGTGAATTAACCGCATATGTGCTTCGTGCACTCTCTGCCGGAGGAATAGAAGTCCAGGTTGTTCCGCCGTCGTCCGTTCGTAGAATCTGTCCGCTTCCACCTCCGGCAAAGCCTGTTTTGGAATTTATGAATTGAATGACCTGCGGGGTAATGCCGATATTGAGTTTACTCCATGTTTCTCCGCCATCGTACGTTCTCATCAGTGTATCGGTTGCCCCTATAGCAAATCCGGTATCTGCATTCAAAAACTGAATGGTCCGAAAATAATTGACGCTGTCTTTGATCACCCAGGTCTGCCCGCCGTCAGTGGTTTTAGATATCGACTGGTATCCGCCGGCGAAACCGGTTTTTGAATCAAGGAAAGTAAAAGAATAAACAAAAGTCGGCGTATTAAATATCGTCACTGTTTTACCGCGGTCGGTCGACCTGTAAATCGCATTGCCTGCCAGAAAAAATGTATCCCTGCTTATAACCTCCACAGGATTGTCGAGGTTTAACGAAAGTGATGACTGGGCCAGGCTCCAGGTATTACCATTATCTGAACTCACATACAGCTTACCGTTAGAACATGTTATTACACCAGTTGAGTCAGCGATGTCCATACTGGTAGCCGTTGGAAAACGATCGGTAATCTGCCAATGCCCGCCCTGATCACTGGTGCGCATCAGATCGCCATTATAATTCAGGATAAATCCATGCTGTCTGTCTGTAAAAGTGATTTTAAGACAGTGGAAACCGGCGGGTTGCGGGTTTAACCATTGCCAGACATCCTGGGAAAATGCCCCAAAATGGCAAAGCAAAAGCAGGAATGCCAGGATAAGGTGTTTCATAAACAGTGTAGAAGCTCAAATATATTCATAACTAACTGAAACCACAATGCGCATGGGCCTAATTGAAAAACTAAAACAATTCAATGATGCGTTTTTACTGCATTCCGTTCAAAATAATTTTCATGACTAAGGGTTAACCATTAGTTGCGATTTCATAGTAATCCAATTTTCGGATAAAACGAATTACTTCCTGCTGCCATTCTGATATTTGGATAGCTATTCCCATTTTGAGATAATTCTCTCTGAATCAGGGATCCAAATTTCAAAAAGTATTCAGGTAAAATAACTCTTCCGGCCAGGCTGGTAGCGGATTTCAGCGCTTTACCAGTTTCTGGCTCACAGAAACCATTAAATGGCAGAATAGTTGTAAATCCTTATGGTCGGAAGAGATGAAGTGAATTAACGAACAAATAAAACCCCGTGAAAAAGATTACTTGTGTAGCCCTATTACTGATTAGCATGTATGCAAAAGCAGGTTCCTGCTCTGCCAATGGAACTGGAAACTGGGAAACGCCTGGCAACTGGAGTTGCGGACATGTTCCCGGTGTAGGCGATGATGCAACGATTGGCGCTGGAATGACAGTTACGGTGAATGTCAATAACCTGGCTGATATTGGTAACCTCAATATTTTCGGAACACTGCAGTTCACGAATGGCTCAAAAATAGATTTGGCAGCGACCTCTCTGGTGAATGTTTATTTTGGAGGTAGTATTACCGGGGGCAATGGCGGAGCCAAGCTTGTTTTTCCTACCACTTCGTATGCAGGCTCATTTAATACAACCGGTCCATTCTATTTTAGTAACGGCGGATCAGGATCCGGTATATTACCAGTGACATTGGTTTCTTTTACCAGTTCACGGCAAAATCAGGAGAATATTCTTTACTGGAGAACAGAAAATGAAGAGAATATTATTTCCTATGAAATCGAATCGGGAAGGAACGGGAATTCTGACTGGCAGACTTTGGAAATAATTCCTTCGATGGCAGCCCATGCGAATGGTTATTCATATACTTTCATCGATCACACCAACAAGGACGGAGACCGGTATTATCGTTTAAAGATCATTGACCGGGACGGCAAATATGTCTACAGTAAAGTCTTGTTTATTACTTCCGGCCAAACAGGAACAATCTCCGTTACGCCAACGCTGGTATATAGTTCAATGAATGTCAATTTACCTGCATCAGGGCCGGCCCAGGTTTCGATTTTCAATACTTCCGGTCTCCCGGTTAAAACATTGATCGCCGGAACTGAAGTATTCAGCATCGATGTGTCAGGGTTGAACAGGGGTGAATATTTCCTGAGTGTTTCTCAGGGAAAGAACTTCCAAACCACAAAGTTTTTCAAGCAGTAATCTTTTTGTCGAATTGAATGTCTCTAAATTCTGCTTTTGCCACATTCCAAAGAATCTCTAATCGTCCAGCCTGCTTTTAATATCCATGCTTTCATGTAGAATTCTTACAATCTGGACTATGTCATTTTCAACCTTGAAAAAAATAAGGTGAGATTTTACTTTAGCTGCACGATAGTTTTTTCTAATCTCATCCATTTGTTTACCAGTCTTGGGGTTTTTGCAAATGAATGCTATTTCGTCAAATATTAGATTGTAATATCTGTCTGCTTGTTTAATAGACCATTTGTCTACTGTATAAAACCAAATTTCTTCAAGGTCTGAAATAGCTTTTTTACTGATTACATAAGGCAAGACTTTCATTGGATCTTACCACGAAGTTTTTTAAGATTAGTCTTCGCGTCAAAATTTTTTACAAATCCACTCCTCTCACCTTGCTGAAGCGCTTTAGAGAGATTTTTCTTTTTTGACTCTTCTAATTCTAAAAGCCTGAGCGCTGTCCTGACTACCTCACTTGCAGAACTATACTTTCCTGATGAAACTTCAGATGAAATGAAATCTTCAAAATATTCTCCCAATAAAATTGAAGTATTACGTGCCATTTCAAATAATTTTGTATAAAAATACCAAGAATTGGTATAAAATCCAAATACTGAAATGAAGTAACTATAGCCTGTAAGCTTGTTAAAGTCGATAATTCCGGTATTTATTACTTACGACGCGCAGACTTTCCGGAAAAATCGACGGGATTATTGGCATATTGAACCCCCCAAACATTTGTATATTGGAATCATAAAGAAATGTTCGATGAAATATATCTCAACCCTTCTTTTAATCGTCCTGATGTTTTCGGGATGCAAGAAGGATGAAACCATTCCTACGCTGACTTTTAGTTCAGAAGATAGAAATTGGTTCGTATATGACGTTGGACAGCAATTCACTTTAAAGGATTCGCTCGGCCATTCAATATCTTATACAGTCAAAACTGTTTCCGATTCGATGAGAGGCGAATATCAATTTCGTTCTTCAGATTCGAGTTGGCAGCTCGTTGCAAGATCTGAGACATATGATGCAACGCTATATTCTGATGTGGATACGATTCGCATTGCTTTTTACAAACAATTTATTCATGCGACAAATTATAACATATTGAATTCCACGATTCTTTGGATCCGCTTCCAAAGCCAGTTTCCTGGCCTGGACGCGTTTAAAAATGGCACATCATTTACAACCGTTCGTGTCAATAATTTTACATATAACGATGTGACGAGTATGATACCCGATGTCCAGGGACCTGAACCCTGGACAGTTTGGACAAGTGGATTGTATGATCAAAAATTTGGGATCATAGAAGTTACCGATACAAGTGGAATCAGATGGCTGCGGCAAAATTGATCTTGTTTTGATCATGGTAGCCGCACCCCCATATACCGTTAGGTTTAATCTTATCGAATTAAGCGATTGTTAATGAAAGTTGAATCAGCAATTAGTTCCCATGGTGGGCGTTAATATTCAACTTAATCACGACACATGAAAATACTTTCTTTTCTGTTTTGCCTCACGATGATATCCTCAAATGCATTACGGGCCCAATCCGGTTCTCCTAATATGATCAATATTGAAGTTATTATAGGGAACAGGCAACCATCTCCAAATGAAGCCCAGCTGATGCGGGCAGAGGAGGCAAATCATCCCAATATCACCAATGCAATCCATGATATAGAAAAATCCATGCGGTCACTGCATAACGCACCAGATGATTTTGGTGGCCACAAAGGACAGGCGGAAGCTGATTTAAAACAGGCATGGATTTCACTTCGGAAAGCATTATACTATAGGTTATACAAAGACACGCATTAATAAAGTTCTCCGGAATAGATTATAATATTTATTTCTACTTCGTTTTTAATCCCCTTTAAAAAATCCCAGCATCATTTCTAATGCGCCTTCTGAGTGCATCCGCTCACCATTTTCGAGTGATTCGGCTGCTGCAACGGATGCCCTTTTGCGCATGGCTGTTTCAAAAGAAGCAATGGCTTCTTTCAACGTAGGATGTTTCCCGCCTGTTAAATGTTCACTTAGTTCCAACGCATCCCACATAGCCACATTGGCGCCTTCGCCTGCAAAAGGCGGCATTACGTGTGCAGCATCGCCCAGCATGGTGAGGTTTGGCAGGGTTTCCCATGTCTGGTCCAAAGGCATGCAATAAATAGGGCGTGGAATAAAAGGTGTTGTTGCACTTTCAAACAGCTCGTGCCAGATATCGCTCCATCCGGAATAGGCTGTTGTAAACCAATGCAGGACCTGCTTTTTATCGGCATAATCCAGGCCATTGTTTGTTGCCCAGTTTTCGTCTGCTTTGAAACTGGCGCCAAAACCGATATCGCCGTTTCCTTTCTGTCCTATAAATAAATCTTTTGAATTTCCGAAAGCCATAATTTTTCCGCCATTCAGAAAATGATTTATATGCGGTGCTGTTTTCTCTGCCTCATAAATATTGCCTTCCAGCATAGTGATACCCGTATAAAAAGATTTGATGGGTGTGATGTATGGGCGGATTCTAGAATTAGCCCCATCGGCGGCAATTACGATATCAACATAAGGGGATGAATCATTTTTAAAATGTAACCGCCAGCCTTCATTTTCTGCCTCCATCGAGATAAAATGACTGTCCCAAACAACCGTTTCCGGTTGCAAAGATTCCAGCAATATTTTTCTTAATGTGCCGCGGTCAATTTCGGGACGAAAATATTCGCTGCCGAAATTTTCTTCCAGTTTAGTATCGTGATCGCTGAAAAATATTTCTGCACGTTCATTGGTGATCAATTTTCTGTCTGCACGGGGAAGAAAATTCAGTTTGAACTCATTTAATAAATTTGCTTTTCGAATAGCTGCCAATCCCGATTCATCGTGCAAATCAAGCGGCGAGCCCTGCACACGGGCGGATTTATCAAAATCCCTTTCATACAATTTTACATTGGCGCCTTGAAGCTGTAAAAGCCTGGTCAGGGTAAGTCCGCCGGGACCTGCGCCCACAATGGCGATTTTTTTATTTTGAAGCAACATCATTTTCCTGTTTAATTTACAACAACTTAATCCGTTCTTCTTCGAGATCGATCAGGTAGAGCTGGTGACGAATAATGTCTTCATTCAGCGAGGGATCCTGGTTTGCCTGCAGGAGAAATGCGCGTTGACTATTGAGCATTTCGAAATACCTTTTCTTGGTCTCCTCATTTCGCCAGTCCTCGTCGGGCGATTTTGTTTTCTCTTCCCAATGTTGCAAAAGCCTCTGCACCTGCTGATCGTCCTTCCATGCACCGTCGAATTGGGTTCTGAGGAAATGATGCGTGTGTTCTTTTAATCTCTTTCTTATTTTCTCCGCAGCGATGTCGTCCGGTTCAGCGTTGAACGAAACCGCTTCAAACAATTGTAGACCGGTTGATGATATAGGGTAGTGTGAGCCCCTGCACCACCAGGGTGAGCAGGATCACAATGAATGTGATAAACAAAATGAGGTTGCGGTGCGGGAAATTTTGTCCGTTGTCCAGCGTCACGGGAATGGCCAGTGCGGCGGCCAGCGACACGACGCCCCGCATGCCCGTCCAGCCCAACAGCAACGGGATTAATAATATTCGTCTCCTGGATCTTCCGCCGGGCAATACGCTGCGCCGGAAAAGATAGGTTGCCAGCATCGCCCTATATGCGCTGATCATTCGGGCGAGAATCAACACCCCGGTCACCAGCAGACCATATCCGATGGCCGTTCTTAGGGGAATGCCTTCCGAGCGGATGCCGTCCACAATTTCGGGAAGATCCAGACCGATGATCAGAAATACGATCCCGTTCAAAATAAAAATAAAAGACTCCCATACATTGTACCCCATGATGCGGCTGGCGCTGTTCAGAAAAAACATGTTCCGGTTCGACATATACAGACCTCCCGCCACCACAGCCAGCACACCCGAGCTGTGTATTTGTTCACCCACCCAATACATAAAATAAGGTTCGATGATGGTAAAGGCGATGTCGGAAGAAGCATCCGTGGGCAGGATTTTGTGCATCTTCACAAAAAACCATCCCAGCAGCAATCCCGCGCCCAGTCCGCCGATGATCATCCACACAAAACTCAGGGCTGCCTGTTGCCAGATAAATTGTCCGGTTCCGATGGCGACCAACGCAAACCGGAATATGATCAGGGATGAAGCGTCGTTCAGCAGGCTTTCCCCTTCGAGGATCGTAGACGTAGATTTAGGAATTTTTACAAATTTCGTAATGGCGCTTACGGACACGGCATCCGGAGGTGATACAATACCACCCAACAGAAATCCCATGGCAATGGAGAAACCGGGAATATATTGATTGGCTATGACTGCCACCGCAAGCGCAGTAAATAAAACCACCAGGAAGGCGAAGCTGCCGATGATCCGATACCATTTTTTCATTTCTTTGAAAGAAATATTCCAGGCAGCTTCAAATAACAGCGGGGGAAGAACTATGAAAAAGATTAGTTCGGGGTTCACCCTAATCGCAGGCAGACCCGGAATAAAACTGATCAGCAGCCCCGCCACCACCAGCACGATCGGGTAGGCCACCCGGAGTTTGGCACGCCAGCATTTCCAGCAGCACAATGGCTGCGATCATCGCCAGTAAGAATGGTAGGATGCTGTGCATGAGACCGGTAAATTTATATACAAGATTAAGAATTTGTGGTTAGACCACATCCTCTATCTATATGAACCTGAGGTGTGAACAAACCACAGAAAGGTCGCACGGCTAATTATCAAAAATTCGGGTATCTCATTTAAAAATGCTAATTTCAGATTCATTTCCGATTGCGTTCTCCCCGAGTTGTACAAGTACCTCTTGAGAATTACGATTATTCTACTCCTCGATATTTTTCCGCGTATGCCTGCGGCTGCATGCCGTTCAGAAAATCCAGTATAGCTGTTGGCCTTTTATATCCATTCCTATATCATCGTAAGCAGGTCCGACTAAATTTTTATTACAATTAAATTCATTTTTATGTACTTCAAAAATTTGAATGGCAAATTGCTATCGGTTATCATGATGGGTATTATGTTTTCACTTACTTCCTGTAAAAAGGATTTTCCTCCCATTTTTAAGGGCCATTCTCACGGAGAACCGTCTGTATTGGTGGCAGGATTCGAGTCTAACGGCACGCATAATGTGGCGAAATACTGGGTTGACGGACAGGAAATAAAGTTATCTGATGGAACCCGGGATGCCAGCGCCAATGCGATGGTTGTATCCAATAATAATGTGTATATAGCCGGCTCGGATAGTGGCGCTGTTTACTGGAAAAATAATAGCGAAATCAGACTTTCCGGGGATAACGCGACTTCCATTTTTGTATCAGGCAATGATGTATACATTGCGGGTACGCATGATTTCAAAGCAGTATACTGGAAAAATGGAACAGAAGTCGCGCTGGAAAATGCAAATCTCTATGGCGATTTTAACAATGCTGCTGCCAATTCCATCTTTGTATCGGGGAATGATGTCTATGCTGCAGGTTATGAAGGACCCAATGCAGTGTATTGGAAAAATGGAACAGAAATATATTTGACTACAACTACTACTGAAGTCGCAGGATTTGTACATACGTATTCAATCTATGTAAAAGGTTCTGATGTATATATAGTGGGGTATAGTAATTTTGCCGGTTCGGTTTTCCCGCAGGTATGGTTTTGGAAAAATGACGTTCTGCTCCCCGTTAGCAGCGTTGCAACCAATGGTCAGGGGAATGCTGTCCTTGTTTCAGGCAACGATGTATATGTAGCAGGGATGGCAGTTTCGGCCGCGCCGGCTTATCTCTCGACCGCAGCCTATTGGAAAAATGGTAATCTGGTTCTGCTTCCAGGTGGCGGATTGCCAGCCTTTGCCAAATCCATTTTTGTAACAGGTAATGATGTGTATCTGGCCGGAGTTGAGGATGTCGCCTATCAGATGTCATTTGCAGTGTATTGGAAGAATGGTGTGGAAACAAAACTGACGGACGGTACCCATGGGGCAGCTGCGAATTCGATTTTTATTAAGTAGGTCATCATCCATATCAATATCGAAGTAAAAAATAAGAGTGGCGGTACTTTCTGCTGCATAATACTCATATTGATATTAACTGATCACAATACAGCATCAGGAGCTGATGCGGATATTATTTAGTAAAAAATGCAAATTTCGATTCTAATGCTTTGTCAAATTGCGCTTTTCGAAAGAACCCGGCAAGAAATTTTGCATATTATAAGAAAAAAATAAAGCTCAGAATTAATAATCGATTAGCAGAGAGTGATCCGGGGAATTAGTTTTGAGATAGCACAGAAATATTCCGAATCCGTCCTGTGAATGAAACGAAGCAGCCTTAGACGATTCTTTTACTCCACGAAATTTTCCGGGCATCCCTTCGGGTACATGCTGTTCAGAAAATCCAGTATAACTGTCAGCCTTTTATATCCATTCCTGTAAAGATCGCTATGCCAGCCTGGCTAACATTTTAAACTAAACCTTATTTTTATGTGCTTCAATTATTTCAATAGCAAATCGCTATTAGCTATCTTACTTGGTGTCACCTTCACACTCACCTCTTGTCAAAAAGATCCTCTCACGATTTTCAAGGACGGCAATTTCCACTTAGGAAAACCTGTCGTATTGGTGGCAGGATATGAATCTAACGGTACTAACAACGTGGCAAAATACTGGATTGACGGTCAGGAAATAAAGTTATCCGATGGAACCAATAATGCGAATGCGAATTCCGTTTTTGTATCTAATAACGATGTATATATAGCCGGTTCGGATAATGGAGCTGTCTACTGGAAAAATAACAGGGAAATAAGACTTTCAGGTAATAATGCAACTTCTGCAACTTCCATCTTTGTATCGGGCAATGACGTTTATGTTGCAGGTTCTGATGGTCCCAATTTGGTGTACTGGAAAAATGGAACAGAAGTACTTTTGGAGACGACGAATACTAATTTTGGATTTGCCGTCTATTCCATCTTCGTATCGGGCAATGATGTATATGCTGCAGGTTTTGATGATCGCGATGCGGTGTATTGGAAAAATGGAGCAGAAATAAATTTAACTAAAGTTACTATAGAATTTGAGGGGCTCTTTCATGCGAATTCAATCTATGTATCAGGCAATGACGTTTATGTAGTGGGATATGGTTCTTCTTCAGGTTCACCATTCCGACAATTATGTTATTGGAAAAATGGAGTCCTTGCTGAAATTAGCGATGGGGAGGGGAATTCGGTGTTTGTTTCTGGCGGTCATATCTACATAGCCGGGACGCAGGAGTCAGCTCCAGGATATATCCCGACTGCGGCATATTGGAAAGATGGTATTGCAGTTCCACTTCCAAGGAGTGAAATAAATTCTTTTGGAAATTCCGTTTTTACTTCAGAAAATCATGTATATGTAGCGGGATATGAGTATAGATCCAGTCAGGTTACATTTGCCGCGTATTGGAAGGATGGTGTTGAGAACAAGCTTACAGACGGCACTCATGCGGCTGTTGCGACTTCGATTTTTGTTAGATAGGTTATTATCCATATCATTATCAAAGTACGAAATAAGCGAGGCGGTACTTCTACAATATAATACAGTTATTGATCATCTTGTTGTTAGTAATCGTTGTGGGTTACGGACAAGAGAATGAGAGATAATGTATCAGATAATTGAACATTATACAGACAGGAGCGTCTGAGAAGTTTAAGGATGATAATTAGTCGGGATATGATTAAAAAGTCCTGTTACAAGAATTGGTTTTTTAGATTCGGTCAATGCTGAAATGTTAAATGTGCCTGTAACAAACCCGCCGGTACTGTCGGTAATTTCAGTTTTAACCTCTGTTATGTCAATTTTTACATTAATAAATCCATCATCAAAATAGTTTCCTGTGGACGTATAATCATAAAGATTTTCGGGTGCATCTGTTAACGCAATTATGAGTTGTGAATTCAATAAACCAGTGTTCGCCGATAGATTATCCTCGTACCAGGGCAAATAGAATATTAATTTATTAACCTGCGTTTTGGCCAGTGATCTAAAATCATCAAAATAAAATTTCCGTGTATTACTATAAGTTGGAGGAGATATATATGCCGCTATCTCTCCCTGCGGAACGCCATTTATCATATATAGAATATTTCCACTTACGCTGTCAACAAACATCTTGGTAGTGTCAGAAAAAGTGCGCTTGTCGCCCGTCGAATCGGTAATAGTATAAGTAAAAGACTCAAAAACAGATCTACTTGCATTGCTATTACTTATTGTAGTACTTTTTGAACAAGATAACAAGAGTAGAACTAAAATAGAATGAACTATCAATGGACATACTTTGCCGGGGAAATGAAACGTATTCATGATTTAAGGGTTAATTTTTAGGGATAAAAGAGGTATATCATTAATACGCATAAATCTGTGGTTAGTTGCAGTTATGAGGCCAGTAAAATTTATTTAGATTATATTTTGCATTTTTATTGCCATGTATTAGCAGGTATAACCACAAATTTGAAACCTGGCAGCTACTTCTTTCTAAATTTAAATTGCAATAACGAAGTGGCTTCCATCGAGATGAGGGTGCTGAATTTTAGGTATCTTCAAACACCCAACCCCAGCCAACATGAGGAAGATTATTTTAGCTCTTCACCTGCTGACAGTATTCAGCGGCTTTTCACAAACACATTCACTGGATAGTCTTAAAAAGGCGATCGACGACCAAAAAAATGATTCGGCAAAAGTGCATTTGTTTTATACATACGCCAGGTACTTATTCAGGGAAACAAATTCCTCCTCTCAAAGGGATTACAACAAAACGTTTTATTATGCGCGAAAAGGCATAGAACTGGCGAAAAAAATCGACCGGCCTGATCTTGTTTCAATCGGATACCTGATATTAGGTGAAACTTATAGTGAAGAAGACCTGAATGATAGCGCGATATCCGTCCTTTTTGAAGGTCTTAATATTGCAGAAAAACTGAAATTGGAAAAACAGTTACCCTGGTTTTATGCAAATCTGGGAGAGAGCTATCGTTTGTCGGGCCAACTTACATTGAGCGAATTTTATGCTCATAAATATTACGATATCGTTTCTTCGCAAAAAAATGACACTCTGATATTACAGGCTTTAGACATGTTGATTTCAGTCAATGACCAAAAGGGAAACGAGGATACCGTAAAAATTCTGGTAGAGAAAGCTCTGGGTATTGCAATGAAACTTAAAGATGGATATCTCATGAACAGGTTGCTCATGCAAAAAGGGGGACTATACCGTCATCAAAAAAAATACCAGGAGGCAGTCAATTTTTATCATGAGGCACGTATATACAGTAATACAAACGATTACAGAGGAGACACATACATACTTACCTTGTTCAGCGACGCCTTTTTAAGTATGAACCATAAAGACAGCGCCGATTGGTATGCACGCGCTGCAGTTGACTCTGCAAAAAAACATCATTTAGTAAAGGAGTTGGGGGATGCGTACGGATCTTTGTTCAACTACCTGTATCATTTTGGGGAATATAAACAGGCCCTGGAAACAAAACTCCTGCTGGATTCAATCGATGCCGTGCAGGCCGGTCCTGAGGCTGGTCAGACGATTAAGCAGGCGGAGATGAAATATGAACAGCAAAAAAAAGATTTACTGGCTTCCATCGAACAGTCCAATAAAGAAGCCGCTGAAAGAAGATCAAGGAGCCTGGGATATGGAATCATCATAACTTTTGTATTGCTGGCGTCTTTTCTGTTTTACAACAACAGACAGAAACAAAAGTCAAAAAGCCGGATAGAGAAAGCATATAGTGAGTTAAAAACGACGCAGTCACAACTTATTCAGTCAGAAAAAATGGCCTCTCTCGGAGAACTCACAGCCGGTATCGCCCATGAGATCCAGAATCCGTTGAACTTCGTGAATAATTTTTCTGATCTGAATACCGAACTTTTGGAAGAAACATCGCGGGCCATACGCGAAGGGCAGGATGAGCAGGCCCTTGAACTGATTATCTCTCTGACAGAAAACGAGAAAAAAATAAATCATCATGGCAGGCGTGCTGACGCCATTGTAAAAGGCATGCTACAGCACTCCCGGTCGGGCAAAGGAGTAAAAGAAGCAACGAATATCAATGCCCTGGCCGGTGAATATCTGCGTTTGAGCTACCACGGACTTCGTGCCAAAGAACCATCCTTCAATGCTCGCCTGGAAACCAACTTTAATCCTTCAACCGGTTTGATCCAGATTGTACCTCAGGATATCGGACGTGTTCTTCTGAATATCTATAACAATGCATTTTACGCAGTGATGGAAAAAAAGAAGGCGCGAGGCGTAGAATATGAGCCAACTGTTTACCTAAGTACGAAAAAAATCAATCAGAAAATTCTCATAACGGTGAGGGACAATGGAAATGGCATCCCGCAGCAAGTAATAGATAAAATTTTTCAGCCATTTTTTACGACCAAACCAGCTGGCGAAGGAACCGGCCTTGGACTTAGTCTTAGCTACGATATTGTGAAGGCACATGGGGGTGAGATCCAGGTGCATACCCGTGAAAGTGAGTTTACGGAATTTGTTATTCAGATGCCAGTATAATGGTCGACGTAACGATCTTCAAAATGGATGCGTCTACTAATTATATTAGCGGTCAGCCCGGAAAGTTCCATGATTGAATCGAAGGAGAAATCTTAGCCTTTTCACTTATGTCTGTGTTCCCGGTTTTAGAGTACCTTTCTCTAAGTATGCAAGCCTATTAGTTGAGCACGTGAAGTAGCAACATTTGCATCTAAATCCGGGATATTAAAAATTCGCCTTTCAGTATCAGGTAAATGAAATTTTTTAAAAAAATATTACTCTTCATCACGTGTTGTTTTGCTGCTGCTATTTCTCTTGCCCAAAAAATTAAAAGTGTAAGCGCCCTGGATTGTTATCGTGTCATTCATTGGACCAGCGAAGATGGATTGCCTTACAATGAATCGAATACAATGATAAGAGATGCCAATGGATTTCTATGGGTGGGAAGCTTTGGAGGAAGTACCTCCGACGCACTCTGCCGTTTCGATGGGGCGGTTTTTAAAACATATCCTCCTGACAAGAACAAAAGGGGAGCGATTAATACAGGTATGATCTTCGCATTTAAAGAAGACAGCCTGCACAATATCTGGATGGCTACTTATCAGGGGATATCGAGGTATGATATCAAAGCCGATACGTTCACCAATTTTTCACCGCTTATTCATGTTCCATTTTCTAAAAAGGATATTGATCCCAGATTAACCATTTTTCCGTTCTGGGCTACAAAGGATGAAATCTTTTGCGTAGAACCCGGATCGCAGTTCTCTGCTATTAATATACATACGCTTAAGAGGAGACTGCTGGCAAAGCTTTTAGTGATGGATGACAGGCACGATTGGGTCACATTGAATACAGACAAATCTTTTTTTGAAAAAAGCTCCGGCAGTATATGGAAACTCGACTATAATGCGGAAGGTTACGGGAGACTGCTACAAATTTTTTTGGATGGAAGAACTCAATATTATCCGTGGCCCTGTTATGACATAGCCAAACACAAGCATGATGAAGGCCGACCCAGGCATGGTAGCGAAGACATGCGATATGATTCAAAAAGAAATTCTGTCTGGATCAACAGCGGCGAGGGGTTACTGGAATTCTCGCTGAAAGACAAAAAGTTTCGGCGAATGAAGACGTTGGACGAAATGACGGGATCGAAAAACTACGACCGCGGCGTAGGAATTGATATCGACACGCAAGGCAGGGTATGGTTTTCAACTTTTAACAATGGTATTCTTGTTTATGATCCGCAAACGGACCAACTCGCACAACTTTTTTCGGACGCCGATTTGCAAAGAAAAACCGGCGAGTACAACGTGCATATTTATTGTGCTCCGGATGGGATCGTATGGACATCTGATTGGGCGTATAAAGGCCTTCAGGCGTTGCTGCCTTTTAAGCCAATGGTTAAGAGATATAATGCCAGCCCATTCAATAAGGGCTCATTAAGCAGCGGTATGATCTCTGCCATTCTTGCCGGCCCGGAGGGCAAATTATGGATCGGTACCTCCAACGGACTGAACATTTTTGACCCGGCTACAGAAAAATTCGACGTACTGCATGAAAAAGATCTGCCGGGTGTAAAGGGAACCGTTATCATACCGCTTTATATAGATACTATACGTCAAAAAGCCTGGCTCAATGCCGGTTCAATGGGAAGCCTTGGGCAATATGCCGGTATGACCATGTATGAAATGGATATCAGAAACAGGCAGTGCAGGCGAATTGCGAATAAGAATGGATCAGGGCCAATGGATACACTCGTCACTAATCAGCTTACGATCGCGACGCCATATAAAAGCGGAATCATTTTTTGGGACGACCGTCATGGTATTTTTCAAGTCAGGGAGGAGAGTTTGACCGCAGACCTGTTAATGCCTTATCCTGACGTATTTGGAGGATTTGGTCTTGGTGGATTTACATTCGTTGAAGATCGTTATATGTTTTTGCAGAACATATCTACATTGCCCAATTTAACTTTTGAAAACAAAAATGCCCGCCTGCCGGACGGGCAGGGGAAATGGACAAAAAAATCTCATCTTTTCGACAACCTGAATTGGTCAGTTATCATTTATGATAAGAAAGATCAAACATATTGGCTGGGCTTAATAAATGGAATTGCGCATTATGATAAAGAGTTCCGAAAAATCAGGAGCTACAGCCAGGAGGAGAGGAATAACGATCCCATTCTAAATATGCATTTTGATAATGATGGGAACCTCTGGTATGTCACTTATTCAAAACAGATAAGCAGGCTTAGCCCGGCTACAGGGGTTTTTACAAATCTGCTCGAAACAGATGGCTATCATAAACAGGACTATAGCCCGAATCCACCAGGAGCGAAGGATGCCCGTGGTGATATTTATTTTGGAATTGGCAGAACCTGGGATAACGCTGATTCGACTACTTGTGGATTAGACCGCATATATGCTGAAAGATATTCTCTGCATACCGCTGCTGTTTATTTCAAATCTCTGACTGTTAACCGGAAATCATCACCGCTCTCTGCAGGAGTAAATTACATGGAGGAATTAAACCTTCCATATGATCAGAACTCCATCCGGATTGAGACAGGTAATATTGATTTTTATTCAAAGGGTAAAGGACATGTAAGATATAAGCTGGAACAAAATGGTAAGAATGAGGATTGGCGATATGGCCAGGCTAATCAGACAATCCTGTTTGAAGCATTACAAGCGGGCTCATACAAGCTCGCGATGCAGGCTTCAAACGAAAACAATGAATTTAACGGTCCGGAAAAAATATTGATGATCCATATCAGCCCCGCTTTCTGGAACACCTGGTGGTTCAGAATCATCGCGATCATGTCTGTTCTCGGTATTTTTTATGTTGCCATTACGTTACCGTATAAGACAAAAATTCCGCCTGCAACTGGAAAGATCGGAAAAAGAAAAAGAAATGGCAGAATTACAACAGCAAAAAAATCGGAGATGGAAATGCAGGCGCTTCGGGCACAAATGAATCCTCATTTTATTTTTAATTCACTTAATTCTATCAACCGGTTTATCCTTCAGAACAACAAGTTGCAGGCTTCTGAATACCTTACCAAATTTTCGAAACTGGTGCGTATGATCCTGCAAAATTCGCAAGCTTCATTGATCCCTTGGAAAGTGAATTGGAATCATTCGGTTTATATCTCGATATGGAAGCCCTGCGGTTTAATTATCACTTCGATTATAAAATTTCTGTTCCAAAAGATCTTGATATTGAAATGTTGAAAGTTCCACCACTTATCATACAGCCATATGTGGAAAATGCGATATGGCATGGACTGATGAAAAAGAAGAAAAAGGACAACTGGATATTGAAGTGTGGCAGGAAAATGATTGGTTGTATTTAAAAATTACCGACAATGGCATTGGTCGCGAGAAATCCGCAGCACTGGCAAGCAAATCAGCAACAAAGCACAAATCAATGGGGATGCGGATTACAGCAAGCAGGATTGCGATGATGCAAATTCAAATGGAGATGAATCACCTGTAAAAATAAATGATCTTGTAGAACCCGATGGCACCGCTGCAGGTACGGAAGTCATTATTAAAATACCTGTTATGTATGATTAAAGCAATCCTTGTTGACGATGAAGCTCATTGTCTGGATACATTGAGTATTTTGTTGAAAGAATATTGTCCCGAGGTGCAAATTGTTGAGCAATGCCGTTCCGCAAAAAATGCGCTGGAAGCCATTGAAAAATTAAAACCGTCATTGGTCTTCCTTGATATTGAAATGCCTGGCATGAATGGGTTTGAAATGCTGGAGCAGTTTGAGGAAATTCCATTCTCTGCTATTTTTACAACGAGCTACGATCAATATGCCATTAAGGCCATTCGCTTCAGTGCACTGGATTATTTGTTAAAACCGATCGACTAAAAACAGCTAATGGCCGCAGTACATAAAGTGGAACGCCAAAAAAACCTTTCTTCCGATGAACAATTCCACATGCTGATGAACCATATACATCATAAAGAAAGCGGCTTTAACAAAATTGCAATTCCAACTGTAGAAGGATTTGAATTAATTCCTGCCGACCAGATTCTGTACTGTGAGGCAGACGATAATTATACGCATCTGTTTCTTAAAAATAAAAAGAAGATCATTGCCAGCCGCACATTAAAGGAAATGGAAGAACAATTGCAGGAATTTTCATACTTCGTGAGAATTCACCATTCATATCTGGTGAATATGAATGAAGTAACGAAATATGTTCGCGGCGAAGGCGGCTATGTGATCATGAGCGACGGCTCAACCGTGAATGTATCGCGTAAACGCAAGGAATCCTTGCTAAAATGGTTTTAGCGCGGCGAATGGCTATTTAATAATACCTTTAATACCCATCCTTTGACAACATTGATTCCGCCTGCCTTTAAAAACTGCCATTTTTTAAATTAGTTTTTTCACATCTTAAAAAAGGAGGTCTTATGTTTGCCCGTTTAACTTTTCTCGACATTCAACCGGAACATCATGATGAACTCAGGAGAATTTATAACGAAGAGGTCATTCCGGTAGTAAGAAAACAAAAAGGTAATATCGGAATATGGTTGATGGAACCAACCGAATTGCTGTCCAATGAGTACATTTCTCTGACTGAATGGATTTCTGCAGAAGACGCCGAATCTTATGATTCCAGCGGAACCTACAGAGGTCTGGTAGACAAACTAAAAGCAATGTACAAAAGCAAGCCGGTCCTGAAAACCTATAATGTGGCAGAGACCAGGCTGGTGACTAATTTATAGGAGTTCTATTGATCAGGTAACTATTTGTATCTGCGATGGAAGTTGAACGACGACATCCGTCCCTTCTCCTTCCGTAGAGATAACTTTTAGCTCTCCGCCCTGCGCTTTGATGATATCATAACTCATGGACAATCCAAGTCCTGTTCCCTGACCTGTTGGTTTAGTGGTAAAGAATGGCTGAAAGATCTTATCCATTATTTTTTTAGAAATGCCATTGCCATTATCCGATATCCTTAATTCCATTCCTCCGGTCATCGCTACCGTACTCACCCGGATGGTTGGTTCATACCCATTGGCATGTTGCACTCTCTTTTCTTCAACCGCATAAAATGCATTATTATATAGATTCAGAAAAACCCTTCCCATGTCCTGCGGAATGATATTTATTTTACAAATGCGATCGTCAAAGTCAGTGTGAATGCTGGCGTTGAACCCACTTTCTTTCGCCCTGAATCCGTGGTAACTTAATTTCAGATATTCGTCTGCAAGTGCGTTGATATCGGTGAGTTGCTTTACGCCACTGCTGGATCTGGTATGCAGCAGCATCCCTTTCACAATAGAATCGGCCCTTTTCCCATGATGACTTATTTTTTCTTCATTACTCTTAATGTCAGCCGCAATGGCTTTTAGATTTTCCAGATTCCCATGGTCAATCTCCTCTTGCATTTCCCCGATGAGTTCATGATTTACTTCTGAAAAATTGTTCATAAAATTCAACGGGTTCTGAATTTCATGTGCAATGCCGGCCGTCAGTTCTCCCAGCGATGCCAGTTTTTCAGATTGAATAAGCTGCTTTTGTGTTGATTTCAAGTCTGTCAAAGCACTTTCCAGCAGCTTGTTTGCTTTTTGCTTTGCCTTATTATTTCGCAATTGCACCCCCGCGATTGACCAATACGGCCAGCACAACAACAGCCAGGGCAAAAATGGCAAGACTTTGCCTGCTCTTACTTATGCGGGATTCCTCATCCTTTTGCGCCTGCAGAACCTTTGCTTCGGCTTCTCTCACATTATACTCGTGTTGCATCCGGATTCGAAACAATTTTTTATCGTTCCTCACATTGTAAATGCTGTCCCGGTAATTGATATACATTTTGTAATTCTGCAAGGCTCCCATATGATTTCCTTCGGCACTGTCCAGCTCCGCAAAGACGGCATAAGCGTCGCCAAGATCCGTTTCGTAAATAAAATTTTGGGGTTGTGCCATATATTGCTCCAGCAATTTCCTGGCCTCTTTGTATTTTTTAAGCCGGACGTCTATTTTAGCGAAGCGAATTCCAAGTGGAATTAATGAAGGACTGTTATCTGCTTCAGTGAATTTACGCTTCGTGCTGTCATACATGGATAGGGCCAGGTTGTATTTTCTCATGCCTTCCGGATGATTTCCTATCGAAAATTCAATGGCGCCCTGCTTTTGGTAAGTATCGCCGATTCTTAAATAGATTTCTCCCAGGGTCCAATTTAAAATTCCGGCCAGAATGCCTGTCTGAATTGCTTCCTGAAAATTTTGAAGGGCCTTTTCATAATCCCGCAAATCGAACTCAATATTTCCCATGACTTCCATCGCAGATGAAGCTTCTGCAAAATGTCCCACCTTCAGCTGGATATCTTTAGCTAGCCGGGAATTGACCAGGGCCTCGGAATCATTTCCCTGGTTTAAATAAATCTGGCCCAGTCGAATCCTCACCCGTCCTTCACCCGGTTTATCATCTATTTGTTCAAAGATCTCCAAAGCATGATAAAAATTTTCAAGCGCTTCGGGCAAACTATCCAGATAATGATAATATTCACCAATGGAATAGTAAGATTGGGCAACTCCTTTCTGATTTCCGAGTTTCCTGCGCAGGTCCATGGAGGTTAAAAAATCCATTTTTGCACTGTCATTTTTATTCTCCATCAGAAATTTAAAGCCCCGGTTTTCGATGGCGCTGGCTTCGATTCTTGTAAAAGATAATTTCCTGGCAAGGGACAATGCGGAATCAGCATACAGCTCTGTATTCTTCGGGTCGTTGACAATGGCATAACGCTCACTGAGCCGGACATAGGTCAGCGCTTTATTGGTATCGGGCTTTTGAAATTTTAATAAATTCTTTAGAGAATCGATATACTTGTTCTGCCCCTCCGATTGCTGGCAGAAGCCTAATACAAAAAGGATTATAAAGGCCAGGTTAAATGGCTGTTTCATGTATGGGCAAAAGGGTTTAGACCGGGAGGTCGTATTTCTCACCTGAATATCCGATTTTTTATCCACTTGTTGGATTAATGGCTCTTTCGTCCGGTTGATCTCAGCAGGTTTTAATGAGATGTCGAAAAATTAAACCGGTAAATTGATTACGAACTCAGTGAACTCCTTTTCCCGCGTCTTCACTTCGATGGTTCCGCCGTGAGCTTTGATAATATCATAACTCAAAGACAGTCCCAATCCGGTTCCCTGCCCCGTTGGCTTAGTGGTGAAGAAGGGTTGGAATATCTTGTCCACGACTTTTTGCGGAATACCATTTCCATTGTCCCTTACCGTTAGCTCAATCATATCATCTTTCTTCGTTGTGCTTACCTCAACAGTGGGTTCATAGCTCCATCCGGTTGCTTCTTTTTTTCCGCTACTGTATAAAATGCATTATTATATAAATTCAATAAAACTCTTCCGATATCCTGCGGAATGATATTGATTTTTCCCAGGTTCCTGTCAAAATCCGTTTGAATGATCGCGGTGAAGCCGTTTTCCCTGGCCCTAAATCCATGATAACTCAGCTTCAGATATTCATCGGCCAATGCATTGAGATCCGTAAGCTCTTTTTGTCCCGCGCTTGTTTGTGAATGCTGCAACATTCCCTTTATAATGGCTCCTGCGCGGCTGCCATGCCGGTTTATTTTTTGCTGATTTACAATGACCGCATTGGCAATGTTTTTTGCCTGTTCCATGTTCCCCTTTTCCATTTCCTCTTTCATCTCGGTAAGCAACTCTTCATTTACTTCGGAGAAATTATTTACGAAGTTTAATGGGTTCTGTATTTCATGTGCAATGCCGGCAGTCAGTTCACCGAGTGATGCCATTTTTTCAGATTGAATTAATTGGGCCTGCGTGGTCTTCAACTCACCATATGCTTTCTTTATTTCCTTTGCCTGGGCAAGTTCACGGACCCTGGTTTTTTCCCGCTCAGCACTGATCAGTCTGTTTTTTTGAAAGCGGTCAATGGAATAAGTCAGACCAATAAACAATAAGCCATAAATACAATATGCCCACCATGTCCGCCACCAGGGCGGAGCAATGATGATTGAAATATTTTTCTCCGCCCATGCCCCATTCATGCTGTTTGCAACTTTTAGTTTAAATACATATTTACCGGGAGGAACATTAAAATAGTAAGCCTTTTCCTCTGTTCCCGACGGATGCCAGTCCTCGTCATAGTTTTCCAGTTTATATAAAAAAGTTTTATCAGCCGGATCGCCATAGTCAATGGCTGTAAAGCCAATGGAAAATACATTTTGGTCATGGGCAAGATGAATTTCACTTAACCTGGAAACGGGCTCCGGTAAAGGGCCTTCAGGACCGTTGCTGACTTTTATCCCTTTCAACCATAAATCTGTGAATTCAATTTTACCGCCTCCAGTCGGGATCCTGAGTTTTGCCGGATCAAAGGCATAATAACCATTCGTAGTACTGAAGAAAATCTTTCCATCCTTTCCTTTATAAGAAATGAGCATGGAATTCAGGTATTCGGGATTTATCCCGTTTTTCTGGTCATACCGGATGATTTGATCCCTGTTCCGATTAATCCTGAAAATTCCGGAAGCTGATGCGATCCAGAGATTATCCTGGTCATCTCCAATCATTGAACTTACATTATCAATTTTGATTCCGGCATTCCCTTCTCCAAAAATGTTGAACTCATCCGATTGCTGATTATACCGGTAGAGTCCATTCCCTGTACCCACCCAGATAATACCTTTGAAGTCTTTATATATACTGGATGTGTAAGCTGCGGAAAGATAATGCCTGAATTTTCCTGTTTTCCGGTTCAACCGGTTTAATCCGGCGTAGTATGACCCCAACCAAAGACTGTTCCCCTCTTCCAGCATGAATATCACCTGAGCTGAATTTATACTGCTCGAATCGTTCAAATCACGATTATAGTGAATATATTTTCCAGTTTCCCTGTCTAAATAATACAATCCATCGTTGGTGCCGAACCATAAATTTGAACCACTATCCATGAAGAGAAGACCACCATTTTCATTCCGTATACTAAACTTAATATTGGAATCAACTTCGAATGGGGTAAAGTGGCCGGTAATAGGATTGAACCGGCTAATGCCACCATTGCTGTTGATCAAAAAACCTCCCTGTTTATCTTTGATAATGCCGGAAATGGAATTGATTCCTGTATTTCCGGGATCAGTTGATTCATTAGTGAATCGACGAAAACTCCCATCCCGGTTATTCTTACGGATAAGCCCATTGAACGTACCTAACCAGAGCACATCTGGTTCTTCCTGGTAAAATGCATTTGTACCACCAAATCCGGTTTCAAAAGCAGGAAAATAATTCGTGAATATGTCCACGCGATATAAATGGGCTTCCTGGGTACTTATCCAAATCAAACCATCCTTCGAAGCATTTGCCCACCAGCCGCTGTTATCTCTGAATGAGCCGGATCCATCGGCATTGTTGCCAAAATGGGTAATTTTTTTTGTCCCCGTGTCATATCGGTTTATTCCATTTGATAATGTCCCAATCCATATCGTTCCGCCCGCGTCTTCTGTAATAAATGTGATATGATCAAAAATATATCTCACCGGCGGGCGGCTCAGATCTTCCGGGTGAGCCGGGTTATAAGTATGGCGTTCGAATCTTCCGGTTTCTCTATCCATCGTATGCAACCCGTCACCTGCCGTGCCCACCCAAAAATTGCCGCGGCTGTCTTCAAACATGGCCCTTACTTTATTATTAATAAGGCTATGGCTGTTTTTGGGATCATTCAGGTAGCGTGTAAAACGATTGGTCTCCGGATGGAAAAGATTCAGACCGCCTTTGTCAGTGTTCTCCCATTGATCGGCTGCTCCCACCCAAAGCCTGTCCTCATGATCTTCATAAATTGATCTCACCTGGTTATAACTTAGACTCGTCGAATCACCTGGCTGATTGCGGAAATGTTTAAACTTACCGCTTTTCTGATCGAGCATATCCAGCCCGCCATTCGTGCCAGCCCAAAGATTACCCAGGTGATCCATCAAGACCGCAGAAACAACATTGTTTGCAAGACTCTCTGAATCATTTGGCTGATGTCTGAAATGTGTAAAATGGTTTGTAGCAGGATCAAACCGGTCCAGTCCCATTCCTGAGAAACCAATCCAGATGATTCCTGTGGAATCAGCGAATATGCATTCAGGGTACCAGCCGCCAAGGGTATTTGGATTTTTTGGATCATGCGCAAAACGGGTCATGATCGTCCCGTCGTAGCGGGTAATACAGTGATTGTCCTGATCAGAAAACCACATAATGCCATGACGGTCCCGGGTAATGCCATTGATTTTCCCGAGAGAGACTCCATTGCTTCCCGTTATCAGATTGAAGCGGGGCTTTATGGACTGGGCGGAAGTCTCATCCATCATGAATAAAAGGAAAATCAATAAATAAATATGAATTTTCATTTCACGATTTATTTTGAATCCATGGTCGCTTTCTTTCTATTTAAAAATACCGATTATATATTCGATCCGGACTCTTCTCAGGTGGCTGGAATCTGTACAATAAATTCTGCTCCTTCTCCTTCCCTCGATTCCACTTTCAATTCGCCTCCATGTGCTTTGACGATATCATAACTCAAAGACAGGCCGAGTCCCGTTCCCTGCCCGGTAGGCTTAGTGGTAAAGAAGGGCTGAAATATTTTATCTACCACTTTTGTTGGAATACCATTCCCGTTGTCTTTTATAATCGTTACGACGGTATTACCCTTCTTCATAGTGCTTACCTCAACAGATGGTTCATAGCCATCCTGCAACTGCTTTTTCTTTTCTGCCACGGCATAAAAAGCGTTGTTGTATAAATTCAATAAAACTCTTCCGATATCCTGCGGAATAATATTTACTTTTCCCAGGGTCTTATCAAAATCAGTATGAATGCCCGCTTTGAATCCGCTTTCTTTTGCCCTGAATCCATGATAGCTCAGTTTCAAATATTCATCGGCCAATGCATTCAGGTCAGTGTATTCCTTTTGACCAGCGCCGCTTTGGGAATGTTGCAGCATTCCTTTTACAATGGCTCCTGCACGACCGCCATGCAGATTTATTTTTTGCTGATTTCCTATAACTGCATTCGCAATGTTTTTTGCCTGATCTAAATTCCCTTTGTCCATTTCTTCTTTCATCTCGTTCAGTAACTCCTCATTTACCTCAGAGAAATTATTTACAAAATTCAATGGGTTCTGAATTTCATGCGCAATGCCTGCAGTCAGTTCACCCAGCGACGCCATTTTCTCGGATTGAACCAGCTGCGCCTGCGTAGCTTTCAGGGCAGATAAAGTGCTTTCTAATTTATATTTCTGCTGTTGAAGTAAAACATTTGCCTTTTGCTTTAGTTTGTTGTTCCTGTAAAGAATAATCCCGATTAATAAAAACACACCACTAAGTGCAAATACAGCATACAGCTTAACCCGGTTTTGAACCTGCATCCTGGCCGCTTCGATTTCCTGCTGTCTGATTTGCTCATTAAACGACATGTTTTGCATAGCCCTGGCTTTGTCCATATTAAACAGACTATCGTTCAGCGCTACCCGTAATTGCAGATATTTTAGTGCGCTGTCGTTGTGGTTGGTCAGTCTGTAATTATTTGCCAGTATCGTAAGCGCTTCAAGAACGGCACCCTGAAAATTGGAAAACCTGGGCTTACTGACTATTTCCCTGGCATACCAGATAGAAGAATCCATAATTCCCGTTTCCTGGTATAATTGCGCGATCTGGTTATAAGTAAAAGCGACATCCAGTAAATTTTTCCTGGTAGTAGCTGGTGACAAGAGGGAATGAAAAGAATTCAGGGCCCGGGAATAATTTTTCATTTGTAATTGTATACCACCTATCACATCCAGGGTATAACCCGAGACCTGTTTGTCCTCAGCATATTCACGTTCATATTGTATTGTGATATAAAATAGTGCGGAATCAAATTGATTGGTCATTGCATAAATCGATGCAACGGTGGGGTAGGGACTCATGAAAGGGAATTCACGAACAGCTAACAGTGAATCATACAAATGTTTTGATAATAGCCCATATTTCCGCGCCTGCCCGTAGTCTCCGACCTCACGGTATATGACGGCCAGCACATCATAGGTGTCAGACACTCCTATATAATATTTTAAATCCTTATAAAGATTCAGGGCTTTCAATTCAGATTCGATGGCTTTATCATAGATACCCGATGCCCATAAAGCCCAGCCATAAGAAGACATGGCAGCTCCTTCTCCTTTCTTAAATTGAATCAGGTTAGCCAGGTGAATGGCTTTCTGCCCGTATGCCAGAGCCGAATCAACCTGAAAAAAAGCGTAATGGAAACATAGAGTCGCATAGGATAACACCCTGGTTGTATCCGGTTGGGAATTAAGTTCCAGCTTTACGCTGTCTGCATTGACAAAGCGCAATTGAGATTGGGCGAAGGAAAATACTTGCAGGAGTAGTATCGTAAGTAAGACTCTTTTCATTTGGTTGTTTAGGGGTCGGCCGAAGCCTTATCAAATTTATCCTTTTAAATAAGGGTTTACTTCATTAGTTGGGATTTTCTTTATTTAAAGTTTCGCAGCCGTCTCACCAATTGTTAGCGGGGAAAATCATAACTTAGTACTGAAACATGATTTTAGGAATGCCCATGTGCGGATAACCGAAAGCGGTTGAAAAAAATGTTAGTTGGCTGTCGGAGACGGAATATATGAATCATGGTTGACCGGGACGCACCTCTTTTAACCCCCCGACATGATCAATTTAAACAATCTATTCGGTTACCCCTGTTCCAAATTAGCAAAATCTCTGTTCGTTTTTCTAATTGCGTCCACTGCCCTCATAGCGAGGGGACAGGGTTGGTCGAAAGCGCCGATCGAGGATGATAAGAAGGAATTGGCAGCTGCGACGGATGATTCAACCAGATTGCATTATAACGAAAAACTTTTTTTCGACTATATATTCAGTTATTCGGATTCTGCAGCACCTTACCGGGAGCAGATATTCCTGCTCGCAAAAAAATTAAACAATACCCATTATTTAGCCCGTTCCTACTGGGCGCTGGAATTACTGAATGAGTATATCGGCGACTACCCGGAAGCATTAAAAGCAAGTCTGGAAGGAATTGACATCGCAGAAAAGTCTGCGGTATATCGATTTGGTCTTTTTATATATGTCAGCAGGCGAAATATATAATGAAGTGGGGGACTCTGCAAAATCATTGCTTATTTAAGCCGGTCAAGACTGGCTTTGGAATTGCATGGTGTGCCTTTTCCGTCCGCAACACGTCATCCCGATTCCTGGACTATATACCAACCTGGGAGAGAACGGCCCGGGTCTATACAAACTTTAACCGGTTGGATTCCGCCCTCAAATATGCAGAGTTAGCAAAGGAAGGCTATATAACATTATACGGCTCACTAAACCAGGCCACCATCCCCTACAATTTTGGAAATATCTATTCAAAAATGGGGAAATACGAAGAAGCTGTTAAATACTATCATTCCGGAATCTCCATGGCTACGGCTGTATATGCTGCCAGGGACCTTACAGAGTGCCTGATGGGTTTGGCGAAAACTTACAAACAAATGGGTGATCTGGATTCCGGTATTTACTATGCAAACAGGGTAATGGCTGAAACAAAATCCAATTATTTCCTCGGCCAGAAAATTGTTGCATTGGGCCTGCTGGCTGATATCTATAAAATCAGGAATAACAAAGACAGTCTCGCAAAATTCCTGGCCCTGGAAGCATCCACCAGGGAAAAGCTATTCAGTCAGCAAAAGATGTTCAGGATTCAAAACATAAATTTAAATGAACAGGCCAGGCAAATAGAATTAACGGATCAGTTGAGAAGATACCGGGAAAAACTAATACTCTATTCGACCATCGCTGCCTTATTGGTTATTTTGACCATTGCCTTTATGCTCTGGCGAAATAATAAACACAAGGCGAAAGCCTATGGGCTGCTTCAGATCCAAAAGCAGGAAACTGAAATGCAGAAATCAAAAGTGGAAAAGACGCTGGAAGAACTTAAAGTGGCTCAATTGCAACTCATACAATCTGAAAAGATGGCTTCCCTGGGAGAACTAACGGCCGGTATCGCCCATGAAATACAAAATCCTTTAAACTTTGTAAATAATTTTTCCGATGTAAATGCAGACCTGATTGATGAATGGGAGACAGAAATGAACAAAGGGAATCTGGATGAAGCCAGGGCCATTGCAATGGATATTAAGCAGAATGAGAAAAAAATAAGCCAACATGGCAAAAGAGCAGATGCGATTGTCAAAGGCATGTTGCTGCATTCGAATGTAAGTTCCGGAAAGAAAGATTCCACAGATATAAATGCGCTGGCAGATGAATACCTTCGGTTAAGTTATCATGGTATCCGCGCAAAGAATAATTCGTTCAAGGCTGATTTGAACACCAGTTTTGATAACGCTATGGGAGAAGTACAGGTTGTCCCCCAGGATATCGGTCGTGTTTTACTCAACCTGTATAACAATGCATTCTATTCGTTGAATGAAAAAAATAATCTTTTGAATGATGGCTACGAGCCAATTATTTCAGTAAGCACCCGCAGGGTTGCTAATAAAGTAGAAATCCGTGTAAGAGATAATGGCAACGGCATCCCCCAAAAAATACTGGATAAGATTTTTCAACCCTTCTTCACGACCAAACCAACCGGGCAGGGAACGGGACTGGGCTTATCTCAGAGCTATGATATCATCAGGGCACACGGTGGAGAAATAAAAGTGATGACGGAAGAAGGGCAATTTTCAGAATTTATCATCCTTCTTACCTGCTAACTATGCTAACCGAAGAGTAAGAAATTCATGACCGGGATCAAGGAAGTGCCGGTAAATAAGTTTTCCCACAATAATTTAGGCGATCTGGATCTAAGTATTAATTTCACGCCGCAATAGAACGACTCAATAAACCGTAGAAAAAAATTCAACATGAAATCAACAGCGTGGCTGATCGCGTTGCTATGCCCCCTATGCCTGTTTTCTCAGAGCAAAAAATTTACTTTCAAACTGGGTGAAGAATACGAACTGCCCAAACACACTGCAGACGTAGCCTTCATCGGTAATCAAAAAGACGGAATCGTAAATCTCTCCCTGAAAAAAGAGGATATGAATATCATTCGATTCAATCCGAAATCGCTCAGTGTGGCGATGCAGGATAATATCGACCTGGATGTGTCAAAGAATTTTGACAGCGAGATCGTCACCGATTTCGCAAACACCGATCAATACTACTGGATTTACAGCGACTGGGATAAAAAGTCAGAGAAAGAGATGCTTTTTTATGATCCGATCGATCTCGCCAAATCAAAACTGAATCAGTCGCACAACAAAATGTTTGAAACAACGAAAGTGGCTGGTACTGCGATTATAGCGAACGGTTTGTATTCCTTCAAAATGGCCAATAAATACAAGTTTAACTATGATGCGGACCGCAGCAAATTGCTGGTATCTTACCGCTTACATCCTGAGTTGCGAAACGATAAAAAGAATTATGACAAACTGGGAGTCCAGGTTTTTAACAGCAAACTGGAAAAACTCTGGGGCGGCGAATATAAAATGCCCTATACCGAAGCCGTCATGGATAATTCCGATTTTTCCGTTGATGGTAACGGCAACCTACCTGTTGGCAAAGGTTTATAACGATGATTCGCGTAAGGAGAAAGAAAAGGGAACCGGCTACCCGCTTATCACTACGATGTTTTCAAATTCCCAAAGGATGCTGCGGCTCCGGTGATCACACCCGTGGTGCTCGAAAATAATTTCATACGGTATGCCACGCTCATAGAAAACCCGCAGCATGATATGGTGATTGCCTGCACCTATAGCAAAAAATCGAAAGGAACGGGTACCGATGGAATCTTTCTGGCTGTGCTGGATAAGGATGGCAAGATCGTCAAATACAAGAACGGTTATTATGAATTTCCGAAGGATGAGCTCGAGAAGTTTGAAACGGATCATTTGAAACGAAAAATGGAAAAGTCAGATTATGAAAATCCTGATTTAAGGGTTCATGATGTGCTGATGCAGGCAGATGGAAGTCTTTTTATCACCTGGAAGAATATTTTACATAGGCCGTTCCTATTATTCCATGGCCGTTATAATCAGAGAACCGACTTCTATTATGAAAATATCTATCGGCAAATATTTCTGCCAATGGAAATTTTCAATGGATGCGCAAGATTCCAAAAAGACAGGTTGGATAATTGATGTGATTTAGTCAATTACACGATGATTAATAACCTGGAATCCAATACGCTTGGATTTAAGCTGATTGCTGATTCAACCGGCTATTATTTTCTTTACCTGGATAACATCCACAACATGCATCTGCAGGAAAATGAATTGCCGAAGTATCATGTAAATGGAGCGGGCGGACAGGTGATGGTTTCTAAAATTGACAATGGAGGTAACGTTACAAAAGAGCTGGTGTTTGATACACGCGACGAGGACATTATGATCTATCCCACGCGGTTCAAAAAAATATACGGTAACGAGTTTATTGGTCGTGCCAAAATCAAAAAAACATTATTTCAGCCGGTATTGATTTCTGCAAAATAAAAAGAGTCGCTTTACTTCGAATTTTATCTGATGAAGCAATTCGTGAAGAAGGTGTAACAAACGTTCTGAACTGAATCATTGTTCCCTCGCAAGTAATAAGTTTGTCGTGTTAGGTTCTGCCTGATAGAGAATATAACCGCCCTTCTCATCGTGCTGAACGTCGACTGTTTTTTGATTGGTTCCCTGGGTCACAGTCACCCTGCTCCATGTAGAGGGAATGTAGGTCTTGAGTGTAAGCGGCAAATCATAATCCGTTTTGCTGAGCGAATGGATGAGTGATACAGAGATCTTCCCGTCTTTTTCACTACTGTTTATGGTAGCATGCTCACGTTCCCGTATGTATCTGGCGACGTCACCGAAAGTGGCGATCCAGAGTTTGTCTTCCCTGTCTTTGATATATTTAAAATATTCTTCGAGTTTGGGTATGGGTGTCGGTTCCCAGCCAAGGCTGTCAATGCCATGAAAAACAAGCACCAGCCACATATCTTTATTTGAGTACGTGGTATCTACCCACGATTTCATCAATGCCAGTGAAGTTTTATGGAGCGGACCGCGCTGCCATTGTACATAATCTTTATCGCTTGGGTGAGGAAGTTCCTTGCTGGCACGATCAATCTCTTTCAAAAAAGGTTCAGGCATGCGGTTGCGAAGAGCAGGATAAATTTTGTAAGCTATTTGCATCACTCTGTCATCCTCATAGCCGTAGGGTACTTCGCAGGAAAAAGTGTATTTGTCACCCAGATGATTTTTGACTTCCTCTTTGCTTGTCTCCAGTTCATAACGAATATTGGCTTCATCCAGACCGGGCATGGTGGCGTGTGTAACGGAATGGCTCGCGATTTCATATCCTTCATCTGCATATTTTCTGAAATCGTCCCAGCTTGATCCAACAGCCTCCTTATATTCCGGGCATGGTTCATAACCGGGTTTGAAATCACCCTTGCGCACTTTGGCGTACAGGCTATCCATCAAATAAAAAGCCTGTTGTTTTTTGCCGGACGAATACAAACCGCCTGCCCGGGTATGATATGAAATGGTCCCCATATAACCGAGATACCCGGCTGCGGAACATCGTTCCAAAAAATTATTATTATTCGTGGGGATAGTAGCAGATTCCTTTATGATCACTTCTACCGGCCGGCCCACAAATTTACCATGGTATTGGGAGCCGGTGATCGGACCGGTGATGACAAAGAAAGTGGCAGGTATTTTTAACCGCTCCATGACCGGCAACGCACGGGTAAACTGGTTTCTGGAAGCGTCATCGTACGTAATGGACACTGCACCATTTTTACCGTATTGCCATTCGGTAATCGTAGTACTGCCACTCTGGGCCATACACAGGTTGATGCATAAACTCAGCGCTGCAACAGTACACCGGAAGCCTGACATGGCCTAAGAGATTCAGATTCATAATGGAACATGAAATTATTGAAAATCTAACAGTCTTTATTTCGTAATTTAATTGGTCTGTTTACAATAAGCACGATAGAGCAGATCTATTGTACTCCTGATTTCCCAAAAGTTTTCAATAATACATTATGATTGGAAAATTGATTAAGAAAACGACCCTGATTTATTTTCTGATTTCTTCTTCGGTCTTTAAACTTTTTGCTCAGGATCTTCCCATTCATGCAGGTCCTTTTCTGCCAACAGAATCATCATTGAAGCAGTATCATTATCCTGACTGGTTCAGGGATGCCAAATTTGGAATATGGGCACACTGGGGACCTCAGGCAGTACCGCGCCATGGTGACTGGTATGCAAGAGAGCTTTATCAGGAGGGAAGTGATGATTATAAGGATCACCTGGAACGTTACGGGCATCCCTCAACCCAGGGCTATAAAGATATTATTCCGCTTTGGAAGGCTGAAAAATGGGATCCGGAAAAACTAATGGCACTATATAAAAAATCCGGCGCCAGATACTTCGTGAGTATGGGCAGCCATCATGATAATTTTTTTTTATGGAACTCTAAAATCCATCGATGGAATGCGGTCAATATGGGACCTCACAAAGATGTTGTCGGTATCTGGCAAAAGGCGGCAAAAAATGAAGGACTGTATTTTGGTGTTTCGGAGCATCTGGCAGCCAGTTATACATGGTTTCAGATGGCACATGGAGCGGATACGGCCGGACAATTTAAAGGAATTCCGTATGATGGAAATGATCCGAAAAACGAGGATCTGTATCATACCAAAGCGAAGCCCGGTGATACCGGATGGCTTACCACGAACCCGGAATGGATGAAAGAATGGTACGGAGATATAAAGGAACTGGTGGATAGTTATCATCCGGATTTACTTTATTCAGATAGTAAACTCCCTTTTGACGAGATTGGCCGAAGTATGCTCGCAAATTATTATAACGACAATTTGTTTTACCATCAGGGAAAACCAACGGCTGTTTATACCTGCAAGGAATCTTCTTCCGGCGAATGGGTGCAGGACCTGGAACGTGGGATACAGGACAGCATCAGTTTGTATCCATGGCAGACTGACACTTCCATCGGTGACTGGTTTTACAGGACGGGTCAAAAATATAAGACCTCCACTGAAATTATACAAATGCTTGTGGACATCGTAAGTAAAAATGGAAATTTATTGATTAATATAGTTCAGACTCCCGAAGGGGACCTGGAACCGGATATCCTGAAAACGCTGGATGAAATTGGCAGGTGGATGTCCGCCAATGGTGAAGGGATTTATGCAACCCGGCCATGGAAGGTTTTTGGTGAAGCACCCGATCATACGGAAGTAGTCAAAACCAATAATTTTAATGAAGACAAAATTAAATACAGTAATCAGGACATCCGGTTTACCACAAAAGGAAATAACCTGTATGCTTTTTGTCTGAATATTCCTGAAGGCGATATTCATATCAAATCGCTTGGCAAAGATTCCAAATGGATGACCCGGAAAATTTTATCGGTCAGATTGCTGGGCAGTGATGAAAAAATTAACTGGTTACAGAATGGCGATGACCTGATCATTAAAAAACCAACGCAATTACCAGACTGGCCGGTTTGGGATTTAGTTTACTCTTGCAGTAAGACCTATAATCTTTTTCTTCACCGTGCTGAACTCAAAAAAATAGCTCCTTCAAAAAAAGTTAAACGTAGTCGAAAAAAATAAAATTTTGAAAATGAAAAATGCAATTAACTGGTTTGAAATACCAGCAAAGGATTTTGCAAGAGCAAAAAAATTTTATGAGTCAATTCTCTCTGCGACAGTCACTGAAATGCCACATCCGACAATGAAGTACGGCATGCTACCGGCCGATATGGAAAATGGAGTAGGCGGAGGCATTGTGCAGGGAGAGGGTTACGAGCCAAGCGACAAAGGCACGTTGATTTATTTGAACGGTGGAGACGACCTGAGTATTCCGTTGTCGCGGGTTGAAAAAGCCGGCGGGAAAATCACACTGCCGAAGACTTCTATTGGTCCGAATGGTTTTATGGCGCAGTTTATCGATACAGAAGGAAATAAGGTAGCGCTGCATTCGATGAAATAGGGCAGACATTCAGGTTTATGGTGCCGTAAAATCCGTAGTCGAATTTTCTCATCAGATCAGCGAGATGATTTGGATCAGTCCTGCCTGCACAGAGTATTGTCTTGTTTCAAAGTAAATCTAATTTTTTGGGGAAGTTGTAAATAAAATTGCGCAAGTCAAACCTTGCGCATATATTTGCAAGCAATGACTTGCGCATTATGACACCATCAAGAGACATCTTCCAGGCGATAGCAGATCCGACCCGAAGGCAAATCATTGGTATGTTAGCCCGGAAATCACTCAATGTGAATGCTATCGCACGGGAGTTTGATATAACCCGGCAGGCCGTTTCATTACATGTACAATTCCTGAGCGATTGTGGTCTTATTGTAATCAAACAACAGGGCAGGGAAAGATATTGCGAAGCCAAACTCGCCAAATTAAATGAAGTAACAGACTGGGTAGATCAGTATCGGAAATATTGGGATAAAAAACTTGACTCATTGGAAAGTTATCTGGCTAAAATTCAGAAAAAGAAGAAATAGAAAGATGAAAAATTACAATGCATTCAAACAGGAAGAGAACATTCTTATACATACAAGGTTGCTGGATGCCCCAAGGGATCTGGTTTGGGAAGTCTGGACCAATCCGGAGCATATAAAAGAATGGTGGGGACCAAACGGTTTTTCGCTGACCACTAAATCAATGCATGTCGAACCCGGAAAAATCTGGGAGTTTATTATGCATGGCATGGGGCGGGACTGGGATAACAAAATAGAGTATACAGAGGTGAAAAAACCTTCGCTGTTATCCTATAAGCATTCCGGTACAAGAAGCGAAGATTATAACTTTACTGTTACCGTTTCATTTGAAGAGGTTGAAGGGAAAACATTATTGACCATGAAGTCGGTATTTAAGTCAAAAGAAATTATTGATGAATTAAACAGAAAGGTAAATGCTATTGAAGGCGGTAAACAAACTTTAAGCCGGCTTGAAGATTACCTTAATAAACTAAAAACAAAATGAGCAAAATTATCTTTGACAGCGGGATATCACTGGATGGTTTTTTCGCAGGCGATAACAGAAGTCCGGACAACCCAATGGGTGGCGTTTCACAAAAAATCCACAGTTGGATGTTTAAACAAAAAGCATTTTGGAAACACCTCAATATGGAAGGAGGTGAAGAATACGGTCCGGACAGTAAATTATTTGAAGATGTGTTTGCAAGAACAGGTTCTTACATTTTAGGAAAACGAATGTTTGAAGAAGGCGAGGTCCATTGGCCGGAAGATTTATACAAAGCAGACGTGTATGTTCTGACACACGAAAAACGCGCACCCTGGGTTCAAAAGGGGACAACCACTTTTTATTTCATCAATGACGGAATACACAGTGCATTGGAAAAAGCAAGAATATCAGCCAAAGGAAAGGACATCAGAATACAGGGTGGTGCGGATACGATTCAGCAATATCTCAATGCAGGGCTTATAGATGAATTTTTCATTCACATCGCGCCTGTTTTTTTAGGAACTGGTATCCGGCTTTTTGACGGTATTGACGGAAATAAATATGATTTTCAAATTGCAGAAGTAATTCCTTCAGACCTGACAACACATATAAGGTACAAGCTGACGAAGAAATGAAAACAATGGCAGATAACTGCAGGGATTTTTCGGAATAGTAGCAGGTGCTCATTCAGAGCGAAGGCTGGTAACCGGATTGGCCAATGCGGCTTTGATCGACTGAAAGCTAACGGTTAGCAAAGCAATCAACACGATCAGCAGAAACGGCAGGAGAAAATATAACCAGTGCATGCCAATCCTGAAATTGTAGTTTTGCAGCCAGCTATTCGAGCTTAACCAGGCAATTGGTATGGTAATGAAAAAAGCAATAGCCAGCAACCCCGCAAATTCACGATATAACAAATTGAGGATATTGGCAACAGATGCACCCAGCACTTTCCGGATGCCAATTTCTTTTGTTTTTTGCAGGGTGGTGAAAGATGCAAGTCCGAATAAACCCAGACAGGCAACGAGGATAGCCAGACTGGTAAAAATGCCGAATACTTTCCCAAACCGCTGATCTGCTTTATACTGATCGTTGAAATGATCATCGAGGAAAAAATATTCGAATGTGTTTCCGGGAAATAATTTATCCCATTCCTTTTTGACGCCGGGAATGGCCTGGGAAGCACCGGATGCAGATATCTTCATGGAGATGGATCCATTCACATCGGGAATCAAGTCTTAAAATCAAAGGCTCGTAAGCTTCCCGAAGAGATTGCTGATGGAAGTTTTCGGCTAACCCCCTCAATCGTATACTGGTCTCCCCAAAAATCTATCTTTTTCCCAATGGCATCTTTTGGATTATTAAATCCCAGATGCTCTATGCCCATTCGGTTGAATATAACGGAATGCTTGTCAGAACCAAAAGACCGGTCAAATGGTCGCCCGGCAATTATTTTTAATCCATAGGCTTTAATATAGTCATAGTCGACACCAATCACACGGTATTGCTTCTGTTTGGATTCATCCTGTCCCACCAGCTTAATCCCTCCGGCATTCCAACCCACGGGTTCGCCTGCAATACTCGTTGAAACGGTGATGTGCTGAATGGAAGGTATCTGTTGCAATTCCTGTTTGAACGCGGTGATTCTTTGTAAAAAAGTGGAATCAATGCCCACCAGCGGTCGCGGAATCACCAGTGTCTGGTCAATATTGATTCCCAGTGATTGCCGGCGCATGAACTGAATCTGCTGATAAACGACCACGGTACCAATCAATAAGAACAGGGATGCCACAAATTGAAAAACGACCAGGGATTTTCTTAACAGGCCTCCCTGACCGGAATTGGTGAGTTTTCCCTTCAGAACATCTACCGGATTAAATCCGGACAAAACAAAAGCGGGATACAATCCGGATAAGAAAACGCCAATCAGAAACAATGAGCCGTCAGTCCCAACCAGAATCCGGATTTTGCAAACAATGATAAAACTCAGATGTTGACCTGAAACTCGCATTGAAGCCCGGAATGGCAAGGACAACGATGATGAGTGCCAGCACCAGAGCAATGGCATTTAATACGGCGGACTCAGACAAAAACTGTATGATGAGCTGACCGCGTTTCGAACCCACCGCTTTTCGTACACCTACTTCCCTCGCCCTGGTGATCGCACGGGCCGTTGCCAGGTTGATATAATTAACCCAGGCAATGACAACGATGAAAAAAGCAATACCTAATAAAAGATAGACCGTCTTTCCGTCTCCGTTTTCACCCGGTTCCATCATATAATGTGAGTACAGATGGATATCGTTTAAAGGTTGTAAATGATAAATGACCCCGGCGTTGTACTTTTTCATGTCATCCGCTGTAAACTTCTTTACCACCGGGATCATTTTCCTTTCCACAACGGCGGGATTGACGCCTTTATTCAACAGCAAATAAGTAAGACAGCCATCCCACTGCCAGGCGGTTTCCGGACCATGTCCTGTGGAGTCGGTTGTCCATTTTTGAAAAGTGGCATAGGATAGCAGGATGTCGGGCTTTATCTGTGTATTGACAGGAGCATCAATGTATACCGCGGTGATACGGTAGTTATCTTTTCGATTCAGCGCCAGGGATTTTCCAATGATATTCGTAGTGCCGAATAATTTGATCGCCGTGGAAGCGGACAATGCCGCAGTGAATGGCTCCTTCAACGCCGCTGACTTGTCACCGGCTATTAATGGATAAGTAAATATGTTGAAGAATGAAGCGTTGGCGAAATATACCTTTTCAATTTTTACCGGCTGATTCCTGACTTCGGCGGTCACCCGGTTGTTTTGAATCACCTTCACATAGTCTTCTATTTCAGGTATCGCCGCCTTAAAAGCGTTGCCCACCCCGAAAGCGCCGGCCGCCCATTGGGTGCTGATTTTACCATTGTCATATCGGTCCTGCTGTACCCTGTAAATACGGTCCTTATGCTGCTGGAAATCTTCATAGCTCAATTCAAACGACGACGTACTGGAGGATCAGCATGCATCCCGCGATGCCAATAGCCAAACCCAAAATATTGATGGATGAATATGCCTTATGCCGCCGGATATTTCTCCAGGCAGTCTTGAAGTAGTTTTTAAACATCGATGTATGTTTTACCGGTTATGCAGTGGGACCCTTCTAAAGTCGTCAAGCTATAAAAATGTTGCATAAAAAAGACAGGTATATCCAATTTAAAGTGTTGGCATCTAAACAGGTCAAAACTGATCGGTTGCTCTTTCTGGTAAGTTATAAACTGCAACTGATTCATTCTGACCGAAGACTGGTAACAGGATTGGCGATGGCTGCTTTGATTGCCTGGGAACTAATTGTAAACAAAGCTATAAACAACGCAAGTATCATTGCAAGGACGAAAACCCACCATTCAATATTTATCCGGTAACTAAAATCCTGAAGCCATTTATTCATCGCCCACCAGGCAATGGGGAATGCGACAACGGCAGCAAGGAAAACCAGTCTGATGAAATCTTTGGATAAGAGACCGATCACATGCTGAACGGATGCACCGAATACTTTGCGCACGCCAATCTCTTTCTTCCGCCTGTCAGCAGTATATATGGATAAACCGAACAATCCCAGGCAGGCAACAAATATCGATAAGCAGTAAAAATTCCGAATACCGTACCCATGCGTTTTTCATCGTCATACATCGCTTCGAAATTTTTATCCAGAAACGATATTCAAAAGGAACTGTAGGTGCAAATTTTTCCATTCATGCTCGAATTGCGACAAGAATGGTTTTGGTTTTTTGCGGATCCACGCTGATTACCAAACAGGATGTCCCGATATGAGTATGTTTTAGACGAAGTATGAAACAGGGCGAAGGGGGTCATGCCATTCCGGATGGATTCAACATCAAAATCTTTCATCACGCCAATTACTTTAAACCGCTGATCGTTATTGACCGGGATACGTCATGTACTGACCCAGCGGATGTTTCCACCCGATTTGCTCAACAGCCGTTTCATTCAAAATGACCGAAGTGGAATCATTAAAATCTCTTGAGAAATTTCTTCCCTCCAACAATTGAATGTTTAATGAAGGAATGAATTGCTCATCGACGATGATAGGAATTGAGTATGATATCTTTTACAAGCTTTCTCGACCGATCGGAAGGATCGGGGATATATGTATCTCCAAAAGATTTCATGGTCGGTACACTGGTCGATATCCTTGCGTGATAAACACCCGGCATGGCCATCATTTCCTGTCTCAGTGTTTCTTCATTCGTTGCCGCCATTTTTTCTCCGTTTGGAATGATGATCACATTTTCTTTTTTCAAACCCAGGTCCTTGGTCTGGCTGAACCGCAATTGCTGAAATAAAATGATCGTGCATATGATGAGTGCAATGGAAATGGTGAACTGGAACACCACCAGCCCATTGCGGATGAGCAGGTTGGAAAAACTTTTTTTAAAAACGCCTCCTTTTAAAACGGATACCGGATTGAAAGAAGTCAGGTAAAAAGCCGGATAACTTCCCGCGAGAAATCCCGTGAGAATAATCAGTACCAGGATAAAAAGCCAGATGCCTGATTGAAAGATGCTATTGAATTGAAGTGTTTTTCCTGCCACAACATTAAACATGGGAAGGCATAAAATAACCAGCGATCAATGCAAAAACGGCGGAAATAAAACTGTAAACCATGAGCTTCTATCAGAAACTGACTGATCAATTGTTTTTTTCCTGAACCCAGCACTTTGCGAATACCTACTTCTTTTGCCCTCGTGACCGATTGGGCAGTGGAAAGGTTCATGAAATTCACACAGGCCAGAATGATGATGAGTAATGCGATGGCAGAAAAAATATAGACATATTTAATATCACCCAGGGTGTACAAAAATTGGGAGCCGATATTTGCAGAATACAGATGTACATCGGTTAGCGGCTGTAAATAAAAATCCCATTTTCCTCCTTTCTTACGAATTCGTCATAAGGCTGTCCTATCCGTTTGAATGCACTTGCTGCCTGTACCTTTACCATGGCAGGAAATTTACTCACCAGCCGGCTGATGGTTGCCGGATCGTTGGGCACATTTTTATTCAATAAAACATACGTGTTCATCTGTAACCATACCCAGCTCCAGCTGAAACGTTTGACAGGCGGACAGGCGGCGGTGGGTATCAGCAAATCAAACTGAATCGTTGACTGGGCAGGAATATCTTTTAAGACAGCCGTCACTTCAAAGGGCTGTTTGTATTCATCCAACAGCAGATATTTTCCTACCGGATCTGTGTTTCCGAAAATATTTTGCAGCGGTAGTTTCCGTTAATACAATCGAATAAGGTTTTTGCAGACAGCTTCCGGCATTCCCTTTTTTTATTGCATAATCGAAGACCTCTAGGAAATTGGAGTCTACCGCCAGAAACCGTTTCTCCGTAAAATGGTTTTGTGTTTTGCTGTTTGCATCGTTGCTGATCACTTCATTGCCCATTACGTAAAACCGGGTATATGCCGCGATTTCAGGAAATGTTTTTTGTAATGCGGGACCGACGGCAGGCGGTGTATTGGATAACAGCCCTCCCTGGCCTCCCATCATGACATCCATATTGACCTGATAGATCCGGTCCGCATTTTTGAAGTGGCGGTCGTACTGACGTTCGTCCCGCACATAGAGAGTTATTAAAATCACACAGGCAAGACCAATGGCTAATCCGGCAATATGAACTATGCTGTTTGTTTTATTCCGAAGAATAGTGCGAAAAGCAATGACGAGTCTGTGTCTTAGCATACATTAAGATTGGAAGATTTTCGAAAATCCTTTTGACCTACGACAATGCGAATTATATGCCGTAACCCAACAGGGCTGATTTACAATGAACTAAAAAAAGAGCTTTTTTGAATCAGTTCCATTTTGATACGGAATCTGTCCGTAAATGATACATTGTGTCTCGTCCGGGCAGGATGCCCAAAGCTCAAACCGATTCAGTAAGTGTTTATATGTATATGAACCAGACGTGTGAACAAACCGCAGAAAGTTTACAGCGCTAAGCATCAGAAATTCGGGTATATCATTTAAAAATGCTAATTTCAAATGCCAGTCCCCGACTTTCGTTTCACTCGAATCATGAAAGTACCTTATGAGAATCTTCTTTTTTCAAAGATTAATAGGTTTTGAAGAATTACGATTGTTCTACTCCACGTTATTTCTCCGCGGGGTATTTTTTGTTCTGAAAATCCAGTATAGCTGTTAGCCATTTATATCCATTCCTATTTTAGTCGCTAAACAGGCCCGAAAAAATTTCATTACAATTAACTCCATTTTTATGTACTTCAAATCTTTAAATGGCAAATTGCTATCGGTTATCACCATGGTTATTATTTGTACGCTGACATCCTGTAAAAAGGATTTCCCCCCTATTTTTAAGGGAGGCGTGTTTTCCCGGGGAGAAACCGATTGTATTTGTAGCGGGAGAAGTGTGGAATGGTTCATTCTATGTGGCCAAATATTGGGTTGACGGACGGGATTTCATTAATGTCTGATGGAACCCGGCGGTGCGATTGCGCGCTGGATTTTTGTGCTCCAACAATGATGTTTACATAGCCGGTTCGGACTATAAAGAGTTCGGCGGGGCTGTTTACTGGAAAAATAATAGCGAGATCCAGCTTGCAGTGGGCGGCACGGCATCCTCCATCTTTGTATCGGGCAATGACGCGTATGTTGCAGGTAATGTAGGTAACGATCCGGAGTATTGGAAAAACGGAACGCAAGTGGATCTTGTCAGACTGAAGAATGTCTACGGCATTTTTGGCTATGCTGCCGCTAATTCCATCTTCGTGTCCGGAAATGACATTTATGTTGCAGGTAATGATGGTCCCCAATGCAGTGTATTGGAAAAATGGAGAAGAAAAATATCTGACTACAAAAAACAGTTCAGTTGGCGGAAACTATGTATCAAATTCGATCTATGTATCAGGCGCTGATGTATATATCGCGGGATATATTATTGTTGCCGTTCCACAATTCCCACAAATATGGTATTGGAAAAATGATTATCTTTAGCCGGTTAATAAAACGGATAGCTTCGGGCGGGCCATAATTTAAATATTTATTTCCGGCGGCAGTGTCTACCTGGCGGGAGCAAAGATATCAGATCCAACCAATGGCATCGAGACCGCTGCATACTGGAAGAATGGGTATGCAAACCTGCTTACCAATAACGGCTTGAATTCCTGGGCCAATTCCATATTTGTGTCAGGCAAAGATGTATATGTTGGGGGATATCAGCCCGTCAATCCTCATTTTAATTATGCAGTGTATTGGAAGAATGGTGTGGCGTCAAAACTTACAGACGGCACTCATGTGGCGCTGGGAATGTCGATATTTTTTTAAATAGTTGATGATTCGATATATGATCCAGGCGGCGAAGTGAATAAAATAATTAAGTGTTTATCCAGCCTTAAATCTGGTAAAATTCCAAGGGAGTAAATGAAACACTAAAGTCTCTTCTTTGAATGTATTTGGTAGTGTCGTTCAGCTCATAACATATTTTAACATATCCGGAAATTGTTGAGTCCATCATTTTCATATCACCTTATTGGCCATCAGATTTCAGCCGGTACACCATTCCCCGAATTATGGTATTGGAAAAATGGGGTGTATGCTGGATTGATGGATTAAGAGAGCAGCTATGGGAAGGGAAATGTTGGTCTATGTATCCGGCGGTCATATTTATTTGGCCGGGATGCAGGAGTCAGCTCCCACCTATGTGCTGACGGCAACCTACTGGAAAGACGGCAATGTAACGCTGCTACAAAGGAGCGAAGTGACTGCCTATGCCAATTCTGTTTTTCCCTCCGGCAATAACGTATATACGGCCGGTTATGAAAATGTTGCGATTATCTGCATTTCTATGCGGTGTATTGGAAGGATAGCGTTGAAACCAGGCTTACAGACAGGTGCTCTCGCCTGGCAGTTCGACTTCCATATCTATTAAATAGATCATCATACTGATTAAATTTATAATATGTTAAATGATTAATTCCAAAACGTATATCAACACAAATCAAAAAAGTATTTGGTAAATTTCTTTATGAAGGAATTGTACCTTTTATTTCTGATTGCTGCTTTCTGTTCTTTATACCGGGCGGCTTTGGCAACAGCCAATTAGATATGGTTCGAATAATGGTAAATACGCTCTAATATTTAATAAGAAAATTTATTATGAAGAATATGGAAATGGAACCCCACTGATATTGCTTGAGGGTGGTATGAAAAGTATAAAAGACTTTTCGAAATGTATTCCGGAATTAATGAAACACTTTAGAGTCATTGCCCCGGATGATCCTGGACAAGGGAGATCAGAAATGTTAGATACAATGACTTATGATTTGCTGGCGGAATACGTTTCAAAATTAATTGACATTCTAAAATTAGATAGTGCATATATTATTGGTTGGAGCGACGGGGGAATTGCGGCTTTGATTTTGTCTGTCAAAAGGCCGGATAAAATAAAAAAGGTTCTGGTATCCGGGGCTAATTACACGAAGAATGGATATGTTTCGAGTGACTCAACAAAAGAAGATACAATGCGCCTTCTTACACCGGAATTTCAATTTTCTCCTGAAGACCAAAAGTGGGCGGACGACTATTTTATAGCGAATAGAAATAACTGGAAAAAGATAATCAATGACAGGATCGTGATGTGGTATCAGAACTACTTATTCCCTAAAGAATTATTTAGCGAAATGAAAATTCCGATTATGGTTGTCTCGGGCGACAGGGATATAATAAAACTGGAACATACCATTGAAATGTATCGTTTGATTAAAAAAGGCCAGTTGTGTATTTTGCCAAATACCTCACATGACGTTTTTAACGAAAAACCTTATCTCATTAATCAGATCGCAATCGATTTTTTTTCAAATAGTTGCTCCCATCTTACATTCACCTGGTTTGTATTGGCTGAACTGATTCGATATGCAGACCTACATTCTCTCCGAAAAAGCCAATAATCAGTCATTTCAGATTTCCTTCTTTTATTTCTGTCATTAAGTCCAAACTCATAAAGACATCTGTTAATCGAAATGCATCCGAATCATTACAAGTTGATAAAAAATGATACTAATTGTGTAACGATCTAAGGGTAAACACTTAGCTGAATCTTTTTTACAAACTACTCTGCAGTATATAAAAGGTCATGTATTTTGTTTTTGAGAACCCCACCTAAATAATCACTCATGAAAATTTGACCACACATCTGTTTTTGCAGCCATTTTTATTTTAACCGTTGTACTCATTTTTGAGCGGTGCTAAAAAAACGGATGATCCAAAACCACCACCAATTCCAAATGCCACTCCTGCCATATCCTCATTTTCTCCAGCATCAGATACTACAGGCGGAACGATTGTAATAAGTAGGAACAAATTTTAAGGAAGAATACAGCTGAAGATATCGTTCAAATAAATGGCGTTACGGCAACCGTAATCAGTTGCTACAACCACTCAGCTGACGATTAAAGTTCCGAATGGTGCGTCCAATGGAAATATCACAGTAACCATAAACAGGTAATTTGGCCGCTTCTACAGGGGCATTTGTACTGATGGAGACAGGTCCCGGGCCTGTCGTTGCAAAATTTTCACCAGCCATCATTGGTATTGGCTACCCGCTTACGATTAAAGGAACCGGTTTCAATACCGATATACCTTCCAACTTAGTTTCCATCAATGGTGCTCAGGCTTCCCTGGTTTCTGCATCGGATACACAGTTAGTTGTAACAGTTCCAATCACTGCTTCTTCCGGAAAGATCGCTGTCACCGTGAAGGGACATTCTGGTACTTCAACATCTGATTTAAAGATTATTAAATTGACGGTCACTACCATTGCCAGATGAGCATTTCGGGTTTCACCGATGGAACCGGCACTGCCGCCAGTTTCAATGAACCACTTGGAATCGTTGGTGATCAAAATGGAAATCATTACGTGGTTGATGTGGATCAACGTACCCGTTAGAAAAGTATCCTCGACCGGAGTCGTTACGACGATTATAGGCACAGGCATTTTTTCAGGTCCTCCTAATGAGAGCGCCCCTTATGGAATCATAATGGACAGTCATGGTAATTTATATGTCAGCGAACAAGGCGGGAATCAGATCAAAAAGATAACGCCTGGTGGAATTGTAACAACATTTGCAGGTGATGTGAACGGAATTGGAGGAAATGCAAATGGTACCGGAACTGCACTCATTTCTTAATTCCATGGGGCTCGCAGTGATGATAATGATAATCTTTTTGTTAGACAGAATCTGGAAACGTGTCAATCAGAAAAATTACCCCGGCTGGTGTGGTAACCACTATTGCCGGAACCGGAAACATTGGCTCAGCAGATGGAACCGGAACGGCTGCAAGTTTTCAATTTCCAGCTAATATATGTATGGGGCCTGACGGAAGCTTATATGTCGCAGATGTGAACAATTTTAAAATCCGCAAAATAACACCGTCTGGTGTTGTTTCAACTTTTGCCGGTAACGGTATAAAAGGATATTTAGACGGTCCGGCTTTATCGGCAAATTTTTACTGGGCTTCCTACCTTGCTATGGATCACACAGGGTAATTTGTTTATTTCAGAGGTACAACTCAATTATATTAGAATGATTACCCCGGATGGCACTGTTGTAACCCTGGCTGGAAACGGTAAAAATGCGGCTGTGGACGGCGTGGGTGGCTTCGCAAGTTTTTATTATCCATTGGAATGACGATTGGACCGGATGGTGCTGTATATATAACCGAAGGCGGGTCAATACCGTAAGAAAATGGTGATTCGATCATTGTAACAAAAAATTCCTATGGAAAAGCTGCTTTCAGGGGTTGGTTTCGTTTTCCTTTTCAGGCTTCGCTCTCCCTGGGTTTGCACAAAAATTTGACAAGGGAAATTTTGTCCGATTTCGATTACGGTCCACACGGAGTATATGGCGCGCGGACACTTGATAATACGAAGTATAAGGAATTCTGGCATCTTTAGGGATCAACCAATGTACAGCGCTCGCGGTGAAATTCAATGAAGCCGGCATTCAGACGACTTCGGTAATTATTTCATTTAAAAATGGTTTGCTGAGCCATCTGGAAGAAGTTGATCAATGGGGAGACACTATTCGGTATAAAACTTTTCTGCCGCTTGGACGCGATTCCTTTCAGGTTACCCATATGTTGAAGGGACAGAATCAATTTTTACCAGGTAAATACGCCATAGATATCTATAAAGATGAACTTCTTATTGAAGAGTCCTTCCACTCAGGCTCCGCAGTCTGAAAGATAACTGGCGGGATTTTCGAACCATCCGTTATCAGCGCTACAATGATAAAAATCGTTTTTCCCAAAAAAAGGAATCCGCTTTTTATAACTCCAAGAATATGCCCGTGATTGCTACTGGTATAGGCTATTTCAAAATCAAAAATGAATATGATGACAAAGGTCATATCATCTTGGAGAGCTTTTTTTAACACAGAGAACCAGCCCATGGCCATACGTGATGGCAATGTTTCCAGCTGCAAATATTTATACAATGATCGGGAAGAAATGGTCCGGGATGAATATTTCGGTCTGAACGGACAACGCGCTATTACTGAAAATGGCATCTCAACCATTGAACACGAATATGAAAAGGGTCTTGAAATAAAAGAAATCCGGAAAGACGCTACGGGACAAATCAACAGGAGCGATGCCACAGGCGACGGGATTGCGATTATAAAAACAAAGTTTGATGACAGGGGAAACAAGATCACGGAATCGTATTTCGATGAGAAAGACCGCCCGATTAATAATCAGGCCGGATATCATGGCTTGTTGAACACATATTCCAAAGACAATATGCTGCTTGAAAAAGCTTATTTTGACATCAATGATTTGCCCGGTATTGACCGTGACAGTGTACATGCCATTCATTATAACCGGGACGCAATGGGGCGTATCACCGGAGAATATCTGACGGACATTTCCGGGAAGAAAATGAAAAATTATAACGATGAAGTTTTTCTCGTCAGGACAAATTATAATCCACAGGGTCAGGAGGAATCATTTACCTATTGGGCAGATAGCCTTACACCCATGCCCAGTTGGAATGGCGTATATAAGAGGTCATTTAAATATGATGGCGACGGGTCAATAACTTGAAGTCAATAACTACGATCAAAACGGTTTGTGGTTTAAAACCGCTGATGGAAGTTCAACTATGCGAATGTTCTATCAGGAAAATGGCCAGGTATTCCGCCGGGAATTTCTTTATTACGGATTATTGATCACCCGTAGCAGGGGAGTAAGTTCAGGTTACTCAGTCATTCGTTATGAATATGATAGCGCAGGACGGCCCAGAGAGTTGGGATTTTATGGTAAAAATCACGAAGCGGTGGATGCGACGATCGATGTTAATGAAGAACTGACTGCACACCGGATCGTTTTTATCTGGAAATATGCCCGGCTCGTCGAAGAATGGTATTACAAAATGAATGACAAGGAACCATTTCTTAAAGTGGATTGTCTAAAAAATGATTATCTGAATGTAACCGGGCTTTCTGTTGGGCGAAAAAATGAAAACTAGCATGACAATCATGCACCAGGAATTAACCTAAATGATCAATTGACTACAATGAAATATCTGTTCCTGTGTATTTTTAGCTTAATTGTCTTGACATCAAATGCACAAAATATAAAACCAACCAGTACCAATGATTTTATTATTGAGTGTATGAAATACAATGGTGAAATTTCTCATAAGCAAATGGGTTTATGGCTTCCTTACAACTTTTGGCAAATCATCGGAGACCAAATGAAACTCTCCCCTGATGCTGTCCAGAACATCGCAAACGTAATGAAAGGCTATATGATGTTTGCAGTTGTTGATTATACTGTTTCAGGTTCTTCATTTACGTTTAAACCGGAAGATGAAATCAGAAGATCCATTAAACTCTACGACAGTTCAAAGAATATTTATCTGCCAATTAATGATGAAAACATTTCTCCTGATGCCTCACAGATGCTTAAATATTTTCAACCTACACTGGCGAAATTGCTCGGACAGTTTGGAGAAGGAATGCACGTATTTCTTTTCGAATCAAAACAAATAAAAGGGGAACCTGTGATTGATATCACAAAAGTCAATCACTTTACTTTGATTTGGGAACAGGCAAATTTAAAATGGACACTGCCCTTTGCGTCCATTCTTCCGTTTAAGTATTGCCCGGTTGACAATGAACAAATGAAAGGTAATTGGAACTATTGTCCATTTCATGGAATAAAGCTTGACAAATAGAGATTTATTTGGGTTCCGTCCATTTCAGCGCTTCGCCCCACCCCATTTCATCTTTTCATTGATTCAGATCAAGCAAAAATTATAAATACTTATTTGCATATTAATTGTTTTTATTTTGCGTTCTTCTTAAATCAGCACTTCTAACGGTAACGCCTATTTCTTTTCGCCGGAACAGAACGCTGAAGACGACCCTTCAAATGAACCGACGACTCGTCCTGATAGTTTTCATTTTTATTTTTTTACTAAACAACCTGCCGGCCCAAACGCCTGCCCTGATCTGGCAGAAATGCCTGGGCGGAAACAATGGCGACTATGGCTAGTCGGTAGAACCAACCACCGACGGTGGATTCATTATGGCCGGCTACACCGAAGGGCAGGATAATGCCGATGTGATCGGATATCATGGCAATCTTTCCGTAGGCGATATCTGGGTAGTAAAGACAGACAACGCGGGAAATATCCAGTGGCAGAAATGTATCGGCGGACCTTATTTTGAAACAGGTGCATGGATACATCAGACCGCCGATGGCGGATATATTGTAGCGGGTACTTCTTCTTCGGTCAATTGTGACTTTCAGGGAAATCATGGTGGAGCGGATTATCTGCTGGTAAAATTGAATGCGCAGGGGGATAAGGTCTGGCAGAAATTATACGGCGGCAGCATAAATGATTATTGCTGGTCGATGGTAATCGCCCCCGACGGCGGTTATATATTGGCGGGAGAAGTGGAATCCAATAATGGCGACGTCACCGTGAATCATGGTATCCGCGATTATTGGGTGATTAAAGTGGATGCATCCGGTAATTTGCAATGGCAGAAAAGCGCAGGCGGCTCGGGATCCGATGAAGCTTATGGCGTGCAGGCCACGGCCGACGGTGGTTGCATCGTGGTTGGATATTCAGAATCCAGCGATGGCGACGTGACCGGCGCTCACGGACAAAGAGACGCCTGGGTTGTCAAATTAAATAATACCGGCAACATCCAATGGCAGCGCTCACTGGGTGGAACCGGAGTTGATCTGGCCTGGTCAGTTGCACTCAGCAATGATGGTGGTTATGTGATTGGCGCTACATCCGGTTCAAACAATGGTGATGTTTCGGGTAACCACGCTGCATACGGACCCAATGATCTCGACTATTGGGTCGTGAAGCTGAATAGTGCCGGCACTTTGCAATGGCAAAAATGTTTTGGCGGAAATTTCAACGAGACAGCATACCATATTCAGGCTACGCAGGACGGTGGTTTCCTGGTCGCCGGCACGGCAGAATCAGGCGATGGTGATCTGACCTGCAACGCGGGCATAACCGACGGCTGGATTATCAAGGTTTCCGCGACGGGTACTTTACAATGGCAGAAACAGCTGGGCGGGAATTATTATGACGAACCACATTGCATCCGGGAACTTTCCGACGGAACATATATCATGCTTGGGCAGACCTGTTCCAAAAATATCACCGGATACCACGTGGCTACCAATATGGGATCCTGCGGAGATTTCTGGCTGGTGAAATTATCCGCGCCGATGGCCTCTCCGCCCAATCCTGTTTTGAAAATTGATCCTGCATCAGCCATGATTTGTCCCGGCACCACAGCAACGATTGTGGCAACCACTCAATGGGCAGGACTGAATCCAACTTTTCAATGGACGAAAAATGGCGTATCCGTTGGCGGCAACAGTTCATCATTCACGTCGTCGGGTCTTGGGAATGGTGATATTATAAAGTGTGCCATCACGGTGGGCGGCATGGCCTGCGAAACCATTTCGGGTGTGGCCAGTGATCAGGTTACTGTGAGTATAAAAAATTCCGCGAATCCGGCCATCACCATTTCGGCAGACAATACCATCATCTGCGGCTGCGCAAAAGTGACATTTAAATCCACGGTAGTGAATGCCGGTGCTTCGCCTGCATATATGTGGTGCGTAAATAATATTCCGACCGGCGTGCTGACTGACTATTTCATCACCAGTACACTCAACCCGGGCGATAACGTTACATGTGTTCTTACTGACCATGCCAGTTGCATTCCCAACGGCGCTGTTGTTTCCAATTCCATTCAGCTCTCCATGGGCACGAACGCAACACCATCGGTCGGCATTCAGGCGTCGCCGGATACGGTCTGCAGCGGATCGGCCATCACCTTCACGGCGAGTCCTGTAAATGGGGGCGCGGTTCCTGTTTATCAATGGCAGGTGAATGGCAGCAATGTGGGGACCAGCAATCCGGTTTTTTCCAGCTCCACACTGGTCAACGGTGATATCGTGCAATGTACACTCACACCCGATCCATCGTATGCCTGCGCCGGACCTGGTAACGCGGTCTCTAATCCGATAACAGTAAAACTTTACAATAAGGCAATGCCCACTGTGAATATTTCTTCCGGCACTACGATCTATTGCAGCGGGGTCTCTGCAACATTCACCGCCAGCACGGCCAACGCAGGCGCTTTTCCATCCTACCAATGGAAGGTGAACGGTGTGAATGTAGGCTCCAATGCAAAAAACTATACCAATTCATTTTTCACCACGGGCGATATCGTGAGTTGCACGATTACGACGGATCCGAATTTTGCCTGTACGCTTTCCAATACGGCCAGCTCAAATAGCATATCCGTGACCGTTATATCGCAGGCTTCACCTACTGCCAGTATTACGCCATCCGTGAATGATGTCTGCGCCGGCGCGCCGATGCATTTTGATGCCATCGCACTGAATGCGGGTACAGCGCCATCATATCAGTGGATGGTCAATAACACAGCGGTCAGCAATTCCGGACCTGCACTTGACATCAATACACTGGCAGACGGCGACCAGGTATTTTGCTCTGTCACACCCGGCTCAGGTGCCTGCTCACTGACGCCGGTTTCTACCAATATTTTTATTGCGGTGATCGAACCGCTGCCTGTTATTTCAATCCAGCCAAAGGATACACTCATTAATGTCGGACAACAGGTTCATCTGATTGCAGACATCACGGGCGTGCTGGATTCTTATCACTGGCTTCCGGCGGACCAGCTCGAAGATCCCTTTACGATGACACCCACGACGGTACGTCTCACTGACAATATTAGTTTCCAACTCACGGCCATCAGCAATAAGGGATGCGAAGCCAGTGCGACGGTGTTGGTGAAAGTCGGGCGGCCCCTGCTCATGCCCAATGCCTTCAGTCCGAATTTCGACGGTAAGAACGACGTCTTCCGCATCCCACCGGGCGTGTCGATGCAGCTGGATGAATTTTCTGTGTTTGATCGCTGGGGAAAAAGAGTGTTTACAACCCACAATATCAGCGAAGGCTGGAATGGCACCATCAATGGCATGCCCGTGGACGCCGGCGTGTTTGTCTATATCATCAGGGGCTCGAATGAAAAAGGCGCCGTACTCGCCAAGGGTACGGTGGTGCTGGTGAGGTGATTACGCGCGGTTCAGCACCTCTTTTTTATCGTAGCCCTCCCTGCCAGCGAATTTGCAAACAAAAACTATTTATTTAATACTGATTTTCGATATTTTATACCCCACATTCCCATGGCTTCAATGATACCGTTAAAACTCCTGCCTAATTCAGTAAGCTCATATTCCACCGTAATGGGCTTGGTATTACATACGGTTCGTTTTACAAGATGATTCATTTCAAGGTCTTTTAATTCACTGGACAATACCTTGGGAGAAATCTCATTAATATGATTTTTCAGTTCCATGAATCTCATCTTTTCTGTATAGAATAAAGCGGCTACAATGGAATATTTCCATTTACCGTTCATGATATCCTGTACATCTTTAACACCAACAACAAATTTTAAACAATGCTCTGTCAGTTGACGATTTCTCTTCATTCGTTTACTTTTTTGTAATGATAGTTACCATTTGGTAATTAGTTACTAAAGGGTAATCAATATCAATTGGTAACTACTAAAGATATTACTTTGCTTATTATTCATCAATAAAAAATAAAGAAATGAAAATCGCAGTTATAGGAGCCACAGGATTTGTAGGCACCCACATTACGAATGAATTGGTTAGCAGAAACCATGAAGTTTTGGGCATTTCCAGGGAAGCAAAAGTATCGGATAAGAACAACCTGACTTTTATAAGGACAGACGTTTTAAATGTAAATGAATTAGCCAATACCATAAAAGACTATGATGTGGTGGTGAGTGCTTTTAATCCGGGATGGACGAATCCAAACATTTATGATGACTATATTAAAGGTGCTCAATCCATTCAAAAAGCAGTAAAACTTGCAGGCGTGAAACGATATATTGTGATTGGCGGGGCAGGAAGCCTGTTCGTAGCAGAAGGCGTTCAGGCAGTAGACACCCCTGATTTTCCTGCCGAAATAAAAGCAGGAGCCAGTGCTGCCAGGGACTATTTTAATATCATAAAAAAAGAAAAAGACCTGGATTGGACTGTTTTTAGTCCCGCCCTTGAAATGCATCCGGGAATTAAAACAGGCAGAACAGGAGCGTATCGTTTAGGAACCGAATATCCTGTTTTCAATGAAGAAGGAAGAAGCATTCTGTCAGGCGAAGATGTGGCGGTAGTCATTGCAGACGAAATTGAAGCTCCCAGGCATCATAAAAAACGATTTACGGCTGCGTATTAATAATGCAGCATCATTTATCATGCATACATTTGAGGATACTACCATGTATTTAAGTTGTAATACCAGGCTGGCAAGATTTTTATCTACACCGTAAAAAAATTTGAAGTGAACTTAACTTTTGACCAAGGTTATATTTAAGCCCGCTGGAATATCATTTTGGAGCATTATTTAATGATAAAAATGGGATTGAAAGAATTAGTAGTTATTCTTGATGAAATTCTTAAAACAGAAGGATTTAAAAAAAAGGGCCATAACTGGCTTTATGGAAATGAAGAAATTACAAAAATGGTACAACTTCAAAAATCCAATTTTAGTAATCGTTATTATATTAACTATGGCTATATCATAAATTCACTTCCGTTGGGAGATCTAAACATGCATTTATTTATGGGGCTAGGGTCCCTTGATATTAGGGAAAATGAAAGAATAAAAGAATTGTTAGATTTGGATAACGGGTTAACGGACGATACCAGGCATCGTGAATTAAAGCTTCTCTTCCATAATAATCTGTTAAGAAAAATAAAGCCTATTAATACATTAATTGATATAAAAAATGAAGTTTTAGATAACAAAGGCAAGACTTTAATTCCGCTGGTGATAAAAAAATATTTTGAACTGGAGTAATAACTTTAGTTCGAGTTTTAAATCTAACAACAAGAAATATCTCGAAACTGAATTACTGCACTTATGATCCATGTTGGGCGGACTTTATGGTATCTATAAATCTGAACAAAGTACCGATATGCAGAATTACACGTTTTCCGAATCCAAAAACCAGTCTTTTCAGATTTCCTTCTTTTATTTATTTCGTTAAATCGAAACTGATATGGTTTTGGCAGCCATATACGTGTTGGAACAAGCTTCATGTCATTTTCTATAATATTTAATTGTTGACTTTAAGAATGGCAATCTTGCTAAACTATCTTGTCGACTTAAATTCAGGATTTAATCTGACAGTTGGGATTAACTTTAAGTTACCACACTTATTTAATCAATCCCAAAATGTCAGATCATGAAAGTAGAATCTAAGTTAATCAAAACCCGGTTAGAGTTATTAAATCTCGCAGAACATTTAGGTAACGTTTCCCAAGCCTGCATAGTGATGGGGTAATGCTGGGACAGTTTCTATCGCATCAAGGAGATGTACGATACAGGTGGCGAGTCAGCTCTTCAGGAAATAAGTCGTTCTAAATCAATTCTTAAAAACCGCGTTGAACCTGCAGTTGAAGAAGCGGTTGTACAGATGGCTTTTGACTATCCTGCTTACGGCCAGCAACGGGCCTGCAATGAACTTCGCAAGCGAGGGGTATTTATTTCTGCCGGTGGTATTCGCAGCGTATGGCTCAGACACAATCTGGAGCTGTTTGAAAAGCGATTGCAAAACCTTGTAAGAAAGAATGGCTAAGGAAAATATGATCCTTACGGAAGCCCAGCTAATGTCTCTTGAACGCAAAAAGGAACGGCGTGAATCGTTCGGTGAAATTGAAACCGAACATCCAGGATACCTGGGAAGCCAGGACACCTATTATGTCGGAAATATAAAAGGCGTCAGCCGTATCTATCAGCAAACTTTTATTGATACCTATACTCTGGTTGCTTTTGCGAAGCTGTATGAAAGCAAACATGCGATCACTTCCGCTGATATTCTATTTAAATCCCTTGATTGCATAAGTGGGATAACCTTTTTTCGAAAAATATTTATTTGTAATAGCAAAAGCTTCTCGTTCATTTTCATTAATGGGAACTAAATAATTTGTCGTGGTATCTGCAATAAGAAAGAGTGGCTTAAGTCCAATTGTACTGTCAATCGTAACAAAAAATTTAATGGGTAAAATCGTGTCACAGCTATACCAAAAAATATTTTCTTTAATTTTTTTGTCACAATTTTTAATATGAGTCATAAAAACTTTACAGTTTCTAAACAGTTTTTTGTTATGTTCACCTTCTGAAGTATAACTGTAAAAATAAAAATTGTAAGATTCATTTTCGTTTAGGTCGCCTCTTGAAATTCGGCGCATATTTTCGCAGGAGACAATGAATAGAAGTAAAAAAGAGATTAATAAAGAATGTTTCATTGTCTGGATGTATGCTGACTGGCGCCCTTTCCCATTTTGTCTGCTGGCGCTTTTGTTAACCGAAAAGCCGCTTAAAAAGACCTTTATTCTCGTCTTTTATTTGGAAGGCCAAAAAGTCGCCAAATGTATCTGAAAGTTTTTCATTTGCAATATGTCCCATACCAATAAAAGGCAACTTAACAATAGTCATATTTGTTATGTCAAAAGCAAAAGCATCCTCCGCACCATCAGAGCCAATAAGAATAATGTTTGATATAAACTCTTTAACATTATAAGCCTGTTTAACTCAACAAGTTCTTCAGCACCCCAAAGAACAAGGTAGCTGTTTGTAGTTTCGCCTTCAAGTCCATTTGTAAATTGTAAAAACTCTATATAGTCCGTCGGTAATTTTAAATTGAAAAACTTTTCGGCAGTTTCAATTGCAGAAGATCTTGCAGGTGAAACTGTGTCAAAGCCGTTGGTTAATTTCTCAAACAGTTGTTTCACTCGATTGGTTTTTCATTTCCCTTACTTTTCTATTCCAAAATGTCGCAAGTTCTGCATGTTGCAGTCTTGAAATAAAAGTTATGTTTTGTCGATCAGTTGGATTGCCTCCAAACAAAATTGGGTGTGTCCTATGAAGATGAAGTCCTTTGCGATAATTGTTTTTTTTCTTAACCATTTTGAAATCTTATAATGTTGCAGTGTGTTTGCATACAACGCTCACGTATTGGCAAAGTCTCGTAAATAGAATTCCAGTACCCGGCCACTGCGGTTTTTATTTTCAATATTACGCATTACTAAAGTACAACAGAATTCCAGAAATTGAGATCTGGTGTTATGGCCTCGTGAACCTGGAATAAGTGAAATTACCTGACAATAGACTAAGTGTTTCCATGTATATAAACGCCAGGTGTTAAGAATTCCCGGAATGTCTGGAAAGTTAATACCGCGAAACCCGGACATGTCATTTAAAAATCCTAATTTCAGATCCATTTCCCGATGGCGTTTTCACCGGGATATCCAGGTACCTCTTGAGAATTACGATAGCTCTCTTCCACAACATTTTCCCGCGTATACCTGCGGGCATGCTCTTCAGAAAATCCAGTATAGCTGTTAGCCTTTTATATCCATTCCTGGAGAATCGTCTGTAGGTCCGATTAAATTTTTATTACAACTAAATCCATTTTTATGTACTTCAAATCTTTGAATGGCAAATTGCTGTCAGCTGTCGTAATAGGTATCATGCTCACATTCAGTTCCTGTAAAAAGGATTTTCCTCCCATTTTTAAGGGTGGCGGTTTTCCCGGGGAAAAACCGATTGTATTTGTTGCAGGTGAAGAGTTGAATGGTTCATACGATGTGGCAAGATATTGGGTTGACGGTCAGGAAATAATATTGTCCGATGGAACCGGTAATGCGATCACCAGTTCAATTTTTGTATCCGGCAGTGATGTTTACGTAGCCGGCACGGATAGCAAGGAATTTAGTGGGGCTGTTTATTGGAAAAATAATAATGAGGTCCAACTTTCAAATGGCGGTGGGGCATCCTCCATCTTTGTATCGGGCAATGATGTATATGTTGCAGGTAATGACCTTGCCAATGCGGTGTATTGGAAAAATGGAGCGGAGATCGCTCTTGATAAGACGAATGTATATGGCAGTTTTGGCAGTTCTTCAGCTAATTCCATCTTACTGTCCGGAAATGATCTGTATGTCGCAGGTAATGATGGTCCCAATGCAGTGTATTGGAAAAATGGAGAAGAAAAATATTTGACTACAAAAAATACCACAGCCGGCGGAATCTTTATTGCAAATTCGATCTCTGTATCAGGCCCTGACGTATATATAGTGGGATATGTTATTTCTTCGAGTTCACAATTCCCGGAAATATGGTATTGGAAAAATGAAGTTCTTGTTCCGGTTAATCAGGTGGATAGCTTTGGGCAGGCAAGCTCAATTTTTGTTTCAGGTAGAGATGTGTATGTAACCGGGGTAAAGATGTCAGAACCATTCGGTAAAGAGACCGCTTCATACTGGAAGAATGGGAATGCAGTTCAACTTTCCAGGAGCGAAACGGATTCCTGGGCCAATTCCATATTTGTGTCAGGCAAAGATGTATATGTTGCCGGATATGAGACTCTCTCTCCTCAGTTTGCTAATGCTGTGTATTGGAAGGATGGTGTAGAGACTAAACTTACAGACGGCGCGCATTCGTCGAGTGCGTCTTCCATTTTTGTGAAATAAGTCATCATCTTTATCATTATCGAAGTACAAAATAAGTGAAGCGGTATTGAACATTTCATTTTATAAATTTAATTTGTATGACTCCCTTTAAAATTCAGGATCTGGGTTCGCTACCTGGATTTTCCGCCGTTACCCCAAATTCTATCAATCATACGGGGAATATTGTCGGTACTATGATGGATGTCACCCTGAACACTCAGTCGTTTTTTTGGAACAAATTAAACGGACTGGAAAAGTTACCACTGATTCCTGAAGCAAGTTATTCGAGCGCACAGGATTTAAACGATTACGATGAAATCGTTGGGTATTGTGTTACGCTTAATGCCCCGTATCCAAGTAGCTCTCTGATCCCAACTATTTGGAAATCCGACGTGGCAAAAAGAATTGACCCCGTAAGTCAGGGAATTGCATATTCTATTAATAATTCCGGTGAGATAGCAGGTGTAAACTATGATTTCACGAATATTAACCCGGAGCGTGCCTGTAAATGGGAAAAAGGAGTAATAAATCTATTGGAGATTGCAACTTATAAGGATTCGCCACTGACAATAAACGATGGAGGATTTGCCATTCTTTCAAATGGTGATGTGTACGGAAATGTGCTACCGAGTGAACATACGCCGGTTTCTTTTTATGAAACAGCGGCGAGATGGGATTCTCTTGGCCTCATTCATCAACTTGACCTGCCGGATAATCTGGATCTGAACGGTATTCTCGGAAGACTCAGCATGTTAAGAGCTGCAAACGATAGCGGGAATTCAGTTGGAATCATTTTTGCCGGCGGACACGGTAATTTTATTGATACATCACAGGCTTACTATTGGGGAACCGCTGAAAAAAATTTTCTGGGGACATACCCAGATACTTTAAAGGGCGACGCATATGATATAAATGAAATGGGCCAGATCGTCGGATGGTTGGAATCCGGGACAGGTCGTCGGGCAACTATATGGAACGGGCCCATTGTTACCGATTTAAATGATCTTATTTCGCCGTTTTCAGAATGGGTTCTGACAGAGGCAAGATGTATTAATTCAAACGGATCCATTGCAGGAATAGGATATTTTTTTGGGGAGCCCAGGGCCTGGGTGATGGTGCCTGTTTATAAAACAGTTGTAATTCCACCCATATATTGGCATATTATTTTTGGATTTTTAGGCGACACGGGTGGTGTTCACATTGTAGGGCCGGGCGGCGGAGATCCTAGTCCCATTGAGGATACGCTTAGTTCCGTGCTACACCATATACCCCAGGAATTAAGAGCTGATGTAAGAAATATCCTGATCAGTGGGAAAAATATTCAAAGGGAAGGATTAAACAGGAAGTAAATAAATATCAATTTTATGCGAGATATAAAATCAACATTAATCTACCGATGGTTCCAGGAGGTTTGGAATGAAGGTCGGGAAGATTTGATTGACGAACTGATGACGCAGGAGTCACTGGTACACGGTATAGCAGAAGGACAGACAAAAGGAGCTGAAGGCTTTAAGTCTTTCTACCGCGATTTTAAAAGCCAGTTCCATGACATCCGGGTTGATGTCCAGGACGCTCTTACGCAGGATAATATGGAATGTGCGCTTACTCACGTAACGGCCACGCATACAGAGACTGGCAAAAGAGTTAGCTTTTCAGGTCTTTGCAAGTGCAGGTTTGAGAAAGGCAAAATCGCCGAGGCCTGGAATCATTATGACTTCCATTCCATGCACCAGCAACTGGGACGGGTGTTGGCATAAATTAAACACTTGTTCTGCGACACCCGTTAATAACTAAGTGAAATCAATTAGTCGGAATTAAATTATGTAGGAAAATGCATTGAATTTTATTTTGAAAACATCATTTCAATTAGGTTTTACTCCGATCTTAAGCTTTTTACCGGGTTCATGCATGCCGCTTTAATAATTTCCCTGCTGATCACAGCAAGGGCCAGGGAAAGGATTACGATTACCGGAATTAAAAACATCCACCATCTTAAGGATACGTGGTAAGCATAAGATGAAAGCCATTTATTCATCGCGATGGCAGCAACCGGCAGTGCAATAATCAGGGACCAGACCAGGAGTTTTAAAAAATCCTTAGTCATCAGAGAAAACAATTGTCGCAGTGTGGCGCCCAATACTTTCCGGATACTGATCTCCTTCGTGCGCTGAATCGCAATCAGGGCCACCAGTCCATACAAACCGAGACAGGATACCAGGATGGCCAGCAGCGTAAATGAATTGAAGAGCTGCATGGTGATTCGGTCCTTTGTGTATTGTTTTTCCACGATATCATCCAGGAAGGAATAGTCGATGGGGATCTCGGGGAAGTTCTTTTTGAACACTGTTTTAACGAGTGCAAGATCGCGGGGTTTGATTTTTATCGTTGTGATATTGATGGGTGTCGTATTATAAATCATTACGAGCGGTGCGATCACATCGTGCAGGGAATTGAAATAGCAATTCCTAATCACCCCGACGATCTTTCCCTTATGGCCCCAGCCTTCCAATGATTTTCCTAACCCTGATTTCCAACCCATGAACCTTAAAAATGCTTCGTTCACGAGAAAGGCCTCTTCTTTGTCTGTCGCGAAATTTTCTGAAATATTTCTTCCTTCAACCAGGGGAATCTGAAAGACGGACAGGAACTGCGGATCGATTGCATAGTAGACACACATGAATTCCCGCCGTTTACCTTCAAAATTCGTGACCGTGGAACTCATCGTGGCCGCAACAAGACCGCTTCCGACTGTGATGCCATTGATTTCCGGCCGGTTCTTCAATTCATTCTGGAAAGATTTTACCGCGCCCAGGCTGGCAGAATCCCTGGGAAGATTAATATTCAGCAGCTGATCTTTATTGAAGCCAAGATCTTTCTGACTGACATATTTCATCTGGTTATAAATAACAGTGGTCCCCATGATCAGTGCAACGGCGATGGCAAATTGTGTAACGGTTATGGCCTTGCGCAGAAAAACGCCTTTGATGCTATGGCGCCAGTTTCCTTTCAGCACGGCTACGGGCCTGAAGGCGGAAAGTACAAATGCAGGATATAATCCGGCCAGTATTAACGTAACTAAAAAAATGATCCCGGTAAATGGCAGCACGGCCGACCAGTTCATCATCAGTTTCGTTTCCATGAGTCGGTTGATGTAGGGGAGACCAAGGATTGCGAGGCCGGCTGCGAGCAGGCATGCGATGAATAAAATAAAAAATGATTCGAACATAAACTGTCGCACCAGTTGAAAACGGGAGGCGCCGCTTACTTTCCGGATGCCCACTTCCCTGGCCCTTTCTGTCGATCTTACCGTAGACAGGTTGATATAATTAAGCAAGGCGATGATCAAAATGAAAACAGCCAGCAGGGAAAAAATATAGTTGAACTGGCGGTTTCCCTTGGGTGTGTCAACGAGTTTACCCTCACTGAAATGAACGCCGGCCAGGAACTCAGATTCGAATTCAATTTTATACCTGCCTGCTCCACCAGGACCACCGCCTGCATCGAGCTCGGGCTGAATATATTTTTTACTTATTTCGGCGAGTTTAGGTGCAAGTTGTTTGAGATTGGGTTTCCTGTAAAATAAAACGAATGTGAAATTGTCAAAATCATCCATCCATTCCTTCGTTTTTGAAAAATCGTTGTAGAGAAGGGCATCGATCTTCATATCCGAATTCGGGGGCCGGTCTTCCACGACTCCGGTAATCTGCATGTCCTGACTATTGCAATGAAGTATTTTTCCAAGTGCAGGCTGATCTCCAAAATATTTCCTTGCGATGGATTTTGTAATTACAATCGATGCGGGGTTTTTCAATGCATCATTTGCCGATCCTTCGAGGAAATTGAAACTGAAAACAGAAAAAATGGGCTGATCGGTACTATAAAAGTTTGGTTCCGCAAAAACATCATTCCTGAATTTCACCGATGATGAAGCGTTGATCAGTCTCGCGACAGATTCAACCTCCGGGTAATCTTTTTTTAGTACTTCTCCCAGTAGCTGGGGACTTGAGGCAAGAACCAGGTCAGATTCCGGCGTATGCAGCCGCGTAGTGATCCGGACGATACGATTTGTCTTTGCATTGTACCGATCGTATGTAAGCTCTCCATAGACATAAAGAAAAATAATAAGGCAGGCGGCGATGCCGATCGCCAGTCCGACGATATTGATCAACGAAAAACTTTTATGCCTCAGCAGGTTTCGCCATGCGATCTTTAGATAGTTTTGGATCATAAAATCAGTTGAGTGACCGATGAATTAGATAATCCGGTATACAATCTTAGAAATTAATTTTGAATTCCTATCGGGAAGGGAGGCCATTTAACACTTTAGATGGTGATTGGGTGAAGCCGAAATGATCCATCATATCCCTTTTTTGAAGCTTCTGCTCCGTCTTCGTAATTTTACAAGTCACATCATTACTTTTTCCGAATCAAAATCTTAACATTGAGAGGAACCGGATTTATAAAAGTATTTTCTTTCTGCTTCAGCTTTCTTTTAATGCCAAATGATAAATCAAATGCTCAATCTGCGGGTCCGCGAATCTGGCTGGCGTTTGTGCAAAGAATGGATGGTAAACAGGTTCCCTTTCAATTGATTCAGACGCAGGAAAATAACAGGGAGGCCTGGTATATCAGGAACGCAGCTGAACGCATACCGGTTACTGAATGGACAGAAAAAGGCGATTCGGTATTTTTCACGCTGCCCGCTTTTGAAGTGTCGTTCCGTGCCAGGAAGGAAGGGAAAGAAAAGCTGAGCGGTCAGTTTATAAAAGTGACTACAGGCAGCAGGCAGTATTGGCCTTTTACAGCGGATGCTAAAGATTCGCAACGCTTTATTTCAAACATGGGAAGCGCCAAAAAAAATATCACCGGAAAATGGGATGTAACGATTACCCGGCCCAACGGCACAACCCGCAAGGCCCTGGCCATTTTTTCTCAGGAGGGTAGCAGCCTTACCGGCACTTTTCTCACTCCTTCGGCGGATTATCGTTATCTCGACGGCATTGTTACCGGCGATTCATTAAAATTGTCAAGTTTTGACGGAGATAATATTCGCCTGTTTGAGGCGGAGATCACCAATGAAAATGCAATTTCCGGGGGATTTTTTTATAATGGATACACTGGTAAAGAAAGCTGGACAGCCGTTAAGACGGATAGTATCCCGCCGCCGGTTGCCATTGATCCTACACGAATGCGGGAAGGACAGACCAGACTTAATTTTCGTTTTCCCGATTTGCAGGGGAAATGGGTTTCTATAAACGATGAGAAATACAGGCATAAGGTGGTGATTATTCAACTCATGGGCAGTTGGTGTGCAAACTGCCTCGACGAAACAAGATTCCTCATTGACTTTTATAAAGAAAACCATGAAAAAGGAGTTGAAATCATTGCATTGACCTATGAATACAGCACGGATACCACCCGGTCCAAAGTAAGTGTTGAAAAGTTTAAGAAATTACTCGGGGTACCTTATCCGATCCTGATGACAGGTGTCACGGCGGGTGATGATCAAAAAGCAGCTAAGACACTTCCTCAACTGACGGACATTCGCTCTTTTCCGACAACGCTTATTCTGGACCGTGAAGGACGTGTGAGGAAAATCGAGACTAGTTTTTATGGACCTGGGTCAGGCGAATATTATATTAAATACAAGAATGAATTTAACGAAACCCTTGATGAATTGATAAGGGAATGAAATGATCACTAAGTTAAACCAGACGCAAAGTGGTATTTTCGGAAATAACATGAAGAACTACTTTTGATTTTGCGTATTTTTAATTCCAGGATAAATATTGATTTATGGGCGTCGTTTATGCAGATATTGAATTAATAAATTCTACGGACTTAGTGATGGCTCGCCGAAACCTGATCGGTGACGACGAAATAAAACACATGCGCCTCAATGTATTAGTGGACAGCGGAGCTTATATGATGGCAATTAATGAAACAATACAATCCCAGCTTGAATTCCCATTTATTGAAAGAAGAAAGGTTTTGCTGGCCAGTGGTGAAGTGGCAGAGTATGATGTGGTAGGACCCATTGATGTTCGATTTGCAAACAGAAAGGCTGTTTGCAGCGCCTTCGTATTGCCTGGGGATTGCGAATGTTTATTAGGCGCTATACCAATGGAGGAAATGGATGTTTTGATACATCCCCAAAGACAGGAACTTGTCGTGAATCCGCAACATCCATATCATGCTGTTTTGAAAATGAAATAACCTCCTGAACACGTGTCGGAAATAGCGTACGATGGGAATATACTAAGAGAATACTCATCTTCCAGGTGTTTATACTTAGATCATCAATGTCAAATTCTTTTTCTCCCATTCATTTCTTTTGCTGAGAAAAATGAGTATTTTTAAAAGTAATAACCTCCGCATCACGCGCCCAAACTCTGTTATGAAATTAATCCCTACCGTATGCATCATCCTGCTGATGCTTTCTGTTTCCTGTAAAAAGTCTAACAACCAGCCAAATTCACCACCATCTGTTACCGATACCACAAGACCTGATGTTGTTAAAGTGGATACGTCGACACTGTTGAAGTCTATGCTGGATTATATTTATGATGTAAGCGGGACTATCATTACAGATTCTTCATTGACAGAGTGGAAGTATGATAATCAGCGAAGGATTGTTCAGCAGAGTCTGAAAGTGGGCACCCATATCGATACTGTATTTTATACTTATTTAAATGACCGATACACCACGGATGACCACTCTTATAACAACGGTTCATTTACAGCAGGTTTACATACTGTTTATTACCAGCATCTGCAGGACCGCACGGATAGTGCGATCACAAATTCCGGAACCAGTACCTATTATTATTATGACCAGGCGGGCCAGGACAGTTTGATAAGACAGATCATTGGTACCACTAGCCTATATCAAACCGTGTTTACGATAAATTATTACTACACCGGTCAAAACCTGGATTCGACCATGGTTCGGCAGGATGGTATACGAAGCTCTGTTGCTTTTTATACAAGCGAAAATGTGACGGGAACAAAATTGTATAGTTTGGATGCAAACAATGTATTGATATCAACCACCCAGATGGTATACACCGATATTTCATCAGGTGGATTATATATTTATTCAGGCGCTTCTGCATTGAAATCGGGAGGTACCTTTTTTAATGTTTCCACCGGTGTAACTGCTGTTGAAACGGACAGCTATCAGTTTGACGCGGCAAATCGGGTAGCAGTTTGGACGATCAATGATCATCAACCCTATTTTCAAAAATATCTGGTTACCTGGTATTGACATCCGACTGAGTGATTAATAAAAATTTATACCTGTCAAATCAGGAAGATAGCCAGTTATACCGTCGGGAATTTCTTTATTACGGATCATTGATCACCCGCAACAGGGGAGTAAGTTCAGGCTATTCAGTCATTCGCTATGAATATGATAGCGCCGGAAGGCCCAGAGAGTTGGGATTTTATGGGAAAAATCACGAAGCGGTGGGTGCGACGATCGACGTTAATGACGAATTGACTGCACACCGGATCGTTTTTATCTGGAAATATGCCAGGCTTGTCGAAGAATGGTATTACAAGATGAATGACAAGGAACCATTACTCAAACTGGATTGTCTAAAGAATGATTATCTGAACGTAACCGGGCTTTCCGTTGGACGAAAAAACGAAAACTAGCATGAGTTGGGCGACACACTATATAGAAAAATTAAAGATCGGCGAAACCGTTCAGTTCGGACCAAGAGGACACTCCATGAAAGGGAAAATTGGCTCTGGACAATTGGTAACTGTGGAAGCTGTCAACGACAGAATTCTTAAACCAGGTGACATCGTACTTTGCAAGGTCAATGGATCCCAGTATTTACATCTCATCAAAGCCATTCAGGGTGACCGTTATCAAATCGGCAATAATATTGGACGCATCAACGGTTGGACAAATAGGAGTTCTATTTTTGGTATTTGTATAAAGGTTGAAGATTAAGACGCGCATAATGAAAAGGGATTAAGGCGTAAACTCATAAATATTTATGAAAAAAATTATAATAATAGTTACTCTCAATATTTTGTCAGCATACGCATTTGGGCAATATCTATACACAGAAAAATTTGATAATTGCAAACTAAGTCAATTTTGCCTTGACTGCGGAGAAGTAAAAGCCCAGCCACCACAAAGTTTATTAAAGGAATTAGCTCGTAATTTCGACGACACCGGTTTAAAAATAATAAAGGGACAATTGGAAATCCAAATTTTAATTGATTCCTCAGGAAAACCCTGCTTGTTAAGTGCAAATAATCAAACAAATATTAAATCCGAAAAATTAAACTTACAGTATGCAATAAATAGTACTTCATATTGGAAACCTGCGATAAGTGAGAATAAAGCGGCTCAATCCTCCATTTCACTAATTCTTGATTTTGATAAAGGAAATTTTACTGTTCAGAGAAGAGTTTTTGATTTTACAAATGCAACAAATGAAAAATCCACGGGAACACCGGAAATAAAAGGTACAAATCGAAATAATTTATCAGAAACCTGGACTGTTTATACTCAACAAAATTCAGAATTACCATGGGATATGACAAGGGCAGTCGTAAATGACCTCGAAAACAAAATTTGGATTGGAACTGATAATGGGATAGTTCAAATTGACAATGGCAAATGGAAAAAATTTAATACTCAAAATTCAAACTTAAAGGCAACGGTATATAACAAAGACATAACTCAAACAGTTCGTGATATTGAGGTAGATAAAAATAATAATAAATGGTTTGTTGTGGATTGGGATGTTTACAAATATGATAACGAAAAATGGACAATTTACGATTCGACGAATTCACCAATAAAATGGGCGCGAAAAATATTCGTTGATAATGCAAATAATGTTTGGTTTACATCCTGGGATGGCGTTTCCAAATTTGACGGTAAAAGCTGGAGTGTGATTAATCAAAAAAATTCTGAATTGCCAACGGATAAAACTTTAGGAGTTTTTGTGGATAGCAAAAGCAGAATTTGGATTGGTACTTTCGAAGGTAACATTATGATAGAAAACCAAACAACAACAAAATTTAATGATGGAAAAACGCCTTTGTCTAAATCATATATTTCCCAGATGTATGAAGATAAAAATGGTGATCTATGGTTTAACTTGGGAAATGGAAGAGATAAGTTAGATGCGGGAATATACATATTACGAACTAACGGTGTTTGGGAGAGGGTCACACATAAAAATCCAAAAGTATTTTCAGATAATAGCATAAATTATTTTCTATTAGATGAAGTCAAGAATATTCTATGGCTGACTTTAAATAATGTAGGGATTTTGAAATACGAGATCAGAACAAAGGAATGGGAAATTTATACAAACGAAAATTCAAATGTTCCCAGCGTAAATATTGAGAAAATAGCAAAGGACAAAGATGGTGCAATTTGGGCAGCAACTTACGCAGGCATTATTAAGCTAAACGTGAAATAACTTCCGCCAACAAAGTATTCCCGCAATTCTGGTGGCGAAATATATTTTTCTTAACATTATTTTGCAACCAATATGAAGTCACCGTCTCGCCGACAACGGTGTTCGAATTAAGGTGAATTTACCCCGTTTGTCATTCAGATTCCGGATGTTTAAATTAAATATCACTTCAATTTTCTGAATACGATTTGCTCATTTTCTTTTTTTAAGATTTGATTGACGAACTCCCGCAGAGTGCCATATTCTTCTGTGGTAAAGAGTGTTTGGTCAATTTTTATCCGCATTCGAAGCTGTATCATATCTCCGTTCTTTTCAAGAATGTATTCAAAATACCCGCCTTTATCATTGAGACTTGTCTTTGCAGAGGCAGGCATCTCTTCTACCGTATAACCCGTCGGAATGTCCAGGGATAACAAATAAACATTATCCATCCGGTAAGGCATTTCAATAATATATTTCCGTTTGACAGCACTGAATGGATTTATGTCGAAATAAGAAAAAACAACGGGCTTTATATAACATAGGTCCGATTTGACGGAATCGGTAAAATCAATATCCGAGCTGATGACTAAAGGTTTATCAGGATTTTTCAGATCCCCGGCCTCTTCATTTGAAAAATGGCTGATTCGATCTTTTATTTTAGTAGTCAGGTATTTGTCCAATGAGGTTTTCTCTATTTCCTTCCTCAAATCATATGACATTTGTAAACCGCAGTTCAAAGTAAAACTTCCGGAGAAGAATCCTTTGTCGTCGCTAGCCATAACCAGGTTTACCCGATTTTGTTCCAGCAGCGAATCGGCAATGAGCGGGATCAGTCTGGGTTTTTTGGTATTCAAAGTAACCGCGCCGCCATTGTAACAATAGCCAGGCAATTTGCCGTAGGAATTCAGTGGTTGGCTTGCATCCAGCAAAACCTCTCTGCCATCCACATCGGCTACGCATATAAGGTAATTATAATCATACGGCAATGGATAACTGAGATTACCGTATCCTCTGTCTACGGTCGTTAAAACAGCGGGATGAGCTTCAATATGCATTTGTTTTAGCATAGCGGTTAAAAGGAGGTTCAAATCAGCCACATTCCCGGATTTATTCTTAAAGGTTTCTTTGAGCTTCTGACTCAAAAAATAATCATAATGAGATGTACATTTAAAGTTGTCTCTTACATATTTAAAAATAGGCCAATGAGATTTCTTTTTTTGTCTTAAGTCCTGTCGTTGGCTGCTCCAGGTCTTTTTTCAACCAGCCGAACTTATCGTCCTCAAAATCTTCCATACCCATCCAGATATAGTAAAGGTGGCTAAAACCTCCCCAGGTGTCGGATGAGTAATGCTCGCCGGTTCTAAAGTCTGCCATAAACCATTTATGATAGAGGCTTATCCTGTCTTCATAGTTTTTAATTGATTTGATATAAGGTTCAGGACCTAGGGCTGCTTCATTTTTTTTTACCCATTTGAAATGACTTTGTAACAATCGCCCCTGCAACAAGGTATCCGCTGATTCACGAAAAACGGGTTCCACGGTATTAATAAAAAAACTGGAATCTCCCTGGTATTTGATGGAATACATATCGGCATCAGGCAGTGTTAAATCGTATTCGCTCCAAAGGCAGGGATATTTATATTGGAAACTCCATGAAAGATCATGATTTCTGAAAGAACATCTGCTGACATACCCGAAGTCAAAAATCGATCCTACACTGAGTGCCGGCATAGCAAACTTTACCATTACCCCAGTTCTTTCCCTCCTGCTGGCTGATCACGTTTGCCTGGTCCAGCCTTACTTCCCGGATACTTTCGTTGATCTTATTATAAGTCGTGCCCTCCAACTTTACCAGGCCTTCATCTGGCAATTTCATCAACAGGTTGTGATATTGGGCCTGGGTATTCAAATGCAGCGTAACATTGCCGGCATCGAGTCCATTTTTATTCACAATCTGAATGCGAATAAATCTTTTCAGCACAATGTCTTCATCCCCGGCTTCATTCTTTTCAAAAGTTCTTTTGCCGATGTCGGACAAAATGATGGCTCCAGTGCCGGAATCAGATTTGTTGCCCTGCACATCAAAATCTGTCAGTGTGATTTTGGCCGGTTTGAGATCTGTCAAGTCCTGTGCGTGGGCGACATGTAAATAAAGTAAAAAGCAAATGGGTAAAAAGAATAAAGTTTTATTCCTCATGAAGCATTCGGTGGGTTGAAGGATGATAACGTTTTAAAGACAGAGGTATTTTACGTATACAATAATATCAAACCTTCATGAGAAAATGAACTTCATTTTATTGAAATGAGGTAAGTGTTTTTACTTACTTTGTTCTATATAATATCGCACATCTTTTTATTATAGCCCTGCATGCCCGCGAATAAGCAATATGCAGCAACATGAAGCAAGATGAAGTATCAAGAAGCAAGATGATGTCACGATAAAATAATTGATGCAATCTGCTGTTTAAAGGGAAAGGTGTCATGCGGCACGCCGGTACAAGACTGCAGCACCCGACACCTAAAAAACAAAAAAATGAAACGATTTGAACTTAACATAGGATCCGGACGATGCTCAGACGCATCTTAGACGCATCTTAGACGAATCTTAGACGAATCTTAGACGAATCTTAAACGGGATAAGAGTAAATTGTTCATTATTAATCATTTAAAAAATTGCATGATTTGAAAAGGCGATTATGTAACTTCTGCGCTAGTGTATGCTTCCTGCTCATGATATCCTGCGGACCCCGAAATCGCAGAAGAGAGGAAATTATGTCTCAAAGTATAATCCTGACTGGTTCCAGGCATATACATGGGGAATATGCAAAAAAGGAATACGAACAGGCGCTTAGCTTGTTAAATGACCGGAAATTCGAAGAAGCAAAACTGTGCTTTTCACATGCTGATAGTGCTGACCCCAATAACCCGGAAATATTGACGGATTTGGGCAATCTTATGGGTACATTATATACTAATGAAGCTTCTTATATTTATTTCGATCGGGCTTTAATGGTAGATAGTGGGTTATACAGGGCTTATTCTAATTATGGTTTTTGGCTAATTCGTGGGCACAGATATAAAGAAGCCATATATATTTTAAAAAAGGGATTACGTCTTCCTAAAATAAGCCAGGACGACCGTCGTCCTATTTATCTTAAACCTGGCCGATGCATGGCATCAAACAGGACACGATTCGATGGCCATGCTTGTTCTATCCTATGCCAAAAGAGAATTGACTGAAGGTCCTCTTTTAGAAAAAATACTTCAGGTAGAACTTAATTTTAAAAAATCCTATAATAATCGTGGATTCGTCCTCTTCCAGGACACCACTGACGCTGTTGAATCCCGAGAACAAGACTATAAAAAAATAAAGAATACTGATGAATTAGGGGAATTGATTACCCTGATTGATTTTAGAATCAAAACAAATAATATAAAAGATTATCCGGACGGTTATACCACAAGTATAGCTATTGACCATCCGGAAAATGAAATAAAAAATCTGCCCGATAAAAATGAAGAACCCGGGGTTCTTTTATGAGGTACATGATATCTGCATACTGTACGATTACCCGTTAAGAAATTCCTGCACCATGTGCTCCCATTTCACAGGATCTATCACCAAAAAGCATTTGGTAGAATTAATCAGCCGGAGCTATCATTTCATTTACCAGGAAGAAGAAAAAACCGCACAAGTTAAACCCGTTCCTCCGTCAAAACGAATTTTGGGACACAAACGCAATGAAACAAATGGAACCTATGGAATCTGGGCACACGATCTGAGGGATCTGAGGCTTGAAGAATGTAAAGTGTACAGAAAAAAAGATGGTTCTATTCTGTTGACTTTAAAAATAGAGAACTAACACAGCATCTGTTTCATTAGTCGGCTTTCAAACTATTTACCGGGTTTGCTTTTGCTGCCTGGATCGCCTGGAAACTAATGGTAACCATTGCAATGAATAAGGCGAGTAAACCTGATAAAATGAGTGTCCACCAGCCGATGGTAATGCGATAAGCAAAATCCCGCAACCATTGATGCATCAACCACCAGGCAACTGGCGCAGCGATGAGAAATGAAATCATAATCAACGTCAAAAAATCCTGCGAGAGCAACCGGATGATACTTTGAACGGATGCCCCCATCACTTTCCTTACGGCAATTTCGCGTGTACGCTGCAAGGTGCTGTAAGAAGCCAGACCGAAAAGACCCATGCAGGAAATAAATATTGCCAGTATAGTAAAATACAAAAACAATCTTCCGAATCTTTCTTCACTTCGGTACTGCTTGTCAAAATATTCATCCAGAAAATAATAAAGCAGCGGTCGATGGGGAATAATACTATTCCATTTATCCCGGATGGCAGAAATGGTGCCCGATAAATTGCGCGTGGCTATTTTAACTGAAACCAGAAAGCAGGCCTCCGGTTCTATTCGCATGGCAAGCGGCTGGATCTCATGTTGCAGAGAATGGAAATGAAAATCTTTCATTACGCCCACAATCTTACCCACACGGTCAAATTGTTTGAAGCGCCTGCCCACTGCTTCTATGGGCGAACGGTATCCAAGCATTTTTGCGGCCGCTTCATTGATCAGCATCGCCTGCGTTGTATCGGTTCCAAATTCCCTGGAAAAGGCACGACCCGCAACTATTTTTATCTGATACTGGGATATATAATCCCAGTCTACAAAATACGAATCCATATTCGCAGCCTGAAGATCACCTTTGGCATTTTCTATTTCACAATTTATAGTATAATCATTTGTCGCCGGAACGTTTGAAGCAAGTGATGTGGAGAGAACTTCCGGAATTCCTTTGAGAGACTGCTGAAAGGCAATCCTCCCCGGATCACCTTCTGTATTGATAACCATCATTTGATCTTTATTAAATCCCAGATCCTGTTCACGCATAAAGTTTAATTGTTTATAAACTATGAGCGTTGTGATGATAAAACCCGTTGACAGGGTGAACTGTACCAGTACAAGGGATTTCCTTAATGTCTTACCCCGGACGCTGGTGGAAAACCTTCCTTTCAGAACCATGGCAGGTTTAAATGAAGAAAGAACAAAAGCCGGATATAATCCGGCCAGCAGTCCGACAAACAGTGCAGACAGAAGAAGTAAAAAAATAAAGGATGGGTGTTCGAATACGCCATGACTGATTGTCTTACCCGACAGGAGATTAAATTCCGGGATCAGCCATGCCGCCGATATAACCGTTAGTAAAAAAGCAATGAAACAAAGAATAAGGGATTCCCCAAGGAACTGACGTGCAAGCTCACTCCGAACTGCTCCGATCACTTTCCGAATCCCCACCTCTCTGGCCCGCTCAGCAGCCCGTGCAGTAGTCAGGTTCACAAAATTTATGCAGGCAATCAGTAAGATGATGAGGGCCACAAAGGAGAACAGGTGCACATTTTTAGTACCTACATTTCTGTATCCGTTCCGGGTGGAACGCAGGTATACATCCTTCAAAGGTTCGAGTGATAAGCTGGTTTTCATCTGCTGCTTTTTCATTTCCGCACCTTCCACGTTTTCAATAAATGCGGGAAATTTGTTTACAAGTGCCTGCGGATGAGTGCCGGGTTTCAGGAGTATAAAGCAAATCGGATGATAGTCAGACCATTCCCAATAGTCTTCCACGCCGGCGTTCAGGTTTTTTGTTTCGGTGGTCATGGAAACGATCATGTCCGCGGAGATTTGCGAGTTCTCCGGAAGATCTTTCATTAAACCGGTCACTTTAACCGGCCACGCCTTTTGGGCGAGCAGGATCGTTTGTCCAACGGGGTTTGTATTTCCAAAATATTTCTTTGCTGCAGATTCTGAAAATACCACACTGAAAGGGTCTTTTAATACGGTAGCCGGATCGCCTTTCAACAGTGGGAAATCAAAAATTTGAAAAAAAGCAGGGTCTGCGAACAAAGAATTTTCTTCCTGGAATTTGATGTCCCCCGTCCGAACGAGCAGGCTGGTTCTGACGGTTCGAACCGCTGACTCAATTTCAGGGAACCGGCTTTTCATATTCGGCAGCACCGGCCATGCAGGACCATCAGCCATGATCGTTTCACTGGGTGTTTTAATATCACAAACCACCCGGTAGATTCGGTCAGCCTTTCGATGAAAGGAGTCATAGCTTAACTCGAAATGCACATACAAAAAAATCAGGAAACAGGCTGTCATTCCAACCGAAAGTCCAAGAATATTGATCGCAGAAAATCCACGGCGCTTCCACAGATTACGAAGGGCGAGGGTGAAGTAGTTCTTTAGCATGGAGGAATATTTTAGCGGTCATTAAGATCTGACAACTGTCAGCCGTTTTCCTCATGCAACCTGTAAATAAAATTATTTTTTTAAACCACAGGAATGAAACCGCTTATCATATTATTTGCGTCGGATTAAGTTTAATCCATTCAGAATCGGAACA
>CAVSYG010000013.1:0-96882 GCA_963732055.1 uncultured Bacteroidota bacterium | reverse complement strand
CCATTCAGGAGAAACTAGTCTGAAAGACTGGCAGCCTGGGTCCTGATTAACGCTGAGTAACTGAAGAAAAATTTAACTTGCCCTCCCATGAAACATGCAGGCCAGGTTAAAGATCGCGACAACCTCCTGAATATATTATTTTTCCTGGCACTACTGATATTTATTGTGATCGCGGTATTTGTGGATTTGTATCAGGAAAATCAGTTTGACAGATATGTACAGGATATTACACATCCCCTGGCGACTCCGACCCTTTTGCCCTTTTGGATCCGCCTGACATTTTTCGGATCCTTTGAATTTTTATTTCCGGCCTACATTATTTTTATTGGCATCTGTATTTGGCAACGCAAAGTCCGTTTTGGACTCAGTGTCGCCAGCCTGGCAATCGGCGGCTTTTTGTCAGTCGAGGTTTTGAAACAGATATTTCAGCGGCACCGCCCGCCCACACCGCTGATACCAAACGTGATGGATTATAGTTTTCCCAGCGGACATAGCACTTCTACATTTATCTTTTGCGCGGTATTGAGTTATTCCCTCTGGCACATGCCCATGTCAATCTACCTGCGTATCGCCGGAATTACTTTTCTAATGATACTGACATGCGCCATCGGTCTGAGCAGAATTGTATTGACCGTTCACTATCCGACAGATGTCGCTGCAGGTTTTTGTTTCGGGGCGCTTTGGGTGATTGGCTGGTATCGTTTCGTCCATAAGAAAATCTGATACAAAAGATCCTGTTTTCACTCGTCTCTAAGACATATGATCAAACTACGATCAGCAACATCGAACTTAAACTGATAAGTCTCATTTTGAGCTTTTTAGTAGTAAATAATTCCTGGAGTCTTTTGCTAAATGAAAATTAGGGTTAAATAAACTTGATAGATGTTAAAGCGCAAAACGATAATTGTATTCTCTTAAAAAAATTTCCGTCCGTAAAAAAAGATTAAATTCATAACAGAAATCTTCCTCCACTTTTTTTATAAACCTTATAACCTTCAGTTATGCAAAAAAATTTACTCTGTTTTTTTTGTTGCATGTTGTCGTGCTCTTTGATGGCGCAGAAACAGGTTCCCGGTAATCCAAAACTCCGGATTCCGGCCGGAGCGATTATACAGGTGGACAAAACACCCACCAAACTGAGCCCTGTATTGAAAGACCTGGCATCTAAAAACAATGCTGCGCAGGTTCAAAGTTTTAGTATTCAGGCGAAACCAATATCCATGACCGGTGGGATGGATAAATACATTCAATATCATAACGGTGGTGTCGTGGTGGATATTTCCGTAAAAGGAAATATCAACGCCGCCAAAGCGGATCTGCAAAAAAACGGCTTTCATGTAACCGGTGTCTATGGTCGTGTGATATCCGGCATCATGCCCCTCTCTTCCATTGGTCAATTGGAGAATCTGGCGTCCGTTCAATATGCAAAACCTGCTTACAAACCGGTTCGGCCACCAAAATCCTTTGGCAAAATGGGTAACGGAAAAGGATCACATAACAAGCCCGTCCCGGTGATCAGTCAGGGTGATACGGCCCAGCGATCTGATATAGCCAGAAACAAATATCATGTGAATGGCACTGGCGTGAAAGTGGGTGTACTATCCGACAGTTATGATAACCTGGGCACCGCAAAAAAAGGAATTAAACAGGGAGAATTGCCCGGCCCCTCAAATCCTTTTCATTTCAATAAACCCATTGAGGTGTTGGAAGATCTGGATAGTGGTGGAACAGATGAAGGCAGGGCGTTACTGGAGATCGTTCATGATGTCGCTCCCGGTTCAGCACTTGCATTTCATACCGCCTATCTGGGTGAAGCTGATTTTGCACAGGGTATTCAGGATCTTGCAGACAGAGGCTGCCAGGTGATTGCTGACGATATCAGTTATCTGGATGAACCTTTTTTTCAGGATGGTATCATTGCTCAATCTGTCGACGAATCAAAAAAGAAGGGCGTTAGTTATTTCTCCTCCGCAGGTAATGAGGGTGTGAATTCTTATGAGCACCGTTATCAGGCTTCAGACGTTGAATTATTGGGACCCGGCAGTGGCACGGCACATAATTTCAGCGCCCCGGGTGATCCGCCCGTATACGCCCAGCCGGTTTTTATTCCGTTGGGAGGTGTCCTCGTCAGCTCATTTCAATGGGATGAATCTTCGTTTTCTGCCAGTGGCGTGGGTTCAACCTCTGATCTGGATATTTATTTACTGGATAGAAATGGAAATGTTGTCGCCGGCGGAGCCAGTGATAATATCGCCAGCGGGGATCCGATCGAAGTTTTTGGATACGAAAACGATACCCAGGACTCCACGTTTTTTATTGTCATTTTGAAATTTGCCGGCCCCGATCCGCATCATCTGAAGTATATATTATTTGATGATGCATTATTTTATGCTACAACACCGGCTATACCCGGCGTATTGTCAGGAACCATTTTCGGACATCCCAAAGCTGCGGGCGCGATAGCAACCGGAGCCGCCTGGTATCAGGAAACACCGGCTTATGGAGTGGATCCTGCGCTCATAGAATATTATTCTTCTTATGGTGGCGTACCGAATTATTTTGACATTGAAGGCAACCGCATTCCGCCCCTGATCCGTAAAAAACCTGAACTCACGGCACCTGATGGTGTAAATACTTCTTTCTTCAATCCATTTGATTATCCGGATGGCGCCTTCGACGGCGATTCCTACCCAAATTTCTTTGGCACTTCGGCAGCAGCACCACACGCTGCCGGTGTGGCGGCCCTGATGATCCAGGCGCAGAAATTAAATACCATAACACCGGACCAGATAAAAGGTGTGATGACATCCAGTACTTCGGATATGGACGACCCCTTAACGTCTCCTTTTGATAAAGGATTTGATTTCGCTTCCGGGTATGGACTGATTGAAGCAGATAAAGCAGTCGGAGCAGTCAAATTCCCCACACTCTATATTAAAAATCTGAAACTGGCAGCGGCCTGTTCGGATGATCCGTCTTCCATCAGAAACTGGACAGTCCTGAATCCAAATCCATTTGGCGTAGAGCTACAGTGGTTTCTGACAGGCACAGACTTCAAAGGCAGTTTTGTTGCTCCTCCCGGGGATACGGTTTTTTCAACAGATATTTCATACTGCAGAAATTTTACGACGTCCAATATCGCAGTCATCAACTGGGAAGACAATTTCGGATATACAAGAACAGATGCCGAATTCAGTTGTACGGCGAAGTGTGGAAAAGACGCAATTCCCGCCACGTATGGACAAGCCCTGCAGGCCTATGGGGAAAATATGAAAAGAGGAAATATGGCAACTGTTTATCCCAACCCTGCCACAGATCAATTCAATATTTATTATTCACTCGATAGTGATGAGCCTGCTTCTGTTGAACTGTATTCACAGGATGGAAAACTATTGTACAGTAACCGTATTGCACAGTCGAACGGTATGATAAGTATTCCCGCTTCCGGCTATAACACAGGTTTATATGTTGTGAAACTGAAACAGGGAACCGTATTGAAGTCATTCAAAGTATTAAAACAATAACCAGCAGTCAAATATTTTGCACCTCTTAAAAAAAGACATCACCCGGCCAAGCCAGGTGATGTTTTTTTATTGCCACTGACGCTTCACCCTTAATTTCACCGTCATATGCATTTACAATATTGTAAGGTGGAGATCTCAATCCTTCGTGAAATTATTTTTGATTATCAATAGAAACCGATAAGATACCTTTCCCGTGACTATAAAACTACTTAATTGGTTGTTGTATTAAACAGATCATAGTTTGGCCATTGTGTAATCGCTGGTTGCCCGTTCCAGAAAATGTTTTCCATGTCAGGGCTGAAGTTGGGGTCGCTGCTGGACGTATTACATAAAATCACGAAGTTGAAATTGCCATTCTGTGTGGTACTTGCTTCTGTGGTGCCGGTACCGGGATCTCTGCCATCATGCCACCATGTTAGCGGATTCACTTCCCATCTGCAGGCATATTTGGTATTGGCTGTCGATGGTGTGATCATCGTTTTTATCGCGGCAGGTGTAAGAATTGTTTTGCCGGATAAGCCGTCCACATTGATCAGAAACTTTGCCATATCGTAAGCGGATGAAAGCCAGCCGATCGCTGCATCCTGTGCAGTAATATTTAGTGCATAGGGATCAACAGTTGTGTTGCTGTAATATTTTACTTCGTTGGGAAGTTTCTGGGCAAGCGTGTTACCGGCTATCTGCATATCCGTAATACCGGCCGGTTGAAGGACCAGTGTTTTTACCGCATCCGCATAAGCCTGCCCGGTAATTTGTTCAATCACTCTTCCAAGGATAACATATCCAAAATGAGAATAGTAATAACTTCTGCCAGGCACCGTATCCAGCAGCGGCACGTTGTTTAATCCCCAGCCGACGATTTGTAGTGGAGTCATATTCAGTCCCTGATCCGAAGGGTCTGTATTGTTGTCGGGCCAGCCACCTTCGGTATGATGAAGAAGTTCACGGGTGGTGATTTGTGTTATGCCCGGGCCGTACGGTATACTGCCGTATGAATTTCCTAATATGCCTCCTGTTCCGAATACATTCTGATCGAGGTTGATCTTGCCCTGATCCAGTAAACGCATGATCGCGGCTGAAGTGATTTGCTTTGACAGCGATGAAATACGAAACAGGCTCTGTCCGGTCAATGTCTGATTATCTTCCAGACTCGCTTTTCCGTATGCATTTATATATACCAGGCGTTCATCGAGTGTGATGGCAATTATCAATCCGGGCACATTGTACTTGGTCATAAATGCCTGCACGTTCTGATCAATCGGCGTGAGTCCGGTGATCAGTTGAACGGTATAGGTTTTTGTTGCACCGTTTAATCCCGTTACGGTATAAATGATCGGACTGGAAAAATTGTTTTGTGTTACACCGCTTTGTTGTTTGGCTCCATTCACCAGAACCTGTGCGGAATCGGAAAGTGAAAAGGTTGCGATCAGTGCATTCGCATTCGTACCCGGTGGCAGAAAGATGTTGACTGAGTTACCATCGATCGTTGCGTTGGAGGAAACAGGGATGCCGTTGCCTGCCTGTTGAAACGAAAAAGCCGTTAAGGATGCACCATTGCCTCCGCCGCCGGAAGAAGATTTTGTGCAGGAAAAAAGAAAAAGAGAACCCATTGTCACCAGGGTCAGAAGACCCCGTTTCAGATTTGTTTTAGTTTTAGTTGACATAAATTAGTTTTTGTGTTTTTAATGGTGCAAAACTAATTGGCATTGAAAATCAATATATACCAGATGTTGCGGATACTATAAATCATGTTTCATTCTCGGGATTTACTGTATTCCCGGATCACATAAAAAATCTTATCTACTTTTGACTAAGCCTCGCCGATGATCGGAACGTATACAAAAAAATATTTCTGCCTCGAAGATTGTCTCCGCGCCATTTTATGTATAATTATAGTATTGCATCTTTCCCGGTACGGGCTCAATCCACGCGTTTAATTTCCACCAAGGATGGTCTTGCCCCAGTCCTTTGTGTCCGGTCTTGAACAGGACGACTCATCCTTTATCTGGATTGCCACCCGCAATGGACTCTCCCGGTATGATGGGATTCAGTACAAACTCTTTCAGCACGACGCCCGGGACAGTTCCACACTGGCATCCAACCTGATCATCTGGCTTCGGAAGGATCAATCAAAATCATTTGTGGATTGAATTTGAAACGGGCGCCATCGATATGATGGATCCGGTAACTGAAAAAATCAAGGCATTATATCCAGGCAGACGAGCATGCTGGCGGAAGGATCGCATTTATCCGGCGGGGATGGCTGGTTGACCACTCAGGGCAGTTTCTGGGGAATAGTAAAGGCAGCCGGTGTGAATCCGCTACGATGTAAATAACAAAAAACCACAACTATTTTCTCAGACAAAATGCCGGACTGGCCAGCGATACGGTTCGCGGTATGGCAGAAACAAAAGAAGGCTTGTGGATATTAGATGAACGGCAATCAATCTGTATGATCCGAAAACCCAATCGTTTCTGCACTGGCGATTACCTTATAAACAGGATTATGGCACATTCTCCGGGTCGGACGCCATCGCCATCGATGTGCATGAAAGAAAAAATGGCGAACTGATGTGGGGCGACCGTCGGAACCTGTATTTTTTTCAACCGAGAATCCCATTCTTTCCGGAGCATCGCTTTACCCAGCACGGCCTATCTGGGTATCCGATGGATCCGTACCGCCGGGATGGATATGATTATTTTGAAAACTATGGAAAGGTATACCGGTTCAATGATGAATCGGGTTTGACTTCCATCGGAAAAACACTCAATACACCGCTGGGGGATGTGAAATCATTTTTGGTAGACCGCTCCGGTTTGATCTGGCTGGGTACCAATGCGCAGGGCATACACCTAATTGATTTGGAAACGCCCTTTTTTCAGTCATTCACCTATACAAAAGATTATGCCACCGATCTGCTGCAACAGGAAATGAATATTGATCTGAGGCAGCTGGTCGGGTGGACAGACGCCGACCAGCAATTCTCCCAGCCGAGTTATTATATCCGCTCGGTATATGATGCAAACAGGCGTTTTTATCTGGCACTGAAACAAACCGTTTGCTATTGGAATGCCGGTCAGCATCAAATGAACACTCTTCCACCGGTACCCATTATTGAAGACTCGGAAAAAATGAGAATCGGCATCCGGGGCATTACGATTATTACCAGGATGGGCCCCGATGGTGATCGCATACAATGGGAACATCATGTATTTTGATTCCACCGGAAACAAATGGAAATCCTTTATCGAAAACGGGGTCTCTGAGAAAAAAATTTGGAAGCCGGATGCTTCCTTTAAATATGATGGCGGATGATCAGCACATCTGGATTACAACCGAAGAGGATGGCCTGATCCGGATCAATATACAGACAAAGAAAATAACGCAGTTGAAAGAAAATACGGGCCCGGCGTCCCTGCCCGCCAATCAGCTGCTCGGTCTGGCAACGGAACGGTTCACCCGGAATGGCTTTGGATCGGAAGTTACCAGGGCCTGATAAAATTGAATAAGAATACATTGAAGTCTGAAGTCTTTTCGCAGAAAGATGGGCTGCCGGATAATACAATCTATTCCATTCTTCCGGATTCATTGGGAAACCTCTGGATTAGTACAAATAAAGGGATTTGTCGGTTTGAAGTGCAAACGCAAAAAGTTCGTGCATTTCATACGATCGATGGACTCCCGGGCGATGAGTTCAACCGGTTTCATCATATGATACTTCCGGATGGTACACTCAGTTTCGGTGGAACAGACGGATGGACGCGCTTCAATCCCTTACGGATGAAGGCATGACCGCTTTGAGCCTGCTGTCGCATTGACGGATATTAAAGTAAATAATAAAGAGGTCACCCAATTAAAGAATTCCAGGGTGATACACTCTTGCCTGTAAATGCAGTGGATCATCTCATCGCTTCCGTTTCAACAGAATACACTGAGTTTTGGATTTGCGGGACTTGAATTCAGCCAGCCACAAAATCTTCAATACAGATACCGGCTGGAGGGATATGACAACGACTGGGTACTGGCAGGAAATTCCCATCAGGCGAATTACACCAAAGTTCCTCCCGGAAAATATATTTTTTTAGTTAATGCCAGTAATACATCGGGCAAATGGAGCAATAATATCAAATCATTTAAACTGCAGATCGATCCGCCCTGGTATGCGACCAAAATGGCTTATTTATGTTATGTGATTATTCTCGCCGGCCTTGCGTGGACCTTTATACGTTTTCGGGTGAGCAGGGAAATGTTGAAGCAGGACATTGTACTCAAAGAAAAACAGGCCCTGCAACATGAAGGAACTGGATGACATGAAGACCCGGTTTTTTTCCAATATCACCCATGAATTCCGTACACCGCTTACGCTGATTATGGGACCCGCGGAACAATTGAAAGATTCGGGAAACTGGATCCGAATCAGCACCGGTTGGCCGGCACCATCATGAATAATGCAAAGCAATTGCTGGTATTGATCAACCGCCTGATGGATCTTTCCAAACTGGAGGCCAAAGCGCTGAAACTTCAGGAACAGAGAGGCAATCCGGGCGATGCTGTCGGTTCGATTGTTTATTCTTTCGAACACGATGCCGGAACAAAACAAATTCAATTGAAATACGAGGACCAGACAGGATCCGATGGATTGCTGGTTTTATGCTGATGCCTTGGAAAGAATTGTATATAATCTGGTCTCCAATGCTTTAAAATTTACTGAACCGGGAGGTACAGTTGAACGATCGGACTGTCTCATCAGGATGGAAGACTGAAATTAACTGGTTGTAAGGACACGGGTGTTGGAATAGCAGAGAATAAATTCCCTCATATTTTTGACCGGTTTTATCAGGCGGATGAAAATTCCGGTCTCGCAAATCAGGAAATAAATCCCGGTACCGGCATTGGTTTATCCCTGGTGAAAGAACTCGTGAATCAGACCGGCGGGGAAATATTATGTTGAAAGTAAAACCAAGGAGAAAGGTTTAACTGGAATCGGGAACCATTTTTACAATGCAATGCCGTTTAGGACGGCCACGGAAGAAAAAACAATTCCTTCTTTGAGATGAAGACGACCTGAGCGGAAAAAATACAGAAGGGAAGATGAAATATTCCGGAAATCCTGCTCGTCGAAGATAATATGGAACTGGCGGGATTTATCAAAGGAATTCTTTCTTCTGCCTATCAGGTCACGCATGTGTTAAACGGAGTCGCTCGGATTGGAAACCGCATTGTCAATGCATGCCGGATCTGGTCATCAGCGATGTGATGATGCCGGTGATGGATGGATTTGAAATGTGCAGACAGTTGAAGGAAGATCTTCGCAGCAGCCATATACCGGTGATTTTATTGACCGCCAAAGTTTCACAGGAAAACAAGATGGAAGGACTATCCAAAGGTGCGGACGATTACCTGACCAAACCTTTTCATCCTTCCGAATTGCAACTTCGGATTCACAACCTGTTGGAAAGACAAAAAAAACTCCGGGACCGAATCCGGGAGGAATTGGCCATACCGCAAAATGGAGAATTACAAAAAACAGAACAACCGCAGGATATCTTTCTCACCCGCTTATATGCGTCTGCTCGATGAACATCTGGACGATACCCTGTTTGGCGTGGAACAGTTGGCTAGACGTGATCCATTTGAGCCGGAGCAGCCTGCACAGGAAACTCAAAGCATTGTCGGGTATGTCCACCACCGAACTGGTCAGGAATTACCGCCTGCAAAAAGCAACCGCCCTGCTCAGGGAAGGATACAACAGTTCAGACGCCGCCTATAAAACCGGATTTGGAAGTCCCGCCTATTTTACCAAATCATTTCGCGAAGTCTATGGAATGACGCCGGGAGATTATATTAAGAAGCAGAAAGCCTGATATGATCGTTGACCGTTGACCGTTAGCGTTAAACTTTGATCGCCTTCACGCCTTATACCTTAACCTTACACCTAAACGCACACAATATTTACAGGAAATGCAACATCCGGTATATCCTCCGCCTCAGCCTGTTGCTAGTTTTGCCCCGCATAAATCAATTATCAGACAAAAATTTATTACCAATCAATTTACATGTATGAAAAAGTTTTTTCTATTCGCATTTGTAACCGTTAGTCTCTTTGCCTGTTCTTCACCGACACAGATTACCAGTTCCTGGAGGGATCCGAATGTTAAGATTGCCGACCCGGCTGTTCACAAAATCGTCGTCGCTGCCCTGCTGTATGATCAGGGTGTTCGCAGGTCCGTGGAAGATTATATGAGTTCACTGTATCCCGGAGTTGCCACCCAATCCTATCTGATTTTCGGAGATTCCCTGGTGTTGGATACCCAGGGCGAAACCCAGCGACTTAAGGATCTTGGTTTTGACGGCATTGTGATCATGAAACAGGTTGCCGAGAATACGAGTCAGCATTATGTTCCGGGTATGATGCCTTCTTATTATACCACCTGGGGCGGATATTGGGGAAATGGCTGGGGCGGTCCATGGGGAGGTCCACGCTGGGGAGCAACCTATTATAATCCGGGCACCCCGGGGCATATTCAAACGAACAGAACCTGGACCGTACAGGTAAATGCCTATTCACTTCTATCGAATAAGCTGATCTGGTCTGCGGAAACCAGGACCACCAATCCGGGCGGACGGATACCTTTGTTTGAAGATGTATGCAAAAGTGTGCGGTCACAAATGAAGAAACAGGGTTTCCTGATGTAATTATATAAAAGCAGAACCATCGCTTTAAAACAAATCTAAATCAAACATATTCGAAAACTTCAAATGGCAATATGGAAAAGCTATTAACAAAAACGACCATTGACAGGCCCGGAGAAAGACAGAAAATTCAATTCATTTTTATTCATGAGCATAAGTATACTATTCGTTTTGCCCATCCTGTCGATCACCGGCGGAAGTGATATTCGAACATGAATCATTTACCTGGATGCTGATCGGAAAATGGTTTGTATTCTGGACGACTGGTATCCGCCTTTTTACCGCCGGCATCAGCCAGAGTTCTAATCCGGCGTTTACTGCCAGGATTTTTAAAATGAAAACACGGGAAAGTTATATTGTGATCAGGGAACTCGGGTTTGCCAATATTTCACTGGGCGTGATGGGTATACTTTCTGTGATCAACGATCATTGGCGAATCCTGGCAGCCATCACAGGATCCCTGTTTTTCGGTCTGGCCGGCATTCAGCATTTGTTTAAAAAATCCGACAGCACCCAGGAGACGATCGCAATGGCAGGAGATTTGTTTGTGTTTATTTTATTATTGTCTTACCTGATATCAACCATTTTTAGCAATTGACAAAATTGAGGAGAGACTTACTTCTTACCAGGGGGAAACGTCGGTATTAAGGCTTTTTATAAATACGCGCAGCCCATCCGCCGCCCGGATAAAGCTTTACAGCCATCTTTGTGTTTTTTGAAACCGGAACGATCTCACGTTTATAATCGGTTGCATCGCGGTCGGCATTTACGCCATCTTTAAATACTTCAGCTTCATAGTTACCATCAGGCAAGAAGGAAAAATCAAGCTCAAGGTCGCGGGCTGTCCAATTGGTCATAACACCCACAAACCAGGTGGAGCCTTTTCTGCGGGCCAATGCTACAAATTCTCCTACTTTACCATCGAGTGCTACCGTTTCATCAAATGTGGTGGGCATTTTGGCAATAAAACCGGTACTCTCTTTTTCCTTTTTATAAATCGTCGGATTGTCGGAAAGCATTTGAAGCGGTGCTTCAAAAATGACGTACATGGCTAACTGATTACAACGTGTTCCTTTACTCATTGGATTTTCGGGAACAACACGGTAGTCCGCTTGGGTCGAATTACGCATGGCGCCTGGTGTATAATCCATAGGACCTGCCATCATACGGATATATGGAATGGTCGTTGTGTAACGCGGTTGATTTTCGTTTGCCCATTTATAATTTTCCAATCCTTTCACACCTTCGTTACCAATTACATTTGGATAAGTACGTTGTAACCCGGTCGGTTTAAATGCACCATGATAATCGACCAGCATCTTATATTCTGCGGCTTTTTTTGCAATATCATATAATGATTTCACAGCCACCTGGTCATCACGATCAATAAAATCAATCTTCCATCCTTTTACACCCATCTTCGCATAAAAAGGGAAAACCGAATCCATCTGTAACATAACATTATGCCAGGTTGACCAAAGAATGACACCCACACTTTTGTCCTTTCCATAGTTGATGATCTCAGGCAAATTTAAATCGGGTATCACTTTCATCAGATCCTCACCGACGGACCAGCCGGCATCTATGATGATGTACGGAATTCCATTTTCTGCAGCAAAATCAATATAATACTTATATGTGGGCGTATTCATGCCCGCTTTGAAATCAACACCTGAAATATTCCAGGCATTCCACCAGTCCCAGGATACCAGACCGGTTTTAATCCATGAGATATCCTGTAAACGGGAAGGAGCTGCCAGTTTTTGTACGATATCCTGGTTCAATAAATCTTTATCCTGTTCGGTGATCACTACGATCCGCCAGGGAAAGCTGCGATTGCCGCTTGTTTTTGCAATAAAATCTTCTCTTTTTGTTGGAATATAATTGAGACCCACAACATGCGCTTCGGAAGGATAAGGAGCGTAAACACCTTTCAGACCCTTACCGGTACTATTCAGATCCAGATACATACCGGGATAATCTTCGAGATCGGCTTCCAGTACAACTACTTTTTTATCTCCCGCTTCCACCATCAGGGGAAGAAATGCTAACGAGTCCTTTGGAAATTGCGAAAGCCTGATTTCGTGGTACAAGGCTTCAAACGAGGAGTTGAATATCTTGCCATCCCGGTAATCCCATTGTATGGGGATAAAAGAATTATAATCGTCAGCAAAATTAAAATTGGCTTCTTCGTTTTTTACAATGACATCCGTTTTCTTTTTTATATAGAAGCGATAGGCCACCGCATCATTGTAGGCGCGAAAGATGACACCATAATCGCCTTTACAATGTAAGGTCAGTTCGTTGTATTGATCGGATATCCGTGTCTTTTTATAGTTGCTGGCCCTGATTGTGTCGTTTACTTTTTTTTCCGTTGCTGAAATGATCACTGCATCGTTACCTAACACGGCATCATTCGAGCAGAAGAGAAATACCTGATGGCGTTATAATCTGCTGACTTTTATACTGCACTGACCATTGCAGTTTATTACCCGCTTCCACTCTCACAGAAAGGTTTCCATCGGGCGATTTCAGATCCCATGATTTGCTTTTTTGTGCATGCAGTAAATCAGACGACAACACGAAAATGCATAACAGGTAAGTGAAACGTTTTTTCATATTTATTTATATTTCTTCATGATATCCGGCACTTCATCTTTTGTGATAATCAAATCGTGATTATAAATATATTTCAGGTATTCTTTATCCACGCCTTGTACAAAATTTGTATGCCATTCCATCCACCACGACCACATGATATGTTCTTTCAGGCATTTTTCAGGATCCGGAGGAATACCACACTCGTGAAAGGTGATGGGAATCCGTGTGCCTACGATGTCTTTCACTTTGTTGTACATCTCTGTCTCCGGGTCGTTTGTTTTAACATATGTATCGGCGCCTGCAATATCCACATATTGATCACCGGGGTACCAGGCACTGTCAGGCTGACCGGTATAGCACAAAACCCAAATCAGATTATTCAACTTTCTTTCTTTGGTATAATAATCATACAGGGTAATCCAAAGACGCCTGAAGTTTTCCGGGCCCTGTTTTCCCCACCAGAACCAATTGCCATTCAGTTCATGAAATGGACGCCACAATACAGGGATATTTGCTTTTTGCAGTCTCTCAAGAAGGTCAGCTTTCTGTTTGATTTCTGTCCAGAAAGAATCGTATTCAAGGGTGCCTTTTTCAAAACATCTGGTTATATCAATTTCTTTTTTACTGTTGGGATATCCTTCACCGATTCCGGGTGCCCCCCAATGCCACATAATCGTCGGAATACCACCCTCCTGCCACCATCGTATAGCACCACGTACAACCGAATCATTCAGAGAGGATTGGATAAAATCAAATCCTTTGATAGCAGGGTATTTACCGGTAATGCCATGTACATAACTGATTTCATCAAAACCCCAGCCGGAAAACATCTGCCCGGACAGGGTCTTTTTTCCAAAAATATCATTGATGTAGGCATATAATGCGACTGCTTCTCTGCTTGCATTTTTATTGGATAGTTGATTTTTTAATTGCGCGTTCATCACCCCGGTAAACGATAAGATGATAGCGATCGTTAAAATGAAGTTTTTCATTCGGTGTGTTATGGATAAATCAAAATATTTTCAGATCATTTATTATGCTAAAGATATTTAGTCACAACCTGAATTATGCCCCCGGGAGGAAAATTGAGACGAATAGATTAGCTATTGATCAAGTCTGAAAGACTGGAAGACTGGAAGTTTGAAAGTATTAGTTTGAACAGTTATTTAATTTAGTACCCAGACTTCCAGTCTTCCAGTCTTCCAGACTTTCAGGCTTTCCTAAGAGTCAGTTTGGTAATCTCCGGCCATATACCCAGCCGGCCTGAGAAAGCGAGGAAACCAAATCCGCGGTTCACATACAGATAGCGGTCTTTTTCGTTGGCAAGTCCGGCCCAGTCAAGATATCGGTACTGCACCGGGCTCCACCTCAACCTGTCTGTCTCAACGCCTAATTGTGCACCATGTGTATGGCCGGATAAAGTAAGATGAATGGTTGTGGGATGATATCTGATTTTTTCCTCCCAGTGTGTGGGATCGTGCGATAATAAAATTTTAAATGCATTTTTATCCACTCCTACCAGCGCCTTGTCGATATCTCCCGCCTGAATAAATCCGCGACCCCAGTTTTCAACTCCGATAAGCGCCAGCTGATCCGAACCTTTCCGGATAACTGCATTTTCGTTTAGCATTAACCGGTAGCCAAGCGTCTGATGATGTTGTTTGAGTTTTTCGAAGTTGGCTTCTTTCAGTTCAGAACTATCCCATTGGGCATAGTCACCATAATCATGATTGCCAAGAATAGAAAACTGTCCGTAAGGCGCTTTGAGTTGACTGAACAGCGAAATATAAGGTTCTACTTCCCATGCCATATTGTTTACCAGGTCGCCGGTAAAAACAAACAAATCACTTTTCTGTGCCTTTGCGATTTCGATGCCGCGCGTTACTGCTGACATATCATCAAAACTGCCGGAATGAAAATCTGACAATTGTGTAATGGTAAAGCCGTCAAAGGCTACGGGAAGATCTTCAAAATATAATGTGACTTCATGCAGGCGGTAATCATATTTACCTTTGAAGATGGCATACAGAAAACCAGTAAAAGGAACGGCCGCCAGCAATATTCCAGCTTCCGCGATGAACCTGCGACGGGAAGGAAAAAACGGCCCGCTGGATACTGGTTTCGGTTTGAACAGTCTTCTTAAAATGCCCCAAAAGAATCTCACGATATCACCCAGCAGAAGGACTATGATAAAAAACAATTTGGTGATCAGACAAGTCAGAAACAAACTCAGCGCCCATTCCTGAAATCGCGTAAGATAATGGGAAGTAAAAGTGATGGCTGCCAGGAATAAAAAAGTGACACCAACAAAAAAAACAAGATATATGCGTAATGCGATTTTTTGTCGACGGACAGATCTCCATCCCGAGACCCATGTTTTCACGCCATGGTAAGCATATATATCAAGCAGAAAACTGAACAGGCTGATCAGATACAATATCCTGATAAAACCGCCATGGCGCATGTTTCTTTTTTAACGTAATGTAATAAAGCCTGGCTAACGCGGAGTACCCGAAGCAAAATTAATCTTTCCCGTCCATGAAGCCTGCAGTCCAACGTACGGATCGCGAGCGTGATTTCACCCATCGGACCCAAGGTTAGCGCTACAGAAAGAGCCAGGGCTTACGTTGATGTAAATTGTGCTCATTGTCATACGCAGGGCGGTGATGCTATGAATACCGGCCTGCTTCTTGAATATCAACAAAAAGATCCTTTTCATTTAAGAAGCAGTCAGTCATCACCGAATGGGTCAATAAAATGAAGTCACAGAAATAATAAATTCAGCATGACCTTTATAAAAAGGCGATGCCATATATAATGTAGAATGATGACAAGAGAGACCAATACACTGATTGTAGGTGCGAGTATTGCCGGACTGGCTTCAGCCGCCTGTCTGGGAACTACGGGCATAGATTATATAATCATTGAAAAAAATGCAGCGGTGGTGACGCCCTGGCGGAATCACTACGAGCGGCTGCATCTTCATACCAACAAAAATCTGTCGCACCTGCCCTACAAAAAATTCCCATCCCGGATTCCGCTTTATCCAAGCCGCCTGCAGGTAGTGGAATACATGGATGACTATCAGGAAGCATTCGATATTAATCCTGTATTTAACGCGGAAGCAAAATCGATTTACAAAGAAGGCGACTACTGGATTACGGAAACCCCTGGCGGAAATTTCAGGTCGAAGAATATAATTATGGCGACAGGAGCCTATGGACTGCCAAGACAAATTGATTTCAGGGGCATGGAGAGTTTTCCCGGCAAAATAATACATAGCAGCAGATTTAAAAACGCGCTTGAATTCAGGGGTCAGAAAGTCCTGGTTGTCGGATTTGGAAATTCGGCTTGTGAAATTGCCATCAATTTATATGAACAGGGCGCTTCACCTGCACTGTCTGTCCGCTCAGCAGTCAATGTTTTGCCTCGTGATATTTTAGGCATCCCCGTTTTACAATTGGGTCTATTGATGTCGGCACTTCCTCCGCGTTTCGCAGATAAATTAAATGCCCCGCTGATCAGGCTGATCGTCGGGGATATTAAAAAACTGGGATTGCGAAAACTCCCCTATGGCCCATTGGAACAAATTCAAAAAGATCAAAGCGTCCCTTTACTGGATATCGGAACGCTGAAACTTATTCGCGAGGGGCATTGTGTTGTTTATGATGACATAGACCGCATAGAAAATGAAACCGTGTTTTTTAAAAGCGGTAAAAAAAATGAATTCGATGCGATCATTGCAGCCATCGGATATCATAAAGGGCTCGCGCAGGATTTGCTGAAGATTGACAAAAGCCGCTTCGACGATTTACGTGTGAGCGCAGATAAACAGATATATTTTGGAAAAGACGGACTTTATTTCTGTGGATTTTATGTTTCCCCGACAGGCCAGATCCGGGAGATCGGTAAGGATGCGCAAAAAATTACAAAAAGTATTGTGAATAATTCTCGTACCTCTTTTACGTAATGAAATACAGTAGAAAGAGCTGACAACTGTTTAACCGTTAAATATGAGAATCCATTAACCTTCGGTTAACCGGACAATAAAAGATATCCGCGCTGTTTCGCCGTTAACCGGGAAACATTGCGCGGATATCTTTGTTTTAAAAATAGCAGTATTGAAACGCGAATTAAACGTCCATTGAAAACATATTTAAATTACTGACCAGTTCCCTTACTGCCGCTTCGGCCTGAGCCATCTTGGTGGCCATCTCTGCTTTTACTGCATCAAGATTGAAACTTGCGCCTCTCTGCATGGGAGGGTATTCCAGGAAGGTCTGGAGTTCCTTTGCCATTAATTGTTGAACAAATACAAAGCGCCAGAATTGGAATTTGAACCAATCGAAATATTGCTGGCCGCCTTCTTTGGTCCCGTTGTTTGGCCATCCCGTACGTTCGAATGGATCAAGCCGCAGATTGATCAGATAAGGCACATCAACATGTGTTTTTTCTCCCAGCCAACCCTGGGGCTGGTCGATGAAGCGATATTTATAATCGTCAATACGAACCGCGCCAACAGTGCTTTCGCCAAGGTAAAAGATTTCGTGACGTGCTGAAGGGCCTTTGCCGGTGATCAGGTCCATCTGATTATAACCATCCAGGTGGTTCTTGTATGTGCGGTCGCCCAGTTTCACACCCTTGAGCAATTGATCGGTTATATTTGGATTACCGGCGGCTGCCAGAAAAGTAGGAAACCAGTCCAATCCGGAAAAAATGCCATTCTGTACTGAATTGGGAGCCACATGTCCGGGCCAGCGGAGGATGCATGGCACCCGAAAGCCGCCTTCCAGAACAGTTCCTTTGCTTTGAGCAAACGGAGTCTGACCACCATCAGGCCAGGTGAAAACTTCTGTTCCATTGTCTGTAGTAAATACCACAATCGTATTATCATCCATACCCAGGTCTTTGATTTTCTGCATCACAAGACCAATATCGTCATCGAGCTGGGCCATGCCGGCTTCTTCTTCAGACCATCCGTTCTCTGCATTGCGCATGGCTTCATACTTGGGAGAGAGATGTGTTACAATATGCATGCGTGTGGGGTTAAGCCAGCAGAAAAATGGCTTTCCGTCTTTTTTGGATTTGTCAATAAAATTCAAAGCCATATCCCGGATCTCATCGTCCACTGTTTCCATGCGTTTGGGATAAAGTTGACCGGCATCTTCAATCTTTTGTTTTCCGATCTTTCCCCAGCGTGGCATCTCGGTCGCATCATCTTTATCTGTAGCCCATGAATGAACCATGTTGCGCGGACCAACTACATTCAGCAGGTTCTGTGGGTAATTGGGATGAGCAGGGTCTTCCATGGCATCCAGATGATAGAGATAGCCAAAAAATTCGTCAAAGCCGTGTACCGTGGGCAGGAACTCATTGAGATCCCCCAGGTGGTTTTTGCCGAACTGGCCGGTAGCATATCCCTGCGCTTTGAGTGCAGTGGCAATGGTGCAGGCCTCAGCGGGAATTCCGATTTTTGCGCCTGCCTGTCCAACGGTGGTCATACCTGTGCGTATGGGCAATTCCCCCATGATGAAGTTTGCACGGCCGGCAGTGCAACTCGCTTCCGCATAGTAGTCTGTGAAAATCATTCCTTCGCTGGCGATTTTGTCGAGATTGGGTGTTTTGCCTGCCATCAGACCCCGGTGGTAAGCGCCGATATTCCACATACCGATGTCATCCCCCATAATGACCAGGATGTTGGGTTTTTTGTCTTGCGCATTTGCCGTACTTGTCAGGCATAAAATCGCAACAGGGATAATAAATCCCGCGACTCTTTTAAAAAGGAAACTGTGCATTTTCATTTTACTCGGTTTAATAATGAAGGATGATTACATATAGGACGTGCAAAGACTAAACTTTCTTCTGTTTATATTTTGTGATGGTTACCCATCCATTAATAAATTTCAAAAAAGTTATTACAGGGAAGGAAAAGTGAAATTCACACCTGATATTTAAATTGGAATCTAAATAATACAATTGCGTACAGTAAGTTTAGATATGGCTAAAAAACCGGTGTTCAAATATTATGATGAAGACCTGACAAATATATTACCAGAAATGGGATATATAGACGGCTTTGCCATAAAGCAATGCGTTTAACAGTTAAACGAAATGATTCGAAAATCAGTACCCTTCACCTTGATTCATCTGTTTTCTACTTGATTCATCTGTTACTTAATAACTAATTCATTGCCTGCACAACGCATAACCCGATTAATATTTTTTGAAGATGCTTACGCCTTTATTTGACCTTAATTATGGTAATTTCAATGGCAGCGGGAATATCGAAATTGAATTTCTTCAATTCGGCGGCTGTCACTATTGATGAATAACTATCCAACATGAAGAGAGTAATTAAAATCAGTTTGCGCGTATTGGGTATTCTGATTGCCTTGCTGTTACTCGCATTGATCGGTGTCACTTATTACGTAAAACAACATAAACAGCATTTTATTTCTTTTTTGGAATCTGAAACTGAAAAAGGACTGAACGGGGCTACGCTGCATATCGGCGATATCGGTGTAAGCCTGAAAAGTAGTTTCCCGCTGATCGAATTGACCATTGACAGTATATATCTCCGCGACAGCCTTTGGAGCCGGCATCATCATGATCTGGTTTCTGTAAACCAGGTATACGCCACCATCGACTTCTGGCAACTCTTTCATGGGAACATAGACATACAGCGTCTAGATCTGGACAAACCGGATATTTATTTTTATACCGATAGTCTGGGTTATTCCAACACTTCAGTTTTTAAAAAAAGGAGCAGACCCGTTAAAGGCAGCACCGCCCAGCAACCATCGTATCCAATCCTGGCAATCAGTAATGCACGCTTTACGATCGACCAGGGTGTTAAACATAAATTTTTTGGGTTCCATATATACGAACTGGATTGCAATATTCAGAGAGAAGAGAAGAGTTCCGTGCTGGCGATCGATCTGAACCTGAATTGCAAGGTTCAGGCTATGACATTTAATGTTACGAAGGGGCCATTCCTTGAGAACAAATCCATGCAGGGCGCTTTCAGGATTTTATATAACAAGGATTCCAGGGAACTGGATTTTGACAGGATCCAACTCGCAGTAGACCGACAGCCTTTTGTTTTTACGGGGAAATTTTTTTTCGCAAAAGAAGGAACGCCATTTTTACTCTCCTGGGATACCAAAAATTTATCCTTCCGAAAAGCAGCCTCTTTTCTTTCTTCAAACATTCAAAAAAAACTCGCGCCCTATAATATTGAAGATCCCATTACCAGCCTCACCGGCAGTCTGGATAATTCGGAAACCCAATACAGTACACCCCTTATACACCTGTGGCTGAAAGTGGAAAACAGAAATATAAAAAGCCCTTTTTTCGCCATTGATCAGGCATCTTTTACGGCGACTTATAACAATGAGGCCGTGAGATTCCGGGGTCATGAAGATTCGAATACGGTGATCCGTTTTTCAGCACTTCAGGGCAACTGGGAAAATCTGAATTTCCATGCTGATTCTGTGGTACTCAGTAATCTCATTCATCCCAGAATAAAACTGAATGTGATTTCTGAATTTAAACTGGACATTATGAACAGCTATCTGAAAGAAAACAAAATGGCTTTTACACAAGGCACTGGAAAAATCGACCTTGCTTATAGTGGATCGCTCGAAAAATTTCATGATAGTTCCAGGCTATTACATGGCACCATCTCCCTGCAGGATGCAGGACTTCAATATAATTCGGGAAACTTTTTATTCAAACCGGTCAGTGGGGTTATCCGCTTTACAGGAAGGAACATGACCATCGATCATCTCGTTCTTCATTCAGGCAGATCAGACCTGACGATCAATGGTAATGTGAAAAGCATCTTTTATTTTTTTAATCATCTCAATGAAAAGTATTCACTGGACTGGAGCATAACATCCAACCGGCTGAACCTGGATGATTTCAGTAGTCATCTTCAACCAAACGCAAAAACCCCTGAAGCAGAAAAAAAGAAATCCGCATCGGCCGCGACGGTATCAGATTATATCAGTAAAATTCAATCGGCCGATTTTAATGTCAGCCTGAAAGTCAATAAACTGACTTATAAAAAAATCATTGTAGACAGTTTACAGGCCAGCGTGGCTCTCCAAAACGATGCGATACATTTTAGTAAGGTAAGCATGCAACATATCGGGCTCTCGGTAGACGAGGGTGCTAACCATAAATTTTTTGGGTTCCGGGTATATAACCTGGATTGTAATATCCGGAAAAAAGAGAAGAATCCCGTGCTGGCCATCGATCTGAACATGAACTGCCTGGTTCAGGCGATGACGTTTAATCAGCATAAAGGACCGTTCCTTGAAAATAAATCTGTGCAGGGTGAGTTCAGGATATTGTACAATAAAGATTCAAAGGAATTGAATTTCGATAGGATCCAGTTGGCGATAGACCAGCAGCCTTTTCTGCTTACCGGGAAATTTTTTTTCGCAAAAGAAGGAACGCCGTTTGTACTCGCCTGGGAAACCAAAAATTTATCCTTCCGCAAAGCGGCGTCTTTCCTTTCTGCAAATCTCCAAAAAACACTCGAACCATACGATATCGAAGATCCCATTGCCAGCCTTACCGGCAGTCTGGATAATTCCGAACCTCAATACTCCACACCACTGATCCATCTGCTGCTGAACGTGGAAAACAGAAATATAAAAAGCCCTTTTCTAGCCATCGATCATGCATCCTTTACGGCGACTTTTAACAATGAAGCCGTCAGATTCCGGGGACATGAAGATTCCAATACGGTGATACATTTTTCCGCCATGCAGGGCGATTGGGGAAAGATGAATTTCCATGCTGATTCTGTGGTCCTCAGCAATTTGATTCATCCCAAAGTAAAAATGCATGTGATGTCTGATTTTAAGCTGGACCTGATGAACAGCTATCTGAAAGAAAACGAGTTGTCTTTTCGCCGTGGAACCGGAAAAATAGATCTCGCTTACAGTGGATCATTCGAAAAACATTACGACAGTTCAAGGCTTTTGACGGGAATATTACACTGGCAGATGCGGACCTTCACTACGCGCCCAGAAATTTAGAATTTGCTCCGGTGAATGGGGTGATTCATTTTACAGGCAGGGACATGACCATCGACAACCTGGTACTGCATTCAGGCAGTTCAGACCTGACGATGAACGGGAAGGTGAAAAGTATCTTTTATTTTATAAATCAAACCAATGAAAAGTATTCACTGGATTGGACCATAACGTCCAACAGGCTGAATCTGGATGATTTCAATAACTTTTTGCGCCCACAGGCAAGACCCGCTGAAACAGAAATCAAAACATCCGCTCCTGCCAGGACCGTATCAGATTTTATCAGTGAGCTGACTACGTCTGATTTCAATATCAGTCTGAAAGCCGGTCAGGTCATTTATAAAAAATTCGTTGTGGATAGTTTGCAGGCTGCCGTTACCCTAAAAGAAAATGGCGTGCACTTTAGAAATGTCGTATTAAAAAATGGCAAAGGCAGTATGTTTCTTCAGGGTTTCCTGCAAAACGATATAAACTCCAATTCATTCGCCCTGGAAACACAAATGAACAATATCAACGTGAGCAATCTGTTTTATGTTTTTGACAATTTTGGACTTACATCACTTACGCATAAAAACATCAGCGGCAGTTTAACCGCACATATCAATATGGAGGGTAGTCTGACACCCAATGCACAACTGATAAAGGACGATTTTAAAAGTTCAATCCAGTTCAACATAAAAAATGGTCAGCTCCTGAACTTCCCTCCTTTCGAAAACATCCGCCGGAAATTCCTGAAAAAACGGAATTTGTCAGATGTCCGGTTTGCTGATCTGCACGATTCGATAGAAGTTCGCGGGGAGAACATAACCATTAACCGGATGGAGATCCGATCTTCGGTTTTGACAATGTTTGTGAACGGAATGTATAACACGAAAACCGGACCGGACATGAGTGTTCAGGTGCCGCTCAGCAATCTGAAAGCGAATAAAGATTCAACTTTAGTGAATAAAGGTACCCGAAGCAAATCCGGAATCAGTGTGCGTTTGCGTATCCGGCGGGGTGCTGATGGTAAACTGGATGTATCCTGGGATCCATTCGATAAAGCCAATAAAGAAATGAATAAAAATGAAAATTCTGATCTTTAGATATTAAAAAGATTCCCACGCAGGGTCGCAGCAAATATTCAATTAAGAATATGTAGAGATGCCTTATCCGTATTCAAACAACCCCAGCTGACCTTTATTTTTATTTTGATTATCCTTCGGAAATTGCTCACCGAAGTTTGAAATACCGGCACCGAGCAGCCGTATCAGTTTATTTTCGGGTTGGGTTCCATCAAGTAATTTCCTGCAGGTCACAGCGATTGTTTCCGCATCATCAACAGGCTCCGACAAAGACAGGTTTCGCGTGATTTGTTTAAAGTCACTATACTTTATTTTCAAAGTGACGGTACGCCCTTTCAATTCGTTATGTTGCGCGCGCCTGGCTACGGTCGAAGCCAGCAGGTCAATGGCCTTATACATTTCTTCTATATCAGTCAGATCTGATGGGAAAGTATCTTCCGCGCTGATCGACTTGGTTTCGCGATGTGGTTCTACGGCGCGATCGTCAATTCCTCTCACGATATGATAATAGAAGTTCCCTGCTTTTCCGAATTTCGTTGTCAGTTCATTTTTTGTGAGTTGCTTTAAATCAGCACCGGTATGCAGACCCATGCTTTTCATTTTTTCAGCTGTAACCTTTCCGACGCCGTAAAATTTTTCAACCGGCAATTTTTCCATGTATGCCTCTACGGCGGAAGGTCCAATAAAAGCAAGGCCGTCGGGCTTATTGATATCAGACGCCATCTTGGCAACAAACTTATTGATGGACACACCCGCCGATGCGGTCAATTGCAATTCATCACGGATGGCCTGTCTGATTTGTTTCGCGATGTCAATCGCTGAGCCCATACCAAGTTTGTCGTTTGTAACATCCAGATAAGCTTCATCCAGCGATAAAGGTTCTACCAGATCAGTATAACGATGGAAAATCGCGCGTATTTTTTCTGAAACGTCTTTGTATGCTGCGAACCGGGGCTTTACAAATATGGCGACGGACAGAGCCCAAGGGCTGTTTTAGAGGGCATGGCGGAGCGTACACCATACTTCCTCGCCTCATAACTCGCGGTGGCCACTACCCCTCCGCGCCCTTCAGGCGAACCGCCTACGATAACGGGTTTGCCTTTTAACTCAGGGTTATCACGTTGTTCAACAGATGCATAAAAAGCATCCATATCTATGTGAATGATCTTGCGTAATGAGATTCCGGATTCAGACATGTCGATTACAGTTTATCTCTGCCAACAAATCTTTCCTTACCCAATAAATAATTAATAGCCCGTAAAATATTTGTTTCAATCGCTTTTTCCGTTTTCAGATTTGCTAAATATCTGACAATTTCAATTCTCCCCGATGGTGGAGATGATCAAAAACAAGTTTAGCTTCCTTATTTTTACTAAGTGCCTTTTGAAATCTGGGTGGGGAGTAATCACTCTGGGCTCCGGGTCATACTTGCGGGAAATCTTTATTATCTCGCCAATTCGTCTGGGCGAATGATGTAACATAGTCGTGTTTATATACAGCCGCCAGTCGCCGCTGTATCTTATTAATGTCTGTTTGTATGGAATCCCGTTAACAGTGCCTTTTATTGGAATAGCGCCTTTATTCTTCCCCGATTTCCTGAAAATATTTTGCAGTATTTTATCAGGAACCTGAACATATGGATTTACACCGATTATATTTATTTCTGCGTTAAATTTCATAGCTCATGTAGTATCTAAACTTATGCATATAACTTCAATATACAGGAAAAGTTGCTAACTTCATTAGTAAGGCGCACTTACCACCCCTTTTAGTAGTATGCGCATCTATCGAAAATATGCGTATATCTGAATATATATGAAAAGCAAACTCAATATAACCATTGATGAAAAATTACTAACCGGAGCAAAACGATATGCTAACCGGCATCAAACTTCCTTGTCGCAATTGATTGAGGCATACTTTAAAAGGATCGTAAGTCCGAATCGAAAAAATATTATCGATCTGATTGAATCACTACCAAAACCCGGATTGGACTCCAACAATGATTTGAAAAAGAAATATTACGAGGACCAGAAAAACAAATATGGCTTCTAAAGTTTTTCTCGACGCCAATTTCCTGCTGGATTTTACACTGCAAAGAACAGGCTATGCTGATACCCGTGACTTAGTAAGGTTGGCCATTGCCGGAGATATCCAACTTCTTAGAACTCCGGCAGTTATTCACATTACAGCTTATTGGCTTGCAAAAACATACCCAAACAAAAAGGCAAAAACGATTATTTTAACGTTAATGAGTGACGTGCAGATCATTGACTGCGATCATGAAACGGCAATCCTGGCACTAAACTCAACGACGGAAGATATTGAAGATGCACTGCAATATTATACTGCTCTATCGCATGACGCGGATGTATTTATATCGTCAGACAGGCAATTAAAAAAAGCAGCTATCCCCCAGCTACCTGTTTTGACTCCTTCGGAATTTCTAAAAGAAATTCATGATCGGGGATAAAATTAAAAATTAAGTAACCCAGGTTATACGCCTAAGATTGTAAATTAGAAATTTCCGAATCATGTTCAACCCAAACTTTTCGCAGTTTCCGATATTATCCACCGGGCGTTTCGTATTGCGAGAAATAAACATTGCAGATGCGCCTTTGATTCACAAACTGCGTTCGGATCAGGAAACCAACGCCCTGATCGATCGTGAAAATTCAAAAAGTATAGACGACGCACTTTTATTTATTGACAGAATTAAAAGTAATGTCAGCCGAAATGAATCTGTCTATTGGGTTATTTGTTTTCAAAATGTATCAGATCTGATAGGAACGATCGGCTATTGGAATTTCAACCTTTCTGCCGAAACAGCCGAAATTGGATATGAATTGTTAAGGGAATTCAGAGGTCAGGGAATCATGAACGAAGTGCTTCCGGAAGTCATCCGGTTTGGGTTCGAAGAAATGAAATTGAAATGGATCACTGCTGTAACTACGGAGCAAAATATCCGTTCGGTTAAACTTTTAGAGAAATTCGGGTTTCAATTAGCTGATTTAGATGATCATTCAACAGGACATGTTCCCGGCATGTTAACATTCGTCCTGCGAAACCTGCAGTAAAGGAGGTTAAAAACTAAATTTGTAATGATGAAAGAAAATAAAATCGCAGAACGTGGTCATGAGTTTTACATGAAATTCGCCATTGATCTGGCGCGGAAAGCGAAGGCCAGAGGCGATGCGCCAGTAGGTTCTGTGGTGGTTCAGGATGGTTCCATCATTGCCGAAGGAATGGAAGGAGGTAAAACAAAAAAGGATATCACTTTTCACGCTGAAATAGAGGCCATCCGCGAGGCCAATATAATCACAGGCAAATCCGACCTCTCGGATTGCATCCTGTATACAACACATGAACCCTGCATCATGTGTTCCTATGTGATCCGCCATGCCAAAATCAACACGGTGGTATTTGGCATCTCCGTGGTCGAAACAGGCGGCGCGCATTCGTTTTATCCAATACTCACAGACACGAAAATTAAAATATGGGCAAAGCCGCCCCGTATTGTCAAAGGTATTATGGAGAGAGAAATCAAAAATTCTATTGCATGAATACGTCAGATAGCCATAATCAACGCATCGCAAAAATGAGCTTCGCTTCGGTATATCCGCTATATCTCGCAAAAGTGGAGAAGAAAGGCAGAACAAAAGAAGAATTGCATATAGTCATTGAATGGTTAACGGGCTTTAATACCAGAAAGCTGCAGGAACTGATAAAGGAAAATGTAAATTTTGAAACATTTTTCCAACAGGCGGTGCTGAATCCCAATGCGAAACAAATAACCGGAATCATCTGCGGGTATCGCGTGGAGGACATCGGGGACAGGTTGACGCAGCAGGTCAGGTATCTGGATAAGTTAGTGGATGAATTAGCGAAGGGCAGGAAGATGGACAAGATTTTACGCGATGCAGAGACAAAATAACGCATCCCGTGACCGCTACTTTATTTTCCAGTCTTTTCATAATGTTTAAATATTGTTGATACATAAAAAATCAGCTCAGCATGGCTTCCATACCAAACGCTGTTAAAAAATGATCGTATTGTTCCTTTACATGCTTATTTGCAATTTCAGAGAAGCTTCCGGTGGCCGGATCAACAACAGTTCGTAATGGCCTTTTTCCATTCGGAGTTTCAATAAGTTTTACAATCGCATCAGCCACTAATTGAGGATCTGGTTTTAAATTTTCAAACATCTGCCCAATACCCGCACCGATCTGTTCAGGCACGTTTGCCAGGTCTCCATATCCCGCAATGACGGCGCTATCTGAACCGGTTACTATTTTCCCCCAGACATCAGTCGGGAATGCGCCGGGTTGTACCATAACAACATCTACACCAAGCGGTCTTACTTCATAATGCAAACCTTCCGTTAATCCTTCAACAGCAAATTTTGCACTATTGTAAATTGTTTGAAAAGGAAAAGAGAAACGACCGGCTACACTTGAAATATTTATGATTAGCCCCTCTCCCTGTTTACGCATATGCGGCAATGCTGCCCTGATGGTTCTCCAGGAACCTATTACATCCACATCCATTACCTTATCTAAATCACCTTCCGTAAATGTCTCAGCGATCCCGACTGTATAGACTCCTGCATTGTTTACAACCACATCAATTCTGCCTTCCTTTTTTATGATAGCAGATATCGCGTCATTGACCGATTTTTCACTTGTAATTTCAACATCCAGGACTTCTATGTTTGCCTGCTGAACCAGCTCCCTGGCCCTGTCGGCGTTGCGGCCCTTTATGTCACGCATCGTGGCATATACTGTATGTCCCAAAACCGCGCAGCTGTTTGCTGTGAGCCATCCAAAACCGCTGTTTGTTCCCGTAATTAAAATGACTTTCGTTTTCATATTATTAAATTTTTTTTTAAGCACGATAGATTTTATAGCAACTGACAACCTCATGAGTTGTACAAACGTACGGTCTAAAATCAGTTGCCAATGGGTGTTAATTGGACAATCTGCAGGGCTGGACCGGACAAAGCAATCTTCTACCTTTATTAAAATATTTTTATGAAACAAGTGACAATCGTTGTTCCAAATGGATACGCCGACATGGGCAGTATTACCGGTACACTCGAAATACTACTACTGCAAAAGAGTATTGGCGGGAAATTGGGAAAACGCCTTCCATGGAAATTCGCGTAGCTGGTTTCCCTGAAATAAAATCGGACGCCGCGTCTTTTCAGTTCATCCGGTCGATATCCGGGACATAATAATATCCGACCTGGTAATAATACCGTCTTTGTCTATTTATTATAACAAGGTTCTTCAATGCAATCATGAGCTGATAGAATGGATACAAGATCAATATAAAATGGGTGCTGAAGTGGCAGTATTTGTACCGGCGGATTTTGCTCGCGGCTACAGGCCTTTTAGATGGAAAATCCTGTTCAACTCATTGGGGTGCAGCAATGATTTCAGGCAACTGTTTCCAAAAATCAACCTTCAGACTGATAAACTGATTTCTGTTGAACGTAATATATACAGCAATGGCGGCTCCTACTCTTTTTTAAATCTGATCCTTTTCCTGATAGAAAAATATTTCGACAGGGAGACGGCTATATACTGCTCAAAAATGTTTCAAATTGAAATAGAGAGGGTATTGCAATCACCTTTTGTCATCTTCAGGACACAGAAGAATCATGGTGATGACATGGTCTGCCAGGCACAAACCTTTATCAAGAACACATGAACGAAAGAATTTCTTTTGAAGAGCTGGCCTCAAAACTGGCGACCAGCCGGGAAATTTGACAGACGATTTACGAAGGCTACGGGTAATACACCGGCCGAATATTTGCAACGCGTTAAAATAGAAGTCGCGAAAGGTTTATTGGAAAAAGGCAGGAAAAGCATTTTTGAAGTAATGGACGAAGTGGGTTATACAGATGATAAAGCGTTCAGAGAAGTTTTCAAGAAAATAACCGGCCTATCCCCATTTGAATACAAAAGGAAGTATAATAATAAAGTCGTTTTGGTAAACATAGCGCCCGGCTATCGGAAGGTAATTCTCCCTTCCTATTTTTTATTTATTTAAAATAATTTTGCGCAATCAAATAATTGCATATATATTTGTGCAATCATTTAATTGCACAATAATACGTAAACAAAACATGGAATCAAGAAGAGATGTTTTTCAGGCCATTGCTGACCCCACCCGGCGGGACATCATTAAACTCATTTCTGGTCAGTCTTTAACCCTGAATACGATTGCGGAAAATTTCGACGTCAGCCGGAGGCGATTTCCGTGCATATCAGAATTATGCAGGAATGTGGCCTGATCCTGATTCAACAGCTGGGTCGGGAACGCTATTGCAGCATTGAGCCGAAGAAGCTGGCGGAAGTGGCAGACTGGGTAGAACCCTACAGAAAAATGTGGGAAGATCGTTTCGACCGGGTAGATCATATTATTAAAAAATTAAAATCAAAAAAAAATGCAAAGTAAAAACAAAACCAAAGTAGTGGCTGAAGCCGGCAAACAGGAGATCTTTATTACGCGTGAATTTGAAGCACCCCGGAAACTGGTATTTATGGCGTTTTCAGATAAGAAACACCTGGAGAATTGGCTGGGATGCAAGGAGATGAAAGTAAAGTATGAAGCTTTAACGCGCAAGCATGCGGCTCCTGACGGTATATCGCTACAATGAAAAATGGTGTGTTATTGGATTGAACGGTGTTTGCCATGATTTCACTGCTCCGGAGAAAGTCATCCAGACCATGGAATTTGAAGGCCTTCCGGAAACAGGGCATGTAGTGATGGAATCCAATCGGAAGAACTGTCTTCCGAAAGGTGCAGGGTGAACGTTCAAATGTTTTTCAATCTGTGGCAGACCGTGACGGCATGGTGCAGGCCGACATGGAACGCGGCACTACGGAAAGTTATGAGCGCCTGGATGAATTGATTGCAGGTAATCTTATCTGATGAAGTATGATCATTCTTACCGGTAACGGAAAAATTATTTATATGGGCGAACGGTATCGGTTTCACTGGACCGGCTGATGGCATGGATCCTGAAATTGATTTGTGAGCTCGTACTTTTATTTTTCCGCTTTTTTGTTCGATGAGTTATATAATCAAAAATCCATCGGTATTGGTTATCTTCAGATTATCTCATCCACTGACTGATGAAACCTTTTTTGTTTTTCCTGATATTTATTGTAATCGCTTCAACAGCTGTCTATGCGCAAAAGGTGAATACGGACAGCCTGATAAATCATATTGCAAATACACCCAATGACACCGCCGGACTAAGCAGGTTGCTTGTTTATTCAAATGAAATTGCTTTTCACGATCCGGCTGGGGCATTAGCGCTTGATATGAAAGCTATTGAACTGGCCAGGCAGATGCGCAGCCGGAAACTGGAAGCTTACGCTTTGATTTCTGCAGCAGAGGATCATCATTTCCTGGGCAACTATGCAGAAGCGCTGAAGATGCAGTTTGAAGCTTTGCAGATTTTCCGGCAGCTCGATAATTTAGCAGGACAAGCAGAAACGCTGGGCTACATTGGTGTTCTTTACAATGAACTCGCTGAATACAGGCAGGCGCTCAATTACCTGATTCCAGGGGACTCTATATGTCAGAGAATGCCTGGAAAATACAGGGGTAGCTTTTTACTCGCCAATATTGGGGATGCCTATGACTCACTGCATATGTCAGATTCTGCATTGCATTATACTCGCCAGGCATACTACAAATTTACCGAAAAGAACAGGCCGCACTTAAAGTCTTATGTCCTCGAGCATATGGGAAGCGTCTATGCGCAATTTGGCGAATACGACTCCGCACTGTATTTCTTTCACAGCGCAGTTTCAAACAGCCTGCAAGCGAATGATCAGATAAATATGTCCATGTCTCTGAAATATATAGCTGAGATCTATTTGACCCGGGGCATATATGATTCGGCGCTTTGGTATGCGCGTCATTCATTTGATGCAGCGAAAGCCGTTCCCTCACGATTGCACATGCTGAAAGCGAGTGAACTTCTCGCCACACTATACGGTAGAAAACATCAGACGGACAGTGTGCTGTTTTATCTGGGTACTGTTCTTTCGATGAAAGACAGTTTATACGGTCCTGATAAATATCACAAACTGCAGGTATTTCTGCTTGATGAACAGCAACGCCAGAATGAAATCAGGCAAGAGGAGGAAAATTTCAGGAACAGGGTAAAATACACCATATTGATCGCAGCGCTTTCCCTGTTTCTGCTGATCGCATTTATTCTGCTAAGGGCAAACCGATTGAAACAAAAAGCAAACACCCAATTACAGTATCAGAAGAAAAAGGTTGAGCAAACACTTTCTGAACTTGAATCTACACAGGCACAACTAATTCATTCAGAAAAAATGGCTTCATTGGGTGAACTCACGGCCGGTATAGCTCATGAAATCCAAAACCCGTTGAATTTCATGAATAATTTCTCTGAGGTAAATGCTGAATTAATTGATGAAATGAAACAGGAAATGGAAACCGGAAATCTGAATGAAGCGAAAAAATTGCTAATAATATAAAAGAGAATGAACTTAAAATTAATCATCATGGCAAACGTGCTGATGCCATCGTAAAAGGGATGCTACAGCACTCGCGGTCAAGAACAGGAGTAAAAGAACAATCAGATATCAATGCGCTTGCAGACGAATACTTAAGACTTTCTTATCATGGTCTGCGTGCCAGGGAGAATTCATTTAATGTAACTATGAAGACTGACTTCGATAAATCAATCGGAAATATTAATATCATTCCGCAGGATATTGGGAGGGTGTTGCTGAACTTATATAATAATGCCTTCTATGCTGTATCCGAAAAAAAAAAGCAGCAATAATGGTTATGAACCCACGGTTTCAGTTAGTTCGAAGAAAATAAATGATAAGGTAGAAATCAGGGTAAAGGATAATGGTAATGGCATGCCAGGCAAAATGAAGGATAAAATCTTCCAGCCATTCTTTACCACCAAGCCAACCGGTCAGGGCACGGGACTTGGTTTGTCGCTGAGCTATGATATCATCAAGGCTCATGGGGGCGAAATCAGAGTTCATACGAAAGAAGGCGGGTTTACAGAATTCATCGTGGAATTACCGGCAGCTTAGGAAGGATCCCGCTTACACTTCATGATGTAGATTTGATGTAGCCGGATTTCATTCATATTCACGTAATTTCAACCCGTGTTGGATCTGAAAAAAAGAAGCCACCGGATTTTTAATAATAGTTGCAAATATGAAAAAATATATCTTCTGCTTATTACTATTGTCTGCCTTCTTTTCAAAGGATACCAGGGCCCAGTCCGGAAAATGGATTGTTTTATTCGATGGGACTTCTACCGACAAACTCAGGGGTTATAAAATGAGCGGCTTCCCTGATCAGGCGTGGAAGGTCGAAGACAGTGCCCTGGTGGCACAAACCGGCACGCCCAATATTGACCTGGTAACCAAAGATGAATACAAAAACTTCGAACTCGAATTGGAATGGGCCGTATCACCCGCCGGCAACAGCGGTGTATTTTATCATGTGAAAGAGACCTTGGGACATGAGTCGGGAAATGGCAACAGTCCCAACTGGCTGGACAATTTTGAAATGCAGATACTGGATGACATTCATTTCAACGATACCGCCGCGATACGTTCTGCCGGCTCTTTGTACGATCTGATCATTCCGGTTAACAAACACCTGAAACCGATTGGCGAGTACAACCAGGCCAGACTGATCGTAAATGGCAATCATGTGGAACACTGGCTGAATGGTTATAAAGTGGTTGAGTACGAAAATAATTCTGCTGCAATGAACAAAATGCTCGCATCGAGCAAATTCAAAAACAACCCCGGTTATGGAAAATCTCCCAATGGGCTTATCATGTTTCAGCACCATGGCCAGAAAGTATGGCTCCGGAAAATAAAAATCAGGGTGCTGCCGGACTAAAACCAATTCCGGAATTTAATGAATGGCAGCCTGCGCCTTTAATTGCCACAACCCGATGTATTCGAAATAATCCCGTTGACATAATAGATCGTATAAGTTAAATATAATGACCCACCTGACGGAGCAGTTCCGACAGCCGTTATATTAACAGACTTCCCCTGGGGAAGAGTGTCCGTTACAGTCCAGGGTAAATTCGGACTGGTGACTATGACCTCTCCGTTTCTACCCATATAAGTGAGAGAGGTGATCGTTCCGCTGTTTTTATTGGACGCACTATAAGTTACCGGAACATCACTGGTTGTTGATACTGTATTAGTACCAAAGTTACAGGTGGTCGGTGTACTACTGTTTGAATCGCTTTTACTGCAGGAGCTAATAATGGTAAATAGAAACAGGACCAATGCAAATAATGTCAAAGGATGATTTTTCATTGTTACACTTACTTTGGTTTAATCAAATATACTAAACGAAATAATTGTCGGGCCGTTAGTAAGGACGGATCTTTGTTAATCGAATTTAAAAGTTGATAGGTTCCATGGGTTACCGGAAGCGACTTTCTCATGGACGGCGGAGTCACCGCCGCGTATTGGTATGGCGATCTTACTCCGCAAACAAAAACTTCTAACACATGATAAGAGATAAAGGCTGAAATGTCGCAGAATTTTTCCTGTTGGTCGCATAGTTGCTCAAATAGATCATGATAATGATAGTTTAGCCCCGGTTCTTCTGCACAAACATTCAAAAATCATTAAAATGAGATATGTCCTTCTTATACTTTTTGTGGCAGTCGCTTCCCATTCTGCATATTCACAAAGCAAACAGACATACCATATCGCTAAAATATTTCATATTAAAAGTGGTGGCGGGTATGATTATACCACTGTAGACAGTGCATCCGATAAGCTATATCTGTCTCATGGGTCGCAGGTAATTATTTTAAATAAAAATTCCGGCGACTCCATCGGCGTTGTTAAGTCTGAGAAGGATGTGCATGGAATAGCGCTCGTTCATGCATTGGGTAAAGGATATATTTCTAATGGAGGTCAGGATAATGTTTTGGTTTTTGATTTAAAAACCGACAAAATACTCGCGCAGGTTCCCACGGGAAAGTTCGCTGACGGCATTTTTTATGACCCGTTTTCCAACAAAGTAATCACTTGTAATGGCAGGAGTAAAAATATGACGATCATTGATCCGACGACTGATCAGGTGGTTGCTACAGTCCAGCTAACGGGTTGGCCCGAAGCAGCAGTCAGTGACGGTGACGGCAGGATTTATGTGAACAATGCCGAAAAAAGCGAAATTGATGTTATTGATGCTGCGTCATATAAAATTTTGGAACAATGGCCTTTAGCACCGGGGAAAGACCCTTCCGGTTTGGCTATTGACAGAAACACGATGCGTTTATTTGTTGGTTGCGGGAATAAATTGCTTGTCGTAATGAATGCCCTGAATGGAAAGATTGTCACCAGTCTCCCGATTGGAGATGAATGCGACGCTGTTGGTTTTGACGTTAAACTCAAAACTGTCTTTTCATCAAACGGTGAGGGAACATTAACGATTATAAAAGAACTCTCCGGCGATAAGTTTATGGTAACTGAAAATTTAGCGACAAGAAAAGGCGCACGGACAATGGCCGTAGACCAGATTACTCATCTGCTTTATTTGCCATTTGGAGAATTTGGTCCTAAGCAACCAGGAAGCTTCCGGCCTTCCATTATACCCGGAACATTCCAGGTCTTAGTGATCAGTCAATAAAGGAGAAGCGCTTTGTCAAAAGCTGCAAAAATCGGGTACGATTATTCAAATTGAAAACACGAACGAATTGTATGGGAAATGCCAATGTTAATAGTAAGCTGAGAATTTACCATAGATATTTGGGCTATTTTTTAGCCGGAATCATGGCAGTATATGCGACCAGCGGATTCATTATGATTTTCAGGGATACGAATTTTCTGAAAAGCGACAGGCAAATTGAAAAACAGTTAAGTCCCAATATTAAAACAGAAGATCTCGGAAGGGAGCTGAGGATGCGGGAACTTAAAGTTGACAAGGAAGACGGGGATATCATTCATTTCGAACAAGGCACATATAATAAATCTACCGGTGTCGCAAAATACACATCGAAGGAGTGGCCGTATTTCGTTGATAAACTAACCAGGTTACATAAGGCAGATACGAATAGTCCTTTATTTTTTCTAAACGTTTTTTTTGCATTGTCATTATTGTTCTTTGTTATTTCTGCTTTTTGGATGTTCCTGCCGAAAACCACTATATTTAAAAAAGGACTTTACTTTACGCTTGCCGGAGTAGCTTTAACAATTATTCTAATCGTAATATAAAATGGTCGGGACGACTGTTTGGCCAATCCGTTCATAATCGGGATCTGTCATATCCCGATGGTTTGGCTTCTTCTTTCGAGTAATATCGTATCGCGCCATTGACCATTCATCTGCCCGATTTTTTCCCTTCTTCCAATAATCCTGAAACCGCTAGCCTCATGGATCTTTATACTGGCAATGTTTTCAGGGAAAATACCGGCTTGCAATGTCCAGAAGCCATTTGCTTCACTTTCTTCAATGAGTGATTTTAATAATTCTTTACCTATACCCTTTCCTCTGGCATTTTCCGACACATATACACTTATTTCGGCCACTCCTCCATAAACACATCGACCGGATACAGGCGTTAAAGCCGCCCATCCAATAATGTTTTCATTTTCAATAGCCACTAATCTGCCGGTTTGGATATGTGCCTTATCCCATTCTTCCCATTCAGGCGCTGAGGTCTGAAAAGTAGCGTTGCCGGTATGAAGTCCCTCTTCATAAATTCGTCTGACCTCATTCCAGTGAAGAGGTTGCAATGGTTTAATTTCAATCATATCATAAAATTAAATACCCTTTCTCAAACTTTCAGCATAGTCGTTTGGAAGAGGACTATCTTCTACCGCCTTTGCGGCCTTTTCAATATCATAGTCAAAGCGTATCAATTCTGATTTTATGGAATCTGCATGTAAAACACTGCTATCATCATTAATGGTTAAAATAACATATCCTCCCTGTGAATTTCCATCTTTGGGTTTGCCAACGGAACCGATATTGATCGCATGTCTGAAATGATCCTTTCCTTCGGTATCATTTAAAATACGGTGATAAGGTTTATGCGTATGACCAAAGCACATAATATCGGCATCTGCCTGCTCCATAATCCGGTGGAGACTTTTTTCATCCCGGTCTTCAAACAAATATTCATTGATTCTTCTTGGACTGCCGTGCACTAACAGAAGATTGAGTTTGTCCATGATTCAATTGAAATTCAATTTTAATATGTGCTGGTAAGGTCCGGAGGTAATCCCTTTCTTCTTCCCTGACAATCTGATTGGTGTATGAAATAGAAATAGCCCCATTCGCTTTTTCCAGGTCGGTCTTGTAAGCACAACCACAGTCATCACTTGAACTGCCAATTCCAAAATCATAATTACCGGCAATCGTGGCAATATTTCTTTTGCGGATTTCATTAATCACTTCGTTTGGCCAGATATTATAACCCACCAGGTCACCTAAGCAATACAACTGATCCACTTTGCGCACATCCACATCTTTGAAAAAAGATTCCAGTGCCGGAAGATTCGCATGTATATCACTGAACAATGCTATTTTCATTATTTTACATTTTAAGCCCTTTAAAACAAAATATTCAGGCGGCAGATTTCTTCTTTGCTATAAAATCTTCATTCAGGATGGCAAACACAAAAGATCCCACAAGCGCACCCATCACTGGTCCGAAAATATAAACCCATAAAGACTGATAATGACCTCCGATGATCGCCGGACTCAGAGACCTTGCCGGATTCATAGAAGCTCCGCAAATAGGACCCGCGAATAGAGCCTCAAGGCCCACCGTGGCTCCGATAGCCAGTGCAGGACCCAGTAGCGAATGGTCCTTCTTTTGGGTGCTGGTTAAAATAACGATCATCAATAAAAAAGTAAGTATGAATTCTAAAACAAAGGATTGGACGTCAGAACCACGGGGAATAGTGGCTCCCAATAATTCATTCAGAGGAAACAGGTAATGCAAAACAGAACTGGCCAAAAGCGCACCTGCCAATTGAGCAAGAATGTAAGGACCTAAGTGCCTCCAACTAAACCTTTTTGATACGCAAAGCGCGATGCTGACTGCAGGATTTATATGCGCGCCTGAAATATGACCGAACGATAAGATCATAGCCATTACAATTAATCCAAACACAATCGCTATTCCCAGATGGGTTATAGCACCGTTGGATTCCTGATTGATGACAATAGCACCCGTACCGCAAAACACCAGACCAAATGTTCCTAAAAATTCTCCTATCAGGCGTTTAAGCATATTTTTAGTTTGAGCAACATCCGGGTTCGCAACAGGCATCCTTTGATTTCCGGGCAAAAACAGTTATGCTGAAAATTCCTGCGCCTGAACTCCTGAACTGATTGATCTCGTCCATTGATAAATAGGTGCTCAAAATATCATCAGGTATGGAGATTGGTTTTTCTTTTTGAATGGTAATATCCTGGAATCCGTTCAATCCGATGAGTTCCAGATAGTCTTGTTTCTGAATAGCTCCGGAGACACAGCCTGCATACATTTCAGCTGCTTCCCGGATCTTTAATGGAAGTGTCCCCACTAATACAATATCAGAAATACTAAAATGGGCTCCGGGCTTTAAAACTCTTTTGATTTCTTTAAATACGCCATCTTTATTGGGTACAAGATTTAAAACACAATTGCTGACTATGACATCAGCGATATTCGATGTAACCGGCATTTTCTCGATATCTCCCTTCCTGAACTCTACATTATGATACCCGAGTTTTTCTGCATTTCCTCTTGCCTTTTCTATCATGGCATCTGTAAAATCAATACCAATCACTTTACCGGTTTCGCCTGTTTCTGATCGCGCAATAAAGACATCATTACCCGCGCCCGAACCGAGATCTATAACAACATCACCCTTTTTAATTTTGGCAAACTGTGTTGGAAGACCACAGCCAAGCCCCAGATCTGCTTCAGGGTTATAACCCTTTAGGTTGGTGTAATCATCGGTCATAATATTATAAACATCCGTCGTGCAGCATCCTGATCCGCAACAGGATGTTTCATTACTTTCCTTGTCCTGTAATGCGATTTCGCTATATTTCTGACGAACCATTTCCTTAATTTGCTCCTGTGTTTCCATGATCTTAATATTTAAATTACGAAAAGTCTTATTCCAACTAAATCCAATAACTTACGATGCTGGATTCATGAATAAATTCCTGAATGGCATTTTCTATTTCATCTCTTACTTCACGGGTACGTTGTAATACCTCTTCTTCAGTCCCTTTAAAGACAGAAGGATCTTCAAAAGACCAGGCAACCCTTTTTACCCTTCCCGGGAATATGGGACATTGTTCTGCACTGGCGCCATCACAAACCGTGATGACAGCATTATATAAATTTCCTTTACGGAAAAGATCAAACACACTTTGGGTGTCTTTTTTACTGAGATCAATGCCCGCCTCCTGCATTACTTTTACAACATTCGGATTCAGTTTTCCTGGCTCCAGTCCTGCACTTTCAGCCTTATATTTTCCTTCACCGTGTTTATTCAGAAAGGCTTCTGCCATTTGACTCCGTGCGGAATTATGGATACATACAAACAAAACTTTGTGATGAGTGTCTGACATGAAGTTTTAATTGATTGGTTTAATGCAATATGGCTATGGATCAAAACAAAAAAATATCTAACAACACTTTTCATTATTATTATAACTCACGAAAAAAGAATCCAGGTTTGTTTTAAGTTGCTTCCAGACTTTTGGATCAATGCAATAGCACACACTGGTTCCTTCGATAGTACCTTGTATCAGACCGGCATTTTTTAATTCTTTTAAATGCTGGGAAATGGTCGGTTGCGCGAGTCCGAGTTCATCTACCAGGTCACCGCAAATGCAGGTATTACTCTTTATAATATGCTGGATAATAGCCACCCTGGCCGGATGACCCAGCGCTTTGAGCATGGTTGCCAGTTTGTTCTGTTTATCTGTAAATATCTCTGTTTTTGTAAGTCCCATAATCTCTATAACGCAATATTACGATTAATATACTCGCTACAAAAATTTTTTATTTATCTTTGATTCATGCACAGTCCGGCCTGTTATTCTTCTATATACTAATTCGTGACCCCATGGTTGTGGACAAAAGAGTCAGTGCTATTTTGCTTTATGTACTCAAACTATTTCCACTTTTTATTGATTTCTACTAGAATAATAAACCATGAATTGTGTATTTACACGTACATTACTAAACCCATCTGCAGTCCTTTGCTGTTCCTGGCCGATTTTTCCACGAGATAACTGAAACTTAAAAATTACCTCAAAGGAGGCAACTGCCATTTTATAACTAAGAGATGTGCTGACTGCATTACTATGCCCTATTGTTTTAAAATATTTATTATTAAATATATAAAGCGCGATTTCAAAAATGAAACTACTTCCATTTTTTTAAATCTTTGCTTTATCTGCAAAGACGATGTCCTGGTGTTAACGAAAAACCTTGCCCAGAGTTGGAATTCACTTTTACAAACTTATGTAACCCTAAAAGACAACAAATGAAATATATTTCAAAGTGCATTCCCCTTTTTTTTTATTTATTTCTTATACATGTAGGTACGGAAGCGCAGTCAATACAGGATTCAACTGCGAAAAAAATCGATGATTTATTTAAAGAATGGAATCATTTAACAAGCCCCGGATGTGCCATCGGAATAGTTCGTAATGATTCACTGATTTACGCGAAAGGTTATGGCATGGCAAATCTTGAATACGGTATTCCGAATACTCCTGAAACCATCTTTCATATGGCTTCTGTGTCCAAACAATTCACTGCATTTTCAATTCTATTACTGGAGCGTCAGGGAAAACTTAAACTCGACGATGATATCCGGAAATACCTTCCCTGGTTTCCTGACCTGAAAGAAAAGATTACTATTCTAAACCTTTTAAATCACACAAGCGGGATAAGAGACCAATGGCAGCTGCTTGCCATCTCCGGAACTAGAATTGACGATGTAATTACTCAGGAACATATTGTAAAAATATTGAGCAAACAAAAGGCGCTTAATTTTAAGCCTGGCACAGAATACAGTTATTCAAATAGTGGGTTTACTTTACTAGCAGAAATCGTCAAGGCTGTTTCTGGTGAGTCACTTAGAAAATTTACAGATTCTGCGATTTTTAAGCCACTGGGAATGAATTCTACTCATTTTCATGATGACTATACCGAAATGGTAAAAAACCGGGCTTACTCATATGATCGTACCGACAGTATACATTTCGCAAATGATATTCTGAGCTATTCTAATGTTGGGGCAACAAGTTTATTTACCAATATTAATGACATGAGTAAATGGGTTATGAATTTTTATGATCATAAAGTTGGTGATCAGGAAACGATTGATGTGCTGACAAAAAAAGCGAAGCTTAAAGGTGGTCAGGAATTGAACTACGCTTTGGGAATCGTATCGTCTGATTACAAAGGATGGAAATTATATTCGCACAACGGAGCTGATGCCGGGTACAGGACCGCGGTATCGGTATTTCCTGATCAAAAAATGGGATTTATCGTTTTTAGTAATCTGGACGAAATGGATGCAGGTGGACTCGTTTCTTCAATGATTGATCTTTTCATAACTGAAAAGGAAGGGAAAAATGCCACGATCAAAATGGATAGCTCTTTAGCCATCGTAAAAGACAGTTCTTCAATTAAAAAATATCTTGGAGATTATATTTGTGAAGAGGGATTGGCGGTTCGTTTCATTTTAAAGAATAGCCGGTTATACTATCAGGTTTATGGCAAAGATTATTTATTAAATAGAAATATTAGCAGACAGTTTTGTCAATATGCAGCATCCTGAATATAATTTTGCTTTTAAGATATCAGGAAAGGATACTTTAGCTGAATTCACCAGAAATTACCAATTTCTTCGTCTTAAGAAATATATATCCGACTCTACCCGATCAGATCAGGTGCTTCAAGCTTTTACTGGCATATTTTATTGCCCGGAATTGGATTGTAAGTACGGAATCATTTTGAAAGACCACCATTTAATGTTGACGAATGCTAAATATAATGATACTCAACTTACGGTTGTCGGAAGTGAACATTTAACGAATGATTTCTGGTGGATGGACCATCTGTTCATATTAAGGGATAAAAAAAATCACATGATAGGTTTCGACATAAATTCTGACAGGATAATGCATTTGAGGTTTAATAAGGTTGACTAAATGAGTTCGACTGTTCATATGCATTTGGAAAAAGATTTTGATTTTTCTGAAAGTTTTTTACTGCTATTAAATTAATACAAGTATCAATTTAAACAAAAGAACTACACATGAAAAAAAGAACAATCCTTCCTGTACTCTTCGTTTCAGTAATAAGTTCTTTAGCTCTTATTCCGGTAGAAAATATATCGGGTCCAATTTCGACTACTGTAAAAACTACAGAAGGTATCGTTGAAGGGATAAGGGGAAAATCCGGGATTTTATCATTTAAAGGCATTCCCTTTGCTGCACCGCCCATTGGAGATCTGCGGTGGAAAGCGCCACAAGCCATGCAACCATGGGCCGGCATAAAGAAATGTGAAGCATTTGGGCCCAGTCCGATACAGGCAAACCCGGTCCCATTTAGTATGTGGTCCGAAGAATTTTTAATTCCTAAGGAACCGATCAGTGAAGATTGCCTTTACTTAAATGTTTGGACCGGTGCAAACTCATCAAAGGCAAAAAAGCCCGTATTGGTTTGGATTTATGGAGGTGGGTTTATTGCCGGTGGTAGTGGTGTGCCCATATATGATGGGGAGGATATGGCAAAAAAAGGTATTGTATTTGTAATCTTCAATTATCGAGTTGGAATCTTTGGTTTTTTTTCCCATCCGGAATTGTCGAGAGAATCGCCTCAAAAAGTTTCAGGAAATTATGCATTGCTGGATCAAATTGCTGCATTGAAATGGGTCAGAAGTAATATTGCAGCTTTTGGGGGTGATCCGGACAATGTCACCATAGACGGCCAGTCGGTGGGAGCCACGAGTGTAAATTATCTTATGGCTTCACCTTTAGCAAAGGGTCTTTTCCAAAAAGCCATCGCTCAAAGTGGCGGTGACTTCTTAAAGGATACGCCAGGTTCTCCGGATATTAACGACCCTGATCTGCAACAGGCCGAACAGGAGGGAATTCGTATATCTGAACAACTAAAAGCTTCTTCACTCACAGAACTTAGAAATATTCCGGCGGAACAGTTGCTAAAACTGAATTTCAACGACTGGACGATGGCTGTCGTGGACGGTTATTTCTTACCGCAAAGTGTAGCTGCCGTATTCAAACAGCATAAAGAAAATAACGTAGCATTACTCACGGGTTGGAATAAGGATGAAGCACTGATCGGACAAATAAAAACAGCAATCGATTTTCAGAAGGACATCGAAAAGAAATTTGGATCTTACGCAAAGGAACTACTGGAATATTATCCGGCATCCAATGATTCGGAAGCTGCCACTTCAGAACGGAACTTGTCAAAAGATCTTTATTTTGGCGCGGAGAATTACACCTTCGCTAATATAGTAAACAGTCATGGTAAGACTGTATATGTTTACCGTTTTACAAGAAGAGTACCAGGAACAGGTCAATATGCAAAATATGGTGCATTTCATGGAGGTCAGATGTCTTATGTGCTTGATAATCTCAAATTCGCAAATCGTCCCTGGGAGCCCACAGACTATCAGTTGGCCAACACCATGTCATCTTACTGGGTGAATTTTGTAAGGTCAGGAAATCCAAATGGTAAAGACCTGCCGGAATGGCCAATGTATGAAATGAATTCAAAAATAATTATGGACCTGGGAGAACATTGTGCAGCAAGGTCATTATCAGATTCGGCAAGTCTGAATTTCCTGGCCTCGATATTGATGGCAAATTGAAAATAACTATTTTATTTTCGGACATTCCCATTTTTAATCCAGATGCCCATCCCAGGTATTCCATGTTGACCAGCCAGACGCCGATAATAAAGATTGTAATAGTAGATTCGCCTGGTGGCCGCTATTTTTCTGACCTTTGATGAAATGAATGTTCGGGTATCGTATGTCAAAAACCAAACTTCCCCCAATTAATTTCCTGGACATTATCCCGGGAGAATTGGTTGATATCATCCGGAATACCAGCGGTGAGTCAGAAAAATTAAAGCAATTGCATCCCTTGCAATTAAAAATAATCCATGAACAAAAATGGTTTGAAATCTTCGTGCCGAAAATATATGGCGGCCTGGAACTCAGCCTTCCCGAAGCCCTGCGATTGGAAGAGGTCCTGGCCTGGGCGGACGGATCTGTGGGATGGACCGTTACACTCTGCGGTGGAGCGGGATGGTTTATTGGATTTCTTGAACCGGAAATTATTTCAACTGTTTTCAATATGCATGAAGTCTGCATTGCAGGAAGCGGAAAAGCTTCCGGAATCGCAAAAATGGCAGAAAACGGCTATGAGATAACGGGATACTGGGACTATGCCACGGGAGCTGATTTCGCAACTGCTTTTACAGCGAACTGCGTGGTAGAAGCAGGAGGAAAACAGGAGATTCAACCTTTCCTGTTTTTAAGAGATGAAGTCATCATACATAAAAACTGGAACAGCATGGGAATGATTGCTACCGGCAGTCATAGTTTTGAAGTAAAAGAACTTCGGGTGAAGAAAAACAGGGCGTTCCGGATTGAAAATAATTTTGCGACTCTGCCGGATCCCATTTTTCAATATCCCTTCCTTGCTTTTGCTGAAACAACACTAGCCGTCAACATGTCCGGCATGGCTATGCGCTTTCTTGATCTCTGTTCAATCTTATTCCAAACGCATCTGGAAAATGCATTCGGGAAACTGGAACATGCAAGGCGGCTGTTTTATGAAGCGGCACAAAATTCATGGGAAGCATGCCTGAATAATCGCCCTGTTCCATCGTCATTATTAAAAGATATTACACTTACGAGCCGTAAGCTGGCCGCCACGGCCAGGCAGGTGGTGAATGACCTCTATCCCTGTTGCGGAATGCAGGCTGCCAATCCGGATACTGAAATGAACCGCGTCTGGCGTAACATCCACACTGCAAGTCAGCATAGTCTGCTTAATGGTTGTTCGGATATTTAAAAATGGCAAGCATGGCAGGATGGACATGAATTCGGTAGCGATAATTTTTTCATCTTATATTTATAGATATAAATATTTATGAAAACAAAAAGTACTGTTTTTTTATTTTTTGTCCTGATCCTTCATTCTCCCAGCGATGCCAATAGCAAAATAATTTCTAATAATACATCGGACAGTTCCAGGTTGCCTCCGGTTGAAACCAAAGCGCCAAACAGTAATTACAAACCCGCATTTACCGGTCAAACAAGAATCGCCGGTGTAAAAACAACAACGCCATACAAAGTTGAAAAAATAGCGGAGAAGCTTGGCCCTCCATTCGCCATTGTTGCCATGCCCGATGGCCGGTTAATGATAACCATTAAAGCAGGTTATATGGAAATACATGAAGCGGGCGGGAAACTGGTTAAAAAAATTACCGGTTTACCGGGTGTTGTATATGGCGGTCAGGGTGGCTTGCTTGATGTGGCTTTTGATCCAAACTTTGCAAGTAACAAATGGATGTACTGGAGTTATTCGGAAAGATATCAACGGGGTAATATAACCGCTGTTGCCAAAGGGACATTAAATGAAACCAGCGGCAAAGTTGAAAATATAGCGGTCATATTTCGTGCCACACCGGCTACCGGCAGCAATATACAGTATGGTTCACGGCTGGTGTTTGACAAAAATGGTTATCTCTTCGTAAGTGTGGGGGAAAAATATCTTCCGGAATCCCGGGTACAGGCACAACAATTAAATTCATTGCTTGGTAAAATTGTGCGGATAACTACAGATGGTCAGCCGGCACCCGGAAATCCTTTTATCAAAGATGCCGGTGACAAGCCTGAAATTTATTCTTACGGACACCGGAATCCCGACGGACTCGACATAAATCCGGTCACAGGCGCCTTATGGGAATCTGAATTTGGTCCCCGCGGCGGTGACGAGATCAATATTATTCAGCCCGGAAAGAACTATGGATGGCCTGTTATTACTTACGGCATAGACTACAGTGGCCAAAAAATGGGTGACAGCATTCAGCAAAAAAAAGGGATGGAGCAGCCGGTTTATTATTGGGACCCGGTAATATCACCCTGCGGTATTTGCTTTTACACCGGCAACGCAATACCCGAATGGAAGAATAATCTGTTTGTTTCAGCACTCAGCGGACAGCATCTTGACCGGCTTATAATTAAGAATAACAGGATTGTGGGTGAAGAAAGATTACTTACAGAAGTGAACCAGCGCATCCGCGACGTTACATACATGAACGATATGTTATATGCCATAACGGATGACGGAGATATTTACCGGATAAGCAAGAAATAGAAAATAAAATTCAATTCAAAATAAAATATTAAATAATTATCTAAAATAATATTAGTCTTTAAACGCACAATACCTTCCTGCTCTTTACTGAATTCACCTTCGATAGTATTTTTAGAAAACTGGAAAGTATTTATACAGTCATATCGCCTACAATTATTTGGTTTGTAACCGATTCCAACCCGCACATAGTATTGGTTTGATGTCTTTCCTGCAATTCAGTGTAGCGATTTTCAATATCGCTGTAGATGGATATCTACATTTGGATTATTATTTTAAAATATTAATTTTGGTCCATATTTATCCCTCAAACCAGCCAGTCACTCAGGCATTGTTTTCCGAGATTATCACGCGTTATCCCGCACAAAACTTATTAGCAATGCAGACCCAGGACCCAAAGGCAGAAATCGCTGCACTAGAGATTAAATGTTTTCATTATAAAAGACTTTTAGCCAAAGCCATTTTAGACAACGTGGAATTATTAAAAACGAAAATTATTTACAGGAAGCTGAAAGCGGTAACCAGACGATTAGAGGAGTTAAGAAAACTTGAAGAGAAAAAATAGCGAAATTGATTTTTAGTTTGCGGTCAGAATAATCTAAATGGTTTTTGTTAGGAGTTATTGTTGCAAATTGAGCTGGTTCAAGATGTTAAACCACAACTATTCCTCAGATATATACAACTTTCGTATACAGAGCTTACTAAACAAACTGTACGGTTCACTGATCAGATGAGCAATGCGTTGTACATCCGGAATGGTCATGATCTTTTATCCGGTGGTATTTATCCTGACGATATTTTTGCCTATAGTTTTTCCTGTCTCCATTTGTAAATGCGCGTCTGCCATTCCTTCAAATGGAAATACCGCTGACACTTTTGATTTGATGATACCTTTTTCAAGAAGTTCGGCAATGGATTGCATATCGTCACCGTTGGAGCTGACGAGCTGGTAATGTATATCCACCCCCTTTTCGCTGGCCTGCTCGATGATTTCTTCTGGTATCATGGGCAGCAGACTTAGAATCAGTCCATTTCTTTTGACTACTTTCAATGATTTTGCTAAACTTTCTTTACTGAATGCATCGATCACGATATCAACCTCCAGGTCAATAACATCCTCCAGATTTTCTTTGTCATAAGCAATATGCTGATCGGCACCAAGACTCAGTACAAAATCGCGGTTTTTTTCTGATGATACACCAATCACATAGGCACCAAGATATTTGGCTATTTGTACGGCATAATGACCCACTCCACCGGATGCGGCGAGAACTAATATTTTTTGACCAGGTTTAACCTGGGCGTAATGCTTCAATAATTGCCATGCAGTAAGTGCTGCAAGTGTTGCGGCGGCTGCTTCTTCAAATGTGATGTTGGAGGGTTTCAATGTCAGATGATGCGCTGGTGAGGCTACAAATTCTGCATATCCTTTGCCATGACCGAGAAAGTTTACCATGCCGAAAACAGCATCTCCCTTTTTAAATTGGGTAACACTTTCTCCAACCTCTGCGACAACTCCGGAAATATCCCAGCCCAGGATGAGCGGTTTATGATGTTGCAGGTAAGTAGCCATAGCAATGCCACTTCGGGTACGCGTATCAACGGGATTGATGCTGATAGCGCGGACTTCTATCAACACCTCGTCCTTCATTATAGCTGGTTTGGGTATTTCGGTCATTTGGAGTTTCTCCACGCCACCGAACTCAGTTATGACAATAGCTTTCATTATAAGATCTGTATATTGTTTATATCGAAGAATGTCAGGAAAGTGAATTTACCATACTGGTTGTAAGGTCAGACATGGAATCGATCAAACGGTTATTTTATGCGACCAAACCCATCTGCACGAGCCTTCAGCAAAAAAAGAATAGACAAATCTCTTATCTTTATGCAGATGACCCCCAATTCCTTGTGATTCTCCCCCATCACATTTCCTAGTGATTCTCCCATAAACTTAACAGGCTCCCTAAACCTGATCATTATGAAATACTTTTTAATTTCCTTCGCGGTTTTGCTTGCCATACTGCCTGGTTGTACCAAAACAGTTGACAAAATTCATTCAATTCACGATACGACTTATTTAGATGTAAATCACTCAACAAAAATTCAATTTGATACAGTGGTGTTGAAAGATCATTCAACCGATACCTTAGTTAAACATGACACACTGGTGATCACCAAAATAGTTACGGATACCATCTTCAAACGCGACACCGTTTATCAGATAACCATAACACAGCATATTGATACGGTATTAAAATATCAGGGAATACCTGGCTATGCTGTGCCGGCTACTGATAGTGTTACGATTTATTATTTTCCTGACACGGGCACATCGATCCCTGATTATGGTCCGGTTGTCATCAACTTTATAACTTTTACGAACCTTATAGCTTCGCCGGATGGCACATTCCAAACCTTCACAGCGGTTCCCCGGTATGTAACATATGCAGTGGATAGTATTAGAGGAATGTACGGTGAATATAATTGGAACGGCTGGATAATCAGGGTGCCTAAAATGCTGTGCTCAGTACAAATTAATTATCAACTTAGGGGTGGTGCAAAATTTGCCTTTGAAGCCTATACACCTATAATGCAACCAACCAGTCAGCAGTGGGTAACATTTTCACCCAGCCATGTTGGTTGCGACTTGGCCTATCCCTGTTTAGATATGACTGCAAGGCTGGCAGACATCCCATTAGGATTGGTAGTGGATTTAAGAGTAAATGTGTACGATTAAATAATTCTACTGTGACTTTTCCAACAGGAATTTCTCCGTGTAATTCTTTCCTGTGAACTTTTATGGCTCGCTTTTAATAACTTTTATTTTCTGCAACCATTGTTTTACTTCCCTTTCCGCGTCTTTTGCTTTTTCATCTTTAATCACTAACAGCTTTCCATCCTTTTCAATACCACCTGCAATGGAGAATCCCTCTAATACGTTACTTCCCCGACAAAGTTCCTTTACTGTTTCAAAACCACTTCCAACCCCATAACCTGCATTGGTATTAAATGGAACAACTGTTTTGCCACGCAGGTTATACTGATGTAAAAAACTTTTCATCGGCGGCGGCATCTGCATATCCCAGGTGGGAAAACCCAGAAATACGATATCATAGTTTTTTATACTGTCAATGTTAGTTTTTAAAACCGGCAGGAAGCCGGTTTCGAGTTCCTTTACTACCTGTTGTACCGTTGCCTGATAGTTTTCAGGATAAGGCTTCACCAGTTCCAACGCTACGATCGTGCCACCAACATTACGTTGAATAATTTCTGCTACGGCCTTTGTATTGTTTGTCCGGGACAAATACACAATCAATATTTTTTGGGAACTCATAGACTGGGCATTGGTGCAGGCGGATGATAAACACAAGGCGATTATTATAAAATGAAACACTGCATTCTTCATAGCATTCAAAGAATTTAATGCGGCTGCTGACTATTATTCATTTTAACCGGTCTCATCAGGTGCGAGAACGTAAGCGAGCCCATCGTCCATTTGCCGTTTTCTTTAATATATACCTCGGTTACCATAAACGGATTTACCACTTCGTGGCCACCAACTACTGCCACCAGATCGATATCATTCAGCAGTATAGCTGTGTTTCCAAATTTATTCACTTCAACTGCGTACACCTCAGCTTGCTTATACCAGATACCGCCATCTTTAATGGTTGTAAGTTCCTCGGTTTTTCCCCAGGTTCCTCCCATGTGAATAAACATGCATTTGTCATCAAATAGCAGATTTAACGAGTCTGTATTTTTGTCGGCCATCCAATTCCATTTCTGTTTTGAAAGGTTTATGATTTCCTGTTGTTCGGACGTAGGATTTGTTACAGTTGTAATGGTTCCATGTGGCTGTGCGTAAGATGAAACTGTCGCCATCATCAATAAAATCAGTCCGGGGATTTTTGTTTTCATGTTATTTTCATTTTAAAAATCAGATAAGTTATTTATTGAACTGCATGATATTCTTCATCGGATACCCTCTTTAACCAAATGGTTTTACCATTTTGAGCAGGAGTAACTGCTAAATAGGCAAAATTGCTATCAGGAGATGCACCGTGCCAATGCTGAACACCGGGCGAACATTTAATTACATCCCCCTTGTGAACGATTTGTTTTGGCTTGTCCTTTTCCTGATAATATCCTGTGCCTTCTGTAATAATTAACACTTGTCCTGCCGGGTGAATATGCCAGTCTAATTTGGCTCCGGGTGCATATGTCGCAACCGCAATACTATAGTTCAGAATGCTGTCTGGTCTGCTTAGTTCATTTAACCAGATAGTTCCGGTGTGATTATCAGTGATAGAAATTTCACCCTTTGGAAAAACGGATGCAGTCTGCCCCAATCCGCGTGTCGTTAAAGAGCAGACAACAATTGCCAGAAGAAACATTTTTTTCATTACTTAATTGTTTGTCGTGAGATAAATAAATACTAGCGATTCACCATCTTTTGCGCTTGTTCCGAATAACGATGGCCTTGCACCTCGATATTAGACAGGGCTTCGTTGATCTTTGTAAGGTCATCGTCTGATAACTCTATTTCAGAAGCGGCTAAATTTTCTTCCAGACGGTGCAATTTTGTTGTGCCCGGAATAGGAACGATCCATGGCTTTTGTGCAAGCAGCCATGACAATGCGATCTGTGCAGGCGTTGCCGCTTTTTCCGCGGCAATATTTCCAAGCAGATCAATCAATCCCTGGTTAGCCTTCCGGTTCTCTTCCGAAAAACGTGGTACTGTATTCCGGAAATCGCTTTTATCAAAACTTGTATTCTCATTAATGGCACCCGTCAGGAATCCTTTACCGAGCGGACTGAAAGGAACGAACCCTATACCCAGTTCTTCAAGCGTGGGAAGAATAACTTCTTCCGGTTCACGCCACCAAAGGGAATATTCACTTTGCAGGGCTGTCACGGGTTGCACCGCGTGGGCTTTGCGTATGGTTTGCGCACCAGCTTCTGATAACCCGAAATGTTTAACCTTTCCTTCAGCGATCAGATCCTTTACAGTTCCGGCTACATCCTCTATTGGTATATTCGGATCAACCCGATGTTGGTAGAACAGATCGATATGGTCAGTGCGCAGTCTTTTAAGGGACGCTTCAGCTACTTCCCGGATATGTTCCGGACGGCTGTCCGCGCCAAGTGTCGGCTTACCCTCTTTGAAACCGAATTTGGTAGCGATGACTACCTGCTGCCGAAATGGTTCCAAAGCTTCTCCTAAAAGTTCTTCGTTATCGAATGGCCCGTATGCCTCCGCAGTATCAAAAAAGGTCACGCCTCGTTCAAAAGCTCCCCTGATCAGTTTTATGGCATTTTGTTTTTCTGTTGCAGGTCCATAACCGAAACTTAGCCCCATGCATCCTAAGCCTAAAGCCGAAACCTCTAATCCGCTGTTGCCTAAAAGTCGTTTTTTCATACTCTTAATATTTTTTGTTTAGAATTAATTATCAGGTTGACGTTCGTTGTGACTGCAATGTCAAACCATTTTCTCGCCGTGATGGTATACAGATTGCGGTTTTATCTACCAATATTGCTGATTCGCCTGACAGGATTGATTAAGAGATGAATTATGAACTAATTTTAGTACAGAATAAACGACTCCCCATGGACAATTCAATGAGACGCTTCGAAACAATTAATGACTACAATGTCTTTAATAATAATCCGACACTACATCCACTCGTGAGTGTTGTTGATTTGTCAAAAGCCGATCCCCGGCAGGGATCCCGGATGTATTTCGGTTTCTATACCATTTTCTTAAAAGATGTGAAATGCGGCGACCTGGTGTATGGCCGGGGAACCTATGATTACCAGGAAGGCACATTGGTATTCCTTGCACCTGGTCAGGTAGCAGGTATGAATAGCAATGGTGAAACATATCAACCGAAAGGTTATGCTTTAATATTTCATCCTGATCTGATTCATGGCACATCACTTGGAAAGCATATCCAGGATTATAGTTTCTTCAGCTATCAGTCGAACGAAGCACTGCATGTATCAGATCGTGAAAGAAAAATAGTGCTGGATTGTTTTTCAAAGATTGAATATGAATTGGAACGCGCAATCGATAAACACAGTAAAAGACTAATCGTATCTAATATTGAATTGTTTTTGGATTATTGTGTTCGCTTTTATGATCGTCAGTTTATTACGCGTGATAACCTGCATAAGGGAATTTTGGAAAAGTTTGAAACTCTCTTAAACAATTATTACGATTCAGACCAGCCACAGACAATTGGTTTACCATCTGTGGCATATTGTGCAGGAGAGCTGCATTTATCACCTGGCTATTTTGGGGATCTGATAAAAAAAGAAACAGGAAAAACAGCCCAGGAGTACATTCAATCCAAAGTGATTGACGTGGCCAAAGAAAGAATATTTGACCAAAGCAAATCTGTTAATCAGATTGCTTATGAATTAGGATTTAAATACCCCCAGCATTTTACCCGTTTGTTTAAACAGCGGGTTGGGCATTCTCCAAATGAATTCAGAATGTTGAACTGAATGCATGTTTACTTAACCGCCAGTGTGAAATCACATGCAGTTCCGCCGAGCGGCGCAGGCCCGATGATTTGCGGTGTTAGTGTAAAGTCACCGATGGCTGTTGGCGTACCGTATCCCTGCAACGTCACGGTTTGGACATCCTTTGTGGTGAATTCACCACTGTAATAAAAATAAACACCGTTGACTGACTTTGTTGCAATAGTGAAGTAACCCAATTCGGAAACATACACCCGCAGCGTATAGGTGTTCGCGTCGGTTAATGGCGTTCCCGCAGTATATGCTCCCGCGGCGCTGCCAATGCATAGATTTTGTCCGGATTCAATTACATAAACTGCAGGAGGTCCTGGGTTTTGTACGGTGATATCGAATATGCAGCCGCTTCCATTATTTCCTTTGGGTGTAAAAATTAAATGCCCCGCCTGACCCGGATTGCCGGATCCCATCAGATTAATCGTTTGCGGACCCGTTTTTGTGAATGTTCCGGAAGCCGAAAATGAAATACCATTCAGGGTTTCCGTGTGAATCGAGTAATCACCCAATGCAGCGACGTTTACATTGATCGCAACAAAATTTTCCGGCGTAAGATCTTTACCGATTGTATACTGACCGTTTACCTGAGAATTTTCGCAGGCATTGGGTGCACCGGTCAGTGTATAATCTGAAACAACAACCTGATTCTCCGTTACAGTTACAATGAAATCGCAGGCGGGCCCCACTCCGGGCGTAAAGGAAAAATCACCCGCTTTGGTTGGTGTCCCGTTTCCTGTCAATGTAAGAGTCTGAATACCGGTATCTGATAAAGATCCGGAGGTTGAAAAGAACATGCCGCCAGCCGAATTGGTCTGGAGACTGAATTTCCCGGGACTTGTTACATCAATCTGTAGTTGAACCGTGTTTGACTGGTCGAGGGCGATGCCGGCATGATAATTTCCCGATAAAGCGGAGGCACAGTTACCCCCGGTGTTCACAATGGTAAAAGCGGCAACACCGCCTTCATAGCTATACTCTTTTTTACATTGAATGAAAAACAGTATCATCAAAAAAAAGCCGGCGCAGGCTCCGGTTAATCGTCCCATAGTTCCGAATTACGATAAGTTCTAGGGCCTAAGTTACTAAATCTGAGTGCAGAATATGCCTGATACGAAAAGTGGTTTCATCAGTTAGATCAGGGCACGGAACAAATTTCGCGATTATCTGTTTGGAGGCTTATGAAGAAAATTGGATTTTTGTCGTTTGGGCATTGGGCAAACCATCCGGCATATAAAACCCGCAGTGCATCTGATACTTTGCTCCAGTCTATTGATTTGGCGGTTGCTGCGGAACAAATTGGTATAGACGGTGCTTATTTCAGGGTGCATCATTTCGCCTCCCAGTTAGCATCGCCCTTTCCTTTGCTTGCGGCTGTTGCTGCCAGAACAAGCAAAATAGAAATGGGAACAGGGGTTATTGATATGCGTTACGAAAATCCGCTGTATATGGTGGAAGAGGCGGGCGCTACTGATTTAATTTCACAGGGACGCTTGCAACTTGGGATCAGCAGAGGATCACCGGAACAGGTAATAGACGGGTGGCGTCATTTTGGATATGAGCCCGCCAAAGGAGAAACAGACGCGGAGATGGGAAGACGCAAAGCATTGCAATTCCTGGACAGGTTAAAAGGAATAGGGTTCGCGCAGCCGAATCCAAACCCGATGTTCCCCAATCCGCCTGGTTTGCTGCGTTTGGAACCACATGCAGAGGGATTGCGGGAGCGTATCTGGTGGGGAGCTGCCTCCAACGCCACTGCTGTCTGGGCCGCTAAAAACGGTATGAACCTGCAAAGCTCTACTTTGAAATTTGATGAAAATGGAAAACCTTTCCATATACAGCAAGCCGAACAAATAAGGCTGTATAAAGAAGCCTGGAAAAAAGCAGGACACCAGCGTGAACCGCGGGTATCTGTAAGCCGCTCTATTTTTGCATTGGTAACGGAACAGGACCAGCTTTATTTTGGCAGGGAAAAAAACCAGACCGATCAATTCGGAATGATAGAGCCGACCAAACGCGCTGTTTTCGGAAGAGGATATGCAGCAGCACCGGATCAACTCATAAAAGAACTGGAGAAGGACGAAGCAATACGGGAAGCAGATACGCTGCTGTTGACGATCCCCAATACATTAGGGGTAGAATACAATGTACATATATTGTCTTCTATCCTTAAGCATGTTGCACCCGGATTGGGTTGGCGTTAGTTCAACTGGTACGCGTTCAATTATTTGTCGGATTATTCACCGGCATACGAAAGGAAATCCTGTTTCCGGCATCCGGAATGTAACCTGCTTCGATGGGAAAATGATGAAGTTGTAGCGTGGTTTTTACAATCACCAGGCCGAGGCCGTGATGATAGGGACGATTGACAGTTGATTCTCTTTTATCATTGATCAGCCATTGGATCAGGGATGCACTCATGGCTTCTCCGCTATTGGTGATCTGAAAGATGAGTTCACTGGGTTCACTGATCAGCGATATAACGATATGTCCTCCCTCCGGTGTAAATTTAATCGCATTCGTAAGCAGGTTCTGCACTACCCTTTCCATCATCCGGATGTCCGCGGAAATCCAGGACGCATTTTCACCGTTGATAATCGTCAGCGAGATCTTTTTTTCCGCTGCCGTCAGATTGACTGAATGAATAAACTCCTGCACAATCTCCGAGAATACAAAGGGTTGCTTTTCCAATACCAGTCCCGCAGCCTCCATTTTCGAAAGGTCAAGCAGTTGCTGAACCATATGTTCGACGGTCTGAATATTCGAAACGATCAGGCCCGAATAATCTTTCTTTTTTGACATCGGGATCCCGTCATTTTCTAAATTCATGAGCAGGGTCTCTGCATATCCCCTGGCAATGGCCAGCGGTGTTCTCAGATCATGCGAAATATTCGTGGTGAAGTCTTTTCTTTCTACTTCCGCTTTTTTCAGTCTGTCCACATTATCCTGCAACTGGTCCGCCATCTGATTAAAAGCATTTGTTACCGGGATCAGATCATTGTTTTCATTTTCGGGAAAGCGAACGCTCAGGTCGCCCGCTTCCATTTTTCCCAACACGCCGATTAATTTTTTATAATTGAGCTGCAGGCGGTTTACATACCATACCGTGAGCAGGATGGTCATGAGCAGGATAAAGAGAAAAGCGATGACCAGCAAACCACCGGCATGTGATTTATACAGCATATTGGAAACATTGCGGTATTCCGTGCTGCCCAGCACCACATAGATATAACCCAGTTTGCCCGACCTTCCCTCCACTGGTGCCGCTGAAAATATTTTGGGTTCGGAAGGATCCCTTGGATCCGGGCCTTTGATATAGGTTTGGCCACTGTGAACTAAATATTCGTGTATGCTTTCCAGTGATACCGAAGGCAATCTAATTTCATCCGGTGCCCCGTGATAATAAATTACTTTCCCGGTTGTATCCAGGAAATATACTTCCACGCTCGGACTGATCACCATCGCCTGGTAAAATACTGAGTCCGCTTTTTGTTTATTTAGTCCGTCCTGCTCAAAGGGAGAAGTGAACCGGGCGATATGGGCCGCCACATCTTTATTCAGAAGCTGCGTGCTGGCCTGATAAAAATGAATCACCGCAAAATAGGCGATGCACATAAACGTCAGACTCAATACCGTGATCAGGGTGAAGACCAGGAAAAGAATCCGGCTAAAGAGTGGAAATGATTTTGTTTTCATTCTGCGAAACGATATCCGATGCCCCATGAAGTCAATATATATACCGGAGCGTTGGCATCCGGTTCAATTTTAATTCTCAGCCTGTTGATATGTGCTGTAACCGTATGCTCATATCCCTGAAAAGCGAATCCCCATACCTGCTCCAGTAATTCACTCCGGCTGAATGGTTTTCCGGGATTACTCGCCAACAGGTACAAAAGATCAAATTCCTTCAGGGTAAGATCCAGTCTTTCGCCATTGAGTGAAACCTTGCGTTTCAGTTTGTCGATATGCAACGATTTATATTCGATCACCGGTTTTTCCATCTTCACCGGTTCCTGCGAACCGGTTCTTCTCAAAAGAGCCTTGGTTCTTGCAATCAGTTCCAGCACACCAAAGGGTTTTGTGATATAATCATCCGCGCCCATTTCCAGGGCCAGTACTTTATCCGATTCATCCGATCTGGAAGTGAGCATGATGATCGGTGTCTTATTATCCTGATCCCGCAGTTGCTTACAGATCTGAAGCCCGCTGATATCGGGCAGTGTAATATCCAGAATGATCAGATCATAATTGCTCTGCTCTATTTTCTTCAGGGCATCCTTTCCTCTTTCACAGGAAGTGACGGCATGAGCGGGTGAATTCAGGTGAAGATTCAGGAGCGTGGTGATCTGTGGATCATCTTCCACCAGGAGAATATTTTTCATGGTTTAATAATCGGCTCAAGTTAATCCCTAAACCCGGATTTTATTGTCATAAATGATGCAAAACAGGGGCCGTGAGGGATTCAGATGGCATTTGTGATACTTCCGTGATAATTGCCGTAAACCGATTAACCAACTTTGGATTCTGAATTATTACTCATTCAAAAACATGTACCATGCCCTATACATTAACAGAGAAGATTGACAAGCCCGCGTTGTTCTCCGAGATGACCGATGAAGAATATGTTCAGCTCGATGGACTCATGCATAAGGAAATAAGTTTTGGAGAGTATATTTATTTTGAAGCCCACCAGCATCCGAATATTTATTTCATCAAAACAGGTCTGGTCCGGCTGGGATATCTGGACGCGCAGGGAAATAAAATTGTAAAAGACATTTTGCGCCCGGGTGATTTTTTCGGGCAGGTGAGTCTGCAAAAAGAAAACCTCAATGGTGAATTTGCCCAGGCGGTTAAATCGGGCGTTTCACTCTGTTATTTTACATTGGACCGTTTCAACAGTCTGCTGGCGGATCATCCGAAACTGGCGATGAAATATACCAGGATGTCGGGATTCCGGATCCGGCGATTCGAAACCCGTTTGAATAATCTTCTGCGAAACGATGTCAGGACCAGGTTAAAAATGTTTCTGGATCAGCTGCTGGTGGAAGTGAAAGATTCTGCCCGGCGGATCGGAAGGGAAGTGCGTATTCCCAATTACCTCACCCACGAGGAAGTTGCCCAGTTGATCGGAACCAGTCGCCAGACGGTGACCACCCTGCTCAGTTCATTTAAGGATGAAAATATATGCAGCTTTTCGAGAAAGGAAGTTTGTTTTTATAATCAGTGAACCTTCATTCCATTTATATGTAATCTCTGTTTTATTAAAACAATAAACCTCAATTATGGAAAAGTTTGCATTATTAGCGAGAGTGGAAGCCAAACCCGGTAAGGAACAAATCGTGGCCGATTTTCTAAAAAGTGCCCTGCCTCTTGCCCAGGCAGAACCGCAAACGGCCAGATGGTATGGTTTGAAAATCAATGAAAAAACGTTTGGCATTTTTGATACATTCGAAACAGAAGACGGAAGAAGCAAACATTTACAGGGCGAAATAGCCAAGGCGCTCATGGCCAATGCCGCGGAACTGCTGGCCAAAGATCCGGTTATAGAATTTGTGGATTTGCTTGCAGTTAAGTAATCCAGGATTATCCCTGTTTCGTCTTAAGAAAAAATAAAAGGCTGCTTTGAAGGCAGCCTTTTACATTTTTGGTTTGATCACTTAGTCCATTAGAAAATGGCCAGCCCGGTAGTGGATGCCGGCAAGCCGGATACAGAACCGGTGCCTTCCAGTCCGCCAAAGAACTTACGATGATATTCTCCAATCGTACCTGATTTTGCCGTCAGGGCATATACATCATAATTATTCTTCGCCACCACAATATCTGCGGGACTATTATCTGTTGAAGCGGCTGCTTTATCCACCAGGAATAATTTTCCTCCGGGTGCGATGTAATAGGACGAAATGGTATTGCTACCCGTATTGCTCACAAAAGCAAAACGTCCGAATTTTGTTGTGGCAACCCAGCATGGCGCTCCCTGATCATTGGGAACTGCTCCGTTCACTGCATGCGGAATACCATTCGCACCGATAAGATAAGATGTTGCAGAACCGGCCCCGGCGGCTCCGCCTGCTGCATTGGAAACAACCATGGCATCGTCCCTTCCAAAATCAAAACCAAATGGCGTTTGTCCGGTAGATGCAGTAACCTGGTCTGAAGCAACGGAGCCATCCAATTTTACTTTAAAAGAACTGATATTATTGGTTGCTTTTTCTGTTACGATCAGCCAGTTCCCGTTTGGAGTAAAGGCGATCTGCGGAGCGACCACGGCGTTGCCACTCAGTGGCCTGGTAGATCCATCGATATCTGTCAGTGTGCCATCAGACCCCACACGGAATCCGTGAATATTATCGGATCCGAAATTTAACACGTAGAGCAGATTTTCATGAATACTCAGGCTCACGGGCATTTTCCCATCAGAATTTTCCGTATGCGACAGTGAAAGAGATCCGTCATTATGTACTTTGAAAGAAGAAACGGAATTACTTCCTGCATTTACAACAAACAACCATTCATGATCCTGGGAAACTGTGAGCGCGCCCTGGGAACCCAATCCGGCACCGGCACCAGCGCCACCTGAAGCAACAGCACCCTGAAAGGAAAGCGAGCCGTCATTGCTTACCTGGTAAATAAAAATCTGGTTTGTACCGGCTTCATTCGTTTCAGTGTAGAGATAATGACCCTTTGCACTTCTTCGATATTCTGTTGAATTGGTCTCCGTTAATACTGCTGCGCCACCGGACGAAGTAGTCATGATGACTTCATCGGGATTGGCGCCATTTTCCGCGATCATATCAGCAGTGGACTGATTTCCCTGGGTGGGCGTCGCAGCCGTTTTTGCTGACTCCTTATTACAAGAGGTTAAAGCGGTCAGAATGCACATGGAAATCCCTAACAAAAAAAGATTGATTTTTTTCATCGTTTGATTTTTTAAATTAAAAATGGAATAAGTCTGTCTTCACAAATAGTGGCGGGGCTGCACGCTGTGCCTGCGCCTGTAAATCAAATAAAATAATGATTAAGAAAAACGGCTACTTTATTTTCATGTCTTATTTTGAAAATTAAATCTAAGCTGCTCATGGCTCATCGTTTTGTCATGGAACTGACATCACTGATATTCCGTTCAAAAAGAATTTTACCATACGGATGGTGCCAAACGTGGTTATGATCCTGTCGCTAATTTTAAGAAGAGAAAAGCGGAAATGGGAAACAGAAAAATATTCCGTTATATGGAAAGCTGATCAAAGTAAACATTTACAGCTTGGTCATGGGCAGAAAAATAATTATCATACAGAATGGATTATTACCCGATTAATCCTGACTCGATTGCCTGAATGATACCGGGCCTGTGCCTTTCATCAATTTCTGATTGGCATTCGACATGCCATGTTCGTCCGGACGATAATACAAAGATTCCCGTCTTCACGATGCTGCTTACATTTGTACGCGGTGATTCATGAATCACAAAAAATTTATTTTTTTCCTGTTCCTGGACCGTGTAAATACAACCTTCCACATCGATTAAATACGGTGTTTTCGGATAAACCTCCATTGCTTTTTTATAATTTAGAAACACTTACGATCCATATCTATTTCGCTGAGTATGTTATGAAGAAAAGTATAATCCGGGAATTCATATGATCTATACGCATCAAATTGTTTTCATATTATCTCAATCTCATTATTCACCTGGAATCAGCCTTCATCCACTCCTTTTTATGATCCATTTTTAATTTGTTCAATACTTTTTTATCATACGTACACCAGTACTGTCATTCTAATCAATAGTTGATCAATTTGTATCAATTTTCCGTTCGTAACATCTCCTGAATATGTAATTGTTCATTGTATACGAAGCGAAACGACGAACGCTTGCATCATGGCTATAGCTTTGCCCTGAACAGACGTTGAATGAAATTCATTACATTCATGATCATGATGAAAAGAACCTGTTTCCAGGCAAATCAAATATTCATGGCCATTGAGAAATGGATGAGTTGTAAAATCATTTTCTCCGATTGCACCGTCAGAAAAAAAATCTTGGCAATATTGCTTGGGTTGCTCCTTGTAAGTATGGCACACGCACAAAATGATCATCCACGGAAAATGATTTCACTGGACTCAGCCTGGCGATTTTGGCTCGGCGATGATCCGAACGCGCGACATTCGGATTTCAACGACACCCCATGGCGTATCGTTGACCTGCCTCACGACTGGACCATCGAATCTCCCGTAAATCCTCCGCCAAATGGAGAAAGAAACGGAGGCTATTTTTCCCATGGTATCGGCTGGTATAGAAAAAGCTTTACGTTTCCTGACACTACAAAAAAAGTTGTAGTGGAATTTGACGGAGTATATATGAACAGCGATGTTTGGATCAATGGACAATTCCTTGGCCGGAAGCCTTATGGATTCAACGGTTTTCGATACGATATTTCCGAATATTTAAAAAAGGACGGCTCCCCAAATATAATAGCTGTACGTGTAGATGATTCTGCAGAGCCTTCCTTACGATGGTATGCCGGTTCAGGTATTTACCGTCATGTTCACCTGATCGTAACGGGTTATACTCATTTTCAGCTGAACGGTGGTATATACATTACTACAACTGAAATCACTCATGAGAAAGCAACTGTGAATGTTCGTTATACCATCGATCCAAATTTTTTTACAGAAGAAGAGAAACAATCGTGGGCGAAGGATCCCTGGAACGTTAAACCACAAAGAAAACAATTTGTATTGCGCACCACCATTTTAACGTCAAATGATTCCCTCATTTCAGGTATAGATTCTGCCATAAACCTCGAAAGCATGCAGAAAGGGCAGCCCTTCACTCAGCAATTGATTATGGCGGGACCGCGCTTATGGTCAGATCAGACACCGGAACTATATCACCTGCGCAGCAGCCTGCTGCTTGATGGCAAAACGATTGATGAGACTGTTACTTCATTCGGAATACGAAGTTTGAATTTTGATCCCGAACGTGGCTTTTTTGTAAATGGAAAACCAACAAAACTAAAAGGGGTCTGCATTCACCAGGATGCGGGTTCATTTGGAAATGCCGTACCCATAGCCGTCTGGGCTTATCGCCTTGGCTTATTAAAGGATATGGGCTGCAACGCCATCCGTACAAGCCATCATCCTTTTGCGCCGGAATTTTATGATCTCTGCGACCAGATGGGCTTTTATGTATTTGATGAGGCATTTGATGAATGGACCCGTGACTGGACTTTCAACTACACGGAGAACACCCGTGGAAAATCAAGATTTGGCTATCATTTATATTTCAATGAATGGCACGAAACAGATCTGCGGGAAATGTTACGCCGCGACCGGAATCATCCCTGTGTAATATTATACAGCATTGGCAATGAGATACCGGACCAGTTTGATGCTGATGGATGGAAGCTGGCGAAAAAACTCGTCGGTATCTGCCATTACGAAGATCCTACCCGTCCGGCAACATCCGCCTGTGATCAGTCATACGTTTCTTCAAGAAATGGTTTTATGGATCAGTTGGACATTGCCGGATACAATTATATCGATCGTATTTACCACGACAGTACTTATGCACCCGAACACCGTCGGTTTCCGCATCGCCTTTTTCTCGGCACAGAAACCACACACGCCCTTCATAACTGGCTCGGTGTCCGTGATCATGATTATGTGATGGGCGATTTCCTGTGGAGCGGAATCGATTATCTCGGTGAGGCAGGCGCTTATCCCCGACGCGGGAGCATGGCAGGTAATATTGATGTCTCCGGAGGAAAAAAAACAGGCTTTTACCAACGTGCGGCCTATTGGCGCAGCGACCCGGTTTTGCAGTTGTTCGTGTTCACAGGAGAGCAGGCACAAAACGCCTGGCAAAGCCAGCCGGCGTTGCTTTCATGGAACTGGCCCGATACAGCTACATTGAAAGTAAGAACTGCAACCAATTGCGATGAAGTGGAATTATTCCTCAATAAAAAATCGCTGGGCAGAAAATCAATATCCGCAAACCTCTATTTCAATGACTGGATCGTTTCGTTCCGGCCCGGAGAACTGACTGCTATTGGATACATGAAAGGAAATAAGGTTGCCATTTCAAAACTCATCACGGCGGGACCGCCGGCAAAGATTCAAATTTCAGAAATACCTTTGTGCATCCCGGGCGATGTTGGACTGTACGAAATCACCGTGAACGATAAAAGCGGTCGCTTGGTGATCGATGCCACCGATGCAATTACGATAACGCTGGAGGGCAAAGCCAAACTGATCGGTATAGATAACGGTGACCTGAATTATACCGGACCTTTTAAAACGTCTACACGTAACGCCTATCGGGGCCGTCTATTAGTAACCATTCAAAAGATATCACCCGCAAATAAAATTAAAATGATAGCAACAACACCCGGGTTGCTGCCGGGTGGTTTGGACCTGATTGAATCAACTGACAGATAACCATTCAAAACAGAATAACATGAGAACTGCAAAACTTTTCCCTGCAAAATTCCCCTTAATCCTTCTGTTCTCTCTTTCCTTTGCTTTATTCTCTTTATCCGGTTTCATGCATTTTAAAAACAATATATTATTTAATCGGCCGGATGGACAAGATGATTCTTTAAAAATCACACTACCTAAAAAGGGACGGCTGGCAGATGGAAAGCCCATGGGAAAGCACTGGCAAAACCTGTTGACTTCCCGTGCTGACTGGAATATGGATACAACGGCATATATGCTGAGAAATGGCATGTTACATGGTGATTATTATGGAGGAAAACTGCACAATTTCGCGTGGACAAAAAAAGTATATAAAAATTTTGAACTGCAGGCCCTTGTGAAACTGGATGGAAAAGATGCGAATTCCGGCGTATGCATCCGATTAAACCCTTTAAATGCGGACAATGCACCCGGTTATCAGATAGATATGGGAGAAGGTTACTGGGGTAGCCTTTGGGAAGAGAAACGGGCTGGCATGGTTCAAAAGTTTCCCGATTCCCTGGCAGCAAAACTTGTAAAAAAGAATGAGTGGAATCACTATTATGTAATAGCCAGTGGCCATCACATAGAAGCCTGGCTGAACGGCGTAAAAACTATTGATATTGTTCATCCGGAAGGTTACGAACAGGGATCCATCGGATTCCAGCTATGTCATGGTGATAAACACACGGTTTTAGATGTGAAATGCTTATATATTAAGGAAATAAATTAGCGCAGTTTTTATAGTACCGGCTCGTTCTGCAACGAAAATGCTCCTCTAAGAGGCTTGCAACTTTAAAACCTTAGAACTCCTGTTATATTCACTAATCGTTTTTTGAATATCTTCTGGAAGGGATTTATATGTTTTTCAGGATGAAAGTTTAATTGAAACAGGCCCTGTATTCTTCCGGCATTCCGTAGTTCTGTCCATCCATTTTCCGGCGTCGATTAATCTGATGTTCGCATGCAGAAACCTGAACGTCCGGTGCCCGCGCCTACTGATAAAAGGGGCTGCTGATTACCTGCAGCCATATTCAGACCATATCGAATGTCTGGAAAAAATTGTAGCTTGATTAGTTCAAATCCTGACAAATAATCTTATCCCAAATAAAGAATTATGACACATGAAGATCCATCTGATCTGGTATTGGAAAGATCAAATGTTGAGCAACGACTGGCAATGGGGAAATCACTTCGGAAAAAATTTCCAATCGCCAGACAGGGAGACTACAAACCCGCGCCGGATCGCGCTGACCCGGTTTCCATATTGGAAGAACAGGGAAAGACACGACTGGCAGATCTGGTACCGATTCGATATGCGAGAATGCTTACTTCTCCTTTCGCGTTTCTGCGGGGTGCGGCGGCCATTATGGCTGCAGATTTAGCAGCCAGTGCTCCTACTTCGGGCATACCGGTGCAGGCCTGTGGCGATATGCATGTGGCAAATTTCGGCGTATTTGCTTCGGCGGAGCGCAATCTTATTTTTGGTATTAATGATTTTGATGAAACGCTGCCAGGACCCTGGGAATGGGATCTGAAAAGATTGGTTGCCAGTATCGTGGCCAGCGGCCGGTTTTTAGGTGCTGACGACGATCTCTGTAAAAAAGGCATTCGCGCAGCCGTGGCATCTTACCGGAACCACATGAAAGAATTTGCGTATAAGGGAAACATGGAATTATGGTATACCACCATCAGTGAAAAAGATATTCTGAAAACACTTTCACCTGCTGCCCGTAAAGGATTAAAAAAAATGACGGCCAAGGCCCGCGAGCGAACAAATCTGCAGGTGCTGGGAAAGATGACGGATCTTGTGGGGGATAAATACAGGCTGCGCGTGAATGCTCCCTTCATCGTTCGGGAAACACATACTACGACGAACATGCCCATCGAAAAGGCCCTTCAGATAGTACTCGAATCCTATTTCGCTTCCATTGGGGATGACCGAAAATACCTGCTTCAGCATTATCATATTACAGATGTGGCAAGAAAAATAGTAGGCGTTGGCAGTGTGGGAACACGGTGCTGGATCATCTTCCTCACAGGGAACAGCGACAATGATCCCTTATTTCTCCAGGTAAAAGAAGCACAGCCTTCCGTGCTGGAACCTTACCTTAATAAATCTATATTTCCAAATCCCGGTCAGCGTGTGGTGTCCGGACAAAAACTAATTCAGGGAGCGCCTGATATTTTTCTCGGATGGGGTGAAATAGACAACAGCTTTAAATTTTATGTAAGACAACTTCGGGATATGAAGGGTGGTGTGGAGTTCGATCCGGAAAAAGTAAACCTTAAAAATTTGCCACAATACGCTGAATTGTGCGCATGGGCACTGGCCCTTGCTCATGCTAAATCGGGTGATGCGGCTATGATTGCAGGATACATCGGAAACATTGAAGTATTGGATAAAGCCATGGTTCGTTTCGCTTTCGCTTACGCTGACCAGACCGAGAAGGATCATAAAGCGCTCGCTGCTGCAGCAAAGAGCGGCAGAATCAAGGTAGCCAGTGCAGGATCATAAACAAATGCAAAAACGCCAGTCAAGAGAGTAACCCATAATACCATATCATCAAAGTGAATGAAAATGTGACGTGTGGTTTCATGAACGATCGATTCGTCTCAAAATAATGACGTTTAGTCGCAATTTTAAAAAGATTGAATCCCCGATCGATAATTTCGGATTATTAATCATCCGTCATTAAAAGTACTGGACATGAAAAAAGCAATTTATCCGTTATTAGCAGTGTTACTAATTATTGTTTCTTCATTTACCATCCTGGTCTCACAGGAATGGAAAATAACCGACGCGTATTCCATAAAATTCTCGGGTGGTGATCCATCCGGAACATTTGGGGGGCTAAAAGCGTCGATCAATTTTGATCCCAATGATCTCGCCACGTCAAAATTTGATGCTACCATAGACGTTTCAACGATCAACACCGGAAATGGAATGAAGAATACGCACGCTAAAAGTGAAAAATGGTTTGATGCAGAAAAATATCCAACTATACAATTTACTTCTTCAGCGATCACCAAAACTGCCGCCGGATACGAAGCGAAAGGCATACTGACCATACACGGTGTTCAAAAAGATGTGGTGTTGCCGTTTACATTTGATGATAATATTTTCAAAAGCAGCTTCTCTATTAACCGGCTTGACTATAATGTTAATACGGCAGAACCGAATCATGGCGCGAGCACCTTTACCGTGGATATTGCAGTTCCGGTTACAAAATAAACAGGATGTTCAGAAGGATTTTTTTCCATGCCGTCACCGCAGGCTTTCTGGCGTCGCTGGCAGGCTTTATATATAGCCGGATCTATTTTTTCGCGACCGAGATTGATTTTTCGAAAGTGGCAAATCTGACCACAGTCAGCAGCTATTGTATTTTATTTTGTATGCTGGCGGCGGTATTGAATTATGCCTGTATCAGATTCTTCAGGAAAAACGGAGAAATCATTTTCAATTTTATATTGTCCATCGTTTCATTCGCGATGGTGATGATTCCAATTTCAATATCGTTGCCATTGGATATTAAATCGCCTGAGCTGTTTCCGGGTCTCGGTGTACCCATCATATTTTTTCCGGCAATAGCCTGGTATACCGTCAACCCGATTTTCAATAGGAGGCCCTGAGAATAAATTCTGGGGGTTACCTGCATGGAATCTGATTTGCATCGTATTCTTCCTTGGTAACCTCCCATTCCCCTTCGCGACCTTGAAATATGCGGCCATGCTGTTGTTGGCTGTTGGTCTATTATCATTTCTTGTACTTATTATCTTTCCACTGGTTCGTTCCTGCCGCACTGTCTGAGATAATTTTATTTAGTCGTTTTATTTTAGTCGTCTCTTACTTTGCGCTCATTATCCAATGTGTTGATACCTTTTTGTATGAAGGCGCCAGGGACTGAAAGTAGTCCCAGGCCTTTTTGTTTGTTTAAATTGTTTTTTAAAATTCTGGGTTAATTCTGCTTCGTCTTTTTCGTAAGAATATATCTTAAACTTGCTTTCTATTCTTTTTTCAAAACTCGCAAGTCCTGCTGGTTGCATAAGTCCTTTCTTTACTAATTCTTCAATTTTTTTGATATTAATCCCACTCCATATACTCGTTGATTTTCGCTGTCAATCTTATAAAAGCCTACCAATAACCCGGTTTCCTTTTTATGATTTTTTTGTAACCACTTTCTAAAATCAGATTGCTTTGCAAAAAAGGTTGGAACGTCGGCGTGTCTTTCAAAATATGCAGGATGTCGATTTGCAATGACCGCCAGGGTTAGGATATGGCTATTATATCTTGTCCAGGTTAAAAGGTAATGCGCGAATTCTTGTTCCTGTCATATTATAAATGGCATTGGTAAGCGCGGGAGCAACAGGTGGCAATCCTGGTTCGCCAGCCCCTTCGGGGGCATAATTATTTTTCATAATAATTATTTCAATATCCGGACATTCGTTGATGCGCATCATCGGGTAATTGTGAAAATTCTGTTCAGCCACTTTTCCTTTTTCAATGGTTAAACCACTTTTATAAGCGGCTGTAAGGCCCATAACCACACATCCTTCGGTCTGAGCCTTGATGGTGTCAGGGTTTATCACGATGCCACTGTCAATGGCTACTGTTAATTTCACCACCTTCACTTTCCCGTCTATTCTGGCAACCTCAGCAACTGCCGCAGTAAATGCTCCGGATCGCTGAACAATGGCCGCACCCATGCCGGTATTTTTCTTACGTGGTTTTTGCCAGCCGGTTTTTTCAGCAACCGCGTTTAATATAGCCGTGTAACGCGCGTGATTTTTCAATAAAGAGAGCCTGAATTCAAGCGGATCTCTTTTGGCAGTTATTGCCAATTCGTCAATAAATGATTCATGTGCAAAACAATTGGTGGAGTGATATACCGAACGCCAGTATGATATAGGAATATATAATTTGCGTAGCACACCCTTAATCACCAGATTGGGAATGGTATAATCAGTATTTATTCCTCCCGCAATAGCATCACCGGCGATATGGTTGTCTCCCGTCTGATTATTTATTTCCTGGCAAATCACTTTATGTTCCAGCGCAATCAGGTTGCCATTATTATCCAGTGCTCCTTTACAAGTATTGAACGAACAAGCCCTGAATGGTCCTTGTGTCAGATCATCTTCCCTGCTCCATATTACCTTTACAGGCGCAGCGGTTTTCATGGAGAGGTCCGCGGCTTCTTCAGGAACATCCGTCAGGCTTCTCCGGCCAAATGCACCGCCCATATATGTATAGTTAATAATAACGTCTTCTTCCGCCACGCCACATTGTTGTGCCAGTGAAGAACGGAAACCGTTGGGGTTTTGAGTTGACCCCCAGAATTCAACACTGTCTTTTTTGGCATATACGATGGCATTCATCGGCTCCATGGGAACATGTGCCTGGTAAGGCGTCTCGTAAGATGCAGCAATTTTTATCGGGGCTGAATTATAAACATTGATGAAATTGCCTTTTTCTTTAAAAATGGATCCCTCTTGTTCTGAAGCTTTTCTGAAGTCTTCTTTTATTTTACTTGTTGACCATGACTCCAGATCGCCATTATCCCATTTTACTTCAAGAGCGTTTCTTCCCTGAACTGCTGCCCAGTAAGTATCTGCTACCACCGCCACACCCTCTATCTCATGACCCCAAACATGGCGCCGGGTTTTAAGTACATACCTTACTCCCTTCACTGATTTGGCTTTTGTATCATTAAAGCTTATCAGTTTGCCTGAAAATACGGGCGATCTTTCAATTGAAGCATATAACATACCTTCTACGGCACAGTCTATTCCAAATACAGCTTGCCCATTGATCTTGGAAGGAATATCCTTTCTTGCGGGTGATGTGCCAATGATCGTAAAATCTTTCGGATCTTTTAATTTCGGATTTTGAGGAGGAGATATTTTGGAAGCATCATTCGCAAGCTCTCCATAAGAGAGTTTTTTTCCGGAAATACGGTGAATCACAGTTGCATAACTTGCATAACATTCTTCGACAGGCAGATTCCAGCGTTTAGCTGCTGCAATGATGAGCGTTTCTTTCGCTGAGGCACCTATTTTTCTCATTAAATCGAAATTGCCGGAGATGCTGCGGCTACCCACCACCATCTGGTCGCCATATATTTTACGGCTTGCAGGAGATTGCATGATGTTCACTTTATTGATATCCACTTCCAGTTCTTCGGCGATAATCATAGGTATGGATTCAAATGTGCCCTGTCCCATTTCCGGGCGGTTGTTGTAAATCGTTATCCTGCCGGAGGAATCAATAAAAATATAGGCATTCATTTTTACACCAAGACTTTCTTGTCCGGAAAAGTTTGCGATTTGAGGTGGCTTACCCATTACATCGATCAAGCCAATTACAAAAATGCCTGCACCGGACATGGCAGCAATCCGGATAAATTCTCTTCTCTGTATTATTTTGGTGGTTTTCATGGCACCCCATAAAGTTAACATAAAAAAATAGCGTGTCGGCTTCCGGGGAATGTTCGGTAGAAGAGAGTCAGGAAGGCCTGCCTGTATTGTTTTGTGGAGTACTCTTGCTGCAGGATTGTAAGCAGGCTGCTGCGACCAGAAGGAGGGCATTAAGAAATTTATGAATTCGCAATTGGCGGTCAACGGTCATCTTCGACTAACTCCAATGAATAAGAATTGTCAGCGCCAGTAAGAAAAATAAAATGGCCAGGGCCAGGAATAGCCATTTTATAAAAGATGAATTTTGATTGGGTGCCATGTGGTATGATGACTGGTCAACGAAAAGGATTATTCTGCAATCAACCGGTAAATTTCGTCTGAATGATGTTCCGGGAAGATCAGGGATTCCCACATTTTACCTACAGCTGCCATGTTTTTGTCTTTCATCAGTTGCATGATGATTTCGTCCTGCCGGGCTTCTGCTTTGTTGACGTCATCCCAGTTTTTGCATTCTGTTATAATCAGTACCTCCCTGCTATCGTGCCCATACCAGTGACCTGCTATTTTAGCGCTGGTATAATATTGATTCGGTTCCAGCACATATTTTTTCATGATTCGTAAAACAGAATCTATGTTCATCATTCTGTTTTCCTGAGTTGCATTTATGTACACCGTATGAACCAGTAATGGTTTGCTGTTCTGTATTTCCTGCGCTTTTACAGAGAAGCAAATAATAGACAGAATAAGACCGGCGGATAACATTTTGATCTGTTTCATGATGATTTTTTTTGTTTATTAAAATTCATCGAATCGGATCAGGAATTCGGGAATAACCGACAAACGCAGGATTTAAATCGTCAAAAAGAATTTAGTAATTATTTTTCCCAGCTGAGTACAACTGCGAGGTGGTTGTTGTCCCGGGGAGTGAAAAATACTTTTGCCTGGATGGAGTTGGCCAGGTCCCGGGCAATCTGTAACCCAAGCCCGGATGTTTTACTGTCAACCTGGCTGCTGCCCAGCAACGCGTTTAATGTTTCAGCATTGGTTTGCGAAGCCTGGTTGGTTATGAATATTTTTTGACCTTTTGTGCCGACGGAGATGGTGCTATTTTCATCGCTGTACCTGATAGCATTTTGAAGCAGATTCCGAATGATCACTGTCACGAAATTTTCGTCTGTTTTTTGGATAAAATCTTCCGGCATCTCGTTTTGAACCCTGATATTACGATCTTCCAACCGCTGCTGTGTGAGAGATAATTCTTTTTGTATAATATCGCTCATATTCACCAGCACAAATCGGGGTTTGAAAGACTGCATCTGGCTCTTGCTCCATAGCAAAAGATCCTCCATAGTCTCCAGCACATTTTCGGAAGCTGTTTTCAGTTTTTCTTCATGTTTGGCTTTTGCTTCACCGGTAAGCAGATGCGGATTTTCTTTTTGTAGTTGCAGGAGCTGAACGATCTGGCTGACGGGTGCCCGCATGTCGTGCCCGATAATGCCAAAGAGTTTTGCCTTGGTATCATTGGCGAGCGCGAGTTCATGGTTCAACTCATCCAGCCGTTTGTTCTGTACATTTAATACCTTATTCAGATTTTCTTTGTTCCGGTAAATAAAATAGAGAAGCAGGGCGATGATGCCGAGTGAAATCAATCCGAGGATTAAAAATAACCGGGTGCGGGACGCATTTTGCAGTTCCAGCACACCCAGACGGTTTTCTCTGCTGAGCAATTCGATTCGCTGTTCCTTCTGCCTGGTCTCGTAACGGGTTTCCTGGTCCGCCAGGTTGCGGGAAACTTTTTCTTTGGTGAGCGAATCCGATTGATCGATATATGCTTCATAATACCGGATGGATTCTTTGAGATTGCCTGCACCTTTTTGGGCAAGCGCCATGTATTTCAGCGCTTCGGTATATTGTTCCTTACTGATCTGTTTCGCTACGGGTATAGACTGGGCGAGCTGGGAAATGGCCTGGGCATATTTGCCCGTTTCTTCCAGCCACCTGCCATTCCATAACTGCGCCTGGTAGAGCAGGATGGGCGACTTGCTTCGATTCGCCAGGGTGTCTGCTTTTGTAATATAGGGAAGCGCCCTGGCGGCTTCGCTGTGTTCGATATAGTATTTAGCAATATTTAGATTGGCCGATACCATTTCAGAAGGTACGACCGGACTGTTTTTGGTGTGTAACTCCAGCTGCTGCTCATAAAATAAAGCAGAATCAATTTGACCCAGCAGCGCATAGATCTCTGTAAAAGAACTCAGATATCGAATGAATACGGGAGGTGAAAAATTAGCAAAGGGTTGTCCTTCCTTTAGTATATCCAGACTTTTGGATAATACATCGGTATTCCCGTATTGTTTAGACAGCTGGTAACACTGAATGGCATAGTCTGCTTTTAATTTGTTGTCGCTTGTGGTATCGACCTGTTTTTTTCTCAGTTCAATACTCTTAATAAAAAAATCCTCGGCGGTGCTGTAATAAGCTTTCTGCTGGTAATAACTTCCCATGGCGGAATATCCGTCCCGTAAAATATTTTCATTTTTAGTGGTGTCCAGTATCGTTTGTAAAATATTTTTACAACTGTCTACTTTCTCCTGTTGCCGGAGTTGAAAGTTGACCGGTATCAGGCCAACGCAGGCTTCTGCAATAAATTCAGCGTTATTGGCTTTCTGTCGCTTCATGAAGGCTTAGATATAGATAATATTGTGCACTGTCGAATTTTACCTGGTAATAACAGGCGAAAGCTTCAAAAAAATAAAACCTTGCCCGGTTGGAAGCGTCTGTTGCAGGTGTCATGGCTATCCCTGCGAGGGCGGCCTGCTGTAAGGCAGGGAAATTATTTTTCCCGGTTTTATTGATCCGGAGGGATTCGCAATAGGCTATCCAGGCTTTTATTTTTTCGTTCGTTCCGGAGATCTTAGACAAATCAGGTTCCTGAGCCCGTAGGAACGACGAACTACACATCAAACCCAGCAGTAAAAATACAATCAGGATATTCCGGCGTGTTTCCATTTGTTGTGATCAGAAAATTCCGTCCAAAGCATTTTTATACAGTTTGCCCATCGGCAGCTCAAAGCCTCCCACCCATATTTTATTTCCCTTTGTTGCATTAAGCTTATCCCGGTTCACGATATAACTGCGATGTATGCGGACAAACTTTTCTGTGGGAAGCCGTTCATGTAAACCCGCCAGCGTACACAGGACCAGGTGACTTCCGGTTGTGGTGACGATTTTTGTGTAATCTTTCATTGCCTCGAGAAAAAAAATATCATGAATCCCGATTTTATATTTGTCGTAACCCTCTTTAATGATAATATGATTGGATTCAATTTCTTTTTCCAGCGCAGAAACTTTTTCCTGAAGCTGAAAAAAATCGCGCAGGCGAACGGCGCATCTGGCAAAACGTTCTTTTGTGACCGGCTTCAGCAGATAATCAAAAGCTTCAATTTCATATCCGTCTATCGCGAATTCGGGATGTGAAGTGATGAACACGGGGGCCGGAACTTTACCCGATAATCTTTTGATCAATTCAAGTCCCGTCATGCCCGGCATCTCGATATCGGCAAATACAATATGGGGTTTAAAGCGTGTGATCAATTCAAAAGCCTCCAGGGCGTGACTGCATGTGGCTATTTTTTGGAGGAATGAAAATCCGGAAGCTGCTGATTCGATTGTCAGCCGGTCAATTTCCTCATCATCCACAATCAGGTATTTCAGTTGGTCTGCCATGAGCCGTGATTCACTGGTAATTTATGAAAAAAAAGCAGGTCTTCATCCAAACCGTTTGTTATTGATCTGTTCATGGTTTTGTCAGAATCCAGAGCGGACTCGCATCTATTCGGTTCACTGGTTTCGACATTGCCCGTTAAATTGGTCATTGCGCTGTTCAGGATGCCGCTGAAGTCATGGCCATATACATCCGGAATGTACCGTCAGATTTGTTGTTGTACCATCGTTACTTTTGTTGCAGGAATAGATGGCGATAATCAGGCCGGTGGTCAGGCTGAATTTTTTGAATAATGTTTTCATGATTAAGGTTTTTAGAGGTTGAGGAAATATACAGATCGATGGGTCTAACGGGCAGAAGAGGGTACCATGTGATACACCATATTATTTTTAGATTCAGAATAATTGGAAGGGATCAGAAACAGGGAAGCGGGGAATGATTTTTGTTCTGCTTTGATCAGCAGTTGTTCCATGGAATACTCGTTTCCAGAAACAACCAGCTTTACAAATACCCCGTCTCCCCCTGCATTTTCCAATGCCCTGATCATTCCGGTTTTGACCGTTTGGAGGCTGGTCATTTTTTTATAAAGGGGATAACCCGGAACGGCCCTGCTGGCCCAGACATCCATGGTGGAACTGTATTTGAACCTCCCTGATCCGTTGCTTGTCACAATTCTTGAATGCACACAGGGATAACCCTGAATAGTTTCTGTTCCGATCCGGGTCGCCAGGTAAGTTTCCTGTGTTTTTATCATGTATGATGTATCCAGGATATTCAGGGAGTATGTTTTTGATTCAGGGTATAACATGATCGTATAACCGGGATGGTTTACATGTCCGATACTGATCATCTTATCCATGCTTACGCCAGGCATAGGAATCCTCATTTCGCTTCTTCCCTCACCGCCATTGGTGAAGTAAAGTTCAGAACTGTCTTTCGTGACGGATTTTTTTCCGCTCATGGTTATCGCATATTCATAATGTAATCCGGATCCACCCGCTGCCGTCATATATGCTTTGATGGCATTTGCGGAATCCTGTGCTGAAACTTGTTTTTCGCCAGCCATTATTCCCAGTGCCTTCATGGTCAGATCTGCTGCCGATGTGTCGTTGGGATTGGCGGCGGCTGCTTTCGCGAAAGCACCCAGCACGCCATGAATCGCTGTTGTGTCGTTCGGCGATGCGGATGATCCGCCTGAACTTCCCGAATGTGATTTGGACTGGGTGGCCGGGTCAACCTGGTCGATGGCTTTATTGGTCCCCTGGGTTGCTGTATTATTTGCGCGATTCTGTGCGGTGCCTTTTACTGCATTGAGTACATCCCGCATAAACCCTGACTGTCCCCTGGCTGAAAGCGCAAACAACAGAAACAGGAATGGTGAAACGGAATAAGCGAAATTATTTTTCATGGTCGGCTTTTTATATCATAAATAAGGTGTCGCATTTTTGCACACCAAAGATTATAATATAAAAGAGCGCAGTGGAAATGGGTCGACGAACACCCGTTCAAAATCGTCCGAAAAATAGCTTACCCGGCTGATTTTATATTGAACCCAACGACGAAAGGCGCTATTCATTAGCGCCAATAACACGATGCAATGATGTTCGCAACACCAAAAGCGGGAACCGCCAATATCATAAAAGCAAAGAAAATAGTTCCTATCGCAAGTAATAAAAACCAACCCCGGTTCGAATCACCGAAAGATTTTATATCGAATGAAAAACCAACAGTTCTGTCTCCTAGTCTGCCACGAAATGCTTTATTTTCTTTCGGTTTACTTTCTTTTCCGCATACCATAATTCATAGTTTTTCTGAAGGTTTATCCAAAACTGAGCTGTATTACCAAATGCTTCAGAAAGCTTAATAGCCAGTTCCGGGCTGATACCCGCGCGTTCGTTAACAAGAGCAGACAAATTGACCCTCGAAACTCCCAGGCCAGCGGCCACTTCGGTAATCGTTAGTTTATGTTCGTTTATGAACATTTCCCTCAGGATTTCTCCTGGATGGGATGGGGGTGAATTCCTTTGTAACATATATTTCATTTTAATGATAATCCAGATAATCAACATCAAAAACATCGGGCACTTTAAAAGTGAAAATGATTCGATAATTGCCAGTAACAGAAATCGACCAGTAACCTTTGTATTCTCCTTTTAAAGAATGAATTCCGCTTCCCAAAGATTTAATATCTGATTCGTCTGATATTGCATCAAGGGCAGTCAGGATCCTGTTTATTTTGGCAAGCTGCTCTTTGGGCAGTTTTCCTCCTTTCCCGGTTTCGTAATACATCCTTAATCCCTTGTGGCGGATCGACTGGATCATGTACAAATGTAACATGTAAAGTTACATATTACAAATATTGTTTTTAACAGCTGGCTGGCGTTGTGCTGCACGATTTTTCTCCAGGTGATCGACCAGTTGAATATCCATCAGTTTCCCAGCATCCATCAAACGGATCATTATGTTCAGATCCTGTTTTGACGGCGACAGTTCTCCATTCGGATGAGTGTGTGCTTTATAAAGCCACTTGCAAGACACTTAAGCGCCATGCCCAGGATGATGCGGATATCAAGGACGGTCCCGGTTATTGCACCCGAGGAAAGTTTATACCCTCCTATTACTCGTTTACTCTTGTTAAGGAAAAGAACAGCAGCTTCTACCTTTATATTCAACTGAGTCGCGTCTAATAGAAGTAGAAAACGGGTGTGCGCATCCCCGGAGCACTTGATCTTGGGTTTCATAATCGCAGGAACTTTGGGGTTGTACCGCAGCTCGATCTCAGATATTACAAAAGTCTGTTTACGCATAATGGTGTTTAAAACCCTGCTGTTGCCAGTGGATGTGTGGTGACGGTTGGTTACAAATCCTGTTATAAAAAGATATTGATGATAGAAGAGGTAACGAGGATCGACTGTTTTTTAGAATATCTTCACAGTCGCACAATCGACACATACTAAAAACTATCCTTTATGAATCGGTATCATTTTTCCTGGAAAAGTAAATGGAGTGTAATCATCCCGCTCGCTCTGGCTATCTGCATCCTGATGGGATGGACTGCGAAACCAAGAATATTCGACCCGCTTCCTTCCTGGAATGACGGTGCCGCTAAAACAGCCATCAAGGAGTTCGTACGGGCAACTACAGATAAGTCCGGCAAGGGATATGTGCAGCCCGAAGACCGGATCGCCACTTTTGATCAGGATGGTACGCTTTGGGTCGAACACCCACTGTATAGTCAGCTGATGTATTGTTTTGACCGGGTTCCGGATCTTGTAAAAGCAAAACCAGAATTGAAAGATGTTGAACCGTTCAAGACAGTGATATCAGGCGATCGCGCAGCAATCTCTAAATTGAGCTTACCAGATATCGAAAAGATCGCAGCGTATACTCTATCGGGCATGTATGAAGATCAGTTTGCTGCCCAGGTAAAAGACTGGATAAGCAAAGCCAAAGATCCTCGCTGGAAAAAGCCTTACACGGATCTGGTTTATCAGCCAATGCTTGAAGTCATGAAATACCTGCGTGATAACGGGTACAGGACATATATCGTTACAGGGGGAGGTCAGGATTTTGTGCGCGTGTATTCCAAACAGACTTATGGTGTCCCGCCAGAGCAGGTCGTAGGAACAGTTGGCGAAACCGAATATGTCTATGACACAGCAGCTGGAACTTCATCGATGATAAAACTTCCAAAAATGTTGTTGAACGACGACAAGGGGGGAAAACCTCAGGGTATACAGTTAATGATCGGTAAGCGCCCCTATGCGGCGTTCGGAAACACAGCCGGTGATCAACAGATGCTTGAATACACAACAACAGGTGGTGGTGCCAGGCTGGGTATGCTCGTCCTGCATGATGACGCAACCCGCGAATATGCTTATGGACCTGCTCAGGGTTTGCCTGATTCCCAAATCGGAACCTTCAGTCAGGAGTTATATGACCTGGCAAAAAAAAGGGGCTGGGTAGTCATCAGCATGAAGAAAGACTGGAAAACCATTTTTCCGAAATAAAAGTAGTCCCTCGCGCCTTCGGCGTACATGTTTTTCATATTGTTCGTTTTGGCGAATAAATTCGCCCGCGTCCAAATAAAAAAAGGTCCCTCGTCTTCGACAAAGAGACCATTGTGCCCGGGACTGGATTCGAACCAGCACAACCTTGCGGATGCTGCGACCTGAACACAGTGCGTCTACCAATTTCGCCACCCGGGCGGGCGGCAAATGTAGAGCGATTCGGGCAAATTAAAAAATGAAGAATCACCCCCTAAAAGAAGAATTCTTCCCGCACGATTTTTCCGTCTTTTACCTTGTAAACGCAAATTTCCTCCAGATTCACCCGGCCCCTCCCCTTCATTGTAACATCCATCTGCCAGCCGATGGTAAAATGATTGCCTTCCACAATGGGCTCGCTGACCGAACCCCCGTGCCGGGCCTCGATCATATCAGCAAAAGCCATCCCCTTTTTGGTAACGGCTTCCATCCCCTTTGCCGATTGAACGGGCGCGTGAGCCGGTTCAATACTTTCGATTTCTACGCTGTAAAGTTCTTTCTGTGCGTCCATAATATTGCCCTGCCTGCACAAAGCAACAAGGCGGTCAGCCACTTCTTTGGTTGTCATGTGATTTAATTTTTTGATGAATGAAAGGATTATCATACATCGAATGGCCGACGGAAAATAGGACCGCAAAAATCAGAAAGGGAGAAATCTCTTGCAGGAAGAAACAAAAAACAACCATTTAGGTTGACGGATGACGGTTGACGGTTGACAGAAGTTGGTTGCTGGTTAATGCACTTCCAGTCTTCCATACTTCCAGTCTTCCACACTCGTGTGCTCAGTCCGCTCCTGCGTCATCTCACGCAGTGAAGCCCACCCCGTCGGACTATCCTTATACCGGACATATACAACCATCGAACGGCCGCGGTATACCCGGGCTGAATCACCATTTTTTGGAGTAGAACGAATGGCGAAAATACTCGTCTCAATCACGGCGTCTCCATTAAACACGGTACTCTCAATTTTATTTTCGATGAACTCCGTTTTCGCATAGCTGAACAAATCCGTCAGTTGTTTTCTTAAACCTTCTGTTCCGGTTACAATATTTTTCCCGCCGAAATATTTTACAACATCCGGATGATGCAATGCCAGCACGGCCTTCACATCGCCTTTCGCAAATCCTTCCAGTATCAGCGCCTTTGTTTTATCAAATGATTCCCGGTCCTCCGGAGAACCGGATCCATTCCGGTCCGAACATGCCAACATTCCAAAAAAACAAATAAGAATAAGAAAAATTTTTGCGGGCCTCATATGAAATAATATTCTGTGAATGGATAAAAGACAAATGTACAATCCTCTATTAAATTCCGGCCTTAGGCCTTAGGCCTTAGCCTTAGCCTTAAAGAATAATCGCTAACTTGAAATGACTATCCATAACAAATTCTTTACATGTCTTCAGCGAATTCGTTCAGATACGTTCTTATCCTATGCTATTCTGCCGGGACGCTGATCGCCCAGGCGCAGCAGGCAGACAGTCTGAAAGACCTGTCAGACACGACCGGCCTGCCCTTATCTCATTTTATAGAAAAAGTTAAGCGACTGGCGGTATATGAAAATTCCGAAAATATCCGGTCGTTCAGGGAAGGGAAAATTTCCATCGCACAGCGTAAAACGATGGAAAACATCCTGTCTTTGTCACAGCAGATCAAGCTGTATATGAAAAACAGCCTGGATACAATGGACGTTGAAAATGATCTGGAAAAAACAAGACAATCACTCACCCTTGCAAAAGATGGTATCGTCACGAATAAAGGAACCATACAAACGCAGCGAAATCTATATGTCACGGCGATGATCCTGAACGAACTGCTGGACAGGACTTCCAATGATAAAGACGCGTTGGACAAATACACAGCCAACCTGATAATGTATAAGGATAAAATGGATTCCCTGACCAGTGATTCCTCTCTATATAAGTTCCCCTCCGATTCACTGGCGATCCTGAAATATGTACAGCGGCTGGATGTGGTGAATAAAGAAATCAGGCCCGTAGATAGCAGTCTGCGGACAGGTGTAATCATTGCACAGGAACTGCAACTCAGGATGGACCAGATGGTGTTTGAACTCCGCTCATTGAGTGAGGATATCGAGTTGTACCGGTCGAAAGTATCCAATGGCGTTTTCAAAAGAGAACTTCCGGGTATATTCGCTCCCGCCGGATCTAACCGGCCGATAAAGGACCTCATTCAATTCTCGAAGGCGAAGGAAAAAATGGAACTTGGTTTTTACTTGAAAGGGCATGAGGAACTCGTATGGATTATCCTGATATTGATTGGATGCGCCACCTATTTTACACGGTCAGTTAAAAAAATGATGAAACAGGAGAAATTGCTGGAACCTGATTGGAAGGGTCAGCTGGTATTAAAATATCCGTTCCTGTCCTCCGTATTCATCATATTAAATCTGTTCCAGTTTATTTTCATTAGCCCGCCATTTATTTTCAGCTTTTGTATTGCCAGTATTTCCATTTTTTGTCTGACGATGATTGCCGGTAAAAGCCTGGCAAAATTCTGGCTGAGATTTTGGTTTGTGGCCATCCTATTTTTTCTCGTGACGTCTGCCGAAAATTTCGTGCTGCAGGCCTCCCGTCCCGAGAGATGGTTCATGGTGGTCTTGCAGTTGAGCGGTATAACGCTGATCATATATCTTTTCTTAAAGAGGCATCTGAACCAATTAAAAGAACGAGGCATTGTATACTTCATCGCCTTCGTTGTTTTTGCCGAAACAGCTTCTTTCCTTTTGAATTTATATGGCCGGTTCAATTTATCCAAATCATTACTCGTCGCCGGTTACGTAGGGCTTGTTATTGCCGTTTTATTTTTCTGGACCATCCGTTTAGCCAACCAGATGCTGGGTATTATATTCAGAATTTATAAAGTCCCCGACAAGCGGTTGTTCTATATCGATTTTGACAAAGTAGGACACAAAATTCCCGGTATTTTTTACGTGATCCTCGTGCTGGGTTGGTTCATCATTCTGGGAAGAAATTTTTATGCATTCAAACAAATTACCGAGCCCATTCAAACCTTTGTAACCCGTTCAAGAACGGTGGGCGTATTTAGTTTCAGCGTTTCCGGTATTTTAGTTTTTCTTTTGATCGTTATTTTATCCGCCGTACTATCCAGACTGATTTCCTTTTTTGCTTCTGCTCCCTCTCCGGGCAGAACAGGAAAAAGCGATCAGGCCGGCGTCGGAAGCTGGTTACTGCTGGTCAGAGTTTTTATTCTGGTCCTGGGTTTGATACTCGCATTTGCAGCAACCGGTATTCCGATTGACCGGCTCACCATCATACTGGGTGCACTGAGCGTGGGTATTGGTCTGGGATTGCAGAGTATTGTAACAAATCTTGTCGGCGGATTGATCATTGCATTTGAAAAACCCGTTAAAGTCGGCGACTTCCTGGAAGTAAACGGGAAAATGGCGACGATGAAATCCATTGGATTCAGAAGCAGTGTGGTCCGTCTGGTCGATGGCGCGCATGTAGTGATTCCAAATGCCGATGTATTGAACCAGCACCTCGTGAACTGGTCGATAGGAAGAAATATAAAAAGAATAAGTATTGTTGTCGGCGTAGCCTATGGCACCGACCTGGAGAAGGCAAAAAGTCTTCTGTCGAATATTCTTGCAGACGATGAAAGAATTTTAAAAAATCCGTCACCTTTTGTCTTTGCAAGAAAATTCGGGCCGTCTTCCGTTGACTATGAATTATTATTCTGGGCAGGACACGTGTTCGAGGTAGATTCCATTCAAAGTGAGGTACTCATAAAAATCGATAAAGTATTCCGGGCCGCAGGTATTACAATTCCCTTTCCGCAAACGGATCTCAATATTCGCAACCTGGATAAGGAAAAGAAAGCGGACTGATCAATTTCGGTGCAAACTATCTACAGCATTGTAATATTTATTCAGTATCCACCAGGCCATTTTCTTTTCACCCTTTTCTGATAGTAAGCCTTTGCGATTATAACCGTTTTGATAAACGGGCTGCATCCTGACGGGCGAGCGATAGTCAACTAAAATCCACGCGATGACTCCTGCCAGGTTGGGGAGCGTACCAAACATACTGATCTGGTCCTTATAAATTTGCTCCTGGTATTCTTCTCTCCAGGAATTGGCCTCATCGGGAGGACCCGTTGTATTTCCGAATTTCGCTTCACCACCGAATTCAGAAATAATAACCGGTTTCTGAAACGCCATTTTCCATTGTGTATTAGCTGGCAGGCCCTGCCAGGGAACATACCATCCCAGGTATTCATTGATCGCCATGAAATCAAATTTACTGTACAACGAATCCCATACAGTCATGGTTTGATTTTCATAATGCTGGCTATTGATGACAGAAGTGATCAGCCGGGTGGAATCCAGCAAGCGACAATGATCAGCCTGATCAGAGAGCGCCCTGTTTCGATTGGGAATCGACGGAGATGTTTCATTGGATAAACTCCAGATGATGACACTGCACCGGTTGCGGTCCCTGCGGATCATCTCTCTCATCATCAGATCCATTTTTCCAGGAACAGAAGGTTCGGCAAATTCAATATTTTGATACACGGGTATTTCATCCCAGACCATCAGGCCCATTCGCTCCGCCATCTTCACCATATTTTCATTATGGGGATAATGCGCCAGCCTGACCAGGTTACATCCCAATTCTTTCGCCCAGCGCAGAAGCGTGTCTGCATCTTTTGCTGAAAAGGCCCTTTCCGCAATGAAAGGAGACTCTTCATGAATATTTACTCCTTTTAGAAAGATTGGTTTCCCATTCAATAAGATTTTTGTACCACTTACTTCGATATTTCTGAATCCGATTTCATCGCTCACCGTATCGGATTCCGATTGGATAATTACTTTGTAAGTCTTCGGATTTTGAGGCGACCATAATTTGAATTCAGCACGAAAGTTTACTGGCGCCAATCCATCGGGGTTTGCACGGGTTATATAATTCACTTTCAATTCCGGGATCTGAATCCGTATATTTTGATTGCCTTTGTCACCATTTAGTTTTATCCAACCCAACACTTCAGAATTTGAATGTTTTCTCAACTGGATAAAATAATCTTCTATAAAAGAATTGGCTGTTTCAATCAGTTGAACACTTCGTGTGATTCCACCATAGTTAAACCAATCGAATCCCAGTGCGGGCAGACCATTCTTTAATCGCTGATTATTTACTTTTACGACGATAGCATTTTCCCCTTCTTTTACATTTGAACTGATTTCAAATTGAAAGGGAGTAAATCCCCCTTCGTGAGAACCCAGTTTATACCCGTTCAAATAAACATCGGCGAGATAATTGACAGCTCCGAAGTAGAGAAATAATCTTTTGCCCGGTTTCAGAGAATAATGAAATGTCTTTTTATACCAAACCGTTCCTTCGTAATAAAGCAGTTCAGGTTTCTGGGTATTAAAGTCTCCGGGTACATGCAGCATGTACGCATCGGTAAATGCATACTCAACGAAATCCGTTTTCTTCACCGGTTTTTTTTCTTCCCAGATCTTCCGCCAGTCACCACCACCCCCGGGATCGATGATGGCCTGCCAGTTCCCGTCGAGAGATATGGTTTTCCTTGCATCCACATTGATCATGGCAGATTGTGCATGAACATGATAGAATGAAAATAATCCCAGGCTGAGAAATAAAATAATTTTCCGTTTCATTCCATCGATGAAGTCACCCGAAAAACATTCACGCATGTCACGCATCAGCCATTTAATTATTTTTGCCTTTTGCAAATTCCATCTGGTAGGCATTTGGCGTAATTCCGGTAATAGCCTTAAAACTTTTATAAAAACTAGTAAAATTATTAAAACCACATTCAAAACATATCTGTTTTACACTAAGCTTATTTTCTAAAAGATGCTTACATGCCTGCCCTACGCGTATCTCTGTTAAAAATCTGGAATACGTTTTTCCGGTTCGTGATTTAAAATACCTGCAAAAAGAATTAACAACCATTCCTGCTTTTTTAGCAATTTGGTTTAGGTATATTTTGTTTTTAAAGTTTGAAAGTGTGAAATCGTAAATCGTTTTCATGCGTTCGCTTTCAGCTACTGAATACTCTTTTTGGAATCCCAGCGAAGATAAAAATTTCAATTCAGAAATATTCCCGAAATAAGCGATACATTCCATAAGCGCAATCATTCGTTCCAATCCTTCTGATAATCTGATCTTTTCAATCAATTCGATGATTATTTTGCCATTATTTTTCGAAACGGTGATTCCACGTTTTGCCTTCTCAAGGACGAGCCCGATGATTTTGGTTTCCGGAAGACTTAAAAATTGTTCACCCCAGACTTTTTCTGAAAAATGAATAACTGTTGAATAAACAATTTTTTCCTTTCTTTTTTTAAAATACCGATCATCATACCTCCAGTAATGTGGCAGATTCGATCCAATCAGTACGATATCGCCGGCACCAAAACGACTGATGTTGTCGCCTACGAATTGAGTTCCGGTTCCATTATGAAAATAAATTAATTCAACTTCAGGATGGTAGTGCCAGTGGTTGTTGATATAAGGAACGGAGTCCTGTCGAACACAAAAAGAATGATTTGGTTCGGGAACAACATTTAAAAGGTGAGGCTTCATAAACTGAAATGTTCTATAAATTAGAATAAAATCGGATTATTATGTTAATATTCTTTAGTAACCAGATAACTAATTGTGATTTAATTCCTTAAGAATCGACTTCCTTTGGTACTTATTTTTTTATTTTCAGAGGTTCTGGGTTATAATATTTGAAATAAACATGAAAAAAGACAGGGTTAAGGGCAGTGCTATTGCATCAGAAAATGCAATAGTCTGCAAGACTACATGTAAGAATTAGTATCAAGGATTATCATGAAAACACTTGTTTGCACGACACCTGGAAAACTGGAATATGTTGAACAAAAAAAGCCGGAGATAAAACCCGGTCATTCAATTATAAAGATTAAACGGGTTGGAATTTGCGGAACCGATCTTCATGCATTCAGCGGTAACCAACCCTATTTTAAATATCCGAGGGTGTTCGGCCATGAACTTTCCGGAGAACTAATAAATGTGGAAGGCATCGAAGGATTTGTTGTTGGCGAAGCAGTAACTTTTATTCCGTATTTTAATTGTGGTCAATGTATTGCCTGCATTAACGGAAAACCAAATTGTTGTACGCAATTGCAGGTTTGTGGCGTACACATTGACGGGGGGATGACAGAATATTTATCTGTGCCTTCATATTCCCTCGTGCATGGGAATGATCTCCCGTACGATAAGCTCGCCATGATTGAGCCTTTTGCCATAGGTGCACATGGTGTACAAAGAGCAAATATTAACCCCGGAGAATTTGTCCTGATTGTAGGCGCAGGCCCTATCGGATTGGGAACGATGGCATTTGCAAAGATTGCGGGTGCGAAGGTCATTGCCTTAGATGTCAATGACTGGCGACTAAAATTTTGTAAAGAGAAACTGGGTGTAGAATATATAATAGATGCTTCTGTTCAGGATGTGTTTGATCAATTAAATATGATAACGGATAATGCATTGCCGACTGTAGTGATTGATGCCACGGGAAATATCAATGCAATCAATAAAGGCTATGAATGGCTTGCGCACGGGGGCCGTTACATATTAATAGGTTTGCAAAAAGAGAACTTTACTTTCAGCCATCCGGAATTTCACAAACGGGAAGCTTCGCTGATGAGTAGCCGTAATGCAACAAGAAAAGATTTTGAAAACGTGTTTGATGCTATAAAATATGGGAAACTCGACCCGGAGACTTTTATTACCCATAGGGTGAAATTCGATGAAGCGGATAGTATTTTTACTGGTTGGATGCAATCAAAAGATAGAATGATTAAAGCCATGGTTAGCATTGGATCATGAGATTGAGACATTTTGAATACAATTTGACGCATATAGATCATATAAAGTTTTGAAATATTCTTTTCTTCATAACACGATCAGCAGAAAAAGTGCATCCCCACCTTCGGGGTATCAGTGCCACCATTATTTATTTTTTACCGTTACTCCTCACGTAAAAATGAATTTACGATGATAGCGATATAATACGCACCCCTGATTTGCTTCATAAACAATTTTACCATAGTTATAAGCATTATAAACAATTTCAATATTTTTTAAATTATAGAATTAAAAATATTTTAAATTCATTTGAGCATCGTGGAATAGCATTGTCTCAACTTTTTGTACTTCTCTATTTTCAGCATTATTTCAGAATGCTCTATTGACGTCGTAAATGTGCTGAAACAGACTGGGCCCTGATTTTTAAACGATTAATGTTTGCTTATGAACCAATCTGCATTTTCCTACCTGCCTTTGTTCATTCCCTGCCAGCTTTACATTTTTTATTCCAGTACCTAAATTACCCCTGATCAGTATTTGCAAAAGTCACTTGCTTAAATAAGTAAATACTTCCGTTTGTATTTCTTAATACCCAAAACACCAACTTATGAGCCTAATTTTTAAGATGCAGAAGCCAAAACACAAACGCATATTGGTTCTGGCATTATTTATATTTAATATTCTGCTGGCCCAGCAGGCAAATGCACAGATAAAAGGGAAAGTTACTGACGTAAACGGACTGCCATTGTCCAGCGTTTCAATTACTGTTAAAGGGACGAAAACGAGCGTTATTACAAACGCGGAGGGAGAATTTACAATTCCGGCTGCAGACCAGAAATCAATTTTAATTTTTAGTTATGTTGGATATCAGACCCGGCAGGTGACAGTTGGCAGTCAGAGCAATCTTGAGGTAAAACTTGCTCCGTCTGCTTCCAGCCTGAACGAGGTGGTCGTAACGGGTTATGGCACACAGATGAAAAGAGAAATAACAAGTTCCATTACCAGGGTTGATGCGGCAGAATTTAATAAAGGAAATATAACCAATGTATCCCAATTACTGCAGGGTAAAGTGGCAGGGCTTTCAATATCAAAGGCTGGCGGTGATCCGAACGGAGATTATACGATTCGTCTTCGGGGACTCTCTACGCTGGGTGCCAACACCCAACCTTTGATCGTTGTGGACGGACTGGTGGGAGCAGATATTAATTCAATTGATCCCAATGATATTGCCAGTATGGATGTGTTGAAAGATGGATCTTCAGCAGCCATTTACGGAACCCGTGGTTCAGCCGGGGTTATCATTATTACTACAAAAGCGGGATTACACACCGGCGTACCGCGGGTCAGCTACAATGGTAATGTGACTTCCGAGAAAGCAGACAGGTTTACCAAACACATGTCTTCAACGCAATTCCGCGACCTGCTCACATCAACCGGAGCAGGTACAGATTACGGAGCCAATACGGACTGGGACAAGGAAATTACCCAGACTGCTATCAGTTATGCCCAGAATCTTACCTTATCCGGAGGATCTCAGCATAATTCTTATGATGCGTCTGTCAACTACAGAAACGGAGAAGGAATAGCGATCAATACAGGGTACCAGCAAATCAGTGCACACGTGAATCTTACGCAGAAAGCGTTGAATGATAAATTAGTTTTTAATGTTAATTTAAACGGCATTCGGCGAAATTCGCAGGTTGGTTTTGCAAATGCATTCGAATATGCAACTATTTATAATCCGACCGCACCCGTTCACGTTCCTGTGGGCAGTGTGAATGATATTGCCGGAGGAGGCTGGTTCGAATTTTCCGCCACCGACTATTCTAATCCTGTTGCTTTATTGGTGCAGAATACGAACAACGTGACGAGGGAAAATCTTAATTTTCTGGCATCGGCGGAATATGAAATTACCAAAGGTCTTAAATTCCTGGTGAGATATGCCCAACAAATCACCGACTCAACCGGGGATATATACTCTCCTATTAATGCGTACGCTAACAGGGGTATTGATCCCAACTCGGATAATGGTTTCGGCAGGCATGGATTTAAAATCCTGTCGAATGGTCAGAATACCAACGAACTCTTCGAAAGCACTTTGACCTATAATACCCTTTTCAAAGACCAGGACCTTAATCTGACAGCTCTTGCAGGCTATTCCTGGAATCAGTTGGGCAATAAGGGAAATTATATGTCCGCAGGAAATTTCGTAACTGATGACGCAAGTGGCAATATAGGCGCAGCACTTGATATCCCTTCAGGATTGGCAACTGTAAACAGTTATCATAACGGAAGTTTACTCATTGCTTTTTTTGGAAGGGCGCTTTTGAACTATAAAAATTTCGCCTTTCTCGCAGCAAGTTTACGCAGAGAGGGTAGTACACAATTTGGTTCCGAACATCAATGGGGGAATTTCCCGGCTATCAGCGGAGGTTTGGATTTTTCCAAGCTTTTGGATATACCAAGCGTTACCAATCTTAAATTGAGAGCCAGCTATGGTGTAACAGGATCCTTACCCCCTTATTCCTATTTATCTCTTTCTACATTAACTATATCGGGCTCTTATTATGCAGGCAACAACCTGTATGGTTATACGTATGCACCCAATCAGAATCCAAATCCCAATCTGAAGTGGGAAACAAAAGCCGAAACAGATATCGGGCTTGATTTTACTTTATTTAATAACAGATTAACCGGTACGATGGATTATTTTAACAGGACTACTTCCAATCTCATTTTCAATGTCACAGTACCGGTACCTCCAAACCTCGTGCCTACTACATGGGAGAATATTGGAACTTTGACAAGCAATGGATTTGAACTGGCCCTTAATTATGATATCCTCAAAGGAAACAACTTTTCATGGAATACCGGATTTAACTATTCGAGTTCTCATGTGGTGCTGAAAAGCCTGGATCCATCCCTGGCCGGATCTTATGTAGGAGCTTCCAACCTGGGTTCGCCCGGCCAGGAAGCCACTCAGATTACAAGGGCCATGCAGGGACATCCGGTTGGCTTGTTTTATCAGGCTGTTTATAAAGGTGTTGATCAAAACGGTAAGTACCTGTTCGATGATGGAAAAGGAAATGCCGTTGCTGATAACAATAGCTACCAAACCATCATAGGAAATGGTTTGCCAAAGTTTGAAATCGGATGGGTCAATACTTTTAAATACGGAAATTTTGATTTGGAATTCTTCTTCCGCGGAGTTTTTGGACATGAGCTCATAAACACGTACAGGGCATTTTATGAGAACCCAACGGTTTCCTCAGTTTACAATGTCGTCAATACGAAATATTATAATCCTGACGTAAAAGATGCCCAGTTATTTAGCAGTCTGTTTGTAGAAAAGGGCGATTATGTTTCACTTGACTATGCTACCATTGGTTATAATTTCCCGATTCACAAAAGCCCTGACGCAGGGGGAATCCATAATTTCAGGGCTTATATTGGCGGAAATCACATATTTCTGATTACGGGTTATACTGGTGCTGATCCCTCAGTGAGGTATCAGGATCAAAGTACAACTCCACCAAACATTTTGGCACCTGGTATTGACAGAAGAGAAACATGGGCATGGACGCGCTCCTTTACACTGGGTGTAACGATGGGCTTCTAAATTTCTATCAATTTTAATACAATCTTTATATGAAAATAAAATTAGTAATCAGAATATCGATGGTGGTTTTGCTGTTAACAGTAATATCCTGCACCAAATTGAATGAGAATGATTACCTCTTTGATACGGTAAACAGCGATAACTTTTATCAGACCGATGCAGAATTGTCTTCGGCAGTAGGCGCAGCCTATTCCAATCTGGCCAAGATGGCCAGCAATTCCACTTTTATTCCCAGTGAGGAAGTGACCACAGATGAATGTGTCGTTCCCACGAGGGGTCCTGACTGGGGTGATGGCGGGCGTTGGGTTCGTTTACAAACACACACTTATAATTCGGCTGACCCGGATCCCATCAATGACTGGAACTTTTGTTATACGGGGATCAATACCTGTAACCGGTTAATTGCAACACTTTCAAAATACACCAATGCAAAAATTCCCGGATACATCGCAGAACTGAAAGGTCTGCGTGCGATTTATTATCTCTGGTTATTGGATTGGTTTGGCAATGTTCCCATAAGTATTGACTTCACTTCTACTGTATCCCCCACGACCAGTCCAAGGGATCAGGTATATGCTTTGGTTGAATCTGAATTGTTAGCAGCAGCTCCCCTTCTGCCTCATACAGGTCCGGCTGATGAAAGCACCTACGGTCGTGTAAATGCATATACCTGCTGGGCTGCATTGGCAAAATTGTATTTGAACGCTCAAGTGTATACGGGAACTGCTCAATGGGCTAAATGCATAGCAGCTTGCGATACGGTGATCAACTCAGGACTTTACGCCCTGACGCTTAATTACCAGGATAATTTTGTACAGGAGAACAAGGGCGCATCTGAATCAATTTTTATGATACCGTACGATCATGTGCATGAACAGGGCGAAAATGTAAACATGATGACCTTGAATGGCCTGAATCAAAACACTTACAATATGAATGCACAACCCTGGAATGGTTTTGCGACCATCCAGGAGTTTTACAATTCCTATATTGATCCCGTACAAAATCCCGGTCCACAGGGATCGGTTGTTGGAACTGATCCTGCTGGTGACAGTGTAATCGGTACTTTAGATAAGAGACTGGTAAATTTCCTCGTCGGACCACAGTATGCTGCTGATGGTACCCCGTTGCAGGATGGAGGTTATGAAAAGAGTGGTGGCGGTTATGTGGGTGATCCAAATGGTGCGCCTATAACGTTCACTCCCTTTATCAATGAATTGTCACCAACCGCCTGGAGGCAATCGGGAGCCAGGATTGCTAAATGGAAATTTTATTCAGGAATGACACAAAATATGGATAACGACTGGGCGATTTTCAGGTATGCTGATGTTTTGTTAATGTCCGCTGAAGCCACTGCGCGTTTGAATAATAACTGGAATGACCCATATTCATTAGCGATTGTTAACCAGATCAGGGTGCAGCATGGTGGGGTTACTCCGTATGTTACAATGAATGCCGCAAGTTTTGCGGCAGAGCGTGGAAGGGAGATGTTTTTTGAAGGGTGGAAAAGGCAGGATATGATACGGTTTGGAACTTATAACAGTGCGTGGAGATTTCATCCTGCAGACGCGGCGGATAATCTTGGCCCCCATGGAATCAATCACCTGAATATTATGCCGATACCGGCAACCCAGATAAATGCAAATCAAAGTCTTCAGCAGAACCCAGGGTATTAAGTTAAAAAACTCGAATGGCATAGCTACCCTGGTTTAAGCAATGATAAACAGGCGAATTCATTCGCCTGTTTTTGTTTAATTTAACAGAAAAACAATTGTAAGCTATCCAACTGTGAAGACTTGTAAATACTTTTCAAATTTGTTTCCGTCAGAAAAAAATTTATGTCGGAAAATCTTCTTGTTTTTGAGTTTGATGATAACACTGGGTTACGGGAGCTGTGATAAAAAAGTTTCATCACACGCACCCGCCTTGTTTACACTCCTCTCTCCTACAGAAACAGGAATAGATTTTGCCAACAACCTTCATTATTCTGAAGAATTCAACATGTATACCTTTCGTAATTTTTATAACGGCGGAGGGGTTGGAATCGGTGATATTAATAATGACGGATTACCTGATATTTTTTTATGCAGTAACCAGGGATCAAACAAGCTTTACCTGAATAAAGGCAATTTCCAATTTGAAGATATTACGGAAAAGGCAGGTGTGGGTTCAGACGGAGTATGGTCAACCGGAGTCAGTTTTGCAGATGTTAACGGTGACGGTCTGCTGGATATTTATGTGTGCAAGTCCGGAGATCTGAAGGGTAAAAACAGAAGCAACCAGTTGTTCATAAATAACGGGAACCTTACTTTTACAGACAGAGCCGCTGAATATGGTTTGGCAAATACAGGCCTTTCCACCCACGCAATTTTTTTTGACTATGACAATGACGGAGATCTTGATTGCTACCTGCTCAATAACTCTTTTCGATCAATTGGTAACTACGATTTAATAAAGGATCAGCGAAAAATTCCTGATTCACTGGGAGGCAATAAACTCTTTCGAAATGATGGCGGTCACTTTACTGATGTTACGAGCCAGGCAGGAATTTATAGCAGTAAAATAGGATTTGGCCTGGGGGTTACTATTGCAGATGTAAATAAAGACGGCTGGCCTGACATTTATGTCTCAAATGATTTTTTTGAAAAAGATTATCTGTATATTAATAAGAAGGATGGAACTTTTGAGGAGTCGCTCGAAAAGTATATCTGCGAATTAAGTATGAACTCTATGGGGGCAGATATCGCAGATATCAATAATGACGGTTATCCTGATATTTTCGTTACTGATATGCTTCCGGAAAAGGAAGCCAGGGTAAAAACAAAAACATCATTTGAAACCTGGGATAAGTACCAGTCAGATATTGCAAACGGGTATTACCACCAGTCCGTAAGAAATGTATTGCAGCTCAACCGGGGAATTTTTGATCCCCGGGGAGGTATGGATAAAGAAGCCTATTTCAGTGAAATAGGTCGCTTTGCAGGAGTGCAGGCCACAGACTGGAGTTGGGGAGCCCTGATAGCTGATCTGGACAATGACGGGCATAAGGATATATTCGTTGCAAATGGAATTTACAAGGATCTGACTGATCAGGATTATATCCAGTTTATGGCAAATCCTACAGAAGTCAGGAAAATGATGAAAGAGGGCAAGGGAGTGATCAAAAAATTAATTGATCTGCTGCCATCACATTCCTTACCAAATTATGCTTTCAGCAACAACGGCGATCTTACTTTCACGAATAAGGCAACTGAATGGGGACTTGATCAGCCGGGGTTTTCCAACGGTTCGGCTTATGGGGATCTTAACAATGATGGAGCCCTTGACATGGTGGTGAACAATGTCAACATGCCTGTTTTTATTTACCGCAATAACAGCAGGTCCTTACACCCTGACAACCGATACTTAAAAGTCATACTTACCGGCGAAGGAAAGAACCGTTTTGGAACGGGAGCAAAAGTCACGGTGTACTATAATCATGGCATTAGTTACCAGGAAGAAATGCCTACGCGTGGATTCGAGTCAACAGTCGATAACCGGCTCAACTTTGGCCTGGGGAATACAAAAAAGATAGATTCGGTTGTGGTAGATTGGCCTGGCGGGAAAAGAAGTACATTAAAAGATTTAAAACCTGATCAGTCAATTACCATCAAACAAACGGAGGCGAAAATACCTGATGAGGATTCGTTTTATAAGTCCACCACTTCAAAGCCCGCAGGCATCAAAACAATATTTTCCCCGGACGCCGAAGATTTTGGAATTGATTTTGTTCATAGGGAAAATGAATTTAATGATTTTAACAGGGACCGGCTTACTTTTCAAATGCTCTCTACCCAGGGACCAAGAATGGCAACAGGAGATGTGAATGGAGACGGCCTGGAGGATTTTTATGTTTGTGGTGCCAAAGGGCAAAGTGGAAGCCTTTACCTGCAGAACAGGAAAGGAAAATTTGAGAAGAGCAATGAAGCGCTGTTTGCAAAAGACAAGGAATGCGAAGACGTAGACTGTTTATTCTTCGATGCAGACGGAGACGGTGATCTTGATTTATTTGTATGCAGCGGAGGTAATGAATTTTCACCCAATTCATCCGCCCTGATCAGCCGGTTATATATTAACGATGGTAAAGGCAATTTTACCAAATCGCCCCAGTTGCTTCCATCCGCACAGGTATTTGAAAGCAGTTCCTGTGTATCCGCGGCAGACTATGACGGAGATGGGGACATGGACTTATTTGTGGGCGTAAGGTCAAAACCTTTTGCATATGGAATTCCATGCAAAGGGTATATTCTCCAAAACAATGGAAAGGGTGTCTTTACCGATGTAACAGATCAGGTAGCACCGGAATTGCAACAGGCCGGAATGATCACAGATGCGAAGTGGTTTGACTATGATAGGGATGGAAAGCCCGACCTGGTTATCGTTGGGGAGTACATGCCTGTGAGTATTTTTCATAATGAAGGCGGAAGATTGAAAAATATAACAAAAGAGGCGGGACTGGATAAAACAAATGGATGGTGGACCCGCCTGGACATAGCTGATATTAACGGAGATGGATACCCCGATCTTGTAGCAGGTAATCACGGTTTAAATTCCAGATTTAAAGCAAGCGAAGCAAAACCAGTGACTATGTATGTAAGCGATTTCGATGAGAGTGGTACTATTGAACAGCTCATATGCTGTTATAATGGAAATAAACAATATCCGGTTGCGCTGAGGCATGACCTGTTGGGCGTTCTTCCTTATTTAAAAAAGAAATACCTGCGATATGAAGATTATAAGGGACAAACCATGCAGGATATTTTTAGCAGGGATCAGCTAAACAAGGCCATTAAGTTGAACGCTTATGAGTTGAAAAGCTGTGTTTTCATGAACAATAGTCATGGAGGATTCACAAAAATCCCGCTGCCCGCTGAAGCACAATTTTCACCCATTTACGGATTAAAGCTGAAGGATTTTGATGGGGATGGCAAAATGGATCTACTAACAGGTGGGAATTTTTATCAATCCAAACCGGAAGTGGGAATTAATGATGGAAGCTATGGACTCCTTTTGAAAGGAGATGGTAACGGTAACTTTAAACCGGTATCCATCGGAGAGTCGGGTTTTTTTATAAAAGGGGCAGTAAGGGATATTAAAATAATAAAAGGAGGCAAGCAGAATTTGTTGCTTATAGCAAAAAATAACGATAGCATTCAGGTATTTCATAGAAACTAATATTAAAAATGAATAGGAGTCTTTTCAGTTGGATTTGGATATTATCTGTTGCTACAGGATGTAACGGTATTTGGTCGGGCTCAGCAAAATACAAGAAGTTGGAGGAAAAAGAATTGGCAAGCGGTAAACAGGTGCCAGAGTTATTTTATAACATGAAATTTGGTATGTCACGAAAGGATTTTTTTTCCTATTGCTGGGAAATGCACCAGAAAGGGAAGTTTCTGGATGGAGAAAACAGCACTTCCGTATTGTGCAAATTAGATAAGGAATTAAATTATCCGGTTTCTATGAATTTCTACCCTGATTTCTATCAGGATAAAATCTATAAAATGCGGGTAAAATTTGAATATGTGGCCTGGGCACCCTGGAACAAAGCGCTTTTTTCAGATAGTTTAATTCCACACGTGATTCAACTATTTGAAAAATGGAATCCCGGGAACGATTTTATCAAACTAACGGATTCCAAAGACAGAACCATCTATGTAAAAGTGGATGGGAACAGAAGAATAGTTATCGGACAGTACGATGATGCGATTGTAAAAGCTGAATACACAGACCTGCTCATTGAGCCACAAATAAAAAAATAGTATGAAAGCATTTCCGTTCCGGAAAATTCGCTTGATAAGACTTTGTAGCAAAACAATGGTTTGTTTAGCTTGTGCTGTTATTTTTTCTGCCGGATGCAAACACACACCAAAAAAAGATAGTAAACTTTTTGAATTGCTCGGCAACGACAGGACGAATATTGACTTCAATAATAAACTGACTTACGATAATCAGTTTAATATTTTTACATATCGCAATTTCTATACCGGGGGAGGAGTTGCTGTCGGAGACATAAACAATGATGGCCTGCCTGATATTTTTTTTACAGGCAACCAGGTCGCTAATCGCCTTTATCTGAATAAGGGGAATTTTCAATTTGAAGATATTACGGAAAAAGCGGGCATTCAAAAAAAAGGCAAATGGTCCACCGGAGTTTGTATGGCCGATGTAAACGGGGACGGGTTGCTGGATATCTATGTATGCTATAGTGGTATTGCTCCGGGTGACCCCAGGCATAATGAGCTCTATATTAACCATGGTAACCTGACGTTTACTGAAGAAGCTGAAGCATATGGTATCGCAGACGGTGGATATTCGACACACGCAGCATTTTTCGATTATGATCACGATGGGGACCTGGATCTTTTCTTATTGAGAAATGCGTCCAAACCCATTGGTACCTTCAACTTACAACATAATGAAAGAAATATCCGGGATTCACTCGGTGGAGATAAACTTTATCGCAACGATGGAGGGCATTTTGTGGATGTCAGTGCAGAAGCGGGAATTTATGGCAGTGTTATCGGATTTGGACTTGGTGTTACTGTCGGTGATGTAAATAACGACGGCTGGCCCGATATATATGTCTCTAACGATTTTTTCGAGAGAGATTATTTGTATATCAACAATCGAAACGGCTCTTTCACCGAAGAGCTCGAAAACCAGATGCATAGTATTAGTAACGCTTCCATGGGAGCCGATATGGCCGATATTAATAACGACGGTCATCCGGATATTTTTGTTACGGAGATGTTGCCTGAGAAAGAATCAAGGATCAAGGTTAATACGACTTTCGAAAACTGGGAAAAGTATCAGCTCGATCAGAAATATGGGTATTATAATCAGTTTACGCGCAATACACTACAGTTAAATAATGGGAATAATACGTTCAGTGAAATTGGACGTCTTTCAGGAGTCCAGGCCACTGACTGGAGTTGGGGAGCCCTGATCACAGATCTGGACAATGACGGATTCAAGGATATTTTTGTAGCCAATGGTATTTACAGAGACCTGACCAACGAAGATTATATACAATATATCTCCAGCCAGCAGGTAATGAACAGTATATTAACTGGCAAAAACAGAGATTTCAGGAAATTGATCGATTTAATTCCTTCTCACCCCATGTCGAATTATGCATTCAGAAACAATGGCGATTTGACCTTTACAAATATGGCTAAAGAATGGGGACTGGACCTGCCCGGTTTTTCTAACGGATCCGCCTATGCGGACCTGGATAACGACGGAGACCTTGACCTGGTAGTGAACAACGTCAATATGCCTGCATTCATATACAGAAATAACAGCATTGAACAACATCCTGAAAATAAATATCTCAAACTGATTCTGAAAGGAGAGGGAAAGAACCGATTTGGCATCGGAGCAAAGGCAACTGTATATTACAATCATATTATTAGCTACCAGGAACAAATGCCTACGCGTGGCTTTGAATCAACTGTTGACAACCGGCTCAATTTTGGTTTGGGAAAAGTCGAAATCATAGATTCTGTGATTGTACAATGGCCGGATGGAAAAGAAAGTGTACTGAAATCATTAAAGCCAGATCAGATCATTACCGTTGACCAGAGTACTGCCAAAACGATACCCGCGAATTTCCCGCAGATTTTATCCACAGCGCTTTCTCCTTCCGCTCAAACCCTCTTTTCTCCCGCCAAACTTAATTACGGAATTGATTTTGTGCATCGGGAAAATGAATTCAATGATTTTAACAGAGACAAGCTGATCTTTAATATGCTTTCTACAGATGGCCCCCGGATGGCCAAAGCTGATGTGAATGGAGATGGCAGGGAAGATTTATACATCTGTGGGGCGAAAGGACAGGCCGGGGCATTGTATGTGCAAACAAAAGACGGTCAATTCAAAAAAAGCAATGAAGCTTTGTTTGCAAACGATAAAGAAAGTGAAGATGTAGACTGTTTGTTTTTTGATGCTGACGGAGATGGCGATAATGACCTGTTTGTATGTAGCGGTGGAAATGAATTTTCACCAAATTCAAAAGCGCTGATCAGTCGGCTCTATATAAATGATGGCAAGGGGAATTTCAGTAAATCTTCGCAGATGTTGCCATCGGATCAGATATTTGAAAGTAGTAGCTGCGTATCAGCCGCAGACTATGATGGGGATGGGGACCTGGATCTCTTTATCGGGGTCCGGTTAAAACCCTTCAGTTATGGTTTTCCCTGTAAAGGCTATATCCTGCAAAATAATGGGAAAGGCATATTTACTGATGTAACTGATCAGGTTGCCCCGGAACTGGAACATGCCGGAATGATTACAGATGCGAAATGGTTCGATTATGACCGGGATGGCAAACCTGATCTTGTCATAGCAGGAGAGTATATGCCCTTGAGAATATTCCATAATGAAGGCGGGGGCAAATTGAAGGAAATAACGGAAAAGGCAGGTTTAGGAAAAAGTAATGGCTGGTGGAACCGGATTCAGATCGCCGATATAAACAATGATGGATATCCCGATATTATTGCGGGCAATCATGGATTGAATTCCAGGTTTAAAGCAAGCGCGGTAAAACCGGTTACGATGTATGTCAGCGACTTTGATGAAAACGGAACGATTGAACAGATTGTTTGCTGCTATAATGGGGACAAACAATATCCAATGGCGCTCCGACATGACCTGATGAGCGTGTTGCCTTATCTGAAAAAAAAATATCTCCGGTATGACGATTATAAGAACAATCAGTACAAGACATTTTTACGAAAGAACAATTGCATAAAGCCATAAAACGGATCCTTTGAAATGCGCAGCAGCGTGATATTGAACATGGGAAATGGTACTTTTAAAATGAAA
>CAVSYG010000012.1:0-750756 GCA_963732055.1 uncultured Bacteroidota bacterium | reverse complement strand
CACATAAAACTTTCCGATCGATCCCCAACTTTCCGCCGCATCCTGAAGGGTTTTCCAAAGATCTTTTTCAGAAATCGTCTTGCCTTTTTTGGGCGGGACGATATCGTTTGGCGGAATGTTGGCTTCAGTAACTTTTGTTGCAAACCAGGTGATGTTTTCATGCGGAAGCGCTATGCCAAGAATCATACCCGGCAGGCCATTGAAAGATTCGGGGCCTCCCGCCAGGGGTAAACGGGTGGTAAAAAAGGCAACGATATAAACGGAATCCAGATAAATGCCGTTTGCACGACGGCAGGTGTAGCCTGCGATCTCGCGGGTCTCATCGGTGATCTTCCATTTAATCTTTCGCGTGCTGTCTGTAACCAGGTAGGTTTGTTCAAATACTTTTTTCTGATCAATGAATCTCTTAGTACTGAGATCTGTAAAAATGGTATTAAACTGGTTTAACATGGGACTGTCTCCCATTAGCCCATTTTGGGGCAAATCAGTTTCTTTAGGCGTATACAGTGTTTTATCACTGCTAAATTCCAGCTTCGCACTCATAGTCCTGAACCGTGGACTGTTCTTCTGATAGTAATCGAATGCCGGCTGCATCCAGGCTTCGTTATCCTTGTTGATCATCTTCTGAATCAGCGCATAGGCATTGGTTCGCTTTTCAAATTCGATGACACCTGAAGTGATAAAATGCGCGTACTGTGCCGAAACAACGGCAACTTGTAATAGCAAAGATGCGAACAATATAATTTTCTTTTTCAAAATGCTATTGTTTAGGAGCCGCTCCGGCCATTTTAGTGAACTCGTAATTGATGGTCAACATAAAATATCGCTTTAAAGTATTGTATGTAGTCTGTGTAATGATATTCGCCTGGGCATAACGTGAAAAGCCGGAATTTTGGTTTAGCAGGTCGTTACCCCAAAGTTCTACCATCAGGTTATTCTTCTTCCCAAAGGTTTTGATGATAAACACGTTGAGCAGAAGCTGGCTGAAATCACTATGAAAAGAAGATGTTGCCGCATTGTACTGGTAAGAACTATACGTGCCTACCTGAAACTTAGCGGGCAGATAAATCGTGCCATCCAGATTCCCTCTGGCACCCCATCCGTTGTTGTTGATATCAGGTTGCAGCGAAGTTTGGCCTATAGTATATGTCGGACCTCCGGAAAATCCCAGTTCAATCTTTTTCTCCTTGTACTTAGAAATTCTCAGTGAGGGATTGAATACTACGTTTTTCGACATATTAAGGGAATCGTTGGAATAATTGTAAGCTGTATTTCCGTTAACACCAAAGCCGAAACCGACATTGTAGCCAGCGAGCTTTTCAAATTTGCGACTGTAGTCTATTCCGCCGTTATAATATGTGGCCGCTCTTCCCGGCATATTAAAATACTGGCTAACACTTTGGCCCGACGTGTTGTAATTAATATGATTGACGATTGGATTGAAAATAGCCGAATAACTTCCGTAGAGACCAAAATATTTACTGGTCAGTACATTATACTCGCGGTAATTCACACCAAAAGTATTGGTGAAAGCCGGTGTGAGTAATGGGTTTCCGAGAATAATGTTCAGCGGATCGTTGTTCGTAGCGACAGGTTGTAATTGCGCAAGCGTAGGTTGCGTGGTTGTACCGTTATAATTAAAAGAAAACGATTTCTGCTGCGTAAACCGGTACTGAAAACGAGCCTGTGGCGCCCATTCGAAAAATGTGCGATCGCTTTTTTGACCGGTCGTCACATCCAGCTGGTGAAACTGGTCGTCCGTTACACGGGTACCAAAATTAAAATTTACCTTATCTTTTTTATAATTAAAGATTGCACCGGCATGATTTAAAAACTGGTTGAAGGAATAATTGCTGCTCAAACTGTCGACAAGCAAATCGTATTTTCCCTGGGACGAAGAATTGTACGTATTCCGGTCTGCGCCGGCGATATTCAGGCCTACACCATAGTTCAGCACAAGCGTCAGCGTCTGGGTAAACGGTTCGGAATAAGTCAGGTTCATGTTTAGTATGTTGCTTTGTAAATTATTTGTTTTGTATTGATCGATAAGCTGAGTGCTGTCGACAACTTCCGCCTGATCATAAAAATTTATTTTCGATTTCAAATATCCGTATGCTTTGCTTTGACTGTAGGCATCCGTTAACAGGAATGACATTGTGCGGCCTGGTTTGGAAAATTTCCTTGTGTAAAAAGCGCTTCCGTTAAATGCCCCCTGATCGGCTGTGTTTGTCAACTGGCGAATGTTATTATTTATCAATGCGCCATTCAATGTATCTTCTGCTATAAAATAACTATTCGTTATGATATGTTTTAATGTGCCGTCCACAGCAATTTTCAGGTCCGAGCTGGAATCCAGTTTTATTTGATAAACCAGACTCGCCTTCTGCCTGAACATCGAGTTGTGATAGTTTTGGCTTGAACTGCTGCTTAAAATATAGTTGGGAAGGTTATTTTGTGTAAGTACTTCGTTCAAGCCATCAATGATTAAGGAACCGATCTTGTAGTTGGAGTTGACAGATTGTTTGTCTCTATCCCATTTATTGTCAAAATGTACGCCACCGGTTTGCGCCAACGGAAAACCCTGGCCGCTGTAAATCCCACTGAAAATGTCCAGGTCTTCGGAACTTTGGGTATTTACGCTGATACCGTTATCGGTAACATTCAGCTGATCACCGGTCCCATATTTCTGTTCGTCCTCCCAGCCAATACCCACCTTCCCGTTATTCCCGATCGTACCGTATACAGAAAATTTTTTCTTGTTTTGAAAATAATTAAATAATGCTTCCCCCTGATAAATACCCTCCAAGCCGTCACCAGCCTGCACTTTGCCGAAAACTCCCTGGTTCTTGTCCGACTTCAGTTTTACGTTAATTGTTTTTTGCGTTCGTCCGTCATCCACACCGTTAAAAGCCGCCTGGTCACTTTTTTTGTCGTACAGCTGAATTTTATCCACCATATCTGCCCTGATGTTGCGGGTTACCAGTGTCGGGTCATCTCCAAAAAACTCTTCACCGTCGATCAATACTTTGGTCACGGTCTGGCCCTCCGCAGTAATTTTGCCATCTTTATCTATGGTTATGCCCGGCAATTGTTTCAGTAAATCTTCTACTTTGGCATTTGGCTGGATCACAAAAGCTCTGGCGTTAAACTCGGTGGTGTCGCCTTTGATTTTCATCTGTGATGCTTCACCCTTTACAATTACTTCCTGCAGCAGACGCGATTTAGGAGTCATACTGATGTTGCTGAAATCGTGTGATGGGTTGGCTGAGTCAAGACTGAATGACTCTGCATAATCAGCATAATCCGGGTAACTTACCAGCAGGATATACTGGCCCCGCGGAAGGCCGTTCAGCATAAAGCTACCATCGGCTTTGACGTAGCTGAACTTTACCAGTATCGAATCGTTGGATTGTAATATGGAGACGGCGGATGTGACAAGCTTTACCTTTTCTACTGTGTCGGATACGGTTCCCTTCACTGAATAGTTGTTCTGTCCCAGGGCGACCACCCCGAAGAATATAAACACCCCGAGTAGAATGGCATATCTCATCGTTAGAGATTGGGCGGTCGTTTAAAGTAAATCTATATGATGATGAAAGATAAAAGCAAATCAACCCGGTTTCATCAGCCCGATATGATTATTGTGAAAGGTTTAAGAATAACTATTGGCCTACTCAGTTCAGAAACTGATGCATGGTGGCGATGATTTTTTCCAGTTCGCAATCCAGCACGGCGTGGCCGCAATCGGTTTTTAATATCAGTAATTGAGCATCTAAAATGCCCGCCATTTTTATGGCGGGAGACGGATTGACCATATGATCCTGTCCGCCAACAATGATCAGCATCTTTGCCCGGATTTGTTTTGCGGCATCCTGAAGTGATCCTCCCTGGTTTTTTGCAATGTCATGGCCTATCATGGCGCGGAGTTGATAGATCCGGTTATTCCAGTCGAACTGATCGTTTGCTATGATGCCTTTCAGCCAGACATCAAAGCTTTCGCGCGATATCGTATCTGCGAACCAGGCGGGTGTGTGCACCGCAAACTCGTGCAGTATCGTAACGGATGGCATGGGCGGGTGGCCGGTATAGTTGCCATCATGGTAAGCCGTATCGTTTTGTATGCCCTGTAATTCGCCGTTCCATAGTAACAGATCGGGGGCGTTCAATTGAGGTGAACCGGAAATGGGGATTATCTTATCAGTAAAACCGGGATAAGAAACGGCCCACTGGAAAGACTGCATACCGCCCATGGAAACCCCGGAAACAGCATAGAGATGATGAATATTCAGAAACGCGGTCAGCAGAACATATTCCGATGCAACCATGTCACGGATCGAAAAAGCGGGAAATTTTATTCCCGGTTGTGTCTGACTGTTAGATGGTGAGCTGGACAAGCCGTCGCCCAATGCATCTACAAGGATCAGAAAAAACCGGGTCGTATCGATCAACTTTCCGGGAACGAATGGTAACAGATTCATACTCGTACCGGTGAACCAGGTAGGGAAGAGGACGGCATTATTTTTTTCTTTGTTGAAACTTCCAAAAGTCTGATAGGCTATTTTGCATTGATCAATCGAGCGGCCATTTTCCAGTTTGAAATCTCCGATGAGCGCATATTGAAGATGAGCGACCGCCGGATTCCCGGCCTGTGCATGCCCAACAGACGGATGACAGGCACTCAGGATCACAGTGAGAGCGATCAAAGTGAGGTGATTATTTCTGGATATTCTGACCATGCGTTTACTTAAATGAATGTATGAAAGATTACATGATTTCCATGATCTTTGTATTTTCCTTTTATGGCAAGAAAAATATTACTCGCCTTATTGATGCTGCAGGCATCATTCTGTTTTTCCCAGAAAAAGCCTCCGGATAAAATCGTCGTGCTCACCTTCGACGATGCATCTCAAAGTCATTATAGTTTTGTAGCGCCGCTGTTAAAAAAATATGGCTTTGGAGCCACTTTTTATATATGCGAGTATCCGCCCGACTTCAGTGATACAGTAAAATACATGAGCTGGTATGATATAAAACAATTGTCGGATATGGGATTCGAGATCGGCAATCTTACCTGGCATCATGCCCGCATCGACCACCTGAGCAACGATTCGCTAAAATCGGAACTGCTGTATATAGAACGCAAATGCGATTCGCTGAAAATTCCCAAACCAACCAGCATGGCCTATCCGGATTATATAACGGATGCAACGAAAATTCCGGTAATCAACCGGCTTGGATATAGTACAGCCCGGGTAGGGGGCAACAGAGCCTATAATCCTGTGTACGATGGTGACTATTATATTCCCAGCTTTATCCTGCATGCACATAATGAGCAGGAAATCATCGATGCGTTTGCCAATGCTAAAGGCGGACATATTGTTGTTCTCACGGTGCACGGAGTGCCGGATCTTGCCCATGATGCATTAAGTACCACGCCATCTGTTTTTGAAAATTGTATGAAATTCCTGCACGACAATCATTATATCGTCGTGTCCATGCGGGGGCTTACCGGATATATAAAATAAGTAACCAATCATGTTGCCGGTCACAGGGAGGTAATAAGTATTATTTTGCTAACCGCGATTTCCCTATTTGCTTGTTTTCAGTTGAATGATGCTCACAGAATAAGGATCTAACGTTCTTGAAAAAGATTTTGTAATCCCTTTTATTTTTAATGTAACCGGAACAATGTTTTCCGGCTCTGTAATGGTATTGGTATCATCGGGTTTGTTGCCTTTTATAACAACCCATGTTGCTTCCGGCGAAACTTTGTCAATACCATCCAGTTTTATTTTTACAGTTTCTTTTTTTGCACTAGTATTAACCATTTTCAGATAAATGGTCCCTGTTGTGTCATTTCGGGTTGCGGAATAAAATATGACAGGAACTGTTTTGAATTGTATACCATCGACACTGTCTTTTTTGGTGAGGGGTCGGTTTTGCGTGGGTATGTTTGTTGCAGTTACCGGCACGATCTTATTGCCTAAATAATGGCTGAACAATTTCTGCACATAATAAGACGGAGAAGCATAGCTGTTTAGCGCATCGTAACCGATCAGGTCAGAATCCCACTGCCAGGCTTTTCTGCCCGAAACGGAATCTTTGCTTACGTTTACGAACAAAGGCGCATAACAAGACATTATTATCAAATCCGAATTGCGCTCCATGCCCGTCATCCAGGCGGCATCGCCCAGCGCAGCAATTAGATTCGTGGTCGGTGCTCCTTCGCGTGTAGCCCATTCTCCCACAAAAATCTTCGCTCCATTGCGGTCGTATGTATCATATTGTGAAGCGTTCTCCCACATTTCCCATGTGTTGCGATAATAATGTTCATCCACCACAACCGGTGGTTTGCCAGACGTAACTTTTATCTGCGGGTATTGTGCATCAGCAATCGTGGAAATGCAAATCAATTGCGGGTATCTGGCTTCAATAGCATTTCGGAACTGGTTAAATCTTCCATCATAACTATTCGACCTGTCAAACCAATCTTCATTACCAATCTCCACATAGCTCAGTTTGAATGGTTCGGGATGACCGTCTTCAGCACGTTTAGCTCCCCAGTAGGTATCCTTTCCTCCCATTACATATTCAATCTCATTCAATGCGTCATCTACATAAGGTTTTAAAAGCGGCCCGGCGTCTATATGATCGCCATCCAGAGAATATCCTGCATAAACGGCCAGCAGGGGCTCTGCGCCCATGTCTTCCGTCCATTCTAAAAACTCGAGCAAACCCAGTCCGTCTGAGGCACGGTAACCCCATGATCCGTTATGCCCCGGCCGGTTTGCAATCGGGCCAAGTGTTGTTTTCCATGGAAATGCATCGGTGATCAACGGGCCCTCTAAGAAATTTCCACCGGGAAAACGCAGGAATCTGGGTTTCATATTCACGAGCATTTCCATCAGGTCAACCCGGAAACCATTTGGCTGATTATTATAGGTTGGCGGAAATAAAGAAACCAGATTGAAATAATACACCCCTTTGCGGTTCGTAGAAATCACAAAGCGTGCATCTTTGGTTGGCTTTACATCTGCAGCGGTGGTTAAGTTTAGCTCATATTTTTTCCAGTAAATGGTTTTTTCAAGATTGATCGTACCGGTTGCATATACCAATTTGCCGTCCATGCTTTCAATGGAAATCGTTATCGGTCCGGGCGTATTATTTTCAATGTCAGGAAGCGGAGCGGCAGTGGGTTTTGGCTCCCAGGGCCAGCGGGGAGGTTCACTCCGGTCTGTTCCCTTTATATAAAAAGATGCACGGTACGTGGTGGAAGGTTTCACCGGAATGCCCCAATAACCTTCATTTGCAATACCCACTCTTCCTTCCGCTTTTTCTACTGTAAGCCTTAAGCATTGAGAAAGGGCCCCGTTGATAGCATTCCGGCGTTCATCATTCGGAACATGTTCTTCAGCGCCTATTAATTTTATATCTGCTTCTGTTGATGGGTTATCCTGCACCAGCCGCCATCCTTCCGGAGAGGTTTTACTGTCCTTAAAAATCCGGTTGCGTATTAACTCGGCATACAAACCGCCATCATAAGCATGATTTATTTCTTCAGTCATCAATCCATATAACATGGGACTAACGGAAGCGCCTGGTTTTGCGAGATCCAGGGTTATCACAGGGGTTTGCGACAATGCCGGGTCAACGACAAAACCGGAAGCTATTAACAACAGTAAACAGATTTTCAATTTTTTCATTTGCTTTTATTTCCTTTTAACCTTAATTGTTCATTAAAAAAATCAACCATCACCTTATAGTATTTTTCTTCAAGCAAACCCGGACCGTGCTGGCCACCAGGCACGATTATAAATTGAGAAGAGACTTTGGCCTTTTGCAGCGCAGCATTCAGTAATTCGCTTTGGCATATTGGCACCAGTGGGTCTTTGTCTCCATGAAAGATAAGAAATGGCGGATCGTCACTATTTATATAAGTTATGGGATTGACAAAAGCGCATTTAACAAAATTATCCCTTATCGGTCCACCAATCAATATAGCCTCCGGTGAATTGGGTGTAATATGCCCCGCACCACTTCGGCAGGAGTCTATTATTCGAACATCGGTGGGGCCGAACCAATCTGCTACCGCATCAACATCACTACTGAAACTGGTATTAGGGCCAATATTTCCTTCAATATCTTCTGTTAGTTTTCCAATGCTATAATATTTTACGCCGTCCGAAGTACCTGCAAGCGCCGCCAAATGTCCGCCGGAAGAATAACCGGTGATTCCAATAAAGCCTGTATCAAATTGGTATTTCACTGCGTTAGCCCGCACAAATCGTATGGCGGCTTTAATATCGTTTATCTGCGCCGGGAAAACCGAATCTTTTGATGAACGATGATTGGGGCTAACCACCGCAAAACCGGCATCCACCAAGGGTTTGCCTAATGTTTGCATGGCCATGCCTTTAAAATTATTGCCGAACCAGGCGCTGCCATATATCACCACGATAACCGGGTAATTAGTTTGCGTTTTTTCAGGCAGGTAAATATCCAGGTCATGATACACCATCGTATCGCCGGCGTAGTTTACATCTTTCCAGCTTTTTGAATATTGCTGGCTGAAACTGCGCAGACTGATTAAGCAAAAAATACAAATGGTAGTTAGCTTCATAATTTAGTTTATTATCCATTCATTATTCTTCATCCATAAAAATAACGGTTCTGTCCAACCCGGCTGGCGAAAAATAAAACCATGACCGCCTTTAGGATAAATATGCATTTCAACCGGCACTTTATGATGCCTTAACTGCTCAAAAAAATCTACACTGTTATCAACATCCACCACATGGTCATCCGCAGCTTGGGTTATCCAGGTTGGCGGTGTGTTTTCATTTACATGCAATTCATTAGAATATTCATCTTTTAATTCTTTAGAAGGGTTGTTGCCCAATAATTGTTTCCTTGAATCAGCATCTGTTAAACTATCCTGCATGCTGATAACAGGATATACAACTACTAAAAAATCGGGTCGCAGGTTGGTATGGCTTTTATTTTCAATCAATACTTTTAGATAATGCGTTGCTTCTGTTGAAGCTAAATGTCCACCTGCAGAAAAACCAATAATGCCAACCCTGCCTGTATTAATATTCCATTGAGAGGCACTGTCCCTGACCATTTTGATTGCCTGTTGTGCGTCCTGTAAAGGCGCAATGGTTTTGTTTACCTGAAAAGAATCGTTTGGCAGGCGATATTTTAATACAAACGCCGCTACGCCATGTTTTGCAAATTCTTTTGCTGTTTGCACACCTTCCCCGCCATAAACAATTACGCTGTAGCTACCGCCGGGGCAAATAACTACAGCAGTACCCGTGGCTTTGTCTTCTTCAGGTAAATACATTTCCAGTGTCGGATTAATAACCCGGCGCACCAATCCTTCAGACGGATTCAACGGCATGTCTTTTAAGGATGTTGGTTTAGAGTTTGGAATAACACCAGGGTATAAATCCATTATTTGCTGTGCATATAGGGCAGCCGGAAACAAACACATCCATATTAAACAAAACTTAAATATTTTCATTTTTTTTAATTCTTATCACTACAGATTTTATCATTTGCCCGTTGTCATAAGGGCTCGTTTGATTTTATATAACGATGGTTTGGATATTGAAAATCTCCATTCAGATCATCAATATCAATCGAAGGATATTTATGGTGCAACCAGATGGGTGCGGGCCTGATAATTTGCGCCAACATACAGTTGGGAATATCCCCTGATATATGATAGAAAAAGAATTACAACAAGAAAACATGTATATCTGAATCTAAACTTCATTGTTTTTTTGTAATAAAATGGCGCAATAGCTATTTTTTGAAAAGCAAAGGGGCAAACTGGTATAAATCTCTTCTCCATGTCAGCCACTCATGCCCCGTGCCGGGCGATTCGTAAAAAGTATATTTGATACCCTGCTTGTCTAACATATTGCGGAAGGCGCCAACCGATCCCGGGAAGGGATTTGGTTCTTTGGTACCCAGCCCGATCCAAAGTAAACGGAATTGTTTATTTATGGCTGCACCATCTTTAAATTTTCCATCGAGGAATGTAGCAGGATCAATTGCATCTGTACCAGGATAGTTGGAAGTTCCACTGAAGGCCCCGAGACTCGAGAATGTATTAAGATTGTTCATGATGATCCGCATGGTTTGATTGGCCCCCATGGAAAGGCCCGCAATGGCCCTGTGATCACGGTCAGCAACCGTTCGAAAATTTGTATCGATCATGGGGACAATCTCCTTAATCATCACTTCTTCAAATATGGATACCGGTCGTACTTTGCTATTGATCTCGGCACTGTCCTGAGGTTTATTGGCATAACCATTATCCATAACAATGATCATCGGTACGGCCTGCTTAGCCGCGATCAGGTTGTCAAGAATCAGGTTTGCATGTCCCTGGGCCGACCAACCGGTTTCATCTTCAAAACTTCCGTGCTGTAAGTACAACACAGGATATCGGGTTGTGATGTCTTTTTGATATGCAGGAGGCGTATAAATAAAACAGCGCCTCCAGGCATTGGTCAGGTTAGAGTAATATATATTTTCACTCACCAGCCCGTGCGGCACATGTTTCAACGCAAAAAAATCACGGTCTGTTGCCGGTATTTCAATACCACTTCCCCAACGTCCGGCGCCATAAAAATAAAGGCTTCCCGGATCCGGAACTGAAACGCCGTCTACATTCAGCTGGTAGTAATGAAACCCTTCATCCTGTGGTAGGGATTCACCGCTCCACACACCTTTTTCATTTTTAACCAGATCATATTTTTTCCCCGCGATATCCAGTTGAACTTTCTGTGCGTCGGACGCAGTGAAACTCGCACGTACTCTGCGTTCCGAATTTACCTGAGGGTATTGTTTGCCTTCCTGATTCGTGGAAGCCGGTTTAAAATCTTCTGTAACTGCGGCTGGCGCGGATTGTGCCAGGCAGCCAAAGCTGGTTAGGATGGCCGCAAAAAAAGCCATGAAGGATCTGTAATTCATGATCATCATTTCTTTTATAGTTGAAATAAAAACAGTGGTTAATTCTTAAACAATATCGGTGCAAGCTGATAAAGACTGCGGCGCCAGGTTAAGAATTCATGCGCTGTATTTTCAGAAACATATATTACAACATTATAACCCGCTTCTTTCAGTTTGGCGCCTGCCTGCTGTATACGTTCGGGACTTTCGCGGCTGCCACAACTTAAAAAAATAAGTGAAGGTTTTGCTTTGTCCTTTAACTCTTCCGGTGTATAAATGCCACCACTCAGTAGTGCATACTGAGAGAATATGCCGGGTTTTGCAAGCGTAATCGAATGCGTCTCCATTCCGCCCATGGATAACCCGGCCATGGCCCGGTTTGATTCGTTAGCAATTGTGCGGAAATGGGTGTCAACATAAGGTATCAGTTCATCGGTAAGCACCGTTTGAAACGCGTCAATTTTAAATTCCTTTATATGACCCCATTTTACTTCGTTCGTCATTCCGTAGGTCATCACAATAATGAACGGTTTGATTTTGCCTTCGGCAATCAGATTGTCCATGATGAGGTTCGCATGTCCCTGGTTAGGCCAGGCAGTTTCGTCTTCACCCCAGCCATGCTGCAGGTATAATACAGGGTAATGTTTAGATATATCCTTATTGTAATCCGGAGGCGTGTATACAAAAGCCCGGCGCGAAGTATTTGTACTCTTTGAAGGGAAAAGCACCTGTTGCACATTGCCATGTGGAACCTCTTTCAGCGCATAGAAATCCTGGTCGTGAGCAGGTATTTCAATACCACTTTCCCAGCGAGTGGAACCATAAAAATTTAATGTTCCGGGATCGTTGAATGTACCACCTGCAACCGTGAGATGATAATAATGAAAACCTTCGTCCATGGGGCCCTCCGTGGTGCCCACCCACATGCTGTCTGCAGCCTGCGTTAGCCGGGTGCCACCTCTTCCGCCTAAACCCAGGCTTACCCTCACACTATCGGCAGCGGGCGCTTTTATGCGAAATCGTACATAACCTTGTGAATTAACCTGCGGGTATTCCTGTCCCGGCTGGTTAAGGGTTGAAGGTTTGAAATCTTCCAGAACCGCGGTCTGGGTTTGGGCCAGACAAATTCCACTTATTAACGTGGTTACAATAAAAAATGACAAGAATCTCAAATTCATTTTTCGTGTTTTAAATGTAATTATGACATAAATGTGTTACAGCGTGGCTTTCTGATGAAAAAGATACTGAATTTATGCTCAACAAAATTTTTTTGGCTAAATGGATTTTCATGTTCTGAATAATGATTGGCTATAAATTTCGAAAAGGCTGAAGGTTGGGGACGAGAAGATGTTCCGCCGCCAGCGCCTCACATCAAAAACTGGAGAACGCCCGCGAGAGCTGCGTGCCTGGAGACCCAGGTACTCACGGATGAGTCAGGTAAGACAGGAATTTACTACGACGAAAGGGGCCACGCGATGCGCGGCTCGACGCTGGTTCAGGACCCGAAATTTCAAGACCTCATTATCAGTGAGACGCGCGCTTTTTTATTGAAGGTTCAATAATAAAAGAATTGATTAAAGCCTCAGTCACGGAAGTCATTCCGTCATGCACTCAATTTTTTTGCGGTAAGGCAGACATATCAGGCTGTACGATGGTGAAATTTGAAGGCGGGGTAAATGTGGAAGATGGAAGATTTTTTTTCTCATAGCTCGTCAGCATACCTGAACTCTGCAAACTTCCTGTACCTGTATGCCACTTTACGATGACTCCGTCAACACCGGCATCAGCTAATTTCTTTTGGGTAACAGAACCTTCCGGATAGTACAAATAAGGCCCAACATACCATAAATGACAACTACCCAGATCTTTTGTAAGCCAGAGATCCGTTTTAGAGGGATTCATTTCAGAATTTTTCATTTTCGTATTCAATTTTGACACCACAAAATGCGTACAGTTATATTCGCCCACTTTTTCACTTCCCTGATTTTGGACGTCAACTTTTACGGCATCGAACAATGATTCGCCTTGTTTGGATTGCCGGTATAACGTTTCCAGGTATGGTCCAACGATCGCACGACTGGTCAATGTTTGAAGACGTGTTTCCTGTTGTTTGCTGAAATCATACAGGATCACGTTCTGATCTTTTGTAGTTGGCGTTCCTATGGAAGATTTTGTTTGAATATTTGTAGACTCTACACGCCCTTTAGAATCAGTTTCGTAAATAGTAGTCAATACTTTTCCAACTTCTCCTGCCATATCGTAATCACTTTCGTATTTAAGAACTCCATTAAATACCTCAGTAGGGGCTTTGAAAAAAAGACTAAAAAAAGTAAACAGTAATATATTTTTCATGAAGGGATGGTTTATGTAATAAAATTACAAATAAATGAAAACGGGGACCATACATGATGTCAGTAAATCTCTACGACCCGAAGATCCTGAAGATTAATTAATTCTAAGATTCAGGTAAAAAAAAGCCCTGTTACCGTTCTGATAACAAGGCTGTGCTGGTTTCTGTCTTTGGTTACGGTCGGGCAATTTTATTCAATCGTCTAACTTCTTTTTACTTTTTAATTTTTCAAGCCTGTCTTTTATTTCTTTTATTTCCTGAAGTATTATTTTTGACTTCTTAAATACTTCATTTTCATTAAGAAAGGTTTCCAGCAATATTTCTTTTTGAACTAATTCCAGCTCAAGTGCTTCCTTTTCAGACTGACGGTTTTGGAGCTGCATTTCTGATAAATTAATGTGATAAAACACTTATCAGTTTGTACAAGTTATACGGAATCTTAGATAGGAAAAAGGTTTAGGGGAACCATATTGAGCTTAACTGATTGAAAATAATGATTTTTTTAATTGAAATACAAAACCAAGGCTTTATTTGGTAAAAATGGATGTCCGGGTGGTTGAATTCTGAGTATTTTCTGAATTCTGAATATATTCTGATCAATAAGGGTTATAATAAAGCCCTCTGGTTACAGAAGGCTCTGATTATCCCAATACTCATGCGAAGTGATGACCTGGAGCAGGCGTTGGCAGGGCTCCATCACTGACGCTCTTTAACAGAAATCGGATATGCTTTGGAACGAAAGCTGATCATAGGATCGGCTGTTTCAATTCCGTCCGGGATATTGTCAGGAGTGAAATATAATGCCTTGTCTTCGTCCGGCGTATTGGACGCTAATGTATCTATCACTAAATATCCCAAGAGAATCTTTTTTCTGTCGGGCGGAAACGAAATGGATGGATCTTCTATAAGATCCGTTGCTTCTCCGATTTCGGCCCACATCTTGAAGCGAACCGGATTTTTGGATATTCTTTCTCTGATATCAGTCATCAGGTATTCCGGACCGGCCTGTTCGTACTGATCGGGTGTCAGAAAAAGTTCTCCGTCTTCAGGAATAAATTGATAACGGACAAAATGGGAACTGCCTTCTTTATTGGTAAACCGGAATGAGTTTACTCCAAAATAAGATATGGACGCATAGCTGGCTGGTAATTTCTGCGTCGTTAAAAATGTTTTTGCTATTGGGTGGCCGGCCAGAAAATTGTCCAATGCATTGGGTTTCGTTGCGTCGGGTCCGCTCGCAGCAATCGCCAGCAGAAGTTTTCTGAATTGATCCGAATCAGAGGTGGGAAATCCGTTAAAACTATGTCCCACGATATCGGTTGTTTTACCATCCGGCATACTGAATTTTATTGAAAGTCCGCGGGGATTAGCCGCTCCTATATTATCGGGGATATCTGGTATTCCTGTAAAATCAGAAAATCGTACGGTGATCTTACTTGCCTCCTGTTGTAAATGAAATGCGGTGGTGATGGAAGAAGCACCCGGGTCAGGGTGAAAGTTTCCTTCCAATACGATGCCCTTGGCGTGTACGGCCCTGGCGTGATGGTTTCCGAATGCGGTGTGCAGGGCATCTACGAGTTGAGCCGGCGAAGAATTTTGCAGGGGAGATGGTGCCTCGATGGTTTCTATAGATCCTGCTTCTGCTTCCATTGAAATGAAGAACAACCTTGGATAGAAAAAATTTGTCATCGCTAAATATTTAAATGTGATAAATGGGAGGAAGCTGATCAGAGGTTCGGGATGGGCAGCTGTGATATCTGTAAGGTAGGTCTTCCTGTCATCAAATTCGAATTGTTGATTAATTGATACCAATTAAGAAGAGAGGTCAATACAGCTCACCCGATTCCCAATCCAGTTGGAAAGGTTTTAGCGTTAACACAAAATCTTCGGCATGTGTTGCTGCCACCTCCGGAGGGAGGCATTCCGTTGACTCCCGGAGTTGTAGGATAGTAATAGTGATGAACTTCACGGACGGTTTGACTGGATCCGTATATGTAAAATGCATTTTGTCTGCGCTGAAGTTTAAAAAAATTGTATTTTAATCTGACGAAGATTTGATTACTGCTGTCGCAATATCCCCATACATTCGATAAAGAAACCTGCCTGCCGTCTGACTGCTTTGTATATATAAAATCATTTAGTTTGTCTTTCGTGACTTCAAACTGAGTAACCGACGGACTGTTGGATTTGAATTCTTCAAAATTTAAATAAACACCTGGAACCAGTAAACTATCCTTTAGTACGGGTATATCAAAAATCTTGTGTTCGTGGGCTACAATTTCAGACCATGTAAATTTTCTTTTGGATGAAAAGGCAGCATTATTTTTCCAATCCATTGTTTCCAATTTGGATAAGGATGTTTCCAGGGCTTCCTGCACCAGAAGCCCGACATAAGACTTTTGCTTATTGCCCCCTGTATTTTTACTGGCTATATTTATTGGTTTTTTGATATGACCTGAAAAAGTTGAATCAAACCGGTAAAGAGCATAATAGCCGGAATTTTTAAACATGTAAAACTCGATATTGGCAAAGAGGCTGACGTTTATTCCTCTGCTGGTGTCTTCTGCCACATCCCACATCAGGTTGCCGTCATAATTATGAACGTTCGTCGAGATCCATAATTTTCTCAAAACCATGACTATTGAACACGGATCTGATTTCGAGCAATGCACATATTTTTTTATGTATTGATCCGTCTCCGTGCCAAAACTCGCCAGGGTAACTATGAACCGGGGTTCCAGTTTAAACAGCTGATACAATCCAATGGCAGAAGAATCCGGTCTTTCATCCACAACAGAAATGGAATTGACTGGAATGGAAATATAGTCTTCGGGGGAATTAATAGAAATAACAGCCTGATGAAATTTTTCAATGTTCAAATCCTCTTTTCTCTGGTGGGAAATAGTTTGACTGAACGAAGAGTTAAACAATAAATAAAAAAAGCCCGTGAAGAGAATCTTTTTTAACATAGGATGATTGTACGAATCGGGTTTACTATGATTACCTAATGTTCTAAAACGTGAAAAGTCAATTACAAATTGTCTTGATCCAGATCATCCAATGCGGGGAATGACATCAGACTTTTGCTCACTTCGCTATACTAAGTATAAATCCTTAGTGATCTCTGATTCCGGGTATGCCCCAACCTGTTTGTGTTTATGTATGGATGCTTAAAAACGGCACAGTTATTCTGATACGTTAGGTGAAAGAAAATATTTCAAATAACGCGTGCTGTTGTCGAATTCGCCCTGGCGCCATACGAACCGTCTTTACTGTTTTTTAGGTTGAAAATCCGGATGACCGCATTGCCACAACACAAAAGCATATTGATTTGAAAAATTAGACCAGGTAACCAATTTATCTTCGGTGAAATGTCCATTATCATAGTTAATCTTTAAGAGTACCGGTTTTCCGGAGGAAGAAGCATTTTGCAAAGCCGCAGCGAATTTTCCCGGTTGCCAGGCAACTACGCGTGGATCGTTCCAGCCTCCAACGCAGATTACAGCAGGGTATCTGACTCCCTTCACTACATGTTGTACTCCGTCCATTTCATATAACGCCCGGCATTCGATACTGTCTTTCACCGTACCAAATTCGGGAATATTCACCGGTCCATTCGATCCAAATTCTAACCGGAGCGCATTGGCACATCCTACATTACAAATGGCCGCGGCAAAAAGATCGGGTCGTTCAGTAACGGCCCGGCTAATCAGTATACCTCCCGCGCTGGTACCCGTACCGGCTAATCTTTTTGGCGAAGTATAACCCTCTGCGATGAGATATTCGGCGCAACTAATGAAATCTTTCCAGGTATTTGGTTTAGTAGTTTTGAAACCTGCTCTATACCAGGCCTCTCCTTTCTCACTGCCTCCCCGCACATGGGGTATGGCGATTACAACATTTTTCAAAGCAAGTGAAGCCTCCCGCATACTAAAATACGGAGTCATGCTACTGCCATAAGCACCATAACTATCCATCAGGCATACACTGGAGCCGTTCTTCACCAGGTCTTTTTTATGAATGATCGAAAGAGGAATCATTTCACCGTCATGTCCTTTCACAGAAACTTCTTCTACTACAAGCGTGGCAAACATCTCAGAATAAGGTGGGGGTATATTGAAGGGACTTTGAGTAAATGTCTGCTTTTCCGCATCGTAGGCAAATTCAGCGTAGGGCCTGTTCCAGGTAGTGATTCCCAGGAGACAACTATTGGAATGACTATTAAAACAGGTGATTGAGGCAGTTCCCTGGAATGGCAGGGATATTTCAGTGGATTTTTTAGTATTGAAATCGAATTGTGTTATTGAGTTATTGATGCCGTCACTATACGTGATAAAAAGATAGTCCTTGCAGTACGACAGATTTTCAACTGTCTGACTGGCTTTTTCAGGGGCTATAGTAGTTGCTTTAGTCCAATCAGGCTTTTGATTCAGGCTGGTATAAATCACCTTGTAATTCCTGGCATTATTGTATGTGATCGCATACATGTCGTCATTTTTCATCACAATAGCCCGAACGAGTTTGTCAGCAGGTGTACATAAAACCTTCCAGTCAATTTTTTGAGCGTTAAATGCTGAAATCGGCGCATACCAGGATACGATTTCCGACTGAACAGTGCCTGATCCCGAGAAAATATAACCCTGGGCATCTTCATTTACGTATGCATATGGATAGGCGCCTGGATCTTTTATGAGGGAAGGATATGTTGCATCACTGAAATAGTCAATATCATTGGCGACATTCGTACCCAGGGTATGGAGTTTTGTCTTTGAATGCAATCTGGATTCGGGATCTTTTCCATCTGCTGATTTAATCCATTGATACATGACCGATTTATTGTCAAATGTCCAGGAATTGAAACCGGCGGTTGGATAAAGTGAGTCGGCCAGGAATTCCTTTTTTTCAACATCCATAATTTTTATCGTCGACACTTCAGCTCCTTTCTCCGAATAAGCAATGGCCACTAATTTTCCATTGAAACTCGGAGTGGCACTTTCCATGGTTAATTTTTTGCCAGGGATATAATTAAGTGGATCAAAGAGGAGGATTTCAGTTCCAGTATACCCCTCCCGGTAATAAAGCTTACCAACACTTTCTCCGGGCATGGTTTTCCGATAAAACAGGCGCCCATTTTCATAAGCGAAAGCGCTAAATATGGCGGGGCGTAGTTTGTCCAAATGCTGCCATTCCGCCATTAACGAATCTCTTCCATTTAGATTATTCAGAATGGAATCTGTATAGTCCGCCTGCGCCTTAAACCATTTTTCTACAGGCGGCTGTTCAATGTATTCCAACCATCGATAGGGGTCATGATAGGTGACGCCAAAATAGGTATCGCTGCTATCCACCGTTTTGCTGGCCGGATAATGATATTGAGCACGGATGGATTCCAATGTCAGTAACAAAAAAATAAGCAGGAATGAAATCTTCATGGTTAAGGTTTTAGGAGGTTTATAATGCGCAATATTTAAAGCATCTTTGGGCAAAACAATGGATGGGAAAAGGCGGAGAAAAAAGCAAAAAATTGCCTGATGTGTGCTCTCACTGTAGTTGGTTTAAGGGAATATTAGGGTTATGTAATCTAAACTAATTCCAGTAATTGCCGGAATCATTTCTTTGAAACACAGCATATGTAAGTCCGGATTAGATTATCGAAAATCGTTCGGTAAAACCGGATTTTCGCAAACTTTGGAAAACCGCTCAGAACAATCTCTCGTTTTTTGGCTTGACGCCCACCAGGCGGATATAGATCGTGGTCTGACCGCGGTGGTGGGTCTGATGCTCGAATGCCTTGAGTAACCACGCATAGCGTGTGTCTGTGATATCGCGCATGCCCGTAGTCTCACCATATTTGTCTGGATCCAGACTTTGTATATACTGAAGAGCAATGTCGTAGCTTTTACTTACATAATATATGACGGAATCCTTGCCCTTCGCGGTGGTACTATTTTCGAGGGAGCCGTTGGGCCAATCGATTTTTTCACCATCATGCCAGTTGAACTTTTGGCCGGGCACCCAGTCTATCTTTTTACCAGTGGCGACCATGTTCAGGAAGACATTGGCAAAGGCGAGGTGCAGCATCTGCTCCGCGAAGCTGCGGATACTGTCGACTGGCCTGAAGGAATATTTGTCGGCCGGCATATCGTTGAGGTAGTCAAGTGTGTACGCTTTCGCCCGTTGCCAATCTTTGATGAATTGCGCCTTGATCTGATCACCGGTGATGGCCTGGGCAGATGCGCCAGAGGTCAGGCCGGTGAAGGTAACGAGGGCGAAATAAGTGACTATTTTTTTTATAAAAGAGTGACTCATAGCAGTAGTGTTTGATATAAATGTACCCTAATTTTCATTTTACCTGTATTTGGGTGGATTGGCGGGAGCTTACCTGCGGTGATCGGATTTAGCAGTCTTGAAGATTGAGAGTATAAATCACTTAAAACAAAAAACCCGCTTTGAAAGCAGGTTTTAAGACTTGAACGTAGATTAATAATATTGTTTTATTGTTCATTGGAGGCACTCCCAAACATCCAGCCAATCGAAAATCCGAAGGCATCCAAAGAGTGCAGCGTATTGTCCGGCGCTTTTGAAATATTTGAAAGTCCTGCATTTAAGAAAAGACTTAGAGAGAGACCACTTGAGAACTGATATCCACCCGTGAAATCAAGTCCCACATCAAAACGTTGCATTTGCGCGTTGTCTCCGCTAAAGCTGATGTCTCCATTTTGATAATAATTCTGCTGTGTGCCTGATAGATTGTACATGAAATTAGGACCGAGGCCGCCAAAGAGGATGCCGTTGTTTGGGAAAATATGGGAGTATACAATGGGCACAGGAATAGCGATCCGGTTTAGTGATATTTTATCATTAATGTCATTCGAATTTGCCATTGATCCGAATCTGTATAAAAGCGAAGGACGTACTGCCAGGAAATCTGTTATCTGAAAGTGCGCGGTAGCGCCAATCTGTCCATTAATACCCGCATAGACATTATTATCACTCGTATAAAGCCCTGCCGCGGTAAAACCTGCTGAGGGGCCAAACATGACCTGCGCATCTGATTGAGTAGTAAATAGAAATAAACAGTTGACGAGAATAATAAACGTGAAAGTAATTTTTTTCATATAGTTGTTAGTAAGGGGTTATCAATAAATAACGTACAATAAAATATTTTATTTTCACAAAGGACCGGAGTGCCCTTACTTTGCCCGGAAGATCCACTGGATTACCTGCCTGACTAAATACAAAATCATTTTTTTCGCATGGATATCTAAGTGTATTTACTTAGTTAAGAAATTAATATTTAATTTAAATACTGAGTTTTGAATATTTTATTTATATGGTTTTCCTGGACGTCGTTTTGCCCTTTTGCCTGAACGCACTCCGGGTTATCATTCATCTATTTTTCCTGATTTTAGTTTTGGATTATCCTGTATGAAGATTAAAATATTTTTCTTATCAGCCTTTTGCTTATTCGCGTGTTCCGTTTTTAGCCAGACGAACAATGTCCCTGATCTGGCGCTGGCAGGTGCGCGGATATATCCATCCCCTTTTGCCGCACCGATAGAAAATGGTATCGTACTGATCCGGAATGGAAAAATCATCGGGGTCGGCAGCTCTGATAAAATCGTTGTGCCAAAATCCGTTCGGATCATATCCTGCAAGGGCATGACCTTGACAGCCGCATTCTGGAATTGCCATGTTCATTTTATTGAACCGAAATGGGATGCAGCTGATACGATGACGGCGGAAAGGTTTGATCATCAGATGGCCGACATGCTGACGAGTCACGGCTTTGCTCATGTATTTGATCTGGCAGCGCTGGATATCCAACAAACTTTGCGAATCCGGAACAGAATAAAGAAGGGCGACGTGTCGGGGCCGGTCATCTATACGGCAGGTGTTCCGCTCGTTCCACCAGATGGAAGTCCTTTTTATATCGAACCGCTGAAATTACCAGAAGCAAGTGATCCCCAACAAGCGGCTCTGCATGTACGGCAGCAGATTGATTCAGGTGCCGATGGCATCAAACTCTGGACAGGATCGCCAACAAGGCACGGCACTGTTCATATGCCTGTACCGATTGTAAGGGCCATTGTGCAGGAAGCTCATCATCTGGGCAAACCAGTTTTTGCACATCCCACCGACAATCAGGGTCTCGCGATCGCGCTTGAAGGCGGCGTGGATATTCTCGCTCATACGACGCCCGACGGCGGCAGGGCCTGGAGTCCGGATACTCTCCGGTTGATGCTCGCAGCGCACATGTCGGTTATTCCAACACTGAAGCTCTGGAAAGAAGAGCTCCTGAAAAATGGGGTAGAAGATCCGATACATAATCAACTTGTTCGTGTTGCCCAGCAACAGGTGCATGATTTCTCCACAGTGGGCGGGTCATTATTATTCGGGACAGATGTAGGTTACATCTCAGACTATTCGACAAAGGATGAATACACATTATTGACTGGTGCAGGTCTCAATTTCCATCAGATCTTAGCGATGCTGACGACTGCGCCTGCAAAGCAGTTCGGCCTGGCATCCCGGACCGGACAAATCGTTCCCGGTATGGATGCCGATATCGTGTTGCTGAACGGAGACCCTGCAACCGATATCCTTTCTTTCGACAAGGTTATTTATACATTCTTACAGGGGAAACTAATATATCAGCGGAGGTGATGATCTGCATACAAATTATCTTTTCCAAATCATAATGTGAGGGTCTTTTATCAAAGGACGTTCCTGCACACTGTTACATTTTATAAAACAGTACAAGCTAAACTCTTTTGCTTCCGGACTAATACATCTTTGCGCAATCTTGCCCGGAATCATATCTGCCTCCAGTGAACCCTTTCTTATTTTTATCTTCGTCCAATAAGCATCTATGAAATAGATTTCAAAAATATCCCCGGTATTTAGATTTGTAGTTTTATAAAATACGCCTGTTTGAAAAAAAGGAAACTGGCATGTATCAACATCCTTATTCAATTTTTGCAGACAGCTCTTCTCTAAAAAATCCTTAGCGCTAAATTTCTCACAGGATATAAATACTTGCCTGGTATCGTGAAAAAAATGATTGAGCCAATATGACAGCGGATGATTTTTGTTTATGCTGTCAGACGGTATGAATGAAGGATCGTCATGTGTATCGATATTGTTTTCAACAGTTGTAACATTGCCACTTCTGGTGATCTTAGGACCAATTTCATCCGCAATTCTATTTATAACATAGTAGCCTTTTATATGTACAGTATCGATACAATTTTGTGCATTCAACTGGAATGAAGTTGCCAGAGACATTGTTAAGCATAAACTTAGTTGGTGCATCTTAATTCTTTGTTTCCGTGTAAATACATCCATTGTGCCATATCATTTTGCTGAAAGAGGTCGCTACATTTACGCACTATATGGATATTCCGAAAATCGTTCGGGAAAGCGGATTTTCGCAATCTTTGTAAAACGGCTCAGAACAATCTCTCGTTTGGTGGCCTGATGCCTACCAGGCGGATATAGATCGTGGTCTGACCGCGGTGGTGGGTTTGGTGCTCCAGTGCCTTGAGCATCCAGGCATAGCGTGTGTCTGTGATATTGCGCATGCCCGTAATCTCGCCATATTTGTTTGGATCCAGACTTTGTATATACTGAAGGGCAATGTCGTAGCTTTTACTTACATAATATACGACGGAATCCTTGCCCTGCGCGGTGGGGCTATTTTCGATGTAGCCCTCGGGCCAATCGATTTTTTCGCCTTCATGCCAGTTGTACTTTTGGCCGGGCGTCCAGTCTATCTTTTTACCAGTGGCGACCATGTTCAGGAAGACATTGTCCCAGGCGAGGTGCAGCATCTGCTCCGCGAAGCTGCGGATACTGTCGACCGGCCTGAAGGAATATTTGTCGGCCGGCATGGTGTTGAGGTAGTCAAGTGTGTAGGCTTTCGCCCGTTGCCAATCTTTGATGAATTGCGCCTTGATCTGATCACCGGTGATGGCCTGGGCAGATGCGCCAGAGGTCAAGCCGGTGAAGGTGGCGAAGGCGAAATAAGTGACTATTTTTTTTATAGAAGAGTGACTCATAGCAGTAGTGTTTGGGACATAAATGTACCTTAATTTTCATTTTACCCAGATTTGGGGATTGACGGGGTTTTGGCTTCCCATCTTCCAAATAATTCTTCAATTTTTTTAAAGCGGAATTCAAAAATATTTCGCAACTGTCTTTCTACGACCCATCGGTTTGCCAATTTTCCTAAAAGACCAAGTGGATTACGGTAGTGTACGATATCCGTCATCTCGACGCCGCCCTCAATAATCCGGAAGTGGTGTTGGTGATGCCAAAACTGGTATGGACCGAATCGTTGCTCGTCTATAAAATAAAGGCGATCCCGCACATGTGTAATCTCGGTCATCCAATAGAAGGAAATACCAAAAAAAGGTTTCACGATGTATTCGATCAATTGCCCGGCGTATATGCCTGTACTTGCATGATTTGACAGTTCAGTGAAGCCCAGGTTTCCGGGTGTGATGATCTGCAGCTTTGAAGGATCAGAAAAAAACGACCATGCTTTCTCCAGATCTGTTGGAATATTTTGAACGGTTCTGAAGGAAAAAGTAGCCATATCAGAGATTAAGTCTCATTATTAAAATTTCCATGAAAATCGTTGACTTATCGGAATATCCCGTTAGATTTGTGTTTAACTTTAATTGTACAAATATAAACAAAATAATAATGGATTCTTTTTCCATTTCGGAGCTGGCGCAATATTCAGGTATCAAGTCGCATACTATACGAATATGGGAAAAGCGGTATGACGCACTTCGGCCGGACCGTTCCGCGGGCAATACACGTCATTATAATGGAAAACAATTAAAGCGGCTGCTGAACATTTCGAGTCTGCTCGATACAGATTACAAGGTATCGGAACTGTGTGCCATGCCGGATGAAAAGCTCAAAGCGCTGCATGCAAGCCGGTTCGACACCGCAATACCCGTTCAGGAGGAATACTTTGTTTTGCAGCTGATCAGTGCCGCTTTAACTTTTGATGAATTGCAATTCGTACATGTCTTTTCACATTGTGTGCTCAGGTACGGTTTGAAAGACACGTATATGCTGGTGCTTTATCCTGCGCTGAACCGGATTGGTCTTATGTGGCTCAGCGATTCTCTTCCGACAGCAAGTGAGCACTTCATCAGTAATCTGATAAGGCAAAAGATTTTTACAGGAATAGATTCCTTACCTCCTGCGAAACCAGGCAAGCACTCCTGGATATTGTTTCTCCCTGAAAATGAATTTCATGAAATAGGGCTCCTGATGCTTATTATCTGATTCGTCTGTCGGGTCAGAAAGTTATCTACCTGGGCGGTAATGTTCCCGAATCGTCGCTTCTGGCCACCGTCCGGGACCTAAAGCCGGACAATGTACTCACGTTTATTGTTCGCAATGACTTTCCGATGGATGTCAAAAAATACGTGGACAGGCTCAGTACGGAACTAAAAGTAAAACGTCTCTATGTGGCGGCCAAACCGGAACTGGCTTATATGCTGGCATCCGGAAAAAAGTTGCAGGTTCTGACTTCCGTCCGGGCACTTGATAATTTGCTGCAAAATGATGTTGTTTAAATTAATATGAAATTATATAAACATTATTAACAATGGCCAGGATAACCGTTATCGGGGCAGGAATTGCAGGATTAAGTGCAGCATCCTATCTGGCGGCAGCAGGCCACGATGTACATGTGTATGAAAAAAATGCGTCTGCCGGGGGCAGAGCGCGTCAACTGTTAACAGATAACGGCTATGCATTCGATATGGGTCCCAGCTGGTACTGGATGCCCGATATTTTCGAAAGTTTTTTTTGTGATTTCGGCTATAATGCGTTCGGACTTTTATCAACTCACTCTACTGGATCCCTCTTTCGATATTGTATTCAAAAATCGGGATGTTATGAACATTCCTGAAAACTATGACACACTGTGTTTATTGTTTGAATCTATCGAACCGGGATCGGCTGTTCAACTGGGCAAATTCATGCAGGAAGCTGAAGCAAAATACGAGATCGGCATGAGGGAATTCGCTTATATGCCCGGTGTTTCCGTTGCGGAATTTGCCAATTTGAAACTATTACGGCGCGCCTGGCGGTTAGATCTTTTTTCCTCTTTCAAAAGTCATATTCGCAAATATTTTTCCCATCCAAAACTCATTGCGCTGATGGAATTTCCCATTCTTTTTCTGGGGGCTATGCCCGAAAATACACCGGCGCTTTATAGTTTGATGAATTATGCGGGACTGAAACTGGGTACCTGGTACCCGGAGGGAGGTTTTGGAAAAGTGGTCAGCGCCATCCAGGAAATCGCTGTGCGGAACGGTGTCAAATTCCATTTCAATGCTCCGGTTCAGCAAATAGTAGTAGACAATCACAAGGCAACTGCGGTGTGGGTGAACGGCGTTTCCATTCCGTGTGACGCGGTGCTGGCAGCTGCTGATTATAACTATGTGGAAAAAGCATTGGTTCCCTGGGCGCTGGCAAACTACAAAGAATCTTACTGGCAAAAGAAAACTTTTGCTCCATCCTGCCTGATTTATTTTATCGGCGTATCAAAGAAAATCAGTCATCTGAATCATCACACATTATTCTTTGATGAAGATCTGATGCAGCACTCAAAGGAAATATATCAGTCGCCCCAATGGCCCACAAAACCTCTATTTTATGTCTGTTGTCCTTCGCGTTCAGACGACGGCGTGGCACCAGCTGGTCATGAAAATTTATTCTTTTTAATGCCCGTTGCATCCGGTCTGGAGGACAATGAAGAACTCCGCGAAAAATACTTTAGATGTTATGATGAACCGGATTGAAAACCACCTCGGTGCAGATATCCGGTCGTTTATTGATTTTAAAAAAAGTTATTCGGTTTCTGATTTTCGGTGGACTATCATTCCTATAATGGCAACGCATACGGCCTTGCCAATACACTATTTCAGACGGCTATTTTGAAGCCCAGCATAAGAAATAAAAAAATAAAAAATCTTTTTTATGCTGGACAACTAACGGTTCCCGGACCCGGTGTACCTCCCTCTTTGATATCCGGAAAAATCTCCGCCGGCGAACTGATTAAACACTTAAACATCCAAAAGCATGAAGCTATTATTTGATCAATTTTCATCCCGGGCAAGCAAAATTATAACGAACTCCTATAGTACGAGCTTTTCACTCGGGATTCTGTATATCAACAAGAGAATAAGAGGGGACATCTATGCCATTTATGGATTTGTACGCGTAGCAGATGAAATCGTTGACAGTTTTAACGGGTACGACAGAAAGTCGCTCCTTGCTAATTTCAAAACAGAAACCCAGGAAGCGCTGGACAAAAGAATTTCCGTAAACCCCATTTTAAATTCCTTCCAGCAAACCTTTCACAAGTATAATATTCAATATGACCTGATTGAACTTTTCTTCCAGAGCATGGAAATGGATTTACAAAAGATCACCTATGATATGAACACGTATGAAAAGTACATTTTAGGATCGGCGGAAGTAGTGGGTCTGATGTGCCTTCACGTGTTTACGGAAAACAACAGCAGAACGTATGAAGAATTGAAACCGTTTGCTATGAAACTGGGGTCTGCTTTTCAGAAAGTAAATTTTTTAAGGGATCTAAAGGATGATTTTCATATGTTTAGGAAGAACTTACTTCCCCAACCTTGAACCTGATGGAGTTTACTACGCAGGCAAAAAAACAAATTGAACACGATATTGAAACGGACTTTGCCATGGCCCTCCCGGGAATTAAAAAACTACCGCGTTCTTCAAGAATGGGGGTATACATTGCATACGTTTACTATCAGTCCCTTTTTATTAAAGATTAAAGGTTACCGGTTCAGGGATTGCTGGTAAAAAGGGTCCGAATTAATAACGGCAGAAAACTTGGCCTGATGTTTAATAGTCTTTTACAATTGAAATGAGTTTATATGGAACAGATTGTTCTGAAAGGTGTGATTATAATTTTCTTTCTGTGGTATGGAAGGAGTCGCCTGGCTGTCGCATAAATATCTGATGCATGGACTTTTGTGGAAGCTTCATAAGGACCATCATAAAAAGGAGCTGTACGGATTTTTTGAGCACAATGATTTTTTCTTTCTGATATTCGCCATTCCCGGGATTATCGCATTGCTCGTTGGAATACGCGGAGGATATAACTTTTTATTTTGGGTGGGGATTGGGATTTGTCTGTATGGCCTGATCTATTTTCTGGTCCACGACGTGTTTATCCATCAGCGCATTAAACTATTCCGTCGTACGGATACCGTTTACCTGCAAGCCATCCGAAGAGCACATAAGATGCATCACAAACATCTGGGTAAAGAGGAGGGAGAATGTTTTGGCATGTTATGGGTACCGTCTGAAATATTTCAGGGAAATAAAATCCAGAAAGTAAAAATGAAATTACTATATCTGCTCATTGATTTATTGGTAATATCCATTCCGCTTCTTTTCTCTTTTTATCCGAAAATAGCTTTCTACAAAAAATGGAAAGAATTATTTACTGCAATCATTCTGGATCGGATTCCTTTCCTCACCTTTGATTCAATATTTGCCGCCCGTGGTATTTGGAATTTCAATCCTGTGTATATAACGGGGATCTTTATGTTCAATCTTCCCATGGAAGAAATCATTTTTTTTTCTGTATTCCCTATTCCTGCCTGTTTACTTATTATTGCCTGAATAAATTTTACGATCTTTCCTGGACCAGTAAAAGCAGAAAATTTTTTTCATCCTGTTTTCAGTGACTTTCTGATTACAGGATTGTTATCTGGCAAAAACTATATACCTCTTCAACATTTATCACGGCAATTTTTTGTTTGTTCTTAAAGTTTGGTTTTCAGATTAACTGGTTTGGAAATGCAGTCAGCGTATTCGGTATTTTGATACTTCCTTTTCTTTGGTAAACGGCATTCTGACTGGAACAGGACTCCGGCGGCCGTCGTCCGGTATAATCCTGACTATCATACCGCTTTTCGCATTATGACCATTCCGGTGGAAGATTTTATTTACGGATTTGAATTGTTTCTGTTGAATCTTTTTGTGTTTCTCCGGTTGTCAAACCTGCCTGCCGGTGGAATTCAAAAGACTTCTGCAGTATAGTAGGGTATGTTTTCTTCACTCATAAGAGTTAATCATAGATCTGAGTGATTGATAATCCCGCTCCTGGAATTTCCACGCGCGGTCACTTTGTTAAACATTTCATTCGCTGCGGAGGGATTTTATGGGGTTAGCGAGGGCCGCGCGGACGGTCTGAATACTGACCGTCAACAGGGCAATGGCGAGGGCGACGGCGCCGGCCACGAGGAAGATCCACCAGCTGATCTCCGTACGATAGGCAAACGTCTCGAGCCATTTGTACATGGCCCACCACGCGACGGGGAAGGCGATGAGCGCAGCGATCCCGACAAGCATCGTGAAGTCCCTGCTGAGCAGACCGACGATGCTGGTGACGCCGGCGCCGAGGACCTTGCGGATACCGATCTCCTTGGTGCGTTGTTCGGCAGCATAGGTAACGAGGCCGAAAAGACCGAGGCAGGCAATGAGGATGGCGAAGACGGCGAAGCTGATAAAGATCCGGCCGGTCTGCTGCTCGGCGTGATACAATTTATCAAAATCGTTATCCATGAAAGTGTAGCTGAAGGGCAGCCCCTGCTTTTCGGCATGGAACTTAGTTTCCACCTGCCGGACGAGACTGAAGACATCATTCGTGTGGAAGCGGACGGCCATGCTGCTCCAGTTATACGTGTTGACCACCATGAGAAGGGGGTGGATCTTGTCATGCATGGAGTTATAGTTGAAATCCTTTACGACGCCGACAACATGATAGGTGATAGTCCTGAACAGATCATCGTGATTGTAGAGGATCAGATTGAGCGGGTCTTTTACGCCGAGCGTCGCTACGGCGGCTTCATTGAGGAGGATGGCGGTGGAGTCGGTAGGAAATTGCGCGAGGTCGAAATTGCGGCCTTTGATCATCTGCATGCCGAGGGTAGGAATATAATGGTCGTCGACCCTGAGTGTAGTCATGAGGATCGCCTTTTGGGCGTCGAGCGTGGCATCCGGGAACCAGCCTTCCTGCCAGTACTGGCCGCCGCCGACGGTAGGGAGGTCGGGGGTGATGGTTGCGTCGGTGACCCCGGCAAGGGTGAGCAGGTTATTGCGAAGATTGGTCGTACCATCCCGGCCGAGCGACCAGGTACCATGGATGACGAGTACCTGATCCCGGTTGAAGCCGACCTCCTTATTTCGAATATAGTGCAGCTGGCGGTAGATGACGAGGGTGCTTACGATAAGCCCAATAGAAATAAAAAATTGAAAGACCACCAGGCTGCTACGGAGCCAGCTGCTTTTGAAGCCTGCGGCCATCTTTCCTTTCAATACATCGATCGGCTGAAAGGAAGAAAGATAGAAGGCGGGGTAGCTGCCCGCGAGACAGCCGACCAGCAACACCAGGAGGATGAGGATGGGCAGGAACCGGCCGCTGAAGAGCACGTCGGGATGAAGCGATTTGCCGGCAAGCTGATTGAACATCGGTAGCAGCAGGACAGCGATGACAAAGGGCGAGGACAAGGGAGAAGAGGCTGAGCAGGATGGACTCGGTGAGGAACTGGATGATGAGGTGTCCTTTTGTCGAGCCGGCGACCTTGCGGATGCCCACTTCCTTGGCGCGGTTGGCGGAGCGGGCGGTGCTGAGGTTCATGAAATTGACGCAGGCGATCAGGAGGATGAGCACGGCGATGACGGAGAAGATGTAAACGAACTGGATATTGCTGTTGGCTTCGAGCTCACCAGACTTATTGGAATGGAGGTGCACGTCGGTGAGGGGGATGATGGGGCACCGGAAGTGATTTCCTGCTTTCTCGAGGTCGGCGCCCGAAGTGTGGAACATTCCCTGGAGGGCCGGGCTGATATGGAGGTTGACGACTTCGTCTACATCCTTCTGGACCTCGGCCCGCGTGGTGCCGGGTTGGGCAAGGATATAGGTAAAATAAGAATTACTTACCCAGTTGTTGTCGCTGGGGTCATTAAAGTTGTAGGCTTCGCGAATGGGACGAATGAAGCTGAAATGGAACTGGGACTGTTCCGGCATGTCCCGGATGACCCCGGTGACCTTGAGGAGCTTATTGTCATTATCTACCTCCAGCGTGCGACCGATGACATCGGTGCTGTTGAAATAGCGGCGGGCGGCACTTTCATCGATTACGATCGAATGAGGGTTGTTGAGGGCGGTATTGGGGTCGCCGGCGATCATGGGCAGCGTGAAGACCTTGAAGATCGTCGAGTCGGCAAAGGTGAAGTGATGTTCGAAGACGTGGTCGTTGCCCTTCCTTACCAGCAGGTCGCCCGGGTTGCGGAACCGGACCATCTGCTGGATCTTCGGATAGGAAGCTGACGAGCGTGGGGCCGAAAAATTTGGAAGTGGTGACAGCATCGTACTGGGTGTTATTCAAGTAGACATCCTCATCGATCCGATAGATGCGGTCGGCGTTCACATTGTAGCGGTCGTAACTGAGCTCATCGGTGACGTACAGCACGATCAGCAGGCAGACGCCGAGGCCGGCAGCGAGGCCGATGATATTGAGGGCGGTAAAGCCCTTGCTTTTCCTGAGGCTGCGGAAGGCAATCTTGAGAAAGTTGCGGAACATGGGTTGGTCGGTTTTATGACGGGTAAGGCGGCCAAATCATCAGGATGATTCCCAAAAGAGTGCCGGGTTTATAAAGTATTGAAGACCATTCTTCTGTCAAAGCCTGCCAGAGAAAATGATGTTCGGTTTCAATACAGTCATCGTGCAGGAACGAGCATCGGCGGGGGTATGCGGGGGATTGTAAAATCCGCGTTCTCTTGTTGTCTCTTTACAGATTGAACAAAATTTCACCAGATTTTCTAAAACTCATGTTGTAGATTCCAAGCCCTGAACGACAACTACGGTCCGGATTACCTGCGGTGATCCAAATACTCCTGCGAGGTGCTTACCCAAACATTTTCTGCAATCCGTCCTTCCGCTTCGCGGATGTCGGCTTTTTATTTGTCCGCTCCTGCAAACAAGTTTGCCTCGCTTCAAAATAAAAAAGCCATTCAACTTCGTTGAACGGCTTGCAGAAAATTCTTGTGAACCGGATTGGATTGACCTACGACTAAGCCGTCTTTAGAAAACTGTCGGGTTGATAAGAGGTCGCTACATTTATGCCCTATATGGATATTCCGAAAATCGTTCGGGAAAACCGGATTTTCGCAAACTTTGGAAAACAGCTCAGAACAATCTCTCGTTTGGTGGCTTGATGCCCACCAGTCGGATATAGATCGTGGTCTGTCCGCGATGGTGGGTCTGGTGCTCTAATGCCTTAAGTAGCCACGCATAGCGTGTGTCTGTGATATTGCGCATGCCCGTAATCTCGCCATATTTGCCGGGATCCAGACTTTGTATATACTGAAGGGCAATGTCGTAGCTTTTACTTACATAATATACGACGGAATCCTTGCCCTGCGCGGTGGTGCTATTTTCGATGTAGCCGTCGGGCCAATCGATTTTTTCGTCATCATGCCAGTTGTACTTTTGGCCGGGCGTCCAGTCTATCTTTTTACCAGTGGCGACCATGTTCAGGAAGACATTGTCCCAGGCGAGGTGCAGCATCTGCTCCGCGAAGCTGCGGATACTGTCGACTGGCCTGAAGGAATATTTGTCGGCCGGCATGGTGTTGAGGTAGTCAAGTGTGTAGGCTTTCGACCGTTGCCAATCCTTGATGAATTGTGCCTTGATCTGATCACCAGTGATGGCCTGGGCAGATGCGTTAGAGGTCAGGCCGGTGAAGGTGGCGAAGGCGAAATAAGTAACTATTTTTTTTACAGAAGAGTGACTCATAGCAGTAGTGTTTGGGACATAAATGTACCTTAATTTTCATTTTACCCGGAGATGTGAGGATTAGCGGGCGCTTCACCCCGATAGGAGCAAATTCTCTAATCTTGTATGGTAGAATTTCGAGGGAGCTTACAGTTTCTTTTGATGTTGAAATTTTTTGTATTTTTCCCTACTTATCCGAACAAATGAATCAATCAGGAATATTTAGTCCTTTGACAGGATCGAAAAACGTAAAATTAATTGAGAGAATCAATGTTCTCAAAATTATCAAGAAGTATAAGAGCCAGCTAAAAATTGATGTAAGCAGGTTTTTTCCAAATAAGTACATAGAAATATTTGAATGTCTGGACACGAATTTTAGATTTTATTATCCTTTTGAGTTGGCAGGGGATGATAAATTATATGAACAATTATTATTACTAAATGGATACTATAGTAATTGGAATTGGGAGCATGAAATTTCATATAATTTAATTCAAAAAAGTGAAAGGGTTCTTGAAGTGGGATATGGTATCTCGGGAGTTTCATTAAAAAATTGGGTGATGATAATATAGATGCCTATGGCCTTGAATTAAATAATGAAGCGGTAAAAATATGTTTAGAAGGTGGGTTAAAAGTGTTTAATCAATTATTAGAAGAACATAACAATGAACATGCGGATTCATATAATGTAGTTTGTAGTTTTCAAGTTCTTGAACATGTGCCAGACCCGGAATCTTTTATACAGAATTGTATTACTGCAGTTAAAAAGGGAGGCAAGATAATTTTTGGAGTCCCTAATAATAATCCTTATATATTTAAGCGAGATAAATTGCACACATTAAATTTACCTCCCCATCATATGGGACTGTGGTCAGAAAAGGCTTTTTTAAATCTTCCAAAATACTTCGCAATAAGGCCTCTTCAAATTTTAATTGAACCTCTTTACTTAAAGAAATATTATTTAAAGGTTTTTCTGGAAAATAATAAACTTGGGTTTCTTAAAATTATATCAAATAACCTGCCGGACAAGCTTGTAACTAAAGTTTCAAACTTTCGAAAATGGGAGGGAAGAAATATATTGGCCATTTTCGAAAAACTTTAGAATTACAGACCTTGTCCCTAAAAATTGAAGCATTTTAAGGAGCGGTCAAAATACTTTCAATTGAAAACATGGATTTGGCTCTGCAGATTCGGTATCAAATTTATGCCATCAGTTAGAGCAATTCATTGACATTGGTGATGACCCGAAAAAGGTCAAATTACCTCACGACTCATAGGAGATGATGTTCTTTTTTTAAAGCAGCTATTGCTATAATTGCCTGTAATCTTGCAGCGTTAAATATTTGAATTTCTACCCGGTAATTTCTGGAAGAACTATAAGCCCAGTTTCTTAGTTGTTGCCACAAATCTTTATTATAGTTAAGTAAAGGATAATTATTATTCATGAACCGCATTGCTCTTTCATCATTCATTGTTACAGACTTGCATATTCTCTCGCACTTTTGTGTTCAACGTAATTTTCGCGAATATTCTCTCCAAAAAAACCCATTGTTACTGCCAGAAATATCATTAAAAATTCAAGAAAATATTCTTTCCATTTTTTTGGTTTATGATGCAGGTCGGGATGATGATGTACTTCCATATTTTCAATTTCCTGATTTTGTGTACTAGTGTCCGCGTCAGTAGTAGGAATAATTTCGTCTGAATGATTTTCCGATTGATTGTTTGTCGGAATATTTAAGTTTTCTTCGTCTGACTTGTCTGCCATTTATTGTTAGCTGATTAAATTATTAGAGTGTTCGGTCGCATGACGCTCAAATTTATACTATGCCGAAGGGATTTTATCAAACATAATGGATGGATCATCAAACCGAATTATTAGAATCTGATTTTTTCATATTTTTTAAGGAGTGGCCTGGTTATAAATGCACGTTTTGAGTGTTTTCGGCTGTGTATCAAAATGTGTATCAAATGTTTAAAATGAAAAAGGTTTCAATTGCTTGAAACCCTTGCTGTTAGTGTGTGAACCGGATTGGATTCGAACCAATGGCCTGCTGCTTAGAAGGCAGCTGCTCTATCCAACTGAGCTACCGGTCCAATTTCGCGCAAAAATAATGTATTTGGGGGGAAGAAAGAAAGCTATTGCTTCCGGAGACTGTAGACATCTTCTTCATAAGCAAAATCACCTATTATACGACGGAAATACAGACTGTCGCCTGTTTCAATCAACTTGTAAGAACCGGTTAAAATCAATGTCCAGTCGGAGTTTGCAGGGAAATCACACTGGTTTATAAAATGTATGGAATCGGGATCATAGGTTGTAGTGAATGTGCCACTGCAGACAGAAGGATAGTTCAGACTGTCGCTGCTTCCGTTAAACGCATTTCCTGAAAATGTGATTTTCACATTGGAAACGGCACCCTGCTTTTCCTGCCAGCGTACAAAAGTTCCGGTATAAGTTCCCTGAATCTTATGGCCCATACCCATGCTACACCCTTTTCTGCATGAAGGCAGCGAACTCGCGATCACAAAAAGAATGAGAAACCATTTCATGGGTCCTGTTTATCATTAGACATTAAATCCAAAGATTTAGTTGCCTGTATCATTGCGATTTCAGACTGAACAATTCAGTATAATGAATGGTGTCGGCGGGTGAATCGCGTTTGAAATAAAGACTGTCACCCACAGTTGTGATTTTATATTTGCCTGCAAGAAGTAATTGCAGGATCGGGTGTTGAGCAGAAGTTTTTAAAGTTGATAGAATCGCCGGTGATTTGATAACTGCCATTACAAATTGAACGTATTGAATCCGTGCCTTCACCACTGAAATTGCTTCCGACAAAAACAAGTTTTACATAAGCAAAATCTGTTTACAGCTCCAGTCTGTGAATAGTCTCCGATGTATACTCCATTGAGATCGCCGCTGGGTGTGCCGGGGTCTTTTGTGCATGAAACCAATAACAACATCAAGATGATAAATACAATGGGTTGACGGTTGACGGTTGACGGTTGACGGTTTTCTACTCTCATACTCCCATACTATTAACTCTTAACTTCCTCTTCAATCTTTTTCACTTCGATTTTTTCCTTCTTCAAATCCAGTTCGCAAGAGTCCAAAGATACTCATGTAAAAATTCGCGACCCAGACTAATGAAAAGCCGGCAATCAGGAGACCACGCCAGCCAGTCATCAACAGATGAAAATGCGTGAGCAGGATAAAGGCCAGCGCCACATAATGACTGAAACAGTATTCGCAGGTAAACAGATAAAAAAACTTGCGTTCAAGAAAAGATTTACCTCTTTCGCAACGACCCTGGCACCATTCCCTTGGTTCACGGAATACTTCTTCATGGGTGATGGTCCAGGCGATACAGGCGACTGGTATTGATAGCAACATCAGCCAGCCAAATTGTTCACTAATTGTCAATTGTGTATATTGTTAGATCTCTGGATAGTGCAAATATCCCGCCTTCTTGTAATGTCTTTCACTTCCAGTCTTCCATACTTCCATTCTTCCATACTTGTACTAAATGTGGTAACTTCGCCGCTTCAAAATATTGATGAATGATTCGCGCGAATAATGTCACCCTTCTGTTTGGAAAACGTGTACTGTTTGATGAAGTAAATATCTCTTTCACCAAGGGAAATTGCTATGGAGTGATCGGAGCCAACGGAGCGGGAAAGTCCACTTTTCTGAAAATACTTTCTGGAGAAATTGAACCCACCAAGGGCAATATTGAGATTTCTCCCGGTCTGCGCCTGGCCGTTCTAAAACAGAACCATTTCGAGTTTGATAATATTACCGTCCTGAATACCGTGCTCATGGGCTACCGGAAGATGTGGGACGTGATGCAGACCAAGGACGCCCTCTATTCCAAAGAGGATTTTACAGAAGATGACGGGATCCTCGCTGGCGAACTGGAAGCAGAATTTGGAGAAATGGGTGGTTATACCGCCGAAAGCGACGCGGCTTCCCTGCTCAGCGACCTGGGCGTAAAGGAATCGATGCATTCCCAATTGCTAAAAGAACTGTCGGGCGCCATGAAAGTGCGCGTGCTCCTGGCACAGGCCATTTTCGGAAATCCTGATATCCTTTTACTGGATGAACCGACCAATGACCTGGACGTGGAAACCATCAACTGGCTGGAGAATTTCCTCGCCGATTATGAGAATATCGTGATCGTCGTTTCGCATGACCGTCACTTTCTCGATGCTGTCTGCACCCATGTGGCCGACGTGGACCGCGCAAAGATCAAGGCTTATACCGGTAACTACACTTTCTGGTACGAATCATCCCAACTCGATGGCCCGCCAGATGTCGGATAAGAATAAAAAGACCGAAGACAAACGCGCGGCACTCCTCGAGTTTATCGCCCGTTTCTCTGCCAATGCCTCAAAATCCAAACAGGCTACTTCCCGTAAAAAGGCCCTGGAAAAATTGACTATCGAAGAGATTGAACCATCCAACCGCCGCTACCCGGGCATCATTTTCAAACAGCAGCGGGAAGTCGGAAACCAGATCCTGAACGTGGTCAAGCTTTCCAAGACGGCCGATGATGGCACACCGCTTTTCAACGATATTACGTTTAGTCTGAATAAGGGTGACAAGGTTGCGCTGGTAAGTAAGAATCCATTAGCACTCACAGACTTCTACGAAATAATTACAGGTAAATTAAAAGCCGATAAGGGCACCTATGAATGGGGAACCACGGTTACCCATGCCTATCTGCCCAACGATAATTCCCAGTTTTTCCTGGATAAGAACATCAACCTCATGGACTGGCTCCGCCAGTTTGTTCCGCCGCATGTGACTGACGTCGATGAGCCCTTCCTTCGTGGTTTCCTCGGCAAAATGCTGTTCAGCGGAGATGAAGTCATGAAGAAAGTAGGCGTTTTAAGCGGAGGAGAAAAAGTGCGTTGTATGCTCAGCCGCATGATGTTACAGGATCCAAATGTAGTTTTACTGGATGAACCCACGAATCATCTGGACCTGGAATCCATCCAGGCATTTAACGAAAGCATGACGAATTTTAAGGGTGTGGTGGTTCTGACATCGCATGACCATACCTTCCTGCAGACTGTCGCCAACCGCGTGATTGAGATTACACCATCGGGTGCTATCGACCGTCTCACTGATTTTGACGATTACCTGGCGGACGAACGCGTAAAGCAACTTCGGGCTTCCATGTACGGTCAATCCCAGCTGGTGAATGCCTAACCCGTCATGACTTCATGTAATTATCTAAGTATCACCATCTAACAAATTGGTTTGTATTATAATAAATATAAATTTATATCGTTATTGACGGTAATGACAGTTCTTTTTGCTCCGGGTACAACCGCCGATGGATGGAATGATAGCATGGAATAATGAAGCGAGCATCCGTACGACATATGTAGACTGATAATAAATTTCTAAACCCAATTTATCAGCTATGCAAAACCCAGAATTAAACGCAACAATCCTTGCGTTGGAAATCCAATTAAATTATTACGAAAAACAGCTCGACCAGTCCATCAAGGACAATGAGGTGTTCGCCAAGACGAAGAAGGTCCTGAAGGATCTGAAAGCAGTCTCCGGCAGACTGGAATTTCTAAAAAAATTACATGCGGCCGGATTATACCGGAACCATGCTCTCATTTTGTAACCGCATATAAAAATTCGTTGAGCCTTCGACTGACCAGCTATTAATCAAACGCCTGGCCGGAATAAAACTGCGAGCCTCTGTGCAGCACGCGGTCGCCAAAACCTCATTTTCTTCAGGCAACCCGAATGCTGGAAAGAATGTCTTTACCTTCGGCGTTGGATATGGCAAATCAATATATCGTCCCTGATAATACCCGCATCGGACATGTTCATCTGAAAGTGGCGGACATTCCCCGGTCACTTAAATTCTACCAGGATTTACTGGGGTTCCAAATCATGCAATGGTATGGAACAGACGCCGTTTTCATTTCTGCCGGAGGCTATCATCATCATATTGGATTGAATACCTGGTACAGTAAAAATGCACCGCCGGCGCCGCAGCGTTCGGCCGGACTATTCCATACAGCCATTCTATACCCGACGCGCAGGGACCTGGCTGTTATCCTGAAACGTTTGATAGATGCGGATTATCCATTGACCGGTATGTCGGACCATGGCGTTTCAGAAGCCATTTATCTGAATGATCCGGATGGTAATGGCGTCGAACTTTATCATGACCGGCCCCGGGAAGAATGGCCGACAGATGATAAGGGTGGCTTGCTTATGGGTACCGAAGGACTTGACATCAAGGGATTGCTTGCCGAACTGGACCGCTGATACAATAAATGACCTGTTTCCCGTTTTAAGAAAAACCGTTTTCGTTGATCAAATGGCTGCTTATAGGATTGATTTTCTGTGGGTTGTTGAATAAGGTAAGCGCCCAGCAGCCTGTCACTAAACAAGCGCCGCCCTCTAAAATTTCTTCCAACCTGCACCGGAAATATATACCGGTCTATGGTGGCGTGCAAAAACTTGATTCCCTCAGCCTGGTTCCCGGAACACTCATTATTTCAGGCATACCGGAAAACAGCTATTCTGTCGACTACGTTCATTCTACCATCACGTGGATCCGCAAGCCAAACCTGGATAGTGTTTTTATCCAGTATCGCATTTTCCCTTATCAGCTAAACGGTGTTGTGCAAAGACTGGATTACAATAAAGTGATGGATAAATTCATCATGCAACCCTCCGTATATAATAAGGATAAAAACTATGGCCAGGAGGATTTTTTCAATTTTGGCAATATCACATACAACGGATCTTTCGGGCGGGCGATTTCTTTTGGGAACGCGCAGGATGCGGTGGTGACTTCCAATCTCAACCTGCAGATCAGCGGATATTTATCTGACTCCATTGAAATCGCGGCGGCTATCACCGACAATAATATTCCGATCCAACCCGATGGTACCACGGCGCAGCTCAGTGATTTTGACCAGATCTATATTCAGTTTAAAAAGAAAAACTGGTCCCTGCGCATGGGTGATATCGACCTGCGACAAACGGATAATTATTTTCTTTCTTTTTATAAAAGACTCAGAGGCGGCACATTCGAAACCGTTTCAAAGATTTCAAATACCGCCAGCAACAAAGTGCTGTTTAGTGGCGCTGTCGCGAAGGGAAAATTCACCAAGAATATATTCCAGGGAGAAGAAGGTAATCAGGGACCTTACCGCTTGGTCGGCGCCAACAATGAGCTGTATTTTATTGTGCTGGCGGGTACTGAAAAAGTGTACCTGGATGGCGCGCTGCTGCAAAGAGGAGAGGACCAGGATTATGTTATCAACTACAATACCGCGGAACTAACGTTCACCCCTAAGCGCATGATCACCAAGGATTCCCGAATACAGGTGGAATTCGAATATTCGAATCAGTCCTATCTCAACGTGAATCTTTACCTGATGGACGAAGCGCAGATCAATAAAAATCTTCGCGTGCGGTTCGGTGTATTCAGCAACAGCGATGCGCGCAATTCGCCCATCGGACAGACACTGGATGCGGGAAGAAAAAAATTCCTGAATGAACTGGGTGATAGTATTCAGAATGCTTTTTATCCGGTGGCGCCACTTGACACCGGGCAGGGGGTCGGTAATATTTTATATCGTAAGATTGATACGACGTACAAGGCGGCGAACGGGCTGATCACGCATGATTCCATCTTTATTGTTTCTGCCGATCATTCCTATCAATTATATAATCTTTCTTTTTCTGATGTCGGTCAGGGGTTGGGAAATTATATTCTGAATTCAGCGGGTCTGAATGGAAATGTATATCAGTGGATCTCGCCGACGAATGGTGACAGGCAGGGCCAGTTTGAGGCGGCGGAATTCCTCGTCACGCCAAAAACACAGCAGGTGATCACGGCGGGTGTTGATTATAATGTTTCGAAAGAAACATCGGTAACAGCCGATGTCGCGCGCAGCCGCTTTGATGTGAATACACTTTCTACCATCGACAAAGCCAACGACGCGGGGAGTGCGGTCAAGCTGACGCTGAAAAACCTGCATGGACTCAAGAAGGCAATGCCCGGATGGACAATCAGTTCCTTTCTGAATTATGAATATAATGATATCCGTTTTTCACCGCTCGAGCCGATACGTCCGATTGAATTTCTTCGTGACTGGGGATTACCCTTGCAACTGCCGAAGGCAAATGAAACTTTTTATAAATCCGCTTTCCAGCTGACGGATATTCATAAGAATGAAATTCATTATGAGCTGTCCGGCTATAACCGGAACAAGGATTTTACCGGTATTCGTAACATCATTGGTCATACGCTGAATACAACCAACGGATGGCATTTTATGGATCAGTTATACTATACCGTGGATCATGGATCCGTCAATGACGGATATCTTTTCCGTCCCTCGGCTGATATTTCCAAACAGCTTAAAAAATTCGGAAACTATACGACCGGTGTCAATTTCTCGATGGAACAAAATGTGCAAAGAAGCAAGACAACGGATTCTGTGTCGACGGATAGTTATTCATTTACTATCCTGCAGGCTTATCTGAAATCTCCGGAAAAAAATCCGAATAAATGGGGGGCCAGTTATTTTTATCGTCAGGATGCTTATCCATATGGAAAAAATCTCGAGCTGGCCAACCGAAGCCAGAATGTGAATGTGTACACAACGCTGACAAAAAATAAAAATGAGCAGGTGGTAGTCAATGCGACTTACCGGAGTCTGCAGGTGGTGAATAAGAATGTGAGTACGCAACAGGCTGATAAGAGTCTGCTCGGTCGTGTTGAGTATTCGATGCACGAATGGAAGGGTATGGTGGCGGCCAATGTATTATATGAAGTGGGTTCCGGGCAGGAACAAAAAAGAAATTATACCTATGTGGCGGTGCCGGCCGGTACCGGTCAGTATACCTGGATCGATCTGAATAATGATGGCATACAACAACTGAATGAATTTGTGATCGCGCAATTTGCCGACCAGGCGACCTACATCAAGATATACACGCCGACGAATGATTTTGTAAAGGCAAACTATAATACGTTCAACTATAGCGTCATGCTGAATCCGCGCATGCTGCTGGGTACGAAAGCTATCGGGTTTAAAAAGTTTTTATCCAATCTGTTTTTTCAATCATCCCTGCAGCTGAATCAGAAAGTAGTGGCTACGGGTTTTATCGAACTCAATCCCTTTAAATCTCCGTTGAATGATACATCGCTGATCAGTCGCAGTTCTATTTTTGTCAACTCTTTTTCCTATAATAAACTGAATCCGAAATGGGGATTTGATATTAGTAATAACAAAAATGTTTCCAAGGCCCTGCTTACCTATGGATACCAGACGCAGTCACTCAATGAATGGAACCTCCGCACGAGATGGAATATCAGCCGTTCCTTTTTGATGAATGCGATTCTGAAACAGGGTTACAACTCTTTGCTGACAACGAACGCTAAATTTGATAACACGAACTACAACATAAAGCAATATACCATTGCGCCCGACCTGAGTTATACCCGCCACGCGAATATGCGCATCACCGTTGGATACAGTTATAATCCGCAAAAAAATGATCCGTTTTACGGCGGCGAGACTTCTTATTCAAGTGCCCTGAACACCGATGTAAAATATAACCTGGTCTCCAATACTTCCCTGGAAGCAAAATTCACGCTGAATGATCTGCATTATACGGGTACGGCCAATACAACCGTGAGTTATATCATGCTTGATGGACTGCTGCCCGGAAAAAATTATATCTGGAGCCTGGATCTTACCAAGAAGCTCGGCAGTTTTCTTGAACTCAATGTGACCTATGAGGGTCGTAAGCCGGGTGAGGGGAATGTGATACATACGGGGAGAGCGAGCTTGAGGGCGATACTTTGATAGTTATTTCAATTATTAGTTATTAGTTATTAACTCTACTACTAATCAACACGCTGCCAATTATTTGCCATTCATCAAATCCGTCAACCGTCAACCCCGCATTCGCGGGGGTAGGCCGCCAACCGCCAACTATTTTTCCCTAGCTTTAGAATAATAAATCTCTAACGATGCCAGGAAAAAATATATTCGATGCCATTGTGATCGGCTCGGGAATCAGTGGCGGATGGGCCGCGAAGGAATTGTGTGAACACGGATTAAAAACGCTGGTGCTCGAAAGAGGAAGAAGTATTGAACACATCAAAGATTATCCCACCGCCACGATGAATCCCTGGGATTTTGCACACAGGGGCGCCAATACAGATGAAATATTAAAAGAGAATCCGGTGATCAGCAAATGTTATGCTTTCACCGAAGACACGCGACAGTTTTTTGTAAAGGATGCGGAACATCCTTATGTGCAGGAAAAACCTTTTGACTGGATCCGCGGATACCAGGTTGGCGGAAAATCCATTACCTGGGGCCGTGCCTGCCAGCGCTGGAGTGATTTTGAATTTACATCTCCTGCGACGTTTCGGCTACGCGATCGACTGGCCGATCCGCTACAAAGATATCGCACCCTGGTACGGACATGTGGAAAGATTTGCAGGCATCTGCGGAAGCAGGGACGGACTCGAGGCTCTGCCGGATGGCGATTATCTTCCGCCATTCGAAATGAGTTGTGTAGAATCAGAAATTCAGCAAAAAATAAAAGCAAATTATACTGACCGCTTCATGGTGCATAGCCGGTGGGCACATCTCACAAAACCAAATAAGATTCACCTGGATCAGGGTCGCGGACAATGTCAGGCCCGCGATCTCTGCACGCGCGGATGTCCTTTTGGCGGATATTTCAGTTCGGTTTCATCTACCTTACCCTGGGCGCAAAAAACAGGCAACCTCACGATCAATCCTTTTTCGGTTGTGCATTCTATTATTTATGATGATACCAAGGGCCGCGCCACGGGCGTGCGTGTGATCGATGCCAATACAAAACAGACCACCAATTTTTATGCAAAAGTGATTTTTGTAAATGCTGCCTGTCTGAATTCCAATCTGATCTTACTCAATTCAACTTCTTCGAGATTTCCGAATGGTCTTGGAAATGATAATGGTTTGCTCGGAAAATTTATGGCCTTTCATAATTACCGCGCCAGTGCCGGCGGAGAATTTCCGGGATATGAAGATAAATATTCCTATGGCCGCAATCCGACTAATCCGATCATTGCCAATTACAGGAACCTGCATAAAAAGGATACGGATTATCTCGGTGGCTTTTTAACTTTTGTATGGTCACGCCGGAGTGCGGCTGCATTCAATGGTATGCCGGAAGGAATCGGATCATCATTCAAAAATGATCTCACAGAACCCGGTCCCTGGCAGGCGGGCATGTTTATGCAGGGAGAAACGATTCCGCGCGAATCCAATCATGTGAAGCTGAGTAAGGATCGAAAAGATCCCTGGGGAATTCCGCAATTGATCACGTCCGTCGATTATGATGACAATGCAGATAAGATGGTGGTTGATTTTATGAACCAGAGTTCCGAGATGCTGGAGAAAGCGGGTTGTAAAAATGTGCATGCACACGATACCAAACAGGCGCCGGGCCTGGATATCCACGAAATGGGCGGATGCAGGATGGGGAAGGATCCTAAGGATTCACTGCTCAATGAATGGAACCAGATGCATCATTGTAAAAATGTTTTTGTAACCGACGGTGCGTGTATGACCAGTACCGGAAATCAGAGTCCTTCTATTTTATATATGGCATTCGCAGCGAGGGCGGCGAATAAGGCGGTGGACGAATTGAAGAGGCGGAATCTTTGACAAGTGTGGAAGTCTGGAAGACTGGAAGACTGGAAGTGGGGATATATACATTTAAGTGGGCAATAAATTAATGAATTCCGCGAACTCGCCTTCTTTTGTTTCGGCTTTTAATTCTCCGCGATGCATCTTGGTTATGATGTTATAACTCAGGGATAAACCCAAACCTGTTCCCTCGCCAGGTGGTTTGGTAGTGAAAAAAGGCTGATATATTTTATCGATCACTTTTTGGGGAATGCCGATCCCATTATCCTTAATCCTGATTTCAATCTTGTCGCCTTGTTTTTTTGTGCTTACCGTAACTGTTGGATGATAAAAGTAATTCTTTTAGCTGATTCTTTTTTTCATTTACAGAATAGAAGGCATTATTAAACAAATTCAGCAGTACGCGGCCGATATCCTGTGGAACCACACTGACTTCGCCAACGAGCGGATCCAAATCCGTCACCAGTTCTGCATTAAAGGTTTTGTCCTTTGCCCTCAGACCGTGATAACTCAAACGCAGATATTCATCTGTCAGCGCATTTAAATCGACTGATTCTTTCTGACCCTCACTGGTCCTGGAATGTTGAAGCATGCCTTTCACGATGGAGGCGGCACGCCTGCCGTGGTGATTAATCTTATCCTCATTCTCCTGAATATCATTCAGTAAATCTTCTTCATTTTGATAGTCACGTGGTTCTTTTTTCAGTTCTGTTTTTAATTCTTCAATTAGTTCTGAATTGAGGTCAATCATTCACAAAATTCAGTGGATTCTGAATTTCGTGGGCAATACCGGCGGTCAACTCGCCAAGGGAAGCCATTTTTTCTCTTTGTATCAATTGGTTCTGGGTACCTCTGAGTTCCAAGGGAAAGTTTGAGTTCTTTGGTACGGTGCAATACTTTTTCTTCCAGATCCAGATTTTTTTATCTCAGGCTACGGGACCGATATTGAATAAAACTCCATAAAGCGAATATGAAGAGCAGGATAAATGTCAGGCGCGCCCACCAGGTCTGCCACCAGGGCGGACTGATTTTTATATTTAATATTTTTTCCAGTCCGGTGAATTCATTGCTCGCATTGGAACCCTGCAAAACAAGTCTGTAATTGCCAGGGCGCAAGCCATCGTAGCGGATTGTAAAATACGCCGGACTGTATTGCCATTCTGCGGTTTTTTCTTCAGTTTCCAGCTTGTATCTCAGGTGACTTTTTCCCATGGAATAATAGTCGATGATACCTGTTTCAATACTTATGCTGTTTTGACTATATGAAAGAAACAAATCTTTCAGGTTGTTGATGCCAGTTGAAAGCGGGTAAGGTTTGTAATTAATATTCAGCGCGCTAAAATATACGGTCGAGGGAACAGCAGAAACATATTTCTCCGGGTCGATACGGATCATTCCAGGTTTACCTAAGCCCAGACCGGATTCTCCAAAATATATATTACCCCTTGAATCCCTGGCTCCTGGTGAGAACCAGTCAAAAAACTGGGGCTGGAAGCCGTCTGCTGCCGACATTGTACTGATGATTCCGGTCTTCGAATTGATCCGGCCAATCTGCTTTTCTGTATTGACATACCAGATATTATCAGCCCGGTCGTTCTGCATATTAAGAACAGTGCCACTATACCCGGTTGATTTACCATACTCTTTTATAATGGTGAAATTTTTATCATAATGCAAAAGTTTATTTTGCAGACTAACCCAGTTCGTCTGATCATTGTTGTTATGATAGAGGTAGAACCATTCCAGACTGTCGAGTGGATGGGGCGATTTCTCCCATACCCCATTCCGGTTCCTGAATGTGTAATTGTATGGGTAAGCCGGGTTTTTTAAAAATAGCAGGCTGTCATCAATGAGTACAATTCTTCCGAGAAAATCATGAAAGGGGATGATCAGGTCTGCAGCAAGACTATCTTTTTTCTTTTCAAAAAAACCATGTCTCTGATCATACATCAACAGTCCGCTTTTATACGGTTGGATCAATATGCCTTCAATGTCCAAAGAATCCACAGTGCCTGACTTGTCCCTGAAAATAATATTCCTGCTTTGCTTTGTCAGCAGATTTGTTTCATAAACCCGACTGCCCGGGTAAGCGATCAGCAACGCTTTTTTGCCGATCGTATCGACCTGCACCGGAAAAATGTTGCCGGCCTTTATACCCGGAAAATCTTTTGGTTTTAAAATGGCGAATTTTCCGGACACAGAATTGAATATATTGATGCCTGCGTCCTGGCCGGTCCATATCTCATCATGCTCACCCGGAACGATTATACCGGGTGTGCCAGCTCCCATGGAATCCTTTACATCGGGCCTCGGTGTGTATAAGGTGATAGCAGGGTTGAATGGCAGGAGCTCGTAAATTCCCCGGTTATCCCAATAAGTCAGCCAGATAATACCATCTCTGTCGCAGTAAATCTGCATATTATTTTCTCCTGTTTTTTTTTGTAAAACAGAATCGGTAAAAGGTTTGAAAATCTGCATGGTTTCAGGGTCATAAACGAGAATTCCTTTGGGATGCGTTGCCAGCCAAATTCTACCGTTGTTGTCTATGTCTATTCCGACATAACGCCAATAGTCTTTCAGTTTTATGAATTCCTTAAAGGCGTCCACAAAATGAAAACTTTTATCGCGGAGTGAAAATTCCATAAGTCCGTCCGGACTATTGATCCAGATCGAATTTCTTTTCACATCCAGGCGCATGGCTTCAGCATCATGGCCATGTCCGGGAATATTCCGGTAACAAGTCCAGCCATACTCTTTTCTTTGGCCATCATTCAGGGAAATCTGCATCAGTCCTCCACCCGGATGATGAAGCGGATCGCCACTACTGGCCCTGAGCATCCAGAGTGAATTCGAAGAGGCATCATACACCGAAGGATTGAATTGTGTTATCGCATTGGTTTCTTCCCTGGTCAATGAATACAGAATGGATTTTTGCAGTGTGTGCGTATTATATCTTACGATTCGACTACCGGATTCTATTGCAAGCAAATCCGTTGCGGTGCACCACAGAGCAACGGTTGATTTATCGGCATTTGATGAATCAACCTTTGTTTTGAAATTCGTGAACGTGTCGGCATTGATATCGTAACGGGATAGACCCAGTCTTGTTCCGACCCATATATTGTGCAGGCTGTCCTCAATCAGCGAGTTGATTCCGCCAACCAGAATGGATCCGGGCAGGTCGGGATCGGGATCATATTTTTCAAAACGGACCCCGTCGAACCGGTACAGCGAACCCATCAAAGCTCCAATCCAGGTAAATCCCCTGGAATCTTTTATCACATAATGAATACCCATGGACAGCCCATCGTCTGTTGTCCAGTTGACGGCCCGGAATTGACCGGATTTGAATTCAACATGTTGTTGTGCCGTGGATACCGACGGCCAGATTAATCCAAAAAGTAAAAAGGCAAAAGTTAAAAATAAAAAGTGGGCATATTTTCTTCTGTAAAAACCGGGCCGGTGATGGAAGATGAATTGCATCATGAAGGATCCCTGATTAAATTTTAATGTGATATGTTGACCGGCTAGTATCCCGGATTCTGCGTCATTTTGTCAATTCCATCGGCGCCGGCGCTCAGATCAATTTGCTTTTGCGGTATGGGAAAGTACTCATTTTTATGCTGAGTAAAATGACCCATGCCGAGATAGGCTTTTTTAATGCTTTCATGTTGCCAGTAGGATTCGATGGATTCTTTTGCGATGCCCCATCTGACCAGGTCAAAAAAACGGTGACCTTCCAGACCCAGCTCCAGCATTCTCTCATATTGCAGTGCTTTCAATGCAAAACTGTGATCCGTCCATGGGCTGTTGTATAAACCGATTTTGTAATTGGCAGCCGGGATACTAGTGTTGCCCTGGCCTGGATTATTATCGTCGATATAAGTATGCACCCACCCAACGGGGTTCATTGCCCTTGCCCTGACCAGATTGACATATCCGCGTGCTTTTTCAAGATCGCCATCGGGTAATTCAATTTCGACTTCCGCAGCCCATAACAATATATCTGCAAACCGGATCAGATTGATATTGTTTGCCGTCGACGCAGGAGTCCAGTATGAATTGTCTGTCAGCACACCCTGCTGAGACTGGTAATAAGCATGTTTTTTGGCGACATAGGTCCCAAAATCTATGGGGTCTCTCGTCACCCAAGCCTGTCCGGGTTCTATGCCCCAATCAAGAAAAGGGATGCCCCTTCGGCCCACTGTCCAATCCAGCCGGGGGTCCAGGGTTCCCGAATAGGGAGTAAATGGTTCTGAAGAAGGGATCGTGTCGTCGTTGATTACATCTACCGCATTAAAATTATCCAGGTCAGGCAAACCAGTCGAAGAATCCGTTTTGAAATGATTGACCAGGTATTGTGAGGGCTGGAAAAAACCACAGCAGCCTCCGCCGGGTGCATTGCTACCTGCAGGGACTGCCGGGAAATCATAGAGATCACCGATATTTCCATTCAGTCCGCCCTGGCCATCATTCACCGAAGACTGAACCGCAAAAACCGATTCGGCGCTGTTCTTCGTGGCGGGATTAAAATTATCCCCATAATTATTATTTAAAGCATACCGGACACCGGAAGACGTCTGACCGCTGTTAATTAAATCGGATAGAAGGGACTGTGCAAGTTTGTATTTGTGTTCGAACAAATAAACTTTAGCAAGAACAGCTTCGGCGGTATAATAATTCGCCCGGCCGATTTCATCCTGTTTGGGAGGAAGGAATTTCAATGAGGTATTCAGGTCATTTTCAATATGTGACCAGCTGGTATCATTGGCCACATGATAATTACCCGCATCAAATGTGACCGTTTCATCAACAAAGGGAATACTGTTCCACATTTTTTTCGCCTCAAAATGAAACCAGGCCCGCAGAAAAACTGCTTCTGCCCTGGTTTCGTTAACCTGTGCAGTTGTCATGTCAGTTGCGGATTTCATAATTCTGAGTACAGTATTGGCATCCTGCACCCCTTCGTACAATGTTTGCCATTTAGCCGCCAGCAAACTGTTGTTTGGAGAGGTCGTAAATAGTTCCAGGCTGGTCAGATCTGTAATGTCAGTAAAGAAAGAACCTTTATAGGCTTCGCTTCCGCAAATGCTTCCGTAATAATGATCAGATGCGGCGGCTGCTCCTATATTAATTTGAGAACCGATTCCGTCCAGTAAAGAATAAGTAGCAATCAGGAGGGTTTGCACCCCTTTGTAATTCGACAAATCATTTCCGCTCAGCGAACCCAGGGCAGGACTATTTAGATAGTTCTTATTACAGGCCATACAAATAATAAAAGCCACAATGGTAGCAAAAGACAGTTTATGATATTTCGTGTATTGCATGTCTAAATAAAATAATCGGTCATAGCATTGTTAATTAGTTGATCTTTAAAAACCCAGACTTAAGCCAAATAAATATTGTTTTTGATTAGCCGGATAATTTCCCCAGTCTACTCCGAATGAACTGCTTGTTCCGGACAACTCAGGATCCATTCCCGAATAACTGGTTATTGTGAACAGGTTTAAAGCCTGCACATAAATCCTGAAGTTTTCAATTTTATATTTTGACAAAAAACTGTTGGACAGTGTGTAACCCAATTCCATGGATTTATTTCTGAAATAAGAACCATCCTCCAGCCCATAACTGTTTACCCCGGAAATATTGAATGAATTACTAAAGTTTACTGCTGACTCCAGTTTTGGAACGATTGTATTGGTGTTTTGTGGAGTCCATGATTTGTTTAATGCATTTTTGCTTAATGCGGCACCAGAACTCATGATATCGACGACGCCGGATGCCACATTGAATACATCGTTCCCAAAAGAGCCATAACAAAATATAGAGAAATCAAATCCCTTAAAGCCGATTCCGATATTGATTCCCATAGTGAATTTTGGGTTTGGATTTCCAAAATGGACCCTGTCTGAATCCCCTTGAATTCTTCCGTCGTGGTTGCCATCAAAAAATTTAAACCGGCCCGGAGCAGCGTCCTGCTGAGCTGGAGATTTGGCTACATCGTTAGCGTCCTTGAAGAGCCCCGTGACTTTAAGCCCGTAAAAAGAACCAATCGGGTAACCGACTTCGTTCCTGGAAAAAACATTGGTATCAAAATATGGGATGTCAGGCAGGCTCAGTATTTTACTTCTGTAGGTGGAAAAGGTCACCGTAGCATTCCATTTCCAGGCAGCAGAAAAATTCCCTTTTGAACCCAGCGCCAGATTTACTCCCGTATTTTGAACACTTCCCACATTTTCAAACGGAGGTGAAGCACCTCCAAGAATATCCGGGAGGGTAACCTGGAATAATAAACCATTTGACTTCTTTTTATACCAGTCTGCTGTGATACTTAATTTTCCATTCCAGAGTATGGATTCCAAACCAATATCTGTAATAATATCTTCCTGCCATCCGGTTTTGGGATCACCGATGGTGATGGGTCTGATTCCCTGAACTGCGCTGGTGCTAGTTCCCCTGATATCATAAAATGAAGTTGTTCCCGGCGTATTCCCGTATAAAGTGTATTGATTAAACGGGCTGGTATTTCCATAGTAGCCTGTCTCACCCCAACTTGCCCTCAGTTTCAATTCAGTCAGCCAGTCCTGATCTTTCAAAAAACTTTCCTGTGTGATTCTCCATGCCCCACTGACTGATGGAAACCAGCCGTACCGGTTTTCATCTCCAAATACCGATGCACCATCCCTTCGCAAGGTACCGGAGACAAAAATTTTGTCCTTAAATCCATAATCTACACGGCTGATCAGGGAATAAAGTATTGTATTGCTTGCTGAACTGGTAACAATTGGTGTAGCAGAAGTGCCATTTGATAGAAACCTGTAGCTGGGATCATTTGTAAAAAAACCGGAAGTGGAGCCCGTCTGATTCCGGTTATAGGCATTTATTGTTTCGGTTCCCATCAATACTTTAATGGAATGTATCCTGTTAAATGTTTTTGAAAAATTCAGCGTATTGGTCCATGTCCAAGACCTGTCATAACCTGAATTTTCAGACAGATTATTTAGCGGAAGTCCATTTCCTGTCGCACCATAGCTGTAAGTATAATTATAGTCATAAAAATTAGTATATGTGCCGCCGAAGCTGGTTCTTAATGTAAAATATTTGATGAAACTGAGCTCACCGAACACATTTCCCAAAACATTCCAGGCTTCACTGCTATTGTCTTTTGCGATATTACGCAAGGCTATCGGATTGGAGAAGCCATTGGAAGGAACCAGTCCGGCCCATCCGCCTTTGATATCATAAACGGACCAGATCGGATCAGTAATCAGTGTGGAAAATATTTCATTACCACCATAAATCTGCTGGTTTGTAATTTGTGGATTGTCGCGATAAGATAACTGAATGTTTTCTCCCAGACGGATACTATTGTTCACAGCAAACTCAGTATTTGTGCGAATAGTGAATCTTTTCAAATAGGTATTCAGTAATGTACCCTGCTGATCGAGATAACCAACAGAAAATAAATATTTGTTTTTATCATTGCCTCCCGAAACGGTGAGCGTATGATTCTGACTATTGGCGGGTTGGAATAATTGATGAAACCAGTCAGTGCCTGTTTTATTCGCGGCCGCGATCTGATATATGTCACCCTTTGAATAATCAATATTGTAAGCGGTATCACTGGCCCTTGGGTCCCCTGCAAACAAGCCCGTATAGGGCCCCGCTATTCGAAAATCGGGCACGATGGGCTGTGGTCCGGATCCGTATACAGCATCGTTCGGATTGCCCGTTGAGCCATCCACCTGACCTGAATTCCGATATCCTTCCCAACGCGCTATTCCGGACTGTTCAGGGTTTAAAAGTTCAACACCATGACTTAATGGAATTGTTCTTTCGTAATAGGAATCGTAATGAATTCTTGTTTTTCCGATTTTGCCGGTCCTGGTTGTAACGATAATCACCCCGTTACCTCCGCGCACACCATAAATGGCGTAGGCGCCCGCATCTTTTAAGACCTGCAGGGATTCGATATCATCCGGATTCAGATTATTAATATCTCCTTCTACTCCGTCGATGATATATAATGGTGTTGTATTTCCAAAATTCCCGATGCCATTTATCCTGACATTACTGGCTGCGCCGGGCATTCCGGAATTAATTACCGTGAGCCCCGAAACTTTTCCCTGCAGCATGGATTCCACCTGCCCGGTAGGAACCTCTGTCAGGTCATTCGCTTTTACTACCGTCACCGAACCTGTAATTTCTTTCACCCTTTGCATGGAATAGCCAGTCATTACCACTTCGTTCAGATTGGAAAACTTGTTGGAAAGTGCAACGGAGAGAATGAGTTCATTACCAACTATCAACTCCTTTGAGTTGCGTCCTATAAATGAAAAGATCAGTGTGGAGCCTTTTTTGGCGGATAAATGAAAATATCCGGTGCTGTCAGTAATCACTCCGCTTCTTGAACCTTTGACAATAACAGATACCGGAAAGAGGGGCAAACCTTCCTCCTGGTCTGTTACATGGCCGCTGATATTTTCCTGGGCAAACAATGCAATGCTAAGAAAACAAAAAAATATAGCAGGCAGTGCATATTTAATTAAGCTCTTGCAGTATCCCTTTTGCAATGGAGATATTTTAAATATTCAAAAGAATATATTCATCAAAAACAGAACTTTCGTGGAGAGCTTACCGGTAATCGTTTAAATGGGGAGTATGGATAATTTCAATAACAAGGAGTTCCTGTGAGGGGGCAATTAAAGATAAACAAATATAACTTACAAGTATGGAAGTATGGAAGAATGGAAGTATGGAAGTGCTGCCAACCGTCAACTAATCAGAATCTGAAATGCAATCCCAACTGCACGGGAAGCGCATATAAACTATATGAAATCATATCGCTTTTGTTATTAAAATATTCCCCGGTAAAGCTGGCACCGATTCCCACATGACAGGAGAAATAATAATAAATTCCGAATTTCAGACTGGCGGTAAAATCTCCTTTTAGATTGGGATTCGTTGCGAGTGTATTATTACCGCTGACTATTTTTCCGTTGAGCGGAACTGAATATCCAAAGGCCAGCGAAATACTTTCTTCAAAACCAATCGGTTTTCCAAAATTGAATTTTCCAAAGAGCTGAATCGGAATAATAGGTTTCGCGAGATATACCGTATTATAAATACCTGGTGTGTATCCCGGATAGTTTACATCGTCCTGATAAGACAGCGTGATATAAGAAACCCGGAGGCCGAGCTGAAACCAGGACTCCATGAATTTTGATATTTCTACTGTGCCGGTAAATTGTCCGCCGTTGGTTTGTGTATGCTGAACAGGATCGTCGAATCGTGGTATGCTGTTCCATGAGTTTCCAACTTCAACAGATACTGCCCAGTTGAGTTCACATTCGGGTTCTTCCTTTGGCGGCGCCTGTTTGTCGTATACCGTATCGGCCACAATGTATCTGATCGGTTGAGCAGTATCCGTTTGTTGCGCGGGGTCGCCCACCAGCGGAAAGTGCATCTGGATAGTGCTGTCGCGGCAAACACTATAATATTTTATACGGCTGGCCGAATCCATTCTTGCGGGAACGACGAGCCTGTCTTTAAAGTGAACGGTCGTGTCCTTGTGCCGGACAAGTTCAACCGTCGTATCGTATTTAAATCCTTTTCTGCTGGATGGAAAAACATGGGCCAGATAAAAATTCAATCGTAGCTGCGCCTTTCTTTGAACAGAATCCTTTTGTTGCGGAACAGCTGTTACGGTCGAACTTAAGGTCACTGCGCGACAGCATGCGCCATTATTGCCAACTGCAGGGATGACCACCGGGGCACCGCCTTTCACAATCACCGCGTCGCCGTTTGGATAGAAGGCATTTCCGCAGGTAAAGAGGATATATAAAAAACATCCGTTTTTATTGATAATTTTCCAGGCTTCGACCCCTTCTGCTGCTTCTCCGGACGGATTCAATTTCACATAGAGATAGTTTATCACATTGGTCTGCTGGTTAAAGAAACCGAGGTTACCGACCGTGCCCGGCGTGATATAAACCTTTCTTACATTTTTTTTATTCAGGTCCTTGTAACCATTTGCGAACCCGGAATTGCGCAGTAATAAATCAAAGGCCGGGAATGTGCGCGTGTATTTTCCCTGCTGATGCGGGTCGTTGATGGATTTTATAAAAAGTTCAGGCGTAGTGATCCCGTTCATTCTTTGCAGAAAAGGAAATTGGGGATGCCGGCCGAGGGGATCTGTAAATAAGCGTGGTTCATCATGCTTATTGAAGAGATATAACCGCGAGTTCTGATAACAGGACTTCTGCGCAAATAGGGTCGCACCGGTGATTATCAAAAAGAAGGACAGTAAATAGACACGCATCTACTAGTTTTTTTAGATATTGGATTTTGGGGGCAGGGAGGATTGGCTATATAAACGCGTGAATCGCTATTTTCTTACATTTTATTTCCAAAATTTGGAATTTCAATGTGAAAAGCTGTGTCGGGGGAGTAATGAACAGGCATTACTGGTGGAAATATGCTATAAGAATGGTTGTCGATATTCGAGAGTATGGTGTCCGATTAAGCCGAATGTTCGACATCTTTTCCGGATGGTATTTTAGATTTTGAAGAAATCACTTCATCAGCCACTTTCAGCATGGCGGCAAGGGAGAGATCCACATCCAGTTCGGTGGTGGACCAGGAACTAATGCTGATGCGCATAGCCGTTTTACCCTGCCAGGTGGTGCCGCCGCACCAGCAGGTGCCGTCTTCCTGGATTTTTTTTATTACAGCCAGGGTGGTCAGGGTGTCGCCGAAACTCACCAGCACCTGGTTGAGCACCACGTCATTTAATATATTATATCCTGCATTCTTTAATCCTTCTGCAAACCGTCGGGCCTGCGAACAATTTTTTTCTACCAGGTCGGAGAATCCTTTCTTCCCTAATGTTTTTAATGCGGCCCAAACGGCAATACCCCTGGCTTCACGGGACATTTCCGGGGTAAACTGGAAGGGATCCCTCTTGCCATTTTCCGGAAGATAAGCGGCAGACGCAGAAACGGCTCCCAGCAATGCATCCTGCTGTTTTACGAATACCAGGCCACAGTCATAGGGAACGTTCAGCCATTTATGTGCATCGGTCGCTATTGAATCCGCCAATTCGATTCCTTTCACCAGGTGTTTTGTTTTCTCAGAAGCGGCAGCCCATAAGCCGAAAGCCGCATCCACATGAATCCATACATGCTTTCGTTTTTTCCTGCATATCTCATCGATCGGATCGAAGGCTCCGGTATTTACATTACCTGCCTGCAGACAGAGTATCGTCGGACCTGCTGTGACGGGGATTTTTTCTGCGATCATTCTGCCCTGGCCATCCACCGGGACCTTGATGATCCGGTCCCGGCCAAAACCGATCAGGTTGAGCGCTTTCAACATACTCACGTGTACTTCACAACCGGTGATCACCGTGATTTCCGGGGCATTAAATAATCCATGGGCTTCCACATCCCAGCCTTCATTTTTCAGCAGCGTATGACGGGCGGCAGCGAGGGCGGTAAAATTTCCCATGGTAGCGCCGGTAACAAATCCGACAGAAGTCTGTTTGGAAAGTCCGAGTAAATCAATCATCCAGCTGCTGCTGATTTCTTCCAGCAAAGCCGCTATCGGAGACATTATATACATACCCGCATTCTGATCCCAGACGTTCGCCAGTAATTTAGCAGCCATCGAAGCGGGCAATGAACTTCCACAAACGAAACCGTAATAACGGCCACCCGTAGACGTAACGGTGGCAGGTGAACCCTTGTCATTTAATATATTCAGCACCTGTTCGGCGGTTATGGATTCTTCCTGAAGGGGTTCTATCAGCTGATTCAGCTGCTGTATATTTTTTTCTGATGGATATACCGAACGGTTATTAAGTCCGGCAATATACTGTTCTGCGATAACGGCAAATTGTTCGAATAAACTCATAGACTAGGGGGGTGTATATTTTCAGAATGTGACTTATTCAAAGGTCCAACATTTAAGTTGCTGCGGAAGGGGGAATTTCCCATCGGTTGGTGTGACGCGGGAAGCAGGAAGCAGGGAAGCAGGAAGCAGGAGGCAGGAGGCAGGAGGTGATGTTGGCGGCCTGCCCGGTGAATGCGGGGTTGACGGTTGACGGTTGACGGTTGACGGTTGACGGTATGTCCGATGACCGATGACCCTCCTTCGCCAAGTGCTTCGGAAGGCGAGGCATAAAAAAACCGTCACGCTTATAGCGTGACGGTCCCTATATTAAAACCTTAACCCCTTAGCTAAATAGACCACCTTTTTTCAATTCCTTAGTGTCTTCTCCGATCTTAAATCCATTGTGGTAGATTTCGATCTTGTAAGCACCTGGTACAAATGAACCTGATTGTTTCCAGGCAAACTGTACTGATTTTGTTTTACCGGCTTCGATATCTACAGGCACTTTGGCTGTGAAGATCTTATCACCTTCATCACGGCTTGCAAATGTTCCTGAACCCAGAGCAGGTACAGAGATCGGTTTGCCATCCGGTCCGGTGATACATACATAAACATCGGTCTGACCATTCTGGGCGATACGATTGTTTACGTCGAAGGAAATGATCAGCTTGTCAACTCTTTTTGCAGTTGTAGTAATCTTTTCCTTGCCGTTTTTCTTGTCCTTTACGGGAACTACAGAAATGTTGGATGCATTAAGAGTTGAAGCGATGTCAACTTTCTTTTCCAGGTCTTCTTTCTGGGTTGTAGTAGTTGACAGATCAGAAGTCAGTTTTTCTTTATCGGCAGTCAACTGTGTTTTGTCGGCTGTCAGCTGTGTATTCTGAGTTGTAAGAGTAGCAACCTGCGCCTGAAGATCAGAGATCTTTGTGTTCAGGTCAGCGATTAATGCTTTTGCTTTATTTAATTCAGCAACCGTTGCATTCTTCTTGCCCAGTATGCTTCTGATTTCTGCTTTCTTTTTAGCGATATCAGAATTTGAAGCTGAAAGCTGGGAAGTCAAGCGGTTGTTAGTTCCTGTAAGTGAATCCAGGCGAACGAGGGCATCATCGAAATTCTTCTGCAATGCGCCTTTTTCGTCGGTTACTTTGGCGATCTGAGTTTGTTGACTTTGCTGAACTTGTTCCTGTTTGTTATTGTTCCAAAGTAAATAACCCCAGGTGCCCAGGAAACCTGCTGCCAGCAAACCGATAACGAGATTCTTAAAATCTTTTTTCGGTGGCTGACTTTGTGGAGTCGCGGATGGATAATTAGTGGTTGTGCTCATGGTTTGATTTTTATTTTAAAAATATTTTTGTACGGGACCCGTGGTTTAGGCAGGTTTCCAGTACGGTGTTTGTCTAAAACCGTGCCAATTTTCGTTATTTACACGTAGGTGGACAAGAATTGTCAATTGTTAATTGTTAGTTGTCAATTAGTTATGCGCGTTTTTGAAACTGTATTCCGGAAATTAGCCATTAACAATTAACCATTGACAATTAAAAAAATAACTTGCGCATAAAACCTGAAAATTGTCGGCTGAACATATTATACGCGATTGGAAAAGGAAAATTTACAAGCCTGTTTACTGGCTGGAAGGAGAAGAAGAATACTTTATAAATGAGGTAATGGATTTTGCGGAGCACCAGATCTTACCTGAAGAAGAAAAATCTTTTAACCTGACTATATTTTATGGAAAGGATGCGGACTGGGCTTCGGTTGTGAATGCCTGTCGCCGGTATCCCATGTTTGCAGAAAGACAAGTGGTGTTATTAAAAGAAGCCCAGCAAATGCGGGAGATTGCAAAACTGGAACCTTATATCATGCAGCCGCTGGGTTCCACGATTTTTGTTGTTTCCTATAAGGATAAGAAAGTCGATGGCCGGAGTAAGCTTGCCAAGCTCTTAAAGGAGAAGGGTGAACTGCTGTCCACCAAAAAAATGTACGACAACCAGTTGCCGGAATGGGTTACCGAATTATTACAATCCAGGGGTCTTACGATTCAACAGAAAGCACTTGCCCTGCTGATCGATCATATCGGAAATGATCTCATGCGGATCAAAAGCGAAGTGGATAAAATCCAGATTAATCTTGGAAACAGAAAGATGATCGATGAGGATGATGTTGAAAAATATGTCGGCGTCAGTAAGGAGTATAACGCTTTTGAATTACAGATTGCCCTGGCAAAAAAGGATCTGGCCAAAGCACTGCGCATCATTCAATACTTCGAAAGCAATCCCAAAGCAGCGCCGATCCAGCTGGTACTTCCGACGCTCTATAGTTTTTTTAGTAAAGTGTATATGATATTCGGTATTCCGGGACCGGATGAGAAAACAGCGGCATCTGTACTGGGAGTGTCTCCTTTTTTTGTGAAGGACTATTTGACGGCAGCAAAAAATTACGGATTCGCCGGAACAGAAAATGCATTGCTTTTATTACATCATTATAATTTGAAAAGTGTTGGCGTCGGGAGCGTAAATGTTGAGGATGCTTCACTGCTTAAGGAGCTTGTGGCCAAACTAGCCTGAGAGTGTGGGGGTAGATATGAGAGTATGGGAGTATGGGAGTATGGGAGTATGGGAGTATGGGAGTATGAGAGTAGAAATTCACTAGAACACTTGCACTCCCATACCCCCATACTCTCATACTCTCATTCTCTCAGACTTGCCTTCTTGTCAAGAGCAAGTTGGTGTTTTAGTTCGTCGAGAGAATTGAATTTTACTTCGGGCCGGAGATATTTTTTTACGATGACCTTGATGGTTTCTCCATATATCATTCTGTCAAAGTCAAAAATATTTACTTCAATAGTACGGTCGGAATTTCCAATGGTCGGGCGAAAGCCAATACTCATCATGCCGGCATATATTTTCCCGGGCTCATCCGGCAGTACGGTATTCACTGCATATATGCCGTCGCCTGGAATCAGTTTGAGTTTTTCTGTAATCTCCAGGTTGGCTGTCGGATAACCAAGTGTGCGGCCCAGTTTATTTCCTTCCACCACTTTACCAGAAAAAAAATAATCATAACCCAATAAATCATGGGCTGCTTCCATATCGCCCGCGCTAATGGCTTCCCTGATACGGGTGGAACTCACGGAAATAGAATTCAATATATGGGCAGGAATTTCCTGCAGCTGGTATTGATAATAAACTGATTTTAATTTCAGCAATTCATAATTTCCGGTCCTTCCTTTTCCAAAACGATGATCATACCCGATGATCAGTGTATGCGGCTGAAAATAACGGATCAGGAACTGGCCGATATATTCCTCTGCCGTCATCGCGGCGAAATTTTCAGTAAAAGGAATGACCACGAGGTGATCGATGCCCATACCGGAAAGCAGTTCTATTTTTTCATCGAGGGTATTGATGAGCTGAATACCCGCAGCCGCATTGATGACGGTTCTCGGATGGGGATCGAAGGTGATGATCACGGTTTCGCCATCCACTTCAGCGGCACATTTTTTCATCTGGGCAATCACCTGCTGATGACCTGTATGCACACCATCAAAGGTTCCAATGGTGAGTACGGTATTTCGAAAAAGGGGTATTAGTTCAATATTCCTGTAAACCAGCATAAGTGAAATCTGCTGCGAAATTATATAAACGCGGGGAACTTCTCTCAGACGAAATTAACCGATGATCGCCGGGATCTTATAAACGTGGCGAACTTATCTGTTATTTGAAATTACCTGATCATCACGGAGATCTTGTAAGTAACGTGGCGAACTTATCTTATGTGAAATTACCTGATCATCACGGGGATCTTGTAAACATGGCGAACTTATCTGCTTTGAAATTATCTGAGGATCGTCAGGATTTTTTCCTTCAATAACCGTATAAACTAAAATTTATGTCTTTCGTTTTTCAGCCGCCCCGATTCGATTAGCTTTGCGGCAGATTTAAACCTGGATTTTTTTATATGTCTCTTTACTCCCGACGTGGTGTTTCAGCCCAGAAAGAAGAAGTGCATCAGGCTACGGCCCGCCTGGATAAGGGGCTATATCCTTTTGCTTTCTGCAAGATATATGCGGATTTCCTCAGTGGCGACCCGGAATGGGTAAACCTGATGCATGCTGACGGTGCGGGTACCAAGAGTATACTGGCTTATTTATACTGGAAGGAAACCGGCGATATTTCTGTATGGAAAGATATCGCGCGGGACGCCGTGGCCATGAACCTCGATGATTTATTATGTGTGGGTATTTATGATAACCTGTTGTTTTCATCCACGATCGATCGTAACAAATCCAGAATACCAGGTGACGTATTACAGGCCATTATCGAAGGCACGCAGGAATTTTTTGATGAATTAAAATTATCCGGCGTCAATATTCATTTTCTCGGAGGCGAAACAGCCGATGTCGGGGACCTGGTCAGAACCATTGCGGTGAATGGTACGATGGCAGCGCGCTGGCCGAAATCAAAAATCATCAGCAATGAAAAGATTGCTGTGGGTGATTCCATTGTCGGTATTTCAAGCAGCGGTCAGGCATCTTATGAAAAAGTATATAACAGCGGCATCGGTTCCAACGGACTCACCAGTGCCCGCCACGATATGCTCGAATCCAGTTATGGGCATTATTATCCTGAAACCGTTGAGCCGATGCTGGACAAAGATGTGATCTATACCGGCAGTCATAAAATTTCCGATCCCGTAATTACAGAAACGGGCAAGGAGACATCGGTGGGCAGATTGTTATTGAGTCCGACGAGAACCTATGCACCGGTGGTAAAAGTCCTGCTGGAAAAACATTTTGACCAGATACACGGCATGATCCACAGCAGCGGAGGCGGACAAACAAAATGTTTGAAATATCTGCCAGGCCCGATGCGGATCGTCAAGGATAATTTATTCAAACCGCCTGTTATTTTCGACCTGATCCGTCAGTCTTCGGGTGCCGATGACCGTGAGATGTACCAGGTTTTCAATATGGGTCAGCGTCTGGAAATATATACTGATCCATCTGCCACAAACGGCCTGATTGATTTGATACAGAGTTTCGGAATGGAAGCGCAGGTGATCGGAAGAGTGGAGGAATCTGCTAAAAGAGAACTACTCATTCGTGTTGGGGAAAACCAGATCGGATATTAATTGTCAATTGTTAATTGTCAATTGATAATTAGACTTGACAATTGACAATTAACAATTGACAATTAAGAGAGTCTATTTCGCTTCGAGTTTATAAACAATTGGTTGTTTCTTATATGATGCGACCTTCGCGCCTTTATTCATGGCAGGAACCCAGTAGCCACTTTCCTTTACAACCCTCACAGATTCCGGGCGCAGTTCTTTCGGTCCGCTGATGGCATGTACTTTTGAAATGGATCCGTCGGTATTCACTACAAATTCTACGATCACTTCTCCCTGCACTTCTTTGCTTACTGCTGCCTGGGGATAATTTAAATTTTTGACGAGATAGGCTTGCCATCCTTTGGCGTCGCCGGGATACTCTGCATCCTCTTCCACTTTCCTTAACGGACCAGAAGAATCCGATGCGGTTTCATTTATTTCCGAAATGGTTGTAACAGCTATTTCCGCAGATGCATTCGTTGTGAGGCTTGTATTTCTTACCTGATATTCGGTCACTACCTCATTATTAATTTCCGTATTGGAAGTTTGCGTTACGAGTTTATTCTGTTTGCCCATATTTGTCGGAGAAGTTTCAGTAGCCGGAGTCGCGGTTGTAAGGCTGTACTTTTTTATTGCTTCCAATATATCGCGTGCGATTTTTTCCTGGCTCTTTTCGTCCTGTAAATATTTCAAATCGCCGGGGTTATCCATATATCCGCATTCGATTAAAACAGCTGGTACTGTTGCTTTTCTAAGAATGAGGATATTTCCTCCATCATCTCTAGTCTGTTTTAATTCGGGTTCAATGGTATAATCGGATTTTATAACTTCTGTCAGAACCGATCCCAATTTCACGGAGCTTTCATATACATTACTTGATTTTCCCGGAATATAAATCTGGAAACCGGAGCTGGCTGTCTGATTTTTTCCTTTCTCACCATCTGCAGTCATATTGCTGTGAATAGAAATAAACAGATCGGCGTTTTTATTTTTTGGCAGAGCAGCAATATATTCCAATGATTTTTTGAGTTCATTACTGCCCGGTGTTACATCTGTTTCTCTCGACATAATTACCTCTATATTATATTCTCCGGCTAAAGACTGTATTTTTTTCGAGATGTTCAGGTTGATATCTTTTTCATAAATGCCATTTAATTGGGTGCCTGGGAATGCACCCCCATGTCCGGCATCTATGACCACTTTTATGTTTTTTGCTGCATGAAATGGCAGGATGGTTTTTATCTTAAATGAGAAAAGGCAGATCAGCAGTGCAATTACGGGCAGGATCATAAAGCGGCCCATCAGCGCTTTTTTGTCTTTATTTGATTTGGTGATCATAGTAATTCTTCTTTTTATCTGGTTTTTGAAAAATGGATTCGTGAGCGGGAAGGGTCGTCCGGATATTTTCGTTAATAACAAACCGGCATATTCGTATTCATTTGTTTCGGCCACTACGCAGGCATCTGCGGCATATTCATGGATTAGTTTCAGTTCCCGGCCAATCAAATAAAAGAAGGGATTGAACCAGCAAATGATGGACATGATTTCCATTCCGATGATGTCCAGTGAATGATTGTTCCTTACATGAAATAATTCATGGTGGAGAATCTGCCGACCCTCCCTGCTATTCATATCCATTTCTTCTCCCCAGAAAATGGATTTAAAGAAAGAAAAGGGAGTTCCTTTTTCGGAAACGAAATAAACCGTTGCTTCCGGGAGTTGAAGGGACGTCCTGTTCCTGCGAAGGTTTCGGAGGTAACGAATGGTTTTTAGAAAACGGATAAAAAGTATCGTGCTGATAAAAAGAGCCGTCAGCAATGCGATCCCTTCCCAGGACAGCGAATGGCCCTGATTTCTTTTGGCATATATGGTTACGGCTTCCTCGAGTCCGCCCTGTGCTACGCCCAACAAATGAATGGGTGATGCCCCGGCTGACCGGTTCCAGAATTCCGGCAGGTTGAAATGCAGGGCCGGCAATAAGAAACTGAAGAGGGGTATACTGATCAGAAAAAGCCGGTTAAAACCATGGAAGAAGCGATTCCGCAGAAAGATCCAGAAATAGGCAAAGAGCAATCCGGATATGAAAACGGTTTTCAGGAGGTAGATCAACTGGGTCATGATTTCTTGTTTTTTGCTGACTGGATCTGTTGCAGTAATTGTTCTAATTCGGCTTCCGAGAGTTTCTGATCGCTGATAAACTGGGATACCAGTCTGGCCGGGGAGCCGTCAAAATATCCCTTGATGAGCTGGTTGACCGATTTCTTACCATATTCAGTCTGGGATATCAGGGGTTCATACAGGTTATTGCGGCCATGCACCGTGTATTTGACAAACCCCTTCTCTACCAATATTTTAAGTATGGTGGCCGTGGTATTGGAATGGGGTTTCGGATCGGGTGTGGAGTCAATGATTTCCTTCAGGAAACCCTTTTGCAGCTTCCAGAGCACCTGCATTACCTGTTCTTCAGCTTTGGTTAATGTTTTTGCAGAATTCATTTTTGATATTTAAATACCGGGTTACTTTTTGCTTATTCGGGTATTGATCAATGCAACCGGGTTGCGAAAAAAATGATCATTGATATAATTCATTTGGTAAAAAAGGTTATAACTAAAAAGATAGTTCTAGATCAAATATATAACTAAATAATTAGTTCTACCAAATTTTATGCTTTTTAGTTTGGGAAAGATTATGAGGTTCCGCGTTTGGGTATTACTTTCGTGCTTGTACATAGCGGAATATTATTAATCTTACCCTATCCAACTTTTCCGCCTTTTGCATTGTTATATGGTTGATTTGTACCCGACAAAGACATTTGTCACTAATTATTTTTACCCATTATGAGGCAACTTAAAATCGCCACGCAGATTACAAACCGCGACTCGCAGGCGGTAGAAAAGTATTTACAGGAAATTTCTAAGATCTCCATGATCACGCCGGAAGAGGAAACCATTCTCGCTCAGCGTATTAAGATGGGAGATCAAAAGGCATTGGACAAACTGGCCCAGTCCAATCTGCGTTTCGTAGTATCGGTTGCCAAACAATACCAGCATCAGGGTCTTTCCCTGAGTGACCTCATTAATGAAGGAAACCTCGGGCTGATCAAAGCCGCCCAGCGCTTTGATGAAACCAAGGGTTTTAAATTTATTTCTTACGCTGTATGGTGGATCCGTCAGTCAATCCTTCAGGCTTTGGCCGAACAGGGTCGCCTGGTACGTCTTCCACAGAACAAGATCGGAACCTATAATAAGGCCAATAAAGCCTATATGGCATTCGAACAGGAACACGAACGTGAACCTTCAACAGAAGAACTCGCTGAATTGCTTGAAATGAGCGAAACAGAAATCAATAATATATTCCAGAGCAATACCCGTCACAGTTCGCTGGATGCACCCGTGCACGAAGCAGAGGATGTGGCCATGGGCGACTTGCTGGAAGGCGGCGATGACACAGATGACGATGTGATGAAAGATTCCCTCCGGGCTGAAATCCGCCGGGTGCTGAAATCACTGAGTCCGCGTGAAGCAGAAATCGTGAATGCTTATTTCGGACTGGACGGAGAAAATGGTGTAACCATTGAGCAGATCGGACAGAAATACGACCTGACCAAAGAAAGAATCCGTCAGATCAAGGAAAGAGCGATCAAGCGTCTGCAAAAGGCGAGATACAGCAGTGCGTTAAAAGCGTACCTGGGATAGTTGTTAGTTATTAATTATTAGTTATTAGTTATAGCCGTCCTGCTTAAATGCGGGACGGTTTTTTTTATTGGTTTAACTTTGTTGAATCAGCCGATTCCTTTTTACGCCTTCAGCCATGATCCGTAACATCTTTTTCCTTTTCCTTTTCAGTATTTCTTTTGCTTCCTGCGAAAAGGATATAAAAATTAAACTGGATCCGACATCCACAGACCTGGTGGTGGATGCTTCCATTGAAAACGACAAATATCCGATGGTCGTTTTATCGAAGAGCCTCGCGTATTTCAGCCAACTGAGTACTGCGGCCTTATCCGCTTCCTATGTACATGGTGCATATGTGACCATGAATAATGGCAGTATTACCGGTCAGCTCAAAGAAGACAGTGCAAAAGATGATAGTACAGGTCTCATCTTTTATTATTACACTATTTCTCCGACGTATTCGGGGCCAAAATTCAAGGGAGCATTCAATACCGCCTACAACCTGGAAATACAGGTGGGCAATGAGACCTATACTGCCAGTACCACGATTCCGACTCTTGCCAAATACATCGATAGTTTATGGTGGGTGAATGCCCCGTCCGCTGCTGACTCGGGACTGGTGAATTTAAAAGCACGTATAGTGGATCCGCCGGGATACGGAAATTATACCCGCTATTTTACCAGTGTCAATGACGGACCTTATTATCCCGGGCTGACATCGGTTTTTGATGACCAGATCACGGATGGCACAACGTATACGGTGACTGTTGATAAAGGCGTGAACCGGAATTTCTCCATCGATATAAATGATTATTCTTTTTTTAATAAGGGGGATTCGGTGGTTGTGAAACTGGCGGATATCGACAAGGCAACGTTCGATTTCTGGCGTACGATGGAATACAATTATGGAAGTGTCGGTAATCCATTTTCAACACCCACGGTTGTGATTTCAAATATTTCCAATGGAGCGCTTGGATATTTTGGCGGATACGCGGCCCAGTACAAGGGATTGCTGATTCCCTACTGATCGGTCGTCTGAGCGACCTTCTTTGTCACTATTTCCGATTAAATTTGCGTCCTGAAGAAGTTGATCGTAGATCGTGGATCGTGGATCGATAAACGATACACGATTTACGATACACGAATAAACGCAGAGTAATAAAATATGGAAAATAAAGAGCATGTTCATTGTTTGATTATCGGATCAGGGCCCGCCGGATATTCGGCAGCCATTTATACTGCGCGGGCAAATCTCAAACCCCTGCTGTACCAGGGCATCCAGCCCGGTGGTCAGCTGACCATTACAACCGAAGTGGAGAATTATCCGGGATATCCAAACGGCGTACAGGGACCCGAGATGATGGTGGAGTTTGAAAAGCAGGCAGCCCGCATGGGCGCAGATATACGTTTTGGGCTCGCTACAAAAGTTGATTTTTCTGAACGACCTTTCAAAGTGTGGATTGACGAAGAAAAACTGATTACGGCAGATTCCGTTATCATTGCCACGGGTGCCACTGCAAAATGGCTGGGACTTCCGAGTGAAGAAAAACTCAATGGATACGGAGTGAGTGCCTGTGCGGTTTGCGATGGTTTTTTCTTCAGGGGAAAAGAAGTGGCGATCGTAGGAGCGGGTGACACAGCAGCGGAAGAAGCATTGTATTTGTCGAAACTTTGTACCAATGTACATATGCTGATCCGGCGTGATCAGATGCGGGCATCGCAGATCATGCAGCAGCGCATCCGGGAATCATCCAATATTAAAATATACTGGAACACAACGGTTGAGGAAATACTGGGTGATACCAAGGTGGACGGCGTAAGAATAAAAAACACTTCTACCGGAAAAGTTGAAACCATTCCTGTGCACGGTTTCTTTGTGGCCATCGGTCATGAACCGAATTCAGGTATATTTAAAGAATGGCTTGATATGGATGAGACCGGATATATCAAAACGATCCCCGGCAGTTCGAGAACAAATATCGAAGGTGTGTATGCTGCCGGAGATGTACAGGATAAAATTTACCGGCAGGCCGTAACAGCCGCCGGCAGTGGATGTATGGCCGCGCTTGATGCGGAGAGATGGCTTTCTTTGAAAGCCTAACGCTTAACGCCTAACGCGTAACGCTAAACGCGTAAAGCATGAGGGAAGAAGTTTGAAGCCTCCTGCATCCCGCGTCCTGCTTCCTGCCTGATCATCTGATATTCAAAAAATGTATGATTACAATCGAACTGCAGGACCTGATCTTTTATGAGCACCATGGTGTTTATGAAGAAGAGAGAAGAGTGATGAATTCCTTCGAAGTAAATCTGAGTGTATCTTATATGGATACCATTCCCGTTTTTGAGAAAATTGCCGATACCATTAGTTATGTTAATTTGTTCCGGATCGTGCAGGAAAAAATGAAAGAACCGGTATTTCTTTTGGAAAAAATCTGCCAGGGCATTATCTTAAACATCAAACATCAATATCCGGCCGTATCCGAAGTCAGGATCAGTATTTTTAAATTACAGGCACCCATCGAACATTTTGTCGGTAAGGTAGGGGTAACGATGCAACGCACATTTAAGGAGTAATTATGCTTCGATGGCTTATCTTATTTATCTGTTTTCCATGCCTGTTATTTTCTCAGGATATCAACCAGCTCCTGAAAGAAGCACAACAACAGGAATCCCTGTTGCATGAAAACGAAGCCTTCCTCAAATATGCGCAGGTCGTAAAGCTGGATCCGGCTAACCTGGTTGCTCTCTGGAAATGCAGCGAACTTTGTTCACGTATCGGTGCACGTCAGGCGGACAAAGAAAAAATGAGACCATATTTTTTCGCTGCAAAAAATTATGCATCCGCAGCGCTTTCGGTGAATACAAATTCTTCAGAGGCCAACTGTGCCATGGCTTTTGCGCTTGGCCGGATATCCCATGTATCAACAACCAAAGAGCGTGTGATCCTTGCGAGAGACGTTAAATTTTATGTTGACAAAGCGATCCGGCTCGATCCTACGAATTTCCGGGCTTATCATATTTTGGGCCGTTGGAACTATGACGTGAGCGATCTGAATATGGCGGAACGGTCATTTGCCCGGATGTTTTATGGAAAGATTCCTGATGCGAGCCTGGATGATGCGATCGTCGATTTTGAGAAAAGCAGGTCCCTGTATCCCGCATTTATCCTCAATTATTACGAACTGGCGCGGTCCTATCACCGGATGGGTCAGGATAAGAAAGCGGTTAGCTATCTCCGTACGCTTTTAACAATGCAGGATGTGATTTATGACGATACGAGGGTTAAAGTGATTGCACGTCAATTGCTTACGGAATGGCAATAAACCCCCTGACCAGTCAGCAAATTGTAGTATAATTGCGAACCATTTTATGAACATCAGACCCGATTTCGATATACATAATGATGATCCGACAGCCGAGGATCCGAACCAGTGCCGGTTGTTGGTTGAAATCGGCTCCTGCTCACTGACATACGTATTATTAAATGTACGGGGCATGCGGCCCTCGGCCATCAAGTTTTTTAAATGGCCGACCTTACGAACGAATGAACCGGAAGCGATCCTTCGCAGTATTCTGGAATCCGACCCGGTATTAAGCCGGTTCCATCCCGCAGAGATTTTTCTGATCTATAATTTTCCTGAAAGCAACCTGATTCCTGAAAAATTCTTCAGCGGAGATATGACGAGACCCGTGACCGACCTCGTGTATGGAAACCTGAGCAATGATCTGGTGCTGGATGAAAAAATTCCCTGGTTCGAATTTCATAATGTGTACCGCGTTCCGCCGAGGATACATTTTTTGATGCAGGAAAAATTTGAGAGAGCGAGGTTCTGGCATTTTTACAGTCTCCAGCTGAAGTGTTTTAAAATGTTTACCGCCAAAGAAGAACCTTCTTTTGTAAAGGTTTTTTTCTATCCGGATAAAATGGTGGTGATGGTTTGCAAAGCCGGACAGTTACAGCTTATCCAGCATTTCGATTATAATGATTCCAAAGATGTATTATACAACCTGCTGAATATTTGCCATCAGCTCAATCTGAACAGGGAAGAACTGATTCTTGAGATATCGGGCATGATTGAAAAAAAATCCGTGCTGTATGAAGATCTTGAATTGTATTTTCTCCACATCCGTTTCGACAGCATGGAAGACAGTATCAAGATGACGGATGAGCTGATGCAATTTCCCAATCATTTCTTCGCCTCCATTCTGAAAATGACGATATGCGTATAATGCAACGCTCAACGCTGAACGCCCAACGCCTAACGCTTAACAAAATGATCAATAATTAATGATATGCGTATAATCGGGGGCGAATGGGGTGGAAGAAAGATTCATCCGCCTTCAAAAATGCCTTACACCAGGCCAACCACAGATATCGCCAAAGAAGGTTTATTCAATATTATTCAATCCAACCGCGAGCTGGAGGGCCTGAAAACGCTTGACCTTTTCGGAGGAACGGGCAGTATCAGTTTTGAACTGGCTTCGCGTGGAGCAACCGATCTCACCATCGTAGAAAAAGACAGTCAGATGCTGGCTTTTATCCGGAAGACAGCTGAATCACTCGGTCTTACCCAATTGAAAGTAGTTCCATCGGATGTGTTCCGCTTTCTGAAAAATACCAAAGAACAATACGATTTTATTTTTGCCGGCCCTCCGTATGCGCTGGAAACCATTGACCAGATTCCGAAAGATGTTGTGGCAGGAAATTTATTAAAAACAAATGGCTGGTTCGTGCTGGAACACACGCCGAGGAACCGTTATAGTGGTTATCCGCTTTTTGTTACCGAACGGAATTATGGTACCACGCTTTTTTCCATTTTCATTAATAAAGCGGGATGAAACCCATTTTTATCAGCGGCATTGGTACGGGCATTGGAAAAACGGTGATTGCTGCGATCATCACGGAAGCATTGAAAGCCGATTACTGGAAGCCGGTACAGGCGGGTTATGAAGCGGGATCTAGTGAACGGTTATTCATGCAGGAACCGACAGTGAGCCAGGCGCTTCACCTATAAACAACTCCGAAACGTTTATTCATCCTGGAACCGACCGTGCACTGGTTGCTTCGCTTATCAGTAATGCCGAAACGTTTATTCATCCGGAAACCTATCTGCTAAAGCTGGCAGCTTCACCGCATATTGCTGCGCAAAAAGAAAACAGGCGCATTGAACTCAAAAAAATAGCGGATGATCTGAGTCGTATGGACAGTAGTCGCCCACTGGTGATAGAAGGAGCCGGCGGATTGATGGTACCGCTCAACGAACAGGAATTCGTGATTGACCTGGTGAGGATGCTCGATGCCAGACTGGTTCTGGTGAGCCGGAATTACCTGGGCAGTATCAATCATTCCCTGATGACGGCAGCGATTTGCCGCAACTCCGGTCTTGATGTTGTGGGGTGGGTATTTAATGATCAGTACCTGAACTATGAGCATGAAATCGTGCGCTGGTCGGGTTTTCCGTCATTGTTCTCCGTTCCCCTGATGAACACACTCTCGAAACAGGCGATCTTAACGGCTGCGGAAAGCATCCCGCCGGAAGGAATGGGTTATCTTTACGAGTCTTTATGATCAATCTCAACTATCCGTTATTGAAGCCCGTCAGGATGCTCCTGCTTCCCTTTTCGCTGATTTACGGGCTGATTATTTATGTCAGGAACTGGTTGTTTGACAAGAATCTGCTCAGGGCTTCCGTTTTCAACCTGCCCGTCATCTGTATCGGAAACCTGGCCGTAGGTGGCACGGGCAAATCGCCGATGGTTGAATTCCTGATTGGAAAATTAAAGGGATCGTTCCGCCTGGCGGTACTTAGTCGCGGGTATAAACGAAAAACAAGCGGATATGCGCTGGCTACCAAAGAAAGCACCGCGCTTGAGATCGGGGATGAACCAATGCAGTTTTTTAACAAGTTTCCCGATCTTACTATTGCCGTGGGGGAAGAAAGAGTCGTGGCCATACCACAGCTTTTACATGACAAACCGGATACACAGCTGATCCTGCTGGACGATGCTTTTCAGCACCGGTGGGTGAAGGCAGGTTTCAATATTCTGCTGACAGACTACAACAATTTATTTACACGCGACTGGTTCCTGCCAACGGGTGATCTGAGGGACCTGCCCAAAAGCGCACGACGCGCCGATATCATCGTTGTGACGAAATGCGCACCGGATATTTCGCTGGCTGAGAAAAGTCAGCTCATCCGGGAAATCAAACCCCGTCCGAATCAGCAGATTTTTTTTACAGCCATTTCGTATGGCATTCCTTACCAGGTGATCACGAGGGAACCATGGAAACCCAATAAAGAAGCCGAGGTATTATTGGTTACGGGGATTGCCAATCCGGGCGCACTGAAAAAACATCTGGAAGAAAATTTTAACGGATACGATGAGCTGGCCTACAACGACCATCATATTTTTACGATCGACGATCTGAATTATATTCTTAAAAAATTCAACCAGATCGATTCGCCAGATAAGATTCTGCTGACAACGGAAAAAGATGCTGTGCGTCTGCAGAAATTCTCACATCAACTTCAGGGACTGCCTTTCTTTGTAATGCCCATCCAACCGGTGTTCATGTTCAATGAAGAAAATCAGTTTACGCGCTTAATTACTACATTCATTCAGGAATTTCCTGATCAAGCTTAAAGAGACATGGGTCATAAAAAAACAGAAAAGATAAAAAAGAAATCGGGCGCGCAGTTATATAAAGGTACGCTTGAAGTAACGCGGTCGGGTATGGGATTCGTTATCGCCAAGGCGTTGGAACGGGATATCCTGGTTCGTCCGAATGATTTTAATACCGCCATGCATGGAGATTCCGTACTGGTACGCATAATACAATCCAAGGGTAGTAGCGGACGCGTACAGGGTGCTGTTGAATCGGTGGTTGAAAGAAAACAAACTGACTTTCCCGGACATATTGAAATGGGTGAAGGCTTTGCTTTTTTTATACCCGAAACCGCCCGGCCGATGCCCGATGTATATATTCCGCTGACCAAAATAAATGGCGCTGTTCACGGGGATCGTGTGATTGTGCGTATTACAGATTGGGGAAAAAATAAAAAGCCGCAGGGAGAAATATTACAGGTGCTGGATGAAGCTGATGAAAACGATCGCGTGATGAAAGAGATCCTGATTGAAAACGGTTTTGATATTATTTTCCCGGAAAAAGTATTGGAAGAATCCACCGCACTGCCCGAAACCATTCCGGAATCAGATATATCCGGGAGAAAGGATTTCAGGAAAGTATTAACCTTTACCATTGATCCGGCCGATGCGAAGGATTTTGATGATGCCATTTCCTTCCGGAAATTAAAAAATGATATCTATGAGATCGGCGTTCATATTGCGGACGTGAGCCACTATGTAAAACCGGGCACTTCGCTGGACGAAGAAGCCTATGATCGGGCCACTTCTGTGTATCTGCCGGACCGCGTAAATCCGATGCTGCCGGAAAGAATCTCCAATGAACTCTGTTCTCTTCGTCCGCATGAAGACAAACTTTGTTTTTCAGCCGTATTTCATATTACGCATAAGGGAGAGATAAACGAATACTGGCTCGGCCGGACGATCATACATTCCGATCACCGCTTTGCTTATGAAGACGTGCAGGAAATCATTCAAAAAAATGCCGGAGAATATTCGGAGGAGATCAGCATTCTGCATCATCTCGCCCAGCGATTCCGCAGACAGCGTATTAAAAAAGGGGCCATCAATTTTTCTTCCGTGGAAGTCCGTTTCAAACTGGATGAGAAAGGAAAACCCATTGGCATACTGGTAAAGGAAAGCAAGGAATCACACCAGCTGATAGAAGAATTCATGCTGCTCGCCAACCGGACCGTGGCGAGTCATGTGGCGAAAATAAAAATCAAGAAGAAACCGATTCCATTTCCATACCGGATACATGATACACCCGACAAAGAGAAACTCGCACCTTTTGTTGAGTTTGCAAAAAAATACGGTCATACGTTCGATACAAAAACACCCGAGGGTATCGCAGCTTCATTCAACATGATGCTGCATGATGTAAAAGGCAAGCCAGAACAGCACGTGCTGGAACAACTCGGTATCCGCACCATGGCCAAGGCGGTTTATACTACTGAGAACATCGGTCATTATGGTTTGGGATTTACAAACTACTGTCATTTTACATCTCCAATCCGTCGTTATCCGGATGTGCTCACACACCGGATTCTCCAGGAAGTGCTGGATGAAGAAATACAATTGCACAAAAAATTAGAAGAGCAGTGCAGGCATTGCAGTGAGAGAGAACGCGCAGCGATGGACAGCGAGCGGGCCGCCAATAAATATAAACAGGTGGAGTACATGAAAGATTTTGTGGGTGACAGCTTTGAAGGCGTGATCAGTGGTGTGGCTGCTTTCGGATTCTGGGTTGAAACCGTGCTGCATAAATGTGAAGGACTGGTGAGTCTGAACAGTCTGATGGAATATGACGATTTCCGTTTGATCGAAACCGAATATGCGCTGGTGGGAAAACGCAGTGGCAGAAAATTCAGGATGGGTGATAAGATTACCATCAAGGTTATTTCAGCGAATCTGGCGAAGCGGCAACTGGACTACGAGTGGGTGTTGAAAGCGTAAGGCGTAAGGCGTAAGGCAAGTATGGAAGACTGGAAGAATGGAAGTATGGAAGTGGATTCTTATTCGATAAACGATCAACGATAAACGATCAACGAAAAAACCGTCAACCATCAACCGTCAACCAAAAATATGCTCTAACATTATTAGTGATTAAATGATGATGCGTTTCCAGGAATTATCGCAGGAGTTCACAACTTATTTTAATAAAAAACATTTTCCCGAAAAGCCGGAAAGTCTTTACGGTGCCGCCCATTATATGCTGGAAGACGGCGGCAAAAGAATCCGCCCCGTTCTTTGTTTGCTGGGCAATGAGTTATTCGGACCCATCAAACCAGACACCTGGAAAATGGCTGTCGCGCTTGAGCTTTTCCATAATTTCACGTTGATTCACGATGACATCATGGACAATGCGCCGCTTCGCAGAGGCAGGGCCACTGTACATACCATGTATGATGAATCCACCGCCCTGCTGGCTGGTGACGTGATGTTGCTACAGGCTTATGACTATCTGAATGAAACGGATCCGCAATACGTTCAGACCCTTATCCGCCTCCTGAATAAAACAGGACGGGAAGTTTGTGAAGGACAACAGCTTGATATGGACTTCGAAAAAAATGCATCCATTTCACTTTCGGAGTATTTGCATATGATCGAATTGAAAACAGCCGTATTACTAGCAGGCAGTTTGCAGATGGGCGCCATAGCCGCCGGTGCCAAACAAAAAGATCAGGAGTTAGTATACGATTTTGGCAGAAACCTCGGTCTGGCTTTCCAGGTACAAGATGACTGGCTGGACGCTTTTGGTGATCCGTCTACTTTTGGAAAACTCAAAGGCGGTGACATCACCGCTAATAAAAAAACCTTTCTCCTGGTAAAAGCCCTGGAGTCGGCTTCACCGGAAAGAAAACAAGAACTAACGGAACTACTGATTTATTCCGGAGCCGACAAAGTGGAACGGGTGACTCTTATTTATCAGGAATCAGGAGTCGGTCAGGCGGCGCAGGAAGCCAAGAATTATTATATGGAGAAAGCATATTCGAGTCTCGAAAGAATCTCTGTGCCAGCAGAAAGGAAAAATGATTTGAAAGAACTCGCGGCTTATTTGCTCGAGCGGGAAGCCTGAAGCCCTCTTTTAGTGTGGTTAATGTGATAAGGGTGAAAATGAGAGAAGGTGGGAGTTAAGGGTGGAAATGTATCCCGCACCTGCGGGATCACCTTTTTCGCCTATAATTCCAAGTCCACCACACTAAAAAAGCTTTGCGCTTTAAGCTTTGGGCTTTACGCTTGTAAGGGCCTTCGCCTTACGCCTTGGCGTTCGCCTTATTGAACAATGTAGCTGACTCCTTCGAGTGCCAAAAAACTGTTTGGAAAAACTTCCCTCGTTTCTTTTTCAAATTCATCGAGCCTGTCATATTTGGAACTGAAGTGACCGATGAGCAGTTGTTTTACGCCGGCAGTTTTCGCAATGTCAGCAGCCTGAATGGTAGTACAGTGAAATCTCTTCGTGGCACGATCTTCCAAGTCTTTTAGATAAGTGGTCTCATGGTACAACATATCCACATCTTTAACCTTTGACGCGACTTCAAGATTGTACACTGTGTCTGCCGAATAGGCATAAGACTTTGGTTTCGGTGCGGCATCCGTTACAGAATCATTCGCGATCAGCATACCTTCCCGGGTTTCGTAATCTTCGCCCCATTTCAGCCGGTCGAAAAAGGCAGCCGGAACACCGGCAATCCTTGCCTTATCCGGATTTACGCGTCTGGGTGGCCGGATTTGCTGAAAAATGAAGCCCCAGCATTCTATCCGGTGAAAAACCCTGAAACAACTGACCTGGTAACGGTTTTCCTTTAACAGCATGCCCTCTTCCATCAGAGGATGGAAGATCAGGTTAAAAGGCAGTTTGGTATCGGCTACTTCTAATTGTAAGTTAAATATATCGATCAGCCGTGCTGGTCCATAGAGGTTAAGGTCCTGTGTACGTCCCAGGAGACCCATGCTGGTGACCAGTCCGATCAGTCCGAAATAATGATCCCCGTGCAGGTGTGAGATGAAAATATGGTTTATCCGGCTGCGGCGGATCTTGTATTTGTTCATCTGGGTCTGGGTGCCTTCTCCACAATCAATCAGGAACAAATGATCATCGAGGGTAACCACCTGGGCAGTCGGGTGCCTGTCGAATGCCGGGATGGCTGAATTATTTCCTAGAATGGTAACCGCGAGCACAGATTGGATTTAGGTATGATCAATCGGATCAGCAGTTTATTTTGCTGATCGCAGCTGAAAAATAGTACAAAATGTAATAGGAACGGGATTTGATCGTTAGCATATTATCCGGTACCCCGTTTGAATTAATCCGTTAATTCCCTTTCGATTTCTTCCATATAAATAATGTCAGAGGCCTCACTCTGGGTGGGGGCAATTTGTAATATTTCAAATTGTTCATTCTGTTCGAAATATTTTTTTACCTGCGGTTGTAGTTCGCATAGTACAAAAGAAGCCCCGTTCGAATAAAAAAGGTTTCTTACTTCGAGAAAGCCATCCGCAGCAGCAGAATCCAATTTTTGAATGTCTTTTAAATTGAGGAGCAGGTTTTTTACTTCCTGATTTAAAAAAGGCTCACACAGATCATGCAGAGCTGCTGTCATATTAGCAGTGAAATTGGGTTCGAGCACAGTAATGGCATGGAATTTCTCGTTGGTACTAATTTTGACTTTCATATCTGCCGGTATTGTTAACATACGTTAATAAACCACGAAAAACAAGAATCAAAAATATTCGTTATTATTGTATTAAGCTCAATTAGTTAAAAATGGATAATAATTTTTCGGCCCAGGTTAAAGAGATTATTTCGTTCAGCAGAGAGGAAGCCTTAAGGTTAGGAAATGACTTTATCGGGACAGAACATTTGCTTCTGGGTCTGATCAGGGAGGGTGACAATACGGCCGTCCGGATTTTGAAAAGTTTCAATGTAGATCTTTATGAGCTCCGCAAAGAAGTAGAACTCGCAGTAAAGGACAAAACCGGTAAGAATATCGCCAATATCAACAGCCTCCCCCTCACCAAACAGGCTGAAAAAGTCATACGTGTTACGGTTCTCGAAGCAAAGGCTTTGAAGAGTCCGACTGTTGAGACAGAACACCTGATGCTCTCGATTCTGAAAAACAAAGAAAACATCGCAACTCAAATCTTAAATCAATTCGACGTGGATTACGATTTATTTAGAAATGAACTGGGTGTTGTTAAAAGTAATGATACCCGCAGCGAATATGCTGAAGAGAATGATGATGATTTTGATGACGAAAAGAAATACGCTGCATCCAAAGCACGTCCTGCAGGAAATACAAAAAGTAAAACACCGGTGCTTGATAATTTCGGCCGCGACATCACGCGCCTGGCTGAAATGAATTCACTGGATCCGATCGTTGGAAGGGAAGAAGAAATCGAAAGAGTTTCGCAGATCCTTTCCAGACGCAAGAAAAATAATCCGATCCTGATCGGTGAACCCGGCGTTGGTAAAACAGCGATCGTGGAAGGCCTTGCACTGCGCATCGTTCAGCGGAAGGTTTCACGTGTGTTGTTTGACAAACGGGTGATATCCCTGGATCTTGCAGCACTCGTTGCAGGAACGAAATACCGCGGACAGTTTGAAGAACGCATGAAAGCGATCATGAATGAACTGGAAAAAAACCGCGACGTCATTTTATTCATTGATGAAATTCATACCATCGTAGGTGCAGGTGGTGCTTCCGGTTCACTGGATGCATCCAATATTTTCAAACCAGCGCTGGCTCGTGGGGAACTGCAATGTATCGGTGCTTCCACGCTCGATGAATACAGAATGTATATAGAGAAAGATGGTGCATTGGATCGTCGTTTTCAGAAAGTGATGATCGATCCGCCCAGCGTGGATGAAACTATTCAGATTCTTGAAAATATCAAATCAAAATACGAAGACTATCATAATGTAACTTATTCTGACGATGCCATCCAGGCCTGTGTTAAATTAAGTGACCGTTATATGACTGACCGGCTGTTGCCCGACAAGGCGATCGATGTGCTGGATGAAGTAGGTGCGCGTGTGCATTTAAAAAATATCAACGTACCACAGAATATCGTTGAATTTGAAAAGAAGATTGAAGAAGTAAAGAACGAAAAAAATAAAGTCGTCAAGAGTCAGAAATTCGAAGAAGCGGCTTCTCTGCGTGATGCTGAAAAACGTTTGCAGGAAGAACTGGAAAAAGCCAAACTCGAATGGGAAGAAGAAAGTAAACACAGACGCTATCCGATCGATGAAGAAAATATCGCCGAAGTGGTGAGTATGATGACGGGTATTCCGGTGAAAAGAATGGTGCTGGCAGAAAGCGAAAAGCTGAAGAATATGGCGGTTGACATGGCATCAATGGTTGTCGGTCAAACAGAGGCGATCTCTAAAGTGGTGAAAGCCATTCAGAGGAACCGTGTTGGTTTGAAAGATCCAAAGAAACCCATTGGCACGTTTATTTTCCTCGGTCCTACCGGTGTTGGTAAAACAGAACTTGCCCGTGCGCTGTCACGGTATATGTTTGACTCAGAAGATTCGCTGATCCGGATTGATATGAGTGAATACATGGAGAAGTTTACGGTAAGCCGTTTAATCGGTGCCCCTCCCGGATATGTAGGTTATGAAGAAGGCGGACAGCTGACCGAAAAAGTCAGAAGAAAACCTTACAGTGTAATCCTGCTCGATGAAATTGAAAAAGCGCATCCCGATATTTATAATATTTTGTTGCAGGTGCTGGATGACGGTCAGCTGACGGATGGTTTGGGAAGAAAGGTGGATTTTAAGAATACGCTGATCATCATGACCTCTAATATCGGTGCGAGACAATTAAAAGATTTTGGAGCCGGGGTGGGCTTTGCTACTTCTTCCAGAACAGCCAATTTAGAAGAAAATAATAAGGCTGTTATCGAAAAAGCGCTGAAACGGACTTTTAGTCCGGAGTTCCTCAACCGGGTAGATGATATCGTTATTTTCAATTCTCTCGACAGAGAAAATATTTTCAATATCATCGATATCCTGATGAAGGGTGTTATGAAGAGGCTGGTACAACTTGGGTTCAGTCTGGAGCTCACTGCAGATGCAAAAGCATTCCTTGCAGAAAAAGGATATGATGCAGAATTTGGTGCAAGACCTTTACACCGTGCGATTCAGAAATACCTGGAAGATCCGCTGGCTGAAGAGATCCTGAACCTGAGTATCAAAAGCGGAGATATCATGATCGCAGACCTCGATAAGGCGGAGTCCAAGATTAAATTTACGCTGAAGGAAAAGGAAAAAGAGGCTTCGGAAGTATAAGCGAATCATTCAGTCCAAATATTATTTGCCACGGCGCACGGAATTTTCCGTGATTCCGTGGCAAATTGATTTTTACATTTGCCTGAATACTTATTTCATGCTGACAAGACATTATTTATAATGCCTGACAAAAAAATTATTATAACGATCGACGGTTGGTCGTCCTGCGGCAAGAGTACGCTGGCCAAACAGCTCGCGGCCAAACTGAAGTACACCTATATCGACAGTGGCGCGATGTACCGTGCCATCACACTTTATTTTCTCAGAAATCATGTGGACTGGACAGATGCCAGAAAAGTGAACCGGGCGCTGAAGGAAATCAATATTGAATTTTCGCACAACGAAGCAACAAAAGAAAGTGAAATCATCCTGAACGGAGAGAATGTAGAATACCTGATCCGGGACCTGGTAGTTGCTGAAAAAGTGAGTGAGGTCGCAGCCATCCGGGAAGTGCGGGATTTTGCCGTAAAACATCAGCAGGAGATGGGCAGTAAAAAGTCCATTGTGATGGATGGCCGTGATATTGGTACGGTGGTGTTTCCCAATGCCGAATTAAAAATCTTTATGACGGCAGACAAAGCCATCCGTGTGGCGCGAAGATTCCGGGAACTGTATGAAAAGAATCCGAATATCAGTCTCGAGGAGGTAAAGAATAACCTGGAGATGCGCGACTATATTGACTCCCACCGTGAAATCAGTCCGCTCAGACAAGCTGCTGATGCCCGGGTGCTTGATAATTCAAATCTTACAGAGCAGGAACAGCTACAGCTGGCCATGCGCTGGGTAAACGAGAGAATTAAGCCAAAGCTTTAATTCTTTCGTTTACCCAGCGCGCAGTATGGAAGTATGGAAGTCTGGAAGACTGAAAGTAAATCAACCGATCATCTGTAGGGCGCCTACATTTTCTCCAAGCTGCTCTGGCGTGAAGAAGTAGATTAAATTTTATTGAGTTACCAGTCATATATCGTAAATAAATTATATAAAATTGGCTGCGTGTATTATTCATTTTGCAGGAAAAAATTCAACCCAAAAGGGATATTTTTTGACGTTTTGGTGAAATATGCCCATCCACTGGTTTTATTTTGGTATATTTATTCGTACTGAACAGGAACTATCTAAGTCATTCTAAGATGAATCCCATTAAGCGTATTACAAAAATTCTTCTCGGTTCAGCCATTTATTGGGTGGGTTATTGCGGTTTCTTCACGCACCAGCGAAATATTCTCTATTCTTTCTTATGCCTGTTTTTAATCATTTCCGGACTAGTGGTTGCAGGTTGGAATTCCTCTAATTTATACCGGGGTCAATAATCATTTTTCTATTTTTTAACGGGCGGTGTAGTTAGTTACCACATTGCAAAATTTCTTTGTTCCTCGAGGATTCCCAAAAGGATGCTTTAGAGATGCCCAAAGGATATTTGGATGAAAGTCAGAAGTGCTTTAAAATTCCGAGACAGGAAATAGAAAGGGTCGATGTCAACATTTTTGTAACCGGTAACTAAATAAAAAAGCCGTCTACTTATTATTTGAGACGACTTTTTAAAAGATATAACCCAGTTAAATTTTAGACTGATTATTCAACTTTTGCTTTGCGAGCCTTTATAATAGGTACAAGTATGACAGCAATTAAAAGAGCAATACCACCGAAAACCTGTCCGAAACTTAAAGTAGAATCGTTTTGAGTGGTTCCTTCAGCAAGTACAGAAGATTGTGACAGGATAAATACGAGTGTAGTGGCCAGGGTATAGCAGGCGGTTTTTAGCAGATTTTTCATTGAAATTTATTTAGTTTGTTAACTACTCAATAACAAAACTAAGATTTTTTTGAATTGCTAATTCCTAGGAACCAATACGTAACATATTATATTATAATATATATTATTTATGAAGCACAGGAGATTTGAAAATTATGCTTTCCTTCTGAAAAAATTATCTATGTCCTACCCGCAGAATCAAAAAAAATATAACCCGCTCAAAAAACATCAGTATTTCTCCTGAAACTTTTTTTTAAAATATTTTTTCAGAATCCATGTTTCCTTGATTTTGAGGAATATTTTTCAAAAAAATCCTATCAGATGAAGTTGAGATGGCTCTATATTTCAGAATGAAATTAGTCATTATCATAGAACTGTGTTTTAAATGAGACATTATGATAAAATAACCCTGTTTATTTTTAAATAGGCGATCAAATTATTCTTTAATATAAAATGGTGTTGAGCAATAAGAGGACTTTCCGGAAAGTTACCTGTGCAGAGGATATCTATAATTATACCATCCGTAGCTGTTGAACCGCCTACAATTTCCAGGGTCACGTTTTTAAATGAGTTGATTTTCCTGCGCCACATTTTTATTTCATCTATCCCTTTATAATAATCGCCTTCTTCTATCACTGTTGCGTCCCGGGAGAAAAGACCGATTAATTTTATTTTATTCATGCCATTATTGGCATCAACGTAATTCGTAATAGCTTTTTCAGTTTTATATAAATCGGACATGAGAGGCAATGATCATTTTTTTAGATCGTACTTTCTAATCGCCCATTTGCTAACCAAATAAGAGGACGGAGTAAAATTGGGAAATCAGGTATTACTTTAATTGAGCAAAATCAAGAATGCCGGCGTGCTATCAGGTCATTGGACTTTCAGAGAACGGTTACGAATGAGTATAAAATGGTTCTTCAGAAATGTGGATAAATATTTTTCTTTTTCCAAATCGAAAAAAAGAAGGTTTTTTTTTCAGAAAAATTAAAATAACACCTGTATTTATCAAACTTTATTCATTTTTTTCGGGCCGTTTTCTTCGATTCGGTGCAACAACATTAAAATCATATTATTAATAAACTATTATATATATTCTTCATTCATTTTGGGCGTGTTATGATTTGATATTTTGAAATTTTGATCTGAACTTTGCGTTGTTAATTCAAAAAAAAATGGAAGCTTTTCTTTTTTTCTCCGTTGTATCTTTTTTCAAAAGTCTGCCCTACGATAATCCGGCACTACTGGACCTGGCTAAGGTTGTCGTCGGTTCGACATTGTGGATAGGAGGTATGCTGGCATATATGTATTTGAGAGAAAAAAAGCTGAAGACTATTCAGGCCTCTAAATAAACGATTACTTCAAAATACAATAAGAGCTTCCCGCAACAGGGAGGCTTTTTGCATTTAGGTGTACAGCCAACTAAATTACGCGTACGGGTAACCAATTTATGCGAACGGGCAACTAATTTACGTGTATGGGTAATTAATTCAGAGTACGGGTAATTAACTATCGAAAGTATCAATCGGCCAAAAGTAAACTGGGATTGGACACGCCTGCAGGCAGGTAATTTTTTCCGTATATGGACCTGAAATAGAAATAGCTGACAAGTACTGACGCGACAACTGCAGAAAGGATCGAAATCTTTGCTATATCCCGGGCGCCCGAATCACTGAAAGCAAGCATGGTTGTAAATATCGACATTGTAAATCCTATTCCGGCTAATGTTCCCATACCGAATACCTGTCTCCAGCTGACATTAGAAGGCAGGCTGGCAACATTTAATCGAACCATTATTCGGCATGCCATGTAGATACCCAATGGTTTTCCGACAACCAGTCCGAAAAAGATTCCCATGCCGACCGGACTTGTCAAAGAAGAAACCAGGTGAGCCGGTAAAAGAATTGCCGTATTTGCCAGGGCGAATACGGGCAGTATAAAAAAGTTAACCCATTTGTGAATTGCTTTTTCAATGACAGCCAGCGCATTAACGGGCATAGCGAAGGCAAATAATACACCGGATATGCTGGCTTCCACGCCACTTTGCAGCATCATAAACCAGAGAGCGAACCCCAATATGATCTGCAAAATGCCAAATTTCATTTTCATCCTGTTGCACAAGAGAAGTGCTCCGTATATAATTCCACAGCAAAGAAGTGCCAACCAGTTTATATGACCGCCATAGAATAAAGCGATTACTACAATGGCTCCGAGATCATCTATGATTGCGATTGCCAATAATAAAATTTTCAGGCCAACCGGGAATCTTTTACCGAGCAGAGAAGCCGCTGCAATTGAAAATGCAATATCTGTTGCAGTGGGAATTCCCCAGCCATGAGAGTAACCAGAATAGAAATTGAATCCAATAAATATTAAAGCCGGCATCATCATGCCCCCGAATGCTGCACCAAAAGGCAGAACGGCTTTTTTAAACTGGGATAATTCTCCTGATAATAATTCTCTTTTTATCTCTGTGGCAGCCAGAACAAAGAAAAATGCCATTCCGAAGTTATTGATCCAGTCTATACCGGAATTGGGAAGTCTGAGTCTGGAAAATAAACCGGGATTGAACTGATCGTTCCACAAATGATTGAAGCCTCCGGAAGTAAGGGAGTTGGTAAGAAATAAAGATAGTATAGTGCATCCCACCAATAATACTCCGGTCGTCCGGCTGTCACTTAGCAGATCCCTTAGCGGAGTAATGAAATGATGAAATGTTCTGGCTTTCTTTAATTCCATGATATATGAAGAATATAATGTGAAATTTCTTTGCCCAGTCCAAAGTTATTTAAATATTTTAAGCAAACGCGCCTGATTTATGAAAAAGTCATAAAAAATATACACATTTGTATAAATTATATATGATTAGAATTTATCGCATTTATATTTCACAATCAATGCTATACCAATTAAAAATAAAGCCCCTGTAAACAGGGGCTTTAAAGAGAACGGTTTAATGATTAAAAATATCAGTCTACATAACCCTGAACACCCATCTCCGGTATGTCAAGTCCCATGATTTCTTCGTCAGCCTTAACCCGTATTGGTGTGATTTTATTGGAAATTTTAAACCAGGACCACATTGCTGCATAAACGAAAACAAAACATGTTGCTGTTCCGATAAGCTGGGCTACAAGCTGGCTTCCGTCACCATATAAGATACCTTTTACTGTACCAGGAACACCATTCCATCCGTCTCCATAAGATCCGTCTGCGAATATTCCTACCGAAATAACTCCCCAGGCTCCATTGATACCATGTACGGCAATGGCGCCTACAGGATCGTCTATTTTGAGTTTCCGGTCGATAAAATTATATCCATAATAAACCAGTATACCTGCGATGGTTCCAATCGCAACTGAACCGATGGAATTAACAAAAGCACTCGGAGCTGTAATTGCTACTAGTCCGGCCAGGAGGCCATTGGCCATCATGCCCGGATCAAATTTACCAGTTTTCAGGTACCCGATGAGCATTACGGCCAGAGCGCCCATTGTCCCCGCCATCATGGTATTCACGGCTATGATTGAGATACGAAAATCCGTTCCTGCGAGTGTTGACCCCGGGTTGAAACCAAACCAACCAAAGGCAAGAATGAATGTTCCCAATAGGGCCATTGGTATATTATGTCCGGGAATTGTATTGACAGTTCCGTCTTTGCCGTATTTCCCGATTCGCGGACCAAGAACTATGGCACCTGCCAGCGCTGCGACACCACCCACCATATGAACTACTGAAGATCCGGCGAAATCCACATGACCGTGACCTAAATGGAAATTAGCACCAAGCTGCGATAGCCATCCGCCACCCCAAACCCAGTTACCAAAAATAGGATAAACAAACATGGAAATGAAAAGGCCATATATAATAAAGGATTTAAATGACCATCTTTCTGCCATCGCTCCAGTGGGAATAGTGGCAGTTGTGTCCATGAAAACCATCTGGAAAAGGAATAATGCAAAAACTCCTACGTCATATACATTGCTGTTCAGAAAATATCCTACAGTACCCCATATTCCGAAGTCATGACCGAATAAATGAACGATATATTCATGAGGGATAACGCCCTGTCCGCCGCCGAGCGTAGCAGCACCCAAAGCTCCTCCAAACATCAGCGCAAAACCACATACCCAGAATCCAAACATACCGATTCCGTATACCATGAAGTTCATTGCCATCACGTGTGCCGCATTCTTCTTCTGTGTAAAACCAGTTTCAACCAGTGCGAATCCAGCCTGCATAAACATTACCAGGAAACCGGTGATCAGGGTCCACATAATGTTTATCCCAATCTTATTGTGACCATCTGCCGCACCAATAGTCTGTACAGCCGTTGTAAGTTTGCTTACGCTTGCGCTGAGTGCTGAGACAGAAGTGTCCTTGGCATTGGCCACGCTGTCCAGGGCTTTTACGGCCATCGTATCAATATCACTTAAAGTACCCGTTTTTGCGCCAGTCGGGTCCTGGGCCATTACTGGTGAAAAAGTGAATAGGCAAAAAATAATGGTCAGACATGCAAAAACCGCCTTAAAAGCTTTTGCATGTTGCTGTCTGAATGAATGCATGTCGATTGAGTTTTAGATGTAGGAATATTATGAACCTGATTAAAAGACATAGGTTGCTGCCAGAATACCTGAAAATGTATTTTTAGTTGGCGAATCATCGTGTTTCAGGAAGGCGTCCTCGGAAGAATTATCATACCGTATTTCCGGCATAAATGTGAGTTTGCCCAAATGAAACTGCCCGGTTAACGTATACTCCATAAAGTTTCCTGCAGGGATCGGAAGAACTGCATCTTTATTATCGAAATATTCCGCTCTCAGTGTAGCACCGAATTTGGGGCTTGGATCTATATTCAGATAGAGCGCGGCACCCCACCAGTTATTCGTATTGATTTGTTTTACCGTTTGGTCCGTAGCATTAAAGCCTACACTGAATTTATCTGAGATCGCTCCGGTTAATACCAGGTCGAACTGGTTCAGTATGGTGCTGTCGGAGTTGTTGCCGCCCTGATAATTCAGGAAGAATTTCCATTTATTATCCGGAGTAGCCGTGCTGATCTGCGCAATGAACATTTTCTGAACAGCAGAAGTTGTTGAATTGTCTGTCGGATTGGATATACCCACCATGATGGCTGTCTTGCCGGCGATGGCGATATCAGCTTTTAACCCAGTATTGAAAAAAGGGCCGTAGGAGAACATATAACTCATAGAGTAGTTCCTGTTGGCCGCGGCGTCCACTACTTCATAACCGATATGGGTGCCCCATTTACCAGCGGTTAGTTTGATCTTATCGGTGATATTATAATAGACAAAGGCCTGCACCACATTCTTTAGTGAAAAGAATCCGTTGGAGGCGCCATCATTATAGGAAAACTCTTCAGCCCTTCTGCCGAAACCAAGTTCCACGGTAACGCCTGCCTTTGCCCAGGCATGGTCCGCCCGGATAGTGGCCATACCCAGCTCGAATGAATTCTGGGAATTCGTAAAGCTGGTGTAGTTGTTAATCGAACTGGGCGCATTCGCAAAGTTGTAGCGATAGTACAGGTCCAGTGAACCGGAAAAAGTAGTGGCCGGCGAAGGGGGAATCGAATCCTTTGGTGCTACAACAACGGCTTTTGTTGTATCCTGAGCGTGTACGGAAATAAATGAACCGATTGCGACAATAAGCAGTTTTAAGTTTTTAACCATTGCTGTTTGTTTTTAAAGATTACCGAAAAATCAGTAATACCCTTACAGGGATACTACTTTAGCAATTTTAATGGCAAGCTGAATCGTCGACGGTATGGCTCAAATAATATGTTGGACTCTTTTATCGATCAGCAGAGGGAAGGTTTAATACGACATTAAATAAATATGTAATACTCATTTAATAATGTGAAAGTATTATTAATTTTAAATCTAATTCGTTAAGTCAACATATATATTTTTATTTCATATGATCTGAAAATTAGATTTTATTTAAAAAAAACATATTTGTAATAAATATTATTTAATAAAAAAAGGCCCCAAAACGGGGCCTTATATAAAAAATGTATTATCTCTCCTAATTATCTTAAGAAAAGGATCTCCCGGTATTTTGGTAACAGCCATTCGCTGTCGTCAACCAGGACTTCCAGTTTATCTACATGATAGCGGATCTGATCAAAAAAGGCGCCTTTCACATCGTCGCAGTAAGCGATGGCTTTTGCCCTGGTGTCTGTCAGTGCGTTCGCTTTTTTCCTGGCTTCGATCATCCGGCTGACCTGTTCGCTGATCTGGGAGATATGTTCTGAAATTTTTTCCAGGATCTGTTTCTGATTCGAGAAAGCGGGTTCTTTCAGTCCTATCTCTTTAATACCGATGATATTTTGTATCAGGGTATTTTGATATTTGAATGCCGGAGGAAGGATATGACTGGTACAAAGTTCTCCCATAATCCGGGCTTCGATCTGCACTTTCTTCACATATTTCTCCAGCTCTATTTCATGGCGCGCTTCCAGTTCAATATGTGTAAGTACATTATTGGACTCATACAAATGTTTAGTCTTTTCAGTTAAGAGCGCATCGAGGGCCAGTGGAGTAGCTTTTACATTACCAAGGCCTCTTTTCTTTGCTTCGGCTTCCCATTCGTCGCTGTAGTTATTTCCTTCAAAAAGAATTTTTTCGCTGCTCACGATATATTCTCTGATCACGTGCATGATGGCGATTTCTTTTTTCTCACCTTTTTCAATCAGGGCATCCACTTCCTTCTTGAAGTTTTTCAGAGTTTCCGCCATGATTGTATTGAGGGCAGTCATCGCATTGGCGCAATTGGCAGAAGAACCTACAGCGCGGAATTCAAATTTATTACCGGTGAACGCGAATGGAGAAGTACGGTTACGATCGGTATTATCCAGCAGCAATTCAGGAATGGATCTGTGCAGATCCAGTTTCAGGATGGCTTCATCCTGTTCGTCAAATTTGGCACCGACACGTTGTTTGATATCTTCCAGCACTTTGGTCAGGTATTCGCCGATGAATACAGAGATGATGGCCGGGGGTGCTTCATTGGCTCCGAGGCGATGGTCATTGCCCGCGGAAGCGATCGATGCACGCAGAACATCAGCGTAATCATGCACCGCCTTGATTGTATTCACAAAGAAGGTAAGGAACATGAGGTTTGTCTTTGGTGTTTTGCCGGGTGCCAGCAGGTTGACGCCGGTATCCGTTGACATACTCCAGTTATTATGTTTACCATTCCCGTTGATACCGGCAAAAGGTTTTTCGTGCAGGAGGGCGCGCAGTTTATGACGGCGGGCCACACGATCCATGATATCCATCAGGAGTGTGTTGTGGTCGACAGCAAGACTGATTTCTTCGAAAATCGGGGCGCACTCAAACTGGGAAGGAGCCACTTCATTATGACGTGTTTTTAATGGAATTCCCAGTTTATAACACTCGGTTTCATAATCACGCATAAATGCATAAATCCTTTCCGGTATGGAACCAAAATAATGGTCCTCCAGCTGCTGGCCTTTTGCGGGCGGATGACCGAATACGGTTCTTCCGCTCATCACCAGGTCCGGACGCGCATTCGCCAGTGCCTCATCTATCACAAAATATTCCTGTTCCCATCCTAAAGTGCCGATCACTTTGGTAACATTCTTGTCAAAATAATTACATACGTCCACGGCAGCCTTGTTCATAGCTTCCAGGGACTTTAACAGGGGTGCTTTATAATCCAGCGTTTCGCCGGTATAGGAAACAAATATGGTAGGAATACATAATGTTTTACCGGTTTCGATCTCCATAATGAATGGCGGAGAAGATGGATCCCAGGCAGTATATCCACGGGCTTCAAATGTAGCGCGGATGCCACCTGAAGGGAATGATGAGGCATCCGGTTCCTGTTGGATCAGGGCATCTCCCTCAAATTGTTCGATGGCGGTACCATCACCCTTTATAGCAAAAAAGGAATCATGTTTTTCTGCAGAAGACCCTGTTAATGGCTGAAACCAGTGTGTATAGTGGGTTACGCCTTTTAATTCAGCCCACTGACGGAGTCCGGCAGCGATCTGATTAGCCACAGCGCGGTCAATTTTCTTGCCGCCTTTAATTGAGCCCGTGAGGCTTTTATAGGCTTCATCGCTCAGGAATTCCCTTGCTGTACGGGTAGTAAATACATTTTCCTGGAAGATAGCTGTGATTTTGTCGGATCCGTCAAGTGTTACCGGAGACTTTGTTGACAGATCGTTAATTGCTTTTACTCTTAACGATTCCATTTACAATAATTTTTTTATGGAAACGAAAGTAAGCGATAATTCATAAGGACGAAAAAAAAATAGCTTTTTACCTGTTTTTTTAGAAATTGTTCTAAAATATATTCATTTTGCCCCTGTTTCTTGAGATTTATTTATTTAAAATCCAAAATAATTATAACATTAAGGTTAATTCTAATGTAATTTGAAAATCCAATAACGGAGTTTCTGTTGCAGGAGCGGATTGCCGGCATACAGAAACAAAACCAGGAATAGAAAAGCGATGCTCCGGTATCGGACGATGGCTCCCGGGAAGGGCACAACATAACCAATGGCTATAAATTGGGTGATACTATAAAAGAGGAAAAGCCAGTACAGCGGGTGGGAAACCTGTTGTTTCCGGTTTGGCGAAACGATATAGAAAAATAAGCCGGCAATCAGAAAAATGACTTCTATGGAAGAAATCGATTGTAACAGATTCTTCCCCTCCCACGGATAGGGCCGGAAAACAGTGTTTGCTGTGGCTTGTGGAAGTATACGAATAAAACTCATGGGTCCCGGCTCCAGGCTGTCCAGTTTATATTGCGTATTGCCTTTCAAAAGGAAAAACTTCTCCTGGGCCAGCCGCAATGGGCGCGACAGCTGTTGGGCGGGTGGCAGAAAAAGGCTAAAACTAAATATCAGGATAAGGATCAGGTAGATCCGGTTAAAATATTTGGGGGAAGTCTCCTGGTTTTTCAGGCTGACCCAATAAGCGAGGAAGGCCGGCAGAAAAACCAGCAGGAACTGATAGCGGATCAGCAGAAGGCCCAGGAAGCCGGCTATACAACCCAGGGCAGACCAGATCCCGGCTTTCCGCGCGTAAGCCTGTCCGTTATAAATCATGAGGACTATAAAAAGTAAAAGCAATCCTTCAGCCCTGATCCCACTGCACCAGAAAATGACAGAAGGAATAAAAAAGACCAGCAGAAAATACATGCCGATGCGGCCGGGAAACTCCCTGGCCAGGAGTTTAAATAAAAGAAGCGGACCCCCGATAATTAAAAATTCGAATAAAAGGACGTCGGTATAATAACTTTTTCCGGTCAGCAGATTCAGTATTGCCAAGCCTTTTATGATAAACAATCTTTCAAAATCATTTATATAAAATACAAAAGCATCCCAGCCGTGAAATCCTTTTAGCCGAAGTGCATAAGAAGGAGAGAAGGGATGGAAGAACCGGAGCGGATGCTGCATCAGCAGGTTTGTCTCCTCTTTTGATTCATTGAAATAATTCCAGGTGTCGTCGCCACTATAATAATGCAGAAATACCCATCCATACAAACATCCCATGAATACTTTGAAAAAAACAATGGCTGTTGTATGATATATTGTAAACGGAAAAATTTTCTGCCGGATGATGATATGCAGTAAAATGGTTCCCGAAACCAGGTAAAAGAAAAAGAGAAAGTAGGTCAGCATAGGAACTTTACCCGATTTTGATTACCCAAATCTATAAATTTGAATTTAATAAAGCCGGATGATCGTAAATCAGACCGAACTGAAGAGAAAGAAAATCGCTCTTGTTGCCAATAGTGCATGGTCAATGTATAATTTCCGGATCGATCTTATCCGCCATCTCTTACTCAGTTTTGACGTGCTCATCATCGCACCCAAAGATGAATTCGCCGAAGATCTTAAAAAAGCGGGTTGTTCCTACCTGGATATTCGTTTCAATAACCGTTCCGAGAACCCTTTACAGGATTATGCTTTATTAAAATCCCTGGAAAGGATCTACCGGGCTGAACAGCCGGATTTTATTTTTCATTATGTGATCAAGCCGAATATTTATGGTTCGATAGCAGCTGCCCGGTGTGGAATTCAGTCCGTGGCCGTCATCACGGGCCTTGGTTATACATTCGACCGTTCGAACTGGCTGAACCGCATCGTTCGTTTTCTTTACCGAAGGGCTTTGAAGAAAGCCCTGGAAGTCTGGTTCCTCAACCGGGAAGACGCGGATGTGTTTATTCAGCGGAAACTGGTGAGTACCGAAAAAGTAAAAATTTTACCCGGCGAAGGGATTAATACCGATCATTTTTTTCCACAGTCCCATAAGGCGGTCGCCCGAACCAAAGCTTTTCAATTTTTGATGGGAACCCGTCTGCTCCGTTCAAAAGGGGTGGGTGTTTATATTGAAGCGGCGCGTATTTTAAAAAATAAATACCGCGATGTACGATTTGAGCTGATCGGTTTCTTTGAGAAAAATCACCGGGATTCGATTACCGAATCGGAACTGAGGAACTGGCAGAAAAAAGGGATCATTCATTATGGCGGATTTGCAAGGGATGTACGGCCCTTTCTCCGTCAGGCAGATTGCTTTGTATTCCCCTCCTTTTATCATGAAGGTATTCCGCGCTGCCTGCTTGAAGCGGCAGCGATGGAAGTTCCCATTATCACATCCATCAACACCGGTTGCAAGGAAGTGGTGTTGGAAGGAGTGAATGGTTTTTTGGCAGCTCCGAATGATGCCGCTAAACTGGCTGCCCGGATGGAAGAGATGATGGCGCTTAATAATGGTCAGCGCGCCGAAATGGGAAGAAAGGGCAGGGAACGGGTGATTGAAAAATTTGGGATTGAAAAGATTATCAGAGAGTATGATGCGACGTTGTCGAGCTTAAAGCGTAAGGCGTAAAGCGTAAGGCCACACTACAATAGCTTTGGTAGGCTTTAATGTTCATTCCAATGCGCTTTCAGCTTATATGGGATTGTTTGAGAAATTCCAATATGCCCGAATCCCTGATTTTTTCTTCCCATCGCCAGCTCTCCATTTTCGGAGATTCAAAAGGGAATACCCTGATCCGGTCCCAGGTCATATTTGAAAAATCATCTTTCAATAAAAAATAATTTCCACCATATCTCTCCTGGAATTCGGATATCCAGAAATAGTTGGTACTGATCACCGGCATTTTCATTGCGGCATATTCGAGAAATTTCGTTGGCGTCTGTGCATTAAAAGGTTCTTCATCCGGCATATAATTCATGGCATAACGGGCCCTGGCAAGCCAGGCAGGCACTTCCTGCCAGGGAACCGCAGACTGGAAATAAATATTTTTACAATGCCCGAACATCTGTGCCAGTCCTCCTTCATCATTCCCCAGCAATAATATGGTGTGGGTTCTTAAAGGACCCTGATCAAAATATTTCAGCAGATCCCTGAGTTTTCTTTGAGATGAAAGATTACCTGAATAAATAAAATCGAATTCTTTTGGAGTATCGGGCCGCGGATGGAAAAATTCCTCGCTGATTCCCATATCACGATATCCGAAAGGAATTTCGTCGTGAATATTTATTTGCTCCCTGACGTAATCATTCAGATATAAACGAAAATGAGGGCGCGGATTCAGTCTGCTTTTTAAAAAATCTTTAAGCTTACGGTAAGGGGGAACCGAAGCAGAAGCATACTCGTGTATGATCAGTTTTTTTTTATGTTTTGACTTCGGATAAAAGCCCATGAAATACCAATACACATCTGCGCCGGATAATGCCTCCTCACCGTATTTTGCCAGACAGGTTTGAATATTTTGTTTCGGGAAAAATTCGCCGTATGCAGAGAGTTCAGGTAAAAAAGCCTTGTGATTGTGGATGAAAGCGATCTTCATGGAATACTAAAATTATCAAATAGATTAACGCGTCCTTCGTAAATTTGCGGTTTCCTCAAAGAACATGGATATTACTGTAAAAACCGCCGAACAACTCCGGATTACCTCCGAAGAATTTGAACTGATTTGTCAGAAATTGGGCCGCACGCCGAATTTTACTGAGCTCTGTGCTTTTAGTGCCATGTGGAGTGAACATTGCAGCTACAAGAATTCGATCCGGTGGTTGAAAACGCTTCCACGGGACGGGAAAAAAATGCTGGTAAAAGCCGGCGAAGAAAATGCAGGTCTGATGGACATTGGCGACGGTCTCGGTGTTGTTTTTAAAATAGAATCCCATAATCATCCTTCAGCCATCGAACCTTTCCAGGGAGCTGCTACCGGTGTCGGCGGTATTCACCGGGATATTTTTACCATGGGAGCACGTCCGATTGCATCACTCAATTCATTGCGTTTCGGCAAATTGAATGATCCGCAGACGCAGCATCTGCTGGCCGGTGTGGTGCATGGGATCGGTCACTATGGAAATTGTTTTGGCGTACCAACCGTGGGAGGAGAAATTTATTTTGATGAATGCTACCATACCAATCCACTCGTAAATGCCATGAGTGTGGGCATCGTGAAAAAGGGTAAAACGATTTCTGCGACGGCACTCGGAAAAGGAAATCCGGTTTTCTTTGTTGGCAGCGCAACGGGAAAGGACGGGATTGGTGGTGCTTCTTTCGCATCGGCCAATATCACAAAAGAATCAGTCCAGGAACTGCCGGCGGTGCAGGTGGGAGATCCATTCCAGGAAAAAAAATTACTGGAAGCCTGTCTGGAAGTAATCGAAACCGGCGCCGTTGTGGGCATGCAGGATATGGGCGCAGCGGGTATTATATGTTCAACCGCAGAAATGAGTGCAAAGGGCGGGGTGGGAATGCGTATTGATCTGGATAAAGTGCCTACCCGACAGACCGGCATGAAAGCCTGGGAGTTGCTACTCAGCGAAAGCCAGGAACGAATGCTCATGGTCGTAGAAAAAGGAAAAGAGAAAGAAGTGCTTGACATTTTTGAAAAATGGGATCTTCCCTGTTCGAATATCGGAGAAGTTACAGACGAAACGTTATTGAATTTCTATTATCAGGGAAAACTGGAAGCCAGCATTCCCGCAGAAGAACTTGTGCTGGGTGGTGGTGCGCCACAGTATACCAGAGAATATAAAGAACCCGCTTATTTTGAAAAAATAAAATCATTCGACGCGGCCTCCATTCCTGAAACCGCATCAGAAAATCTGAAAGCGGTTGCGGCAGAACTGATCAGGCTTCCGTCCATTGCCTCCAAACGCTGGATCAGTGTTCAGTATGACAGTACCGTAGGTGCAGCCAATACTTCTACGAATGAGCCTTCGGATGCAGCAATTGTTATCGTGCTGGGAACAAAAAAGGGAATTGCGATGACAACGGATTGTAATAGCCGTTATGTGCTTGCAGATCCATACAAAGGTGCCATGATCGCGGTATCGGAAGCAGCACGCAACCTGGTATGCTCAGGTGCCACTCCGCTGGGAGTTACAAACTGTCTGAATTTTGGGAATCCCTATGATCCGGAAGTATATTACCAATTTGTGCATGCAGTAAAAGGGATGGGTGAAGCCTGTCTGAAATTTGATACGCCGGTGACCGGCGGAAATGTAAGTTTCTATAACCAGCATCCGGATGGAGCTGTATATCCAACACCCACCATTGGTATGGTTGGATTGCTGGAAGACACGAAACAAAAAATGACTCTTTTTTTCAAACAATCCGGTGATCAGATCTTCATGATCGGTAAATCCAGAAACGATATTCATTCTTCCGCTTTTTTACATGCGTTGCATGGAGTGGAATACAGTCCGGCTCCTCATTTCGACCTCGAGGAAGAATTTGCTCTACAGACAAAATTACTAGCCTGTATTCAGGAGGGACTGGTTGAGTCAGCGCATGATGTCGCAGAAGGTGGTTTATTTGTGGCCCTTGCCGAATGCGGTTTTCATAAAAACCTGGGCTTCTCCGTTTCCTGTCAGGATGAATCCATCCGGAAGGATGCATACTGGTTCGGGGAATCACAAAGCAGGGTAGTGGTTTCAGTCAGGAACGAAAAACTCCCCGCATTCAAAAAAGCGATGGAGGGAATTTCTCTTGAAAAACTTGGTGAAGTAACCGGGTCCATTATTCAGATAAACGGTGAAAACTGGGGCAATATCCGGGAATGGAAACATGAATATGATACGGCCATTGAAAAAGAAATGGAATCAATAGTAGAAGCATGACCAGATGTTCCTTCAAAAGAAATAGAATCGAAAGTAGAAGCATGACCACATGTTCTTTCCAAAAGAAATAGAATCAATAGTAGAAGCATGACGAAATCTTCCTCCATTGTGGTAACGGGCGCTGCGGGGTTTATTGGCAGCTGCCTCACGGGCTTTCTGAATGAAAAAGGATTCGAAGAACTAATCCTGGTGGATGAATTCAGCCGCCTGGATAAAGTGAATAATCTGAAAGGAAAAAAATTCGCCCATCAGGTTGAAAGAGATGATTTTTTCCATTGGCTTGAACAGAAGAAACCGGCCATATCATTTATATTTCATCTGGGCGCCAGAACGGATACGACGGAATTTGATTATGCTGTTCATGAGCGACTGAACCTTGAATATTCGCAACGTGTGTGGGATTATTGTATGCTCAAACAAATCCCTCTGGTATATGCTTCTTCAGCAGCCACCTATGGTTCCGGTGATTTGGGTTATAGCGACAATCATCAATTGCCGTTTAAGCTGGCACCCCTGAATGCTTATGGCATTTCAAAAAACGAATTTGATAAATGGGCCATTCTTCAGCAAAGCCATCCACCGTTTTGGGCAGGATTGAAATTCTTCAATGTTTATGGCCCGAATGAATATCATAAAGGGCGTATGGCCAGCGTGATCTGGCATGCCTTCAACCAGATAAAAAATAATGGTACCGTAAAGCTTTTTAAATCACATCGTCCAGACTTTAAAGACGGCCAGCAACTCCGTGATTTTATTTATGTGAAGGATATTTTGAAAGTCTGTTTCTGGCTGATGGAAAATTTTGAAAAGAAGCCGCCCAGTGGTTTATATAATCTGGGAACAGGAAGGGCCAGGAGTTTCGAGGATCTCGTGCGGGCAACTTTTTCCGGTGCCGGTGAACCCGTACAGATTCAATATATCGATATGCCGGAAGACATTCGTGATAAATATCAGTATTTTACAGAAGCCAAAATGGAAAAGCTCCGGTCGGCTGGGTATACAGAACCTTTTTATTCCCTGGAAGACGGCGTAGGGGATTATGTAAAAAATTATCTTTCAAATAAAAATTATTACTAGTCAATGATCAACAAAATCGGCATCATCGGAGGCGGAAACCTGGGTATGGCCATCGCAGAAGGATTAATCCAAAGCGGATATATCAGCCCGGGTCATATTCTGATAACCCGCCGTTCAGTTGATCAATTGCATGCCCTGGAAAGAAAGGGTGTTATGGTAAGCTCCAATAACGAAGATGCGCTCAACTATGCTTCCCTGATTTTGCTGGCCGTAAAACCCTTCCAGGTGAATGAAGTGTTGTCCAAATTAAAGGGCAGCTTTAAAAAAGGAAAACATATCCTGGTGTCCGTGGTGACGGGTGTCAGTATTCAACAATTATCGGCCCATGTACCAGAACAGGTTCCGATCGTAAGAGCCATGCCCAATACGGCCATTGCCATCCGCGAGAGCATGACCTGTCTGGCGGCCAAGGATATCGACCATGAACAATTTCAGGAAATACTTGAAATGTTCAACCAGCTGGGCAGTTCGGTGAAGATTGATGAAAAGCTGATGGATGCGGCTACCGTTTTGGGTGCCTGCGGAACAGCATTCGCCATGCGTTATATCCGGGCAAATATCCAGGGAGGCATCGAAATAGGATTTGATGCCGCCACGGCCAGCCTGATAGCAGCACAAACTGTAAAAGGGGCGGCGGAACTGCTTCTCAAGAAACAAACCCATCCGGAACAGGAAATAGATAAAGTAACCACTCCCAAGGGCTGTACCATTGCGGGACTTAATGAGATGGAACACCGCGGTTTCAGCTCTTCGCTGATCAAGGGCCTGGTCGCCAGTTACCAGAAAATAGGTCAGGACTAAAAGTCACTTTGATAATCAGATAGTTATAATGCGCCTTCCTGAATAGTTGCTGCTTTGACTTGCAACTGTTAAAATATAGATGGAAATTTACCGTTATAAGCATAACCCTAACCACTTAGCAAATAATTGCTAGGAATCCAAACTATGAAAGCCAAATCCAGCAGTTACGTATTAGCGGCAGAGATTCTGATCATTATTTTATTTCACGTTGTAAAGATCAAACAATCCGAAAAACAGTCCGGCGATTTGGTTTTTACGCCCGCGGCCGGGACTGTAGCCCTGCCCAAAATGGATACTAAAAACAAGAGCGGCTCAGAATACATGCTTGTAAATCTTGTAAAGTAATTTTTCCCCGCCCACTATTCTCCACTTATCCACAATCTGATTTTCCGTTTTCGGAGGATTAAAAAAATTGCCGTAGGTTTGCATGACCTTCTGGTTACTGTTTTACATCTGTAATTCAACAGGTCATATCATTTCACTTTACTGAATTTATTGTCGTCTTAATTTAAAGATTATGGCCAAATATATTTTTGTTACCGGGGGTGTTACTTCTTCTTTGGGAAAAGGAATTATTGCGGCATCTCTGGCAAAGCTGCTGCAGGCCAGGGGGATCCGGGTAACCATTCAGAAATTTGACCCATATATAAATGTTGATCCGGGAACTTTAAATCCTTACGAACATGGTGAATGTTTTGTTACGGAAGATGGTGCCGAGACGGATCTTGATCTGGGACATTATGAGCGGTATCTTAATATTTTTACTTCGCAGGCAAACAACGTAACAACCGGAAGGATTTACCAGACAGTTATTAATAAGGAAAGAGAAGGCGCTTACCTTGGTAAAACCGTTCAGGTTGTACCTCATATAACGGATGAAATCAAAAGAAGGATGTTGCTGATTGGTGCGCGCAATGAATATGATGTCATTATCACTGAACTTGGTGGAACCGTAGGCGATATCGAATCCCTTCCCTTTATTGAAGCTGTACGTCAGTTGCAATGGGAATTGCCGGAAGAGGATGTGGTTGTGATTCACCTGACACTGATCCCTTACCTGAAAGCTGCCAAGGAGTTAAAAACAAAACCGACCCAGCATAGCGTTCGTATGCTCAGCCAGGAGGGCGTAACACCTGATGTGATCGTTTGCCGTACGGAGGAACCACTTTCTCCGGAGATTAGAAAAAAAATAGCCCTGTTTTGTAATGTAAAAGTGGAGGCCGTGATTGAAGCAGCCGATGCTTCCACTATATATGAGGTTCCGGTTACCATGATGAAAGAGAAACTGGACCTGATCTGTCTGAAAAAACTGAATATTACCAATTATCAGGATGCTGAACTCACGAAGTGGAAAGAGTTTCTCGATAAACTTCGTCACCCAAAATCCAAAGTAACCATTGGGCTGATCGGGAAATATATCGAACTCCAGGATGCCTATAAATCGATTCTCGAATCCTTTGTGCATGCTGGTGCTATGAACGAATGTAAAGTGCAAATTCTGAATGTGCACAGCGAATCCATCACCAGTGAAAATGTAGCAGAGAAACTGGGTATTCTGGACGGGCTGCTGGTTGCACCCGGATTTGGACATCGCGGAATTGAAGGAAAGATTACGGCCGTGAAGTACGCCCGGGAAAATAAATTACCATTCTTTGGAATTTGCCTGGGTATGCAAATGGCAGTGATTGAGTTTGCTCGCAATATACTCGGACTGACAAAAGCCCATTCAACAGAAATGCAGGCGGACACACCCACACCAGTGATTGACCTGATGGAACATCAGAAAAAGATCACCGTGAAGGGAGGAACTATGCGCCTGGGTGCTTATCCCTGTGCTCTCGAAGACGGAACGCTGGCAAGAGCCATATACGGCAAATCCATGATCTCTGAAAGACACCGGCACCGTTATGAATTTAATAATGAATACCTCCAGCAGTTTGAGGATGCGGGTATGGTTGCCAGTGGAAAGAATCCCGAAAGCGGACTGGTGGAAATTATCGAATTACCCAATCATCCTTTCTTTATTGGTGTGCAATATCATCCGGAATTAAAAAGTTCTGTAGAAAATCCGCAACCCATTTTTGTATCCTTCATCAAAGCTGCCAAAGAGTTCGCAAGTAAAAAGAATATGCGGAATCCGGTTCTGGAGAGGGAAATGATTTAAGCACAAGTGTGGAAGTATGGAAGAATGGAAGAATGGAAATGCTGAGAAACAACTTCGCTATTTAATTTCTGCCGACTGCCGACTGTCGACTGCCTGCTATTTCGCGGGAAAAGCCCAGACCAGGAATTCCGGAAACACTTCGCTCCAGCTGCTATAATCATGTATGCCATTCGGTAATTCCCTGTAAACAATTCCTTCCGGCGCAACGACATTTTTCTTTTCCAGCAGATGGATGATGTCTTTTGTATCGTCAATAATATCGATGATACTGTCTTTATCCCTGTCTCCCTTTTCTTCTGCTGCGCCGGCATAAAACCAATATTGCAATCCTGGTTTCTTTCTGGAGGCTTTTAATTTTGAATACATGATCCGGTTTTTTTCATCGGAATAGGAGCTGTCTTCTGAAGCCTTATCCCGCCACCAGAAAGATCCCGAGAAAACACCCACCTTATTGATTTTATCCGGATGATTCCATGCGATATCAAATGCAGAGAGTCCGCCCATGGAGCAACCAGCTATCGCGAATGATTGAAATTTTCTTACCCCGGATTGCTTTTTTGCGTAAGGGTATAATTCATTATTGATGAATGCATCGTAAAACGTGGCCCTTCCACCCCGATTCAGATAATCCGGTTTATCCGTGACTCCGTATTCCTGCATGCGTTCGCCTGCTTCTACTCCAATGATTACCAGTGGTAATATTTTTCCTGCCTTGTATAAACTATCTAGGGTTTCTTTAACACGGAGTTTATCCATATCCTGCCCGTCATTCAAAATGAGCAGGTTAAACAGTGAACGGTCGGAAGGTGGTGGTGTGTGCACGATATGCAACTTCACATTGCGTTGAAGATGTTTCGAATATAGGGTGTCATCTGATTGCTTAACCCGTTTGCAGGATATAACGAGGGTGAGTACAATCAGGAGATATTTTCCATTCATGTGCTAAAGATAGAAAATGCAATATTAGTTTGGATGGTAGTCCTTATGATCGTAAATTTGCCGTCCACATCGCGAAGTAGAGCAGCGGTAGCTCGTCGGGCTCATAACCCGAAGGTCGGAGGTTCGAACCCTCCCTTCGCAACAAAAATAACGTTGAAATTTAAACCCCTGTTAATCAGGGGTTTTTCTATTTGATGAAACTATATGAATTGATATCTAATTATTACTTTTAGAATGATGAAGCAATTGATTGTCACCGCACTTTTTTTGGTACCCATTTTATGTGCGGGACAAAAATGTAAAGACCTTCCGAGGGAGTTTACCTCGTTTACAGACGCTTTATCTCACCTTTATGGGACTCAATTTTTGTTTTCAGATCATCGTAGTGAAACTATACAATCCTTATCTGAAAAGAAGAATGCAAGGCTTGTTGAAGCAGACTACTTCAGTTGCGATCATAAAACAGGCTATATTAAGTTTATTTTTCTGCCCGGCGACATATTTATTTATGAGAAAATACCAATCAAAATATGGGATGAGTATAAAAAATGTCCATCACCTGATTTATATTATGAAAATAATATCGTGAATAAATACAGGTGCGTAGCTAAGCAGCTCAGAGGGGTGTTTAACGGTTAAATCTTTGTCCGCCCATTTTATAAAGTTACATTCATTTTACCGGTCCAACCTTCGCCTTAAATACTCATTTGATTTGGTCAGATAAGGGAGCGAAAACTACGGAAGCCAGTCAAACCAGTAATTTTTAAAGCATGAAAGCAGCAACCCTTACCACGATTTTTTTAATCAGCATTTTATTCAGCTATTCCCAAACAAAAGATTCCCTGCAAACAAAAGATTCCCTCGTCGCTCCCTGGTGGGTGGAAAAATTTAAACTGACTGCCGGTTTATTTGTACCAATTAATAATACAAAAGTCCAGGTTGGAGTAAACGGTACGGCTAATGGGACTGATATTGATTTTCAAAAAGACTTAGGTTTTGACGCTGCCCAGATAACGTTTTTAGCCAATTTTCAATGGCGGATCTCCAGAAGGTCACGAATTAACCTGTCTTATTATGATATGAACCGCACCGCCACCCATACCCTAAAAAAAGATATCACATTTAAAGATCAGACATATCACATAAACAATACCGTTGATACGTATTTTAATACATCCATTTACCAATTCTCTTATGGATATGCCATCATCGAAAAACCTACATATGAGGTGGGTGTTATGATTGGGGCACATACAGTGGGAGCTAAGACCGGCATTTCATTAAATGGCGCGAGTGTCGGCACAGCAAGTAGTAATTTCGGATTTACGGCCCCCTTGCCGGACCTCGGAGTCTGGGGTGGCTATGCTTTTAGTAACCGGTTTGCTGTGAATCTTGACTTTGATTATCTCGCTTTGACTATTAATAATATTAATGGTCGCCTGATTGCTTATGATTTCCTTTTCACATATAAGCTGATCAGGCAACTGGACCTGTCACTGGCTTATACAGGTCTGAATTTTGTTGTCAAGACGACAAAAAAAGATGTCAGCGGCGAATTCAGATGGGGATATAATGGTCCCTCTATTGGTGCTACTTTCTCTTTTGGTGCAAGATCATGGAAACATTAGATTTTTACAAACCACTTTCTATTCAAATCTCTTCAGTTAGCAGGACTGGGAATTGCAGGAGGCGGTATTAATTTTCTATTCAAATTTTTTCAGATAGTAGGAACGGAAGCTGCAGGAGGCGGTATTAATTTCGCCCTTTCCCAAATGATACCATGGGTTCCATTCCGGTTCATATGGATTTGACAGAACATATATCGATTGTGCCGGCATATAACCTTCTGCTATTTTATATACGGTGTCCTGTTTGTCTGTCACAGCTTCATCTATAATTATGCAGCAATGACCGGGATTGCCTGGAAAAATAATGACGGTTCCGGTTTGAAGACCATCTGCCTTTTTTAATTCTTTGCAAAGCGACACGGTATTCGCATAGGTGTATACGATATCCAGCCATTTTCTCAATGAAGTGTGCGAAAGATCGCTGGCGTTGTTGGTTTTGGCAAGTCTCTGTTGCCGCTTTATAAATATGGGGCGGAAGCCTTTCAGATAATCCGCCAAACTATAATAGATTCCCGAATTAAAATGAAATCCGATCTGTGCATATTTTTTTTGACTGAATAAATATTCAGACCTCAGTCGTATGAGTGCATCCGCGCATTGCTGCAGGTCTAAGCTGCCGACATCATAAGTCAGGATCGCAAAATGTTTCTCCTGGTTTTCGATCTGATTTCCTTTGTAATCTACGATGGGTTTGTTTTCAGTCGGAAGGTGCTGAAGAAACCATGGCCAGGAATCCGGCGGATAGGAAAGGGGACGAACGGATTGAGATGTATCCGTTTTGAGTGATTTATCTGTTTTCGGTTGCTGACGACTGTTAGTCTTTTTGTATGAAAGGAATACAAGTGCTATGGCAGGAACCAGGACGTATATGAGCAAGCGCATGTTCGGGTTTACTCTTTGATGCGCGTGACAACTCATTCCACAGATTGAAATCTGTATTCACAAAATATTAAGGAATGGAACAGGGTAGTATGGAAGAATGGAAGTATGGTAGTATGGAAATAATCCGGGTTGAAACTTGCAAACAAACTGAAGCTTCGCGTTAAGATGGCTTTACGCTTTGCGCTTTAAGCTTTTCGCGTGAAAATTATTTCCCAAACAATCTTTTAAAAAACCCTTTCTTCTTTTTCTCTTCCGGCGGGTTAACTGCTTTTATAGCGTCAGCTTTTTTTTTGTTTCCGATCGCTTCATCTAATATTTTCTGTTCTTCGGGTGAAAGTTGTTTTGAATCGACGGGCACATGCGGCGAACTTGTGTCAAAGTATTGACTCGCATTTCCGTTACCCTGGTCATATCCCTGGGCTCCGGGAGTTATAGAATCGATGATGGTCTTGTAATAGTCAGGCATCAATTCACCCTTCATGTTTTCCGGCTGTACGAAATGTGCTTTGCGGTTTAGTCCCACATCTTTATCTGCCGCTGTTTTTGCATAAAAATATTCCCAGATGGGTCGGGCGGAACGTCCGCCTTCTCCCAATTTTGTATCCAGGCGGATAAAATTATCATCGCAACCAATCCAGACACCGGCCAGTAATTGTGGTGTATATCCGATGAACCAGGCATCGGTATTGTTTTGTGTTGTTCCTGTTTTCCCGCCCATTTCAGCCAGTCCGAGGCGGTCCCTCATGCCGGCAGCCGTTCCGACGTCGACCGTTCCCTGCATCATCCGGCACATAGTGTATGCTGTATTCTGGCTGATAACTTCCTTTCTTTCCGTGTCAAAGCGGGCCAGGACGTTTCCGTTTTTATCTTCTATGCGTGCGATATAGTATGGTTTGGTGCTAAAGCCACCGGCCGGAAACATGGTATAACCCCATAACATCTCATACAGGGAAATTTCAATCGCACCCAGTGCAAGGGAAGGATAAGCTTCCATTTTTGATTTGATATTGATATTATGGAGAAAATCCACAAAATTTTTCGGACCCACCTGTTTCATGATGGACGCGGAGGCGCAGTTCAGAGAATGCGCCAGTGCATTTGCCATGGTAACCTGCGGACCGAGTTCGCATTTTCCACCGGCCGGCACAAGTCCAAAACCATCAAAATATTGCGGTTCATTATCTACGATGGTTGCGGGGGTGAATCCTGCATCCTCGATGGCATCTGCGTAAAGCAGCGGCTTGATAGATGATCCTACCTGCCTCTTGGTATTTATATTCGCATGATCAAATTTATACGTCTTAAAATCGATTCCACCGATCCAGGCTTTTACTGCTCCACTCATGGGATCCATCGCCAGAAAAGCAGTCTGCATCATCTGGTGATTGTATTTTATTGAATCCAGCGGCGACATCACAGTGTCCGTTTCACGACGGGAGTTCCAGGCAAATACCTTCATTTGAACCGGCTGGTCAAAACTTTTACGGATCTCCGTCGCCGGGATGCCGTCGTCTTCCATATTCCGCCAGCGTTCCGTATTGCGGATCAGGGATTCCAGAATATTGGCATGTTCTTTCCAAACCAATCCCTTCCGTATGGACGGCTGGGCACTCAAAACTTTCTGCAGGCTGGGAACCTGTTTGGCAACAGCCTCTTCAGCATATAATTGCATACGTGGATTGATGGTGGTATAAATCCTCAATCCGTCTTCATACAAATCGTATGGGTCGCCGGTCGCCGGGTTTTTATGATCCTTGCACCATTTTTTTAATTCATCGCGTATTACATCACGGAAATAAGGAGCCAGTCCGTTATTCTCATCGAGCTTCTTATAATTGGACAGATCTATGGGTTTCAGTTTGTATTTACGGCCTTCATCTTCGGTTATGAAATTGCTTTCCACCATCCGATTGATGACAGTGTTTCTTCTTTCTATAGCCGCTTTTGGATTTTTTCTCGGGTTATATAATGTATTGCCGCTTAACATACCGATGAGCATGGCGGATTCGTCCACGGTCAGCTGGTCAGGTTCTTTTTGAAAAAATGTGCGGCTTGCATTCCGGATGCCGTATACATTGTCGCCGAAAGGGACCGCGTTCAGATAGAGTGCGAGTATTTCTTCCTTCGTGAAATTTCGTTCCAGGCGCACAGCCGTAATCCATTCTTTTAATTTCTCTATACCGCGCCGGGTGATATTATGAGATCCCTGTCCGAGCATATATTTTGCCAGCTGCTGGGTAATTGTCGATCCACCACCATCACGGCCCAGTTTTACAACTGCGCGCAGTACGCCCATACCATCGATTCCCGAATGATCGTAAAACCTTTTGTCTTCAGTAGAAAGCAGAGCGTTGATGGCATTTTTTGAGATGTCATGGTATTCCACATTACTGCGGTTGCTTTTGTCCTTGTAATATTTACCCATCAGGGTTCCATCATCTGCATATACTTCAGACGCCAGCATGATGGATGGATTCTCCAATTCTTTCAGGGAAGGAAGCGGGCCGAAGACACCAAAGTTTATCAGCACCAGCAATAAGATGAAGACACCCAGACCGGCAAAAAAGATTTTCCAGAATATCGGAACTGCTTTGCGCATATATTTTTTAATTGTTAATTGTCAATTGTTAATTGTTAATTTCAGATTCATGTACTCTGCGCTCCCGCCTCCTGCTTCCTGCCTCCCTGCTCTATTTGCCTGCCGGAAATGCATCCGGTGAATAAACATTTAAAAATCTCTTGTATAATTGAACGTCTTTATTTGCTTTTAAAACTTCCAGGTTCCGGGCGTCAATGATGATAAAGAAATATTTCTTTTCCGGTAACCAGGGTATGATTTCCCTCGGCGCAGCATTCGCCGCTTTATTCAGGTAAGTAACAGCTGCTGACATATTTTCAAATCCCTGCATCACCATCAATTTGGTGGTATCGGTCAATGACTGTTTATCGATCTCATAGTTTTTACCGTAGAAATTCTCGCGGTTATACCGGTCGAACGCATTCTTTGATTCTGTGACGTATACCGGATCCACATTCGACATCACCATAACGACGAATTGGGGTTTGTCGGGCGACCAGGTATAGGGAGAAACAAACAGGGCTTGTGCTTTTAACTGGAGTGCATCCGGTTTCTTAATCGAAATCTGGCTGCTGTCCCTGCCAATATTTTGAGCGTTCATGGCTTTTGCTTTGGCGTTTGCTGAATCCGTTATTTTCGGTTGTGCCGCGGCGTTAGCCAAACGTGCAATACTATCCTCCGTCATTCGCTGGACATGGAGGTTCCGCAGATAGGTTTCAATTCTTTCTCTTTCATTCAGTACCCGTAACACATTCTCGGCTTTGGCTGACATGATAGTCTTCGGGAAACGGGTGATAATTTTAGTCAGCGTTACTTTCCCGATACTGTCATAGCGATAATGGATATAATAAAGCGCTTCGATGTACAGCAATTGCGGAGTCCAGTATTTTTCTCCAAATACACTGTCAAGCTTTAGTTTTTCGCCGGCTGCCTGGTCGAAATGACCTTCGATAAAATGCTCGTACACTGTTTCGTAAGCCTGGGTCGCTCTTGTGCGTGCGGGCAGGTCCTCGGGACCTTTCGGTGGATTTTCAATCAGTGTGATGTAACGACCGGTTGGGAATTTCTGTTTCATCAATGCCAATATCCGTGCTGCATTGACCGAATCATCCAGGTGGATATAACAGAAATACTGATTATAAAGAGCTTCCTGATAAAATTTGGAATCCGGGAATTTCGTTTCGAGGGTATCATAGATTTTCAATGCGCCGCGGTAATCCGGAATGTAATCCTGAAGAGATTTTCCCAGGGCAAAAAGGGCGTTTTCCACTGAATCCTTTGACTTCTGCATTTTCTCCGGCGTAAGCGGGAGTCCGGCCATCAGAGATTCTGCTGTAAGCTGTGCAGCGGCTGGTGTAGCTGCGTTGGGTTCAGCGCCGTTTAAACGCAAATTGCTTGCCGGTGTAAGGCCTGTGATCTGCTGGTTAATCAATGATTGAACCTGCCAGTTGTCCACGTTGGGCCGGTTGCCCCACCGGGATTTAAAATCGCTATAGCCCTTCGCTTTTACCGATTGATTATAAAAATACCAGTCTCCGGCGCCAATGGGATTGGTGAACATGTCCGGTACTACACTGTTGGATCTGAATCCGTAGCCACCTGAGCCACTGTTGTAATCATCTTCAGCAAGTCCCTGCTGTCTCCGATAGGCCCTCAGCATTTTTTTTATATAGGCGTCTCTGTCGGATGCCGTCATTTCAGCTATCCGCTGCAGGCTGTCCTGCCTTTCTATAATCTTAATTTGCGGAACGATACGGCTCAGTGCCTCTTTTCTTTCAAGCAATACTTTCAGCGAATCGGCAACGCCCGGGTCACTCACATTCACGCTGTCGTACGAATATTTTGCTTCAGGGTACATTTTATCTTCCATGAAAATCCATCCGAGTTTCAGGAATGCCCGGTCACGGTTATATCCCAGCCCGTTGGCATGATCTATACATTTTCTGAAATATGCGCGGGCAGCTTTCTTATCATGTCTTTCCAGTTCCATTTCTGCTGCTACATAATAAATGACATCCAGGTATGGCGCATAAATTTCTTTCCTGGCCATACGCATCAGCGCGTTCAGGTTTTTTTGTATATAGTCGTTTTTTGCTCCGTCACCTTTATTATCCCGGATTGCATTTAACCGGGCGTAGACAGCAAGGGCGGGGTCCAGGGTATGAGAAGCTGCTTTTTCATACCAGGCTTTTGAGGCGGCCGGATGACCGCTTAGATCGTATAATTGTGCTACAAGATATGCCCATCGCGCTTCTTCATTCTGGTCAGTGGCATTATCGAGTGCCAGACTCAGGTGCAGTGCAGCGCTGTCCCATTGTTTGATTTTATAAAAATATAGTGCCTGCATTTCGTGCAGGGAAGGTTTTAACCGGTCCGGAAAATTAGGATCCTGTTTCAGGATCTCAATCAGCACGGCGCCCTTTGTAAGTTTTTCCTGCTGGAAATAGGTTCTTATAAGCCAAATAAAGGATTCATTCCGGCTGGGGGGCAGGCTGAATACTTTTTTCGCAATATTTCTTTTTTCATTGGTGGAAATTGAAAATGCATTTCCCCCTTCTTCCTGGTTACTACCGATGGGTAGTGCGTATCCGTCCGCGTCTCTGGGCGCATAGGCGTAATTCACAAATTGAAATAGAATATGGGCCGAATCCATATTATTCTTGTACAGGTAGGCACGGCCCATGAGGATGTAGAGGTTGTCGTTCCAGCTGTTTCTTAAATCGTGCAGGAGTATAGCGGAATTGATTTTATCGAGCACGGAGTCAAGATTGCGTTTATCCCTGGCCGTTGTCTCGAGTGTGTAATTGTAAAAGGGCAGGAGCTGGGTATAATCTTCTTTGAACTGAGATTTGGCCCGGGCCAATACATCATTCAGTTTATTATTGGTATTGTAATAGAAATTATAGTGGGTGATGGTATTTTGAAGAAGTTCGCGGGGAACGTTCCACTTGGTGGTGGCCGTTTTTTCATAACCCAGCGTACGGTTTTCGTATTTATCCGGTTTTTTCAGATCATAGTCTACCCCCACCTGCCCGGATCCGTTCAGATAGAAAAAAAGAGAAAAAAATATAACCGATGTAACGATCCGTTTCACCCTGCGTCCTTTAGGATTGCCATGCAAACTAAATTGTTATTAACTGATAAACGGGATTTTTATTATAAAAATCAGCCAATTTAAGGCCGTTTTAACCTGCAAACCAATAACTTGTTATCTTTAGACCGCAATATCCCCTTATGGCCAAATTCGATGCCAATTCCACCTTAAAAAGATTGCAAAACCGGTACCGGCTGGTCGTCATGAACGACGATACATATGAGGAAGTGGTCACTTTTAAACTTTCCCGCCTGAGTGTATATGTTTTTCTCAGCACGGTTTTTGTGCTACTTACCGGACTCACAGTGGCTTTAATAGTGTTTACTCCATTAAAGCTTTACATCCCTGGTTATGGAGATTTAAATAATACTAAGGAGTTGCGTGAACTAAAAATACGTACTGATTCGTTAGAGCAGGAAGTAAGGTACCGCGATCAGTATTTTGAGGGTTTGAAAAATGTGTTGCAGGGAAGCAGTACGGTGAAAACGGATACGACGGCGCTTAAGATTCCGAAAGCGGAAAAAATCGACGATTAAAATCTGATACCAATGTTTAATAACAAATCCAAATCCGAAACAACAGAAACTGTTGTACCTACAGGCAGCGCCAGTCTCATTGGCAGCGGAACTTCCCTCAAAGGCGATATTACCAGCAGCGGCGACCTCAGAATTGACGGTACCCTGGTTGGCAATATCATCTGTTCTGCAAAAGTGATCATCGGTGCAAACGGTGTAGTAGAAGGCGACGTCAGCGGTGTTACGGCTGATATCATGGGAAAGGTTTCCGGCACCATCAAGGTGAAGGAACTGCTCCAGTTAAAAAGCAATTGCCAGGTAAATGGTAACATCCATTCTGCGAAACTGCAGATTGAACCGGCTGCTAATTTTAACGGACAATGTCACATGATACATGAGGCACCTGTTTCAACTACCAGTAGTAAATCATCTTCTGTAAAGGAAGATTATTCGTCGAAGGGTAGTCCGAGTTTGGCACTTTCCTAAGCGCAAAGCGCAAGGTGTAAAGCTTTGGTTGGAAAGAACCATAGTTTATCCTGGTTACATATTCTTATAAAACAGAATCAACCAGCAGGGTAAGTTATTGTCTAATTCATTGGGAGGCTCTCATAAAAAGGAATGGCCTTAAGCTTTTCGCTTTAAGCTTTCAGCTTACTTTTGGGGCTATTAATGAAAAACAAACCATTTGTCCCGCTGATCCTTCTCTTCCTGGGCCTGACCCTGCTTTTCTTTCTTTTGCGTCTTTCCTTTCATGACACGCCGGTAGATTATCGCGTATTGATGGGTGGTAACGGCCTGTTATTTGTCGTGGGAATTATTTCTGCCGAAATGAATGCCCGTGCGATGAAGCATCAGCAAACGCAGGGATTTTTGCGGCTTGTTTATGGTGCTTTTATTTTCAAGTTTTTCGTACTGGCCATTGCCGCTTTTATCTATATAGCCATCTTCAAAAAAATGATCAGTAAACCGGCATTGTTCGGGTGCCTTGCATTGTATTTTATTTATACTTTTATTGAAATGCGATCCGTCATGAAAATGAGTAAAAAGCCAAATGCCTAAGAAGGAAGCGCCGCTTGAATATCTGAATCATTATATGCCCGCCGGAGCGAGTGAAAAGATGCTCGAATACCTGCATCGTTACAAAGTACATCTTACGATTACGCGTACACGAAAGAGCATACTCGGCGATTATCGTCATGCTACCGGCTCCGATCATCACCGCATCAGTGTAAACGGAAATCTGAATAAATATGCATTCCTTATTACCCTGATCCATGAATTGGGTCACCTGATTACTTTTCAGCAATACGGCAACAAGGTTCAGTCACATGGTAAAGAATGGAAACTGGCTTACCGTCATGTGCTGGAAGATTTTATGAAACTGAAACTGTTTCCGGCGGATCTGCATCAAACCCTGCTCAAATCCCTGCATGACCTGCCGGCCAGCAGTTGCTCCGATGTCAATCTGACAAGAGCATTAAAAAGTTATGATGAAAGGGACAAGACCGTGCTGGCTGAGGATATTAAAGAAGGAGGACTTTTTAAAACATCAGATGGAAGGGTATTCAAGAGAGGTAAACAAATCAGGAAGAGAATTGAAGGTGTAGAGATACCATCAGGAAAACTGTATTTGTTCAGTCCTGTTTATGAAGTGGAGCCGGTAAATAAATGATCAGGATGCTATGATGGCCATCAGACCGTATAACACAACAATACTGAGGATGAGAATAGCAAGGAATGGTTTGTGGGATGTTTTCATATAGGTAGATTTCGCTTTCGTGGATTTGTACTTAACGTTAAGATATTATATTTATTTCTCAGATGCAAGCTTTCATGTGGGCATTTTATTCATTGCCGGTTGAGGCCGGCCCTTTAACTTTGAAATATGGCGGAACCTATCGTTGAGCTTAAAAATGTGAATATTTACCAGTCCGGGACACTGATCCTGGGAAATGTGAATATCGTCGTGAATAAAGCAGAATTTGTGTACCTGGTTGGGAAAACAGGCACTGGTAAATCGAGTTTACTGAAAACGATGTATGGCGATCTTACGATGAAGGAAGGGGAGGGAACCGTTGCCGGCTTTAACCTCCGGGAAATGACCTGGAAAAAAGTCCCCTACCTGCGCAGGAACCTGGGTGTTGTATTCCAGGACTTCCAATTGCTGACAGACAGAAATGTAATCGATAATTTAAAATTCGTTTTGAAAGCTACCGGCTGGAAAGATGAAAAACTTATGACAGAAAAAATCGATGATGTATTGGACAAGGTTGGACTAAAATCCAAGGGTTTCAAAATGCCCTATGAGATGAGCGGCGGTGAACAACAGCGCGTGGATATCGCCAGGGCTTTGTTGAATTCTCCCAAACTTATATTGGCGGATGAACCCACCGGGAACCTGGATCCGGAAACCTCCGACGAAATCATGCAGCTGTTATTCCAGATATCAAAAGAATATGGAACCACCGTGGTCATGGCGACTCATGATTACCGGGTTGTAAATAAATTTCCCGCACGCACACTTCGCACCGAGAAAGGTAAGGTAATGGACAATGCCACCATTTCTGTATTCTAAATGAGTTAGTAGTATAGGAGTATAAGAGTGTAGGAGTGCATATACTTCTACAAGGAGTTATGTAATTGCAGATTATAGCGATCACACTACCAAATCTGGGCTATCAGGAGTCCCGCTGTTCGCAGATTGTTGTACTGGTGTAATAATTTTTCGCGGCGGAATTGTAAATCAAGAAAAGTAAAAGGGCGTTCATACAGGGTTTCTATCAGTATTTTAAATTCAGCGGCTCCTTCAGCCAAATGGCATACTTCTTTGAGTCCCGTTCCTTCCACAGCATTTTCATTTACCACACAATGGCGTCCGTTAAAAAGCGCATTCAGCAATTTTAATTTTACGCCGGTACAATTAAATGATGGAATCACATGCAACTGGGCTTTGGAAATAATATCCTTTAATTCCTGATCGCTGGGATCTGAAACCAGGCAACAGTTTTTGTATTTTTCCACCGCACGACGTATTCTTTGTCCCGGATTTTTGCCTGCCACGAGGAAGGGAATCGGGAGATCGTTGAACACTTTTTCCAACAACCAGATCACAGCTTTCTCATTTTCATCTACGGATAAATTACCATGGTATAAGCAATAACATCCCGTGCCCTGGGGAGACTCTATATGCTGGAAAGGCAGAAACACAGGAATCACAGATATGTTTTTTGACTGATAGGTGACGGATGCCATTTCAGCATCTGATTGGGTAACAGTCAGGAGTGGCCAGCCGGAGGCAATCTGACGTTCATATTTTCTGAGCACAACGCTTTCACGCAGGTAATATAATTTTTTAAACCAGGAGGAGCTGCTTTTTGCAAGTTGTTTGTAGTAGACGGATTCAACATTGTGCAGTCGAAGTAAAATTTTCCTGTGTGCAAAACGGCTGTCCTGCGTGAGATAAGAACAGTGTACACCTTCGAGAAGAATCGGATATTCATCCTGTAAAAGCCTTTCCAGTAATTCGGGATTGGAACGGGAACAAACGATATAAGGAAGCTGGTGTGAAAAACCTTTGTGACCCGTTCTCCGCGGGTAATAGTAAACCTGTTCACAAAGTGTTTTCAATATGGGTTGTTCATCCCTTCCGCTTGTAAAACAATGCAGGAGAATCTGAATACCCTGTTCATGCAGAGTTCTGATTTTATAATAAAGGTCGAACACACCTCCATAATCGGGAGGATAAGGAACGTCATGGCAAACAATATGGAGTTTCCTGTCTTCCATTTAATAATTAACCGAATCCCTTTCTACTTGTTTAAAAATATCGATAACTATTTTGCTTTCGTTCTCCCAGTTGAGCGTTTCCCTCACTTTGCAAGTGTTTTGTTTCCAGCGGTTCAGCTGTTCAGGGTTGTCAAAAATCTCTTTTATTTTTCCTGCGATGTGTTCGGGCTGATAATCTTCAATAAAATCTCCCACCTCAAACTGGTTGATGATCCTTTCCTGTTCGATCAGGCGGCTGGCAAGCACCGGCACGGCTGCGTGGAGATATTCGAATAATTTATTCGGAAGGCTGTATTTATGATTCAATACGGACGATTTGTCGATGGAAATACCGAGTTGGGCTTTCCCGGTAATCCGGCTGAGCAGGGCAAAGGGCAGTTTTGGAATGAGTGTAATTTTTTCCTGTAAATGATGCTGCTCAATCATTTTTTCAAGTTTGGGGAAAACATCCCCTCCGCCTATGATCAGCAGGTGATACCCGGCATCCAGGAAATTCATGCTGAGTACGAGCTCCTCGGCGCCGCGCGATTCATTGATTCCTGCACCCTGAAAAATCAGTAAATGTTTATTTTCAGGAATCTTTTCTTCAATCGACTGTAGCCAGTTCAATTCTTCAGAAGTCGGTAATGAGTTATCCGGATTTTTTAGTGGAAGGTTACGAACAACAAAAAGCTTTTCATGATAGATCTTCCTGTACAGATTCCGGATTGAATCTGAAACGGTGTACATGTATTTCAGTCTGGCGAAAATGCGGGCTTCGATGTATTTCCAGATATTCCGGCGAAATGGTTTTTTCTCCATTCCTGCCATACCCAGGAAATATTCATGACTGTCATATACGACTGGCTTTTTCCTGATTCTTGCACTGAGCATGGTGGCCGGCATGACGTCCAGATCATTTCCCAGGAATATGTCCGGCTTTTGATGAAGCAGCCTGAAAAAGAGCCGGATATTGAATTCTGCATAGAAAAGCGCAGATCGCTTAAACCACGTTTTTATTCTATCTGTTTGATAGTCACGCGATTTAAGTGCAAGACTTCTTTTTTTTCTTGAGCCAATCAGGTGCACCCCGTAACCCTCGTTATAAAGCGTCTGACAGATTTTATGAACACGGTAATCGGTTACCAGGTCCGAAATAACCGTCACTGTAATCAACTTTCTGTCAACAGGATAGCGAAATGAAGTCATACATTACAGGGCTCAGGCCCGGCCAGGGTTTTTCAATGAAAACGTCATAATTCGCAAATAATTCTCTACCTTCGCGCCGAAATTAGCAGAATATTATCTGGATGCCTTAAAAAAATTGAGATGCCTTATTTGACAAAAGAAAAAACAGCAGAATTCTTCACAAAGTTCGGAAGCAGCGCAGCGAATACCGGTTCCATTGAAGCGCAGATCGCGTTATTAACTGAACGTATCAACCGGATTTCCGAGCACCTTCAGGAAAATAAAAAAGATTTTTCTACTCACCGCGGGCTGATGCAGCTGGTTGGTAAGAGAAAAAGACTCTTGACATACCTGAGCAATAATGACCTGCAGAACTACCGCCAGCTGATCGAAAAGATCGGTCTCAGAAAATAAATAAATTCCCAACTCACCAGTTGGGAATCATTTTTTCAGAACCTTCATTATCGTGACTTAACTGTGCCAGGCACACCCTGCAAACCGTTCAGGCCGATTTATTTTACAAACGATTCATATGTTATCACAGCCATTCAGTGTATCCTTTACGACCGGTGAAGGTTTACCTATTTCTATAGAAACCGGAAAACTCGCCCGTCAGGCAGATGGGGCCGTTACAGTGCGCCAGGGAAACTGTATTATTCTTGCCACTGTCGTCGCCAATAAGGAACCCCGCGAAGGACAGGAGTTTTTCCCCCTTTCGGTTGACTACCAGGAAAAATTTGCATCTGCCGGCAGAATTCCCGGTTCATTCTTCAAAAGAGAATCCCGGCTGAATGATTATGAAGTACTAACCAGCCGTTTGATTGACCGCGCCCTGCGCCCGTTATTTCCGGACGATTATTTCTGTGATGTACAGGTATTGGTTACGCTGGTTTCCAGTGATTCGGAAATTTTACCGGATGCCCTGGCCGGACTGGCAGCGTCTGCTGCACTGGCAGTATCGGATATTCCGATTAAGGAACCCATCAGTGAAGTTCGTGTGGCCAAAGTAGACGGAAAATTCATTGTCAATCCAACCCGTAGCGAGCTTGAGAAATCAGCTCTCGAATTCCTGATTGCTGCAACAGATAAAAATCTGATGATGGTAGAAGGTGAGGCTGATGAATGCAGTGAGGACGATCTGATCCAGGCACTCCAGATTGCCCATGATGCGATCCGCATCCAGATCAGGGCACAGGTGGATCTTCGCGCGAAAGTGGGAGCGAAAGAAAAAAGAGATTATAAAAAACCCGAGACGAATGAAGCCCTGAATGAAAAAGTGCAGGCATTCGCAAAAGATAAAATTTATCAAATTTCAAAAGCCGGAAGCAGCAAGCATCAGAGGAGTGAAGCATTTGATGTATTAAAAAAAGAATTGATCGAAAGTCTGGGTGCTGAGACAACCGACGCCGACAAAAAACTGGTTAAAAAATATTATGGTGATCTGCAATGGGAAGTGGTTCGCAATATGATTGTAGATGAGAAAGTTCGTCTTGACGGCCGCAAACTGGATGAGGTGCGGCCGCTTGCCATGGAAACGGATCCGTTACCAACTCCGCATGGTTCTGCATTATTCACAAGAGGAGAAACACAGTCCCTTACGACGGTTACCCTGGGAACTCCGCTGGATGAGTTGCTTGTTGAAAGCGCAGCAAAATCAGATTATACCAAATTCATACTACATTATAATTTTCCTCCTTTCTCTACAGGAGAAGTGAAAATGATGCGTGCTCCTGCACGTCGTGAAGTGGGACATGGTAATCTCGCGATGCGTTCATTGAAAAAGATGATGCCGGGAAATGATTATCCTTATACCGTTCGTGTGGTAAGCGATGTACTGGAATCCAATGGATCTTCTTCCATGGCGACCGTATGTGCCGGCTCACTCGCATTGATGGATGCGGGTGTTCCCTTTGCCAAACACGTAAGTGGTGTAGCTATGGGCCTGATCTCAAGAGCATCGGATAATAAATATGCAGTGCTCACGGATATTCTGGGTGATGAAGATCATCTTGGAGACATGGACTTTAAAGTAACGGGAACCCGCGATGGAATATGTGGTGTGCAGATGGATATAAAAGTGGATGGTCTCAGTATGGATACCATGCGTGAAGCCCTTGAGCAGGCGCGTAAAGGAAGACTTCATATACTGGATGCCATGTATGAATGCATTCCGGTGGCCAGAGAGGAAGTGAAACCACATGCTCCGAGAATGGAGAAATTATTTATCGACAAGGAATTCATTGGTGCGGTGATCGGGCCCGGTGGCAAGATCATTCAGGAAATACAAAGAGAAACAGGTGCTACGATTAATCTGGAAGAAGTAGGTAACCAGGGAGAGGTAAGTATTTTCAGTCCTTCCAAAGAAGGACTTGATAAAGCAGTTGCCTGGATTAAAGGAATCGTTGCCGTTCCGGAGATTGGAGCCGTATATGAAGCGAAAGTAAAATCGGTTATGCCTTATGGCGCTTTTGTTGAATTCATGCCCGGCAAACAGGGTTTGCTTCATATTAGTGAAATCAGCTGGAAAAGACTGGAGACCATGGATGGTGTGCTGAATGAAAATGATATGGTGAAAGTGAAACTGATCGGTCTGGATAGTAAAACAGGTAAATTCAAACTCAGCCGGAAAGTGCTCATGCCGAAACCGGAAGGACGGCAGCAAGAACAAGCGTAAAGCGCAAAGCGTAATGCGTAAAGCATTCTTTTTGGAATTCGAATATTTTGATGAGCACCTTAACGGTGCTCTTTTTTTTACAAGCGGGCGAACTCTGTTAACTAAATAACTAAATTTCCAAATTCGCAAATTTCCAATTTAGCTTTAAGCTTTACGCTTTTCGCCCATGAACAGATACATTCAAATAACAATAGATACCAAAAACGCTGACGAGTCGGATATATTCGTGGCGCGTCTGAGCCAGTCGGGATTTGAAGGATTTGAAGAAGAGCCGGGAAAACTATATGCTTTCATTCCGGAAACATTATATGAACCAGAGAAGATCGAAAATATTATAGCAGAGATAAAAGGTGTGGCCGATCCCTTTCATACTTTATTTCAAAAAGAAGTTATTGAGCCGCGAAACTGGAATTCCGAATGGGAGAAGGATTTTGAACCGGTAACCGTTGATGATTTCTGTGCGATCCGGGCACATTTTCACAAGGCTATCCCGGAAGTAAAATATGATATCATCATAACCCCAAAAATGAGTTTTGGCACGGGACATCATGCAACCACCTATATGATGATCGCCGCCATGGAACACCTGGATATGAAGCAAAAGTCTGTACTGGACTTTGGCACAGGAACTGGTGTGCTCGCCATCCTTGCATGTAAAATGGGAGCGGGATCCGTGCTGGCGATCGATTCAGACGAGCTAAGCATTGACAATGCCCGGGAAAATGTGGCCATTAATGGCTGTGAAACGGTTCGGATTGAACTCAGCAATTCCCTTTCAGGGACTGGCCGGTTTGATATCATTCTGGCAAATATCAATTTAAAGGTGATACTCGAAAACATGGATTCCATACGACAACATTTGAGTAAAACCGGCGTTCTGATAGGTAGCGGTGTTCTGGAATCTGACGAAGGAAAAATCAGGGAACGGGCCACTGTTGCCGGTTTTGCTTTTGAATTGCAGATGATCAGAGACAACTGGATGAGTTTCAGTTTAAAAAATCATCGGCCCTGAGTAAATTCATCAGCGATAGATCGCTTTTTTTAATTAATTTTGAAATCCAAGCACTCCTAGCCGTCCATGAAGGAAGTTCTATTTATTCTCTTTGCTTACCTGATAGGTTCCATACCGACGGCTGTATGGATAAGTCGTTATTTTTTTGGAGTAGACATCCGGGATTATGGCAGCGGAAACGCAGGTGCCACCAATACTTTTCGTGTGCTTGGATCAAAATGGGGATGCATCGTGATGTCTGTAGACGTCTTAAAGGGATTCATTGCTACGAGTCTCTACATATTATTACCTTTTTACATGCATAATGAATGGGACAGAACTAACCTTATGGTTGGGCTGGGCCTGGCAGCCGTTGTGGGACATATTTTTCCTCTCTGGGCCGATTTCAGGGGTGGGAAAGGGGTTGCAACCCTGTTTGGAATGATCCTGGCCATACAGCCGATGGTAGCCCTTTATTGCGTAGGCGTCTTTCTCCTTTGCCTGTATCTGACACGCTTTGTGTCCCTGAGCTCTATTTTGGCAAGTATCGCTTTTGCGGTACTGATCCTTTTTATTTTTAATGAAAAGGAACCCCTCTACCGGTTTTTTTCCATTGCTGTTGCGCTACTCGTTATACTGACACATCAGAAGAATATCAGCCGATTGCTGAGGGGAAGCGAAAGCAAGATTCCCATTTTAAAGTACCGCGACAAAAAAAGACCCAGAAGACCTGGATCTCAAATTTAGTTAACCTATCCTAAGTTGCAGTATCCCAATCTTTTACCCTTTTCCGTTCCGGAAACACATGGTTGATTCCCTTTTTGGCTGCTAAAGGATGATTTTCTTTTAGTTACGGTTAAATTTTCGTTACCTTTGCAGCCCCTGAAGGCGATTCCGCAAACAAAAACATATAAAGCATGTCATTAACTTTATTGGAAAAGTTGGAACTCAAAGATGAAAAGAGCATTTTAATTCAGGGTCTTCCTTCTTCGATAGAGAAGCAGTTTGCCAAACTGGCTTTTGCTAAGAATGTTACCCCCCTTTTAAAGATTAAGAAAATCGATTTTGCCCTGGTTTTTGCTGTCAATGAAACCCAGCTGAGAGGCATCATCCATGAAGTATTGCCGGCCCTTGGTAAGGGAGGTAAATTCTGGGTTGCCTATCCTAAAACCAGTTCAAAAATTGCAACCACCCTCAACCGTGAGTGCAGCTGGACCTGCATTACGAATGCCGGTTTTGAAGGCATCAATGAAATCACCCTGGACCATGTGTGGACCGCTACCCGCTTTGAAAAAGTGGCGATTGCCGGTTCTGCTTTGATGACCCGGAAGGTTGAAGAACTGGTGGGATAATTGTCAATTGTTAATTGTCAATTGTTAAATTGGGGCTGGTTGATGGCACTTCCAGACTTTCAGTCTTCCATACTTTCATACTTGCCTTAGATTTTCACGATCACAGTACCTGCCTGACCCATCAGCTGTTTCTCCATTTGTTTTAAATGAAGATGGGTTTGCATGAACATCATCTGTTCGTCCGGGTTCCTGGATTTTTCGAGATCTTTCTGATTCATGATCATCAGGCGCTGAATTTTTCTGAGCTTCAGGTAGGTGAGTGTAGATCCGACCTCTTCGAGGTAAAGCTCATCCCTGGTTGGAATTTTTCCTTCAAAATGCGTCTTCCAGTTTTCACTTACCTCGTATGGGAAATCCATAATGGATACAACCAGTGCACCCAGGGACTGATCCTCATGGTATAAAAAATTCCTGGCCGTGGGTTCCAGCTTTTGTTCGTACCAGGTCTTATAAAGGTCCAAGACAGTGTACAGGTTTTTATTGTCGAACATTTCCTTGTCCTCCAGTTCTGGCAGCAGGTATTCCGCTACCGTTTTTTCTTCGTCCCATTTGCGCAGACCAAATTCGAGCAGCGACCGTATAATGGCCCGCTCCTGTTGTTCATCACGGTTTAATAATTCATTCAGTTCTTCATCGAGGAAAACTTTTTCCGTAGGCTCTGTTTCTGCCGCAAGCTCTTTGGCAGCTGTTTTTGATTCGTATTTGCCGACGCGCTCCCGGATAAATTTATTAACAAGTGTATTGAGCCCGTTCTCATCTATTTTTAGCAACTCGGATGAACGGCGTATATAGTCCTGCTGCCTTGTAAAATCTTCGGCCTTATTGATTCTCGAAATGGTTTCTGCGATCTGGCTGACAAGCCGCGCTTTCTGGTTGCTGTCGCCCGCAGCGGCTGCCAGCGAGGTTTCCAGCTGAAATAAAATAAAGTCTTTTTTATTTGATGCTATGAAGTCCCTGAATGCGGCGGCACCAATTTTTTTTACATAACTATCCGGATCTTCCTGACCCGGAATTAAAACCAATTTCACCTGAAGACTCTCTTCAAATGCCAGGTCCATTCCGCGCTGGGCGGCCTTGATACCTGCTGCATCACCATCATAAATAATTGTCAGGTTAGATGTGTATTTTTTTATCAGACGCAGTTGATCGGGCGTGAGCGAAGTGCCTCCACTGGCTACGACGTTTTCAATACCCGCCTGATGCAACGCAACCACATCGGTATATCCTTCCACCAGCAAACATTCATCGGCTTTATCTATGGCCTGTCTTGCAAAATAAGAACCGTAGAGCAGTTTGCTTTTTACATAAATTTCATTTTCCGGTGTGTTGATATACTTGGGTGAACGATCATTATTGCGAATCACGCGGGCACCAAAACCGGCAATTTTTCCAATCGGACTATGAATGGGAAAAATAATGCGTCCCCTGTAATTGTCCATGGCTCTGCCGTCGCGCATGACCACGAGACCGCTTTTCTGCAGAAGTTCGGGATTATACTGGGCCGCAATGGCGTCCGAAGCAAAAGAATCTGGTGCTGAAGGATTGTAACCCAGCTGGAATTTTTCAATGACCGCTGCATCGAATCCACGCTCCTGCAAATAGCTTAATCCAATATTTTGTCCCTCTTCTGTATTATGTAAAACATCGCTGAAAAATTTTTGAGCAAACGCATTCAGTATGTAGAGACTGTCTGCTGTTTGTTGCTGGATTTTTACTTCCGGACTCAGCTCTGTTTCTTCAATCTCCACATTATACCTGTTAGCAAGCCATTTCAAAGCTTCCACATAAGAAAACTTCTCATGCTCCATGAGAAAGCTGATGGTATTACCACTTCTTCCGCATCCAAAACATTTATATATTTCCTTGGAAGGGGAAACCGTAAAAGAGGGCGTTTTTTCGTTGTGAAAAGGACAGAGTCCCAGGTAATTTGCCCCTCTTTTTTTCAACTTCACAAATCCGCCCACTATTTCCGTGATGTCAATGCGGCTGAGAATCTGCTGTATGGTTTGTGGTGAAATCAGGTGACGGGATTGAGCGTCGAATTTAGTGCAAAACCAGGATCTTTAAGTCCAAAAATCGAACCGGATGGATTCCCCATTACTGAAGATCGAAAGTGTTTGTGTTCAAATCCTCAGAAAAGAAATTCTCCGGGATATTTCCATGGAAATAAAAGCAGGGGATCAATGGATAATATTTGGTGAAGCAGGTTCGGGAAAAACAATATTGGCGCATACACTGGCAGGGAATCATGCATCCAGCGGCCGGATCGATTTCCGCGGCTTTGAAGATCAAATGCAGGGAAGTGGGGTTGTGGTGGTTGAACAGCAACACCGGTTCCTTGACCTGCAAAATCAAAGTAATTTTTATTATCAGCAGCGGTATAATGCGATTGACGCCGAAGCAACAATGACGGTTTCCGAAGCGCTCGCCGTTTTTGATGAGGGGCAGGACGCATATTTCTCCAAATCAGCGTTAATAGAAACTTTTCATCTGGATCAGGTTTTGAACGAACCGCTGATTCAATTATCGAACGGTGAAAACAAAAGGTTGCAGATTTTAGAAGCAGTGCTTCGATTCCCCGCTTTGCTGATATTGGATGAACCCTTCACCGGACTGGATGCAGAGGGTCGCAAAATCCTGGAAGGAATTCTTGGGGGCCTGGCCAATTCAGGACAGCAGATGATCCTATTGACAAGCCGTGCTTTTGTTCCTTCATGTTTCAACCGTTATGCCCGTTTGCAGGACGGGAAATTACAGTTTTTGAATAGCTTGTCTGAGATTCCGGATCGCTACTCTGCATTCAGGGAAATGCCGGTTAAAGATTTTCCGTCGTCCATGCAGTTTTCGTATCCTGATTTCAGTTATGCTGTTCGTATGCGGAATGTGCATATAGAGTATGATGGAAAAAAAATACTCGACGGAATAAACTGGGAAATTGAAAAGGGTGCATGCTGGGGACTCAGCGGTCACAACGGTGCAGGTAAATCAACACTGCTGAGCCTTATCACAGCTGATAATCCGCAGGCATATGCCAATGATATTTATCTCTTCGACAGGAAGAGGGGATCCGGTGAAAGCATCTGGGAGATTAAACATAAAATCGGTTATCTCTCACCGGAACTGCAGCTTTATTTCGATCCGGCTGCAACTGCATTCACCACTGTCGCCTCCGGATTATTTGATACGATTGGTTTGTTCCGCCGCCTTTCGGCAGACCAGGAGCAATATGTCTATGACTGGTTGGAGTTCCTGGATTGCGCTGCCTTTGGAAATCGTTTATTAAGGAGTCTGCCTGCTGGTTTGCAGCGGATGATACTCCTTGGGAGATCCCTGATCAAAACGCCGCCCTTACTTATCCTGGATGAACCCTGTCAGGGGCTGGACGGGGCTCAGACAGCCCTTACACTTCATATTATTGACCGCTATTGTGCTGATTTTGGCGCCAGCCTGATCTTCGTGAGCCATTACCAGGATGAATTTCCGGCCTGCATAAACCAAATTCTTCGATTACAAAAAGGCAGAATAGCGTAAAACGCTGATTATCAATAGTTGTTTAGACAAAATTAAATACCTGTTACCAAACGTGTAAAAACGGGACGGTTGAATCCGAAAAACAGTAAATTTGTGTACTGCAGTACTTCTTACTACCTCCAAAATTCTTCTGCAGACTTTTTCTTACTTCCCATTAATTCTAACATCCGAACTGAATCATTTTTAAAACTTTACAGTTATGTATTCTTATGCCCTGTTAGAAAAAAATTGCTACTACCTTATCCAGGAAACGGAGGAATCACCTATTCATCTTATCAAGGTAAATCTGGAAACAGAACAATGCATGTATGTTTCCAAATACACCGATGAACAATTAAATGAATGGAAGAAAAAAGGCGATCCGATTTTTGATATTCTTGAACTTGTCGGTGACGATAAAATAAAAGACTGGGAATCGATTTACAACGATAATCAGGGATCTTATAACTACGAGGAAGACGAGGACTAATATTTTTCTTCGCTGTATTTTACGGTTGCATATTTCCAAAAACCGTAGGAGATCAGAGAAGTGGATAAGATAACTGCTGAATAGTTTATAAACACTACATAAGGCATCTCGGTTCCGCTCGTATGCAGGTAGTTATAATTAAACACTATCGCGAATAATCCATAATAGAAGATAAAGCCGGCGTAAACAAACACCAGTACGTTCTCTTTTTCAGAATGTTCCACATTCATGAAATACCGGCTGATTCCCCAGAGATTCATGATCAGGCTGATCAAACTGCCCAGTCCGATGATGTAATTATTTGAGTCGAAATTGAATCCCTTCCACGCGATCATAACCATTTCAAATATGACGAAGGCGCCGAGGAGGTTTAAAAAGAATTTCTTTTTGAAGATATAGTAGAAAGTAAGGATAATGAGTGGGGGATCAATCAGATTATAATATAAGGTAATTTGATTTGTTACTGCCTTATACCAGGCCCAGTGAAACATTTCCGGGAAATAAAGTATTCCGTTAATAGTCCAAAATACAACAATACAGAGATAAGATTTCTCAGCACTTAGTCTTTTCCGCCAGTAAAGGACCAGAGGGAGGAATGTAAGCAGCACGACCAGGATGGCCAGCAGCTGATTTATTCCCGGTAACAGACCAGTTTTCAAGGGTTAAAGTTTATACTATAATAGCGTCAAATCAAGTCTTTTATTATAGGTAAAACTACTTGGTTTTGTACTCAATTTACTGCTGATATTTGTTCGCGGATTGCGCCTAAAAAACAGGAAATCAAGTAAATAAACAACGTTTTATGCACAAACGTGCGTAATTCACGCAGCCCGCCAATAACTCGATTTACTTATATTTGCGACCATTCAATATGGCAGAAAATAAACAGGATTTATTCGCGTACACAGAGGAGTCCATTCGTTCACTTGACTGGAAAGAACATATCCGTCTGAGGCCCGGTATGTATATCGGCAAACTCGGCGATGGCAGCAGTGCCGACGATGGAATCTATGTCATGATTAAGGAAGTGGTGGATAATTGCATAGATGAATACACCATGGGACACGGAAAACAGATCGAGGTAATGATCGAAGAGAAAACCGTTAGTGTGAGAGACTATGGGAGGGGTATTCCGCTGGGCAAAGTGGTAGACGTCGTCAGCAAAATCAATACGGGTGCCAAATACGACAGTAAGGCGTTTCAAAAAGCCGTTGGCCTGAATGGTGTCGGTATAAAAGCAGTCAATGCTTTAAGCCAGTCTTTTATTGTGGCGGCATTTCGGGATGGCCGTGAAAAACGTGCTTCGTTTTCAAAAGGGAACCTGGTGAAAGAAGACAGGGAAATCAAGGCCACCGTACCCAACGGCACTTTGGTTGAGTTTGTTCCTGACGAATCGATCTTCAAGAATTTCCATTTTATCAATGAATACCTGGACAACCAGTTCTGGAATTATTGTTATCTGAACGCCGGACTGGTCATCAATTATAACGGGAAGAAATATCTCTCCAAAAACGGCTTGCTCGATCTGCTCAAGCGTAAGACCAACGAGGATGAACTTCGTTATCAGATCATCCATCTGAAAGGTGATGATATTGAAGTAGCCATTACCCATAACAGTGATTATGGCGAAGAAATATTCAGTTTTGTGAATGGTCAGTATACGACGCAGGGGGGCACTCATCAGCAGGCTTTCAGAGAAGCATTTGTGAAAGTGGTTCGCGATTTTTATAAAAAAGATTATGAAGCAGCAGATATACGTCAAAGTATCACGGCCGCTATATCGGTTCGCGTTGTGGAACCCGTTTTTGAATCGCAGACGAAAACCAAACTGGGCAGCCAGTATATGGAGGAAGGTGGGGCCAGCATGAAAAATTTTATTCATGATTTCCTGGCGCGGGAGCTGGATAATTATCTGCATAAAAATCCTTCCATTGCCGATGCGATGAAAAAACGCATTGAACAAAGTGAGAAAGAACGGAAAGAATTGTCGGGTATTCGCAAACTGGCCAATGAAAGAGCCAAAAAGGCAAACCTGCACAATAAAAAATTAAGAGATTGCCGCGTACATTATAACGAAGAAGCCACGGGCAAAGAAAAAAATCTGATCCTTGAAAAACAAAAGGAGTCCACCATTTTTATCACGGAGGGTGATTCCGCGAGTGGATCGATTACCAAGGTTCGCAATGTGGAAACCCAGGCCGTATTCAGTTTACGCGGGAAACCTTTAAATTGTTTCGGACTCACTAAAAAAGTGGTGTATGAAAACGAGGAATTCAATTTGCTGCAACACGCGCTGAATGTGGAAGACGGCATCGAAGGGCTACGCTACAATAATATCGTAGTTGCGACTGATGCCGACGTGGATGGGATGCATATCCGTCTTTTGCTAATGACTTTTTTTCTCCAGTTCTTTCCCGATCTGGTAAAGAATAACCATGTTTATATTCTGGAAACACCTTTGTTCCGCGTACGAAATAAGCAGGAGACGATTTATTGTTATGATGAAACGGAAAAAAAAGCAGCCACCAAAAAACTGGGCAGTAAACCGGAGATCACGCGTTTCAAAGGATTGGGAGAAATCTCCCCGCAGGAATTTGCACGGTTTATCGGTCCGGATATGCGGGTGCAACCGGTGATGATAATGCCTGAGACGCATATCCAGCAATTGCTGGAATATTTTATGGGTAAGAATACGCCGCAGCGGCAGGATTTCATTATTGGAAATCTCCGGATGGAGATTGATCATGCGGAATAACCAAAACACTTACAAGTATGGAAGTCTGGAAGTCTGGAAGTCTGGAAGACTGGAAGTAGAGTGATTTAGTGTTGGAGTGGGCAAAACTGATTAACTAAATTTGAAACAAGAATTGATTCACTGAGTTTAAAATATAACACTGACCGACAGAACCTAAAACACTATGTAATGTTTCATATTGTATTTGACTCAAAGGGAGCCGAGTTATTGAATGCAGCGATGGACCTGGATGAGGCGCTGGATGGCGAAGTTATCCTGATTCAGGATGATTATTCTGTAGGTCCGATTCAGGATTTGTTTTCTGATGGGGGGCGGACTGAACGAAAAAAATGGTGGGATGAGATCCGTCAGGAAGTAAGTGAACCTGTTGCTGAGGAGTCCGATGCCGGCACGCTGATGAAAATACTGCAAAGGATGGGAGAGGAAGAGTTTGACCAGATCTGGATCTGGATGGCACCGAACGTCCGGGATGTGAGTGGTTACTTCTGGCTGATCTCGCAGCTGAAGGAATTTTCAGGGAGGATTTACCTGCTGAGTTTAAATAATCTTCCATTTATAAACGAAAAGGGAAATGTTTTTTATCCCCTTTCCCTTGCCGAAATTCCCGCCCGCGAGTTTGTGAAGGCAAGAAAATTAGCCCGTCCCGTTAGTCCGGCGGAATTCGAAACAGACCCGGATGAATGGTTGCGCCTGGCTGCGGAAAATAAAAATCTTCGTCTTTTGGAAGGTGGGAAAAAAATCGTGCAGCAATCAGATGACTATTATGACAAACAGATTCTTCACTTTATTCAACCTGCTTTTCAGAAAATACAACGCACAGTACATCAGATTCTCTTAAAGTCCACTGAAAAATTAAATGAATCTTTTCTGATCTCGCGGCTGAAACAATTGGTTACGTCAGGACTTGCCGAGCAGCAGGGAGAAACGGTCAGGCTTGTTGTGAAGGCTGCTGATGAGGTTGATAGAGTGGAGGTTGACGGTTGACGGTTGATCCCGCACGTGCGGGAACGGTTGACGGTTTCAATTTTTGTAGCGCAAGATATTCAGAAAGCTTTAAGCCTTGCGCTTTACGCTTTCGGCTTGTAACCCAATTGCTTCATCATCCTGAAATGCGAGGCCACGGCACCGGTCATTGTCCTGAATTCATTGTAATGTACCTGGTGTTTATCACAGACATCCTTCACAATATGGGCAATCGCCGGATAGTGCACATGACTCACTTTTGGAAATAAATGATGTTCGATCTGGTAGTTCAACCCACCGACAAACCAGCTGATTAATTTATTTTGCGGAGCAAAATTGGCTGTTGTCTTTACCTGATGGATGGCCCATTCATCTTCGATTTTTTGCGGTTCAATGCCTGGTGCAAAAACAAATTCCGCATCTTCCACCACATGAGCCAGCTGGAATACAAGCGCAAGCGTGAGTCCCATCATCACATGCATACTGCAGAAACCAATTGCCCAGGCGGACCATCCAACAAAATGCACGGGTATGATAAGATAAAAAACGACATACATTAATTTGCTTAACCAGAAAATGATATGCTCATTCAGGTTCATTTTCTGCAGTTTCGTATTATGAATCTTCCCATTAAAATATTTTACGAAGTCCATCATGGATACCCACGCAAAAGAAGATACCGCGTAGAGGACCGGCACATAGATATGTTGAAAGCGATGTGCCTTCACCCATTTCTGGGATTCACATTGACGCATGACGGGACTCTTGGCTATGTCATCATCAATCCCGTCAATATTCGTGTATGTGTGATGGATAATATTATGTTTGAACTTCCAGATAAAAGCGTTTCCTCCGAGCAGGTTCAGGCTTAACCCCATTATATTATTGACCCATGGTCTTGTGGAATAGGAACCATGACAGGCATCATGCATAATATTGAAACCGATACTGGCTAATACAAAACCGAATAGTCCAGAAATCAGGATGCCCGGAAGCAATGTAAAATGAACGGATAATAACATGATATATAAACCGATCGCTACAGGAACGAGTGTGATGGCTTTTATATACAATTTCCAATTGCCCGTTTTCTTAATCCGGTTGGCTGAAAAATACTGGTCCACCGAAGACTTCATGTCCTGGTGAAAAGAATTGTCTTTATTAGTAAATGAAACTTTATACATTTCTGTGTAGTCCGTTAGCCATACAAAGGTACTCCTGATTTCAGCCGGGAAAGAATCTATTCTGTGTTCAGAATGTTAACTATTTAAGTGATTGGCTTATATTCATTATTCATAATAAAACAGCAAACATGAAAAATAAATGGCTGACCTGTCTGGTATTATGCCTGATCATTTCTTTCAAAACATGGTCCCAGGAGAAGTATAATGGTATGGATGCCAATCTGTCGAATATATACCGTCTGTCGGATGCAAAAAGCCGGTCCATCAGTCCGGAAAATTTTAATGGAGAAAAGGGTAAGGGCGGTATGGCTGAAAAAGGAACGGGAGAATCAGCTGCACGCGAATTGGGAAAAGGGTGGAAATTGAGTCCGTCCGTGCAAATCAAAGCGCATACGACTTTTACCATTGCAGAGATAAATGGTCCGGGATCCATACAGCATATCTGGATGACGCCTACCGGAGTCTGGCGGAATTCCATCATTCGGTTTTACTGGGATGATGAAAAAACACCTTCTGTGGAAGCGCCAGTGGGAGATTTTTTCGGAATGGGATGGAACCAGTACGCACCCCTTCGTTCGCTCGCTGTATGCGTTAATCCCGGCTCTGCGTTTAACTGTTATTGGCCGATGCCCTTCAGGAAGAAATGTCGCATCACGATGGAGAATATTGACAATGAACCCATGATGCTGTATTACCAGGTAGATTATATTCTTACAGAAGTGCCTGCGGATGCTGCTTATTTTCATGCCCAGTTCAGGCGCGTGAATCCCCTGCCTGCAAAATCCGTTGTTGTATTATTGGATGGTGTTCAGGGCCGCGGACAGTATGTGGGTACTTATCTCGCATGGGGTGTTCATAATAATGGCTGGTGGGGTGAGGGAGAAATAAAATTTTTTATGGATGATGATGGGGAATATCCGACGATTTGCGGAACGGGCACAGAAGATTATTTCTGTGGATCATATGATTTTGATACACACAAAAAAAATACTGCTGGTGTGGAGGAATCGAACTATACAGAATTCAACAGTCCCTATTCAGGTCTCGCACAGGTGATTCGCGGAGATGGCCACTATAATGTTTCGCAACGATTTGGATTATACCGTTGGCATATTACCGATCCCATCCGTTTTGAAAAAAATCTTCGGGTAACGATACAGGCCCTTGGGTGGCGATCCGGAGGAAGGTATCTTCCCCTGGAAGATGATATCGCATCAACGGTTTTCTGGTACCAGACCGAGCCCCATCATGCATTTCCGGTTTTACCAAATAAGGATGAACTGGAAGTAAACTAACGAAAGTTAAGAGTTAAGAGTTAATAGGGAAGAGTATTTTTTTACGGAGAGGTCCATATTGACTTGAGCTGACTGATTTGTAACTTATCAAATAAGTTTTTATTGGCTTCTGTTCGCCATTCATTGAACGGCTGTTCGGGAAAAAATATATCTGTCATACAGGTCAGACCGCCATCTGCAAATAGTTCCAGTGATGAGTTGTCGAGAATCACGGTCAGGTTGGATCCTTTGGATTTTGCGATACGGGGCGCATAATGAATAGTTGCGAAGTGCGGATCAAAATCGGATTTCCCTGCGTTGGTTCTGTCAATAAAAAATGCATTTTTATCTTCATCGAAACCGATGCGCAATTCCTGGCCTGATGAATTGCTGTATATGATTGTGAATGCATGCAGGTCAGGAATATTAAAATCGATTTTACAAGGCGCCTGCAATTTAATTTTATTTCCCGAGGACAGTTTCGAAGTTATATTGAGTGGTTTCACCGAAACCGGTGTCATCGTCGTAAAATAATGCTCTCCGATTTTTTTTAAACCCAGCACACGCGGCATCGTCATCGCACTTCTCCATTTTACGGTCGGAACTCTTGTGGCGTATAGCCAGTTACTCATCCAGCCGAGAAATATTTTTTCTTTTCCGGTATTACTGAAACTTACGCCTGCATAGTCATCGGCTCCATAATCCATCCAGCGGGTAAGTGTATCATTTGATATGAATTGATGGCCATCAAACTCACCGGTAAAATATTGAGTCCCTGAACCGCCCTGGGGAGCACCGGGATTGATACTTACAATCAATAGCCAGATTGTTTTTCCATCCACGATAAAAGGTATCAGATCGGGGCATTCCCAAACTCCTCCGTGACAACCGATTCCCGAACCAAAATCAGATTCCTTTTTCCATTCTTTCAGATTCCCGGAAGAAAAAAACATGACGCGGTCACCGGCTGCCAATACCATGATCCATTTTTTCTGTTCTGCGTACCAGCTCACTTTTGGATCTCTGAAGTCATTTAATCCGGGCGTTTTTACAACCGGATTGCCCGTATATTTCTGCCAGTGGATGCCATTGTCCAGACTGTATGCGATGCTTTGATTTTGAAAAAAATGGCTGCCTGCTTTTTCTCCGACCGGATCATGCTGTGTGAATATGGCAACCATTGGTTTTTTGCCTTTTGTTCCGAATCCACTTGAATTGGCACTATCGATTACCACACTACCAGAAAAAATATATCCGAGGCTGTCGGGATAAAGTGCAATACCTTTCTGTTTCCAATGCAGAAGGTCCCTGCTGACTGCATGGCCCCAATGCATCGGGCCCCAAATGGTGCTGTCAGGAAAATACTGAAAGAATATATGCCAGGTGTTATCAATGTAAACCAGTCCGTTTGGATCATTCATCCAGCTGGTCATAGGAGAAAAATGAACCTGCGGCCGGTACGGTTCATCATAAAGTTTCTGTGCCTGCAAGTTCATTAAAAGCGCCAGAAGGGCCATTGTGCAGAGCATTCGCCGGAACATGGTATCGGTTTTGCTTGTCAAGATAGATTATTTTAGTTCTTTAAACATCCCTTCATGGATAATGCGTCGGTTAAGCTGCCTGTATATTTGAAAATTGCACAGATTTTTATGGGCATCGCTATTTTGTTTTTCATTTTATACATCGGTCAGGATATCATCATACCGCTGGTCTTTGCAATCATGATTGCCATACTGCTCAATCCGGTTATTCTTTTTCTATGCCGTATAAAGATTCCCCGGGTTTTAGCCATTATTCTATCACTGGTCGTAACCATGCTTCTGATCAGCGCAGTGTTCTATTTTTTTGTGACTCAGATTTCGCTTTTCAGTGAATCTTTTCCCTTATTCAAACAAAAATTTCTTTCTTTGTTCAATGATGGAGAACGGTGGATCTCCAAAACATTCAACGTATCCAAGTGGAAGGTCGATGCCTGGGTAACAAAAACCCGGCAGGAAGGTATGGACAATGGCACGGTAGTCATCACGAGTACCGTCAGCACCCTGAGTGGTATGCTCATGACTTTTATCATCATGCCGGTTTATGTATTTATGATCATTTATTACAAACCTTTGCTCCTGGAATTCTTTGCCAGACTTTTCCCAAAAAATGTTCACGGGATGGTTGTTGAGGTCCTGACGGAAACCAAGGGCTTAATCCAGAACTATCTCATTGGTCTGCTGGTAGAAGCCTTCCTGGTCGCTATATTAAATTCTGTTGCCCTGATGATCCTTGGCATACCCTATGCGATTCTGCTCGGTGTGATCGGTGCATTATTAAATGTAATTCCATATATCGGTGGTGTAGTGGCCGTGGCGCTGCCCATGCTGCTGGCGCTGGCCACAAAACAGCCCGTCGATGCCTTGTATGTTTTAATTGCCTATCTGATCGTTCAATTTATAGATAACAATCTATTTGTGCCAAAAATTGTAGCTTCCAAGGTGAAGATTAATGCGCTTGTTTCTATTATCGTAGTGCTGGTAGGGAATGCACTCTGGGGTGTGCCGGGTATGTTTTTGTCCATTCCGTTAACGGCTATTGTGAAAGTGATTTTCGATCGCGTCAGTCCGCTTCAGCCATTCGGATTTTTATTGGGAGATAATCAACCGGATATCACCCGGGAGATATTTGTTGTGAGACGCAGAGCGAAAACCGCAGTAACGAGCCGATAGATTTTTTCAAGATCGGCAATCGCTCCGGGTTTTAAAAATCAAAGTAAGAAAGAAACCGATATGAAATTCCTTCCATTACACAGCATTTACTTTTCTGTTTTTATTGCAAGCCTGACAGGCGGTTGCCATTCGGCGCCCGAAAAAAATAATGAAATCGTTATTCAGGAAAACGGAAAAAAAAGTTTTTATGGCATTGTTGACAAGGATACCGTTTATGCCTATACGATTAAAAACAATAAGGGACTGAAAGCCGTTATTTCAAATTATGGCGGAACCATTCTTTCTCTGTGGACGCCCGATAAATCAGGTGTTTCCGGAGATATTGTTCTGGGTTATGATTCTCTGGCAGGATACCGTCAGAAAGCAAACCCCTATTTTGGTGCTTTGATCGGGAGGTATGCGAACAGGATACATCACGGTACATTTCAAATAGATGGCAAAACCTATACGCTGGAACTCAACAATCACGGAAATTCACTGCACGGTGGTGGGAAAGGTTTTGACAAAGTGATCTGGACGGTAAACCTTGTGAACGATTCCAGTCTGGCGCTTTCATATCTCAGCCACGACGGCGAACGAAGGTTATCCCGGCAACCTCAATGTGAAAGTGGTGTATACGCTTACTTCAGAAAATGGTCTGATGATAGATTATACCGCTCTGACTGATATGAAGACACCCGTGAATCTGACGAATCACGCCTATTTCAATTTATCCGCCGGAAAGGATTCAACGATTCTTTCTGAAGAAATAAAAATAAATGCATCCAGGTATACGCCCGTAAATGATTCACTGATTCCCACCGGACAAATATTACCCGTGAACAACACAGCCATTTAATTTCCTGACAACAAAGAAAATCGGAAAGGATATTGATCATGTGAAAGGGGGTTATGATCACAACTTCGTAATAAACAAAAAAGATTCTGGTATGGCAGTAGCCGCAGAACTGTATGATCCCGGATCTGGACGCCGCTTAATCGTCAAAACCACGCAGCCAGGCATACAATTCTACACAGGTAATTTTCTGGACGGAACGCTGACAGGACGTGATGGCAAAAAGATAGTGAAACACAGTGCCCTTTGTCTGGAAACTCAACACTTTCCGGATTCTCCCAATCAGCCTTCATTTCCAAATTCGATACTGGCACCGGGACAGACTTTTCACGAAACGACTGTTTATTTGTTTTCTGCCAAATAGTGGTTGACGGTTGACGGTTGACGGTTGACGGTTGACGGTTGGCGGTTGACGGTTGACGGTTTCAATTTTCTGCATCGTGTATCGTATATCGATCAGAAAGCTTTAAGCTTTGTGCTTTACGCTTTAAGCTTTAAACGTTATTCCGATTTCAGACTTCTCGCAGGATTGGCCAGGGCCGCACGAAATGATTTATACCCCACCGTTAACCAGGCGATCGTCACTGATATCACCACAGCCAGGATAAAAAGCATAGGACGCATCGGAATACGATAATCAAACCGTTGAAGCCAGTTACTCATCATATACCAGGCTACAGGCGCAGCTATGGCAAAAGCGATCAGGATCAGCACGGTGAATTCTTTGGAAAATAAATATATGATCTGCGAAATACTGGCGCCAAGCACTTTGCGGATTCCGACTTCTTTTTTTCTTTGCACAGCCATAAATGACACAAGACCATATAAACCCAGACAAGAAATAAATACGGCAATCCCGGCAAATATTTTATATAAAAGAGCAAGCTGATGTTCCTGTTGGTAGAACTCTTCTATTTTTTCGTCTGCGAAATATGTCTGGTTTGCATATTCAGGGAAATATTTATCCCAGACTTTCTGCACCTGTTCCCTGATGGCAACCAGGTTGCTTCCTTTTAATTTCAAGGCGGTAAATGAGTATACTTTTTTATCGTTTGCTATTAATAAAGGCTTTGTTGCGTCGCGTAAGGAATTTTGTCTGAAATCTTTTACAACGCCGCATATTTTTTTCCATCCACCACCCAGTTGTAAATCTTTTCCGATGGCTTCCTGAGGGGATTTCAGACCCAGCTGGGAGACGAGGGTCTGGTTGATAACAACTTCATTCACTGTGTCAGCTTTTTTATAAGGACCCCCGGCGGCAAACTGAAGACCGAAAGTTTTAAAATAATCCGCATCAGCAAACTTCAGAAACAACGTATAATTTTCATCCGGTTTATGGTTGAAGGCAAAGTTGGTTCCCCAATTATTGTCCGAAGATGGAATATCCGTGCATTGTGTAACATCTATCACGTAATTATTTTTCTTTAACTCGGATTTGAAAATATCCATCCTCGAAATCTGGATGCTATCACCGTTGCCTCTTACTACCAGGACTCCTTCCTTATTGAGTCCGAGATCGGCGTTCTGAATAAAATTCATTTGGGAAACAGCAATCAGGGTTCCCACAATTAATACCTGCGAAATGGCGAATTGCAAAACAACCAGGGATCTCCTGAGCGAAATGCCACCTACACTCGCAGAATTTATTTTATTTTTCAATGCCAGTATCGGACTGAAGCCCGATACAACCATGGCAGGATACAGTCCGGCCATCAATGTCACCAGAATAAATAAACCGGCCAGGTAAAAGCAGGTTTGCCAATTGAGCAAACTGATGTCTTCAGTTATGGAAGACACATGTTTAATATAGGGCAGGCATAATTCCGCCAGTCCAATAGCCAGAGCGATCGAAGCAATAACGACCAGTGCGGTTTCTCCTAAAATCTGCCAGAGCAGATTCCACCGGCTGCTGCCCAATACTTTTCGTACACCAATTTCCTTGGAACGGTTTACAGCCTGTACTGTAGACAGATTCACAAAATTGATGCAAGCCATAACCAATATGAAAAGCGCGATCAGGGCGAGGGTCCAGAGAGTTGATTTGTTTGTAATATGATCGCCCATATTTTCCATGCGGGAATCAAAATGTAAAATGCTGAGTGGCCGGAGAAAAATAGTGCGACTGCCCCTATGGTTGTTTTCTTTAAAACGTTCTTTACTATATTTCAGAAGCTGCGCATTGATGGCAGAAGCGGATTGAGCAGGTGGCAACAACACATATAGCTGTTCGCTGCTGCTGGTAGAATTCCATTCCTTACTGTAAGGATAAAAACTATTGCTCTTAAAAATGGGATATGAACCTATGGCTTTGTACTGAAAATCTGAATTACCCGGAGGATCCTGGATAATACCCGCTACCTGCAGGGTATTCAGATTATCCAGACGAATGTATTTTCCCGTTGCCTCCTGCCACTGACCAAAATATTTTTCCGCTGTTTTTTTGGTAAGGACTATTTTGTTGGGCTGGTCGAGAATTTCCGGAGATCCCACCAGCCAATTTGTTTTGAATATTTTGAAATACTGGGGATCCGCGAAAAACATCCCGGTTTCTTCAATGAATCTTTTCTCCCTTGAGGGTGCGCCATCCGGACCCACCACCGTTAACTGGGCGCTGTAATTTGCATATATGACACCCGTTGTCATCTGCGGAAACCTTGCTCTGATTGCGTCCAATGCAGGATAGGGCGTTCCGGGTGTATACGCAGTAGAGGCCGGAAATTTATCTTCGATGGCTACCTGATAAATATTATTATACCCCGGCTGAAATGTATCATAGCTCAATTCATACTGAACAACAGTGAAGATCAGTATCGATGAAGCAATACCAATGGCCAGCCCCGATATATTGATCAGGCTGAATTTTTTATTCCTAACCAGATTCCGGAACGCTGTCTTGCAATAGTTTCTAAACATGGAGTTGGTTTGTGCGAATAGCGGTCACAAGATATGCCACTTCATAAATCATTGAATAGCATGGTCATATTTCCAAAATAAGCGGAGTTACTGTTCGCAATCGTACAACGAATGATCCGGGATGATACAGCGTTTTGCCTGAGAATATGTAAATTTGCCGCCGCCCGGAGGTTGAAAATGACTTCATACAAGACCTGGCATCCCTGAGTAAAAATTATATATTAAAATCATTCAATGTTGAAAAAATTTCTTTTGATTATCCCTGCGGTTTGCTGTTGTCTTTATCTGTGTGCGCAGACGGTTCGTCCGGTCTGGTCAAAACATGCGGCTAATCAATGGTACAGTAAACAGGGATGGCTAAGGGGATGTGATTTTATTCCAAGCACAGCCATCAATCAATTGGAGATGTGGCAGGCGGAAAGTTTTGATACTGCGACGATCAACAGGGAACTTGGATATGCACAATCTATCGGCCTCAATTGTATGCGCGTGTTTCTGCACCACCTCGTCTGGCAGAAGGATGCCGCTGGCTTTAAGAAGCGGATGGAGTTGTACCTGGCCATTGCCAGTAAAAGAAATATAAAAACCATTTTTGTATTTTTTGATGATTGCTGGAACGAGTCTTATTCAGCCGGGCCGCAGCCTGCGCCCAAACCCGGTATACACAATTCCGGATGGGTAAGGGATCCGGGAAAATTGTTATATGATGATCCAAACTTAATAAATACACTGGAGGCCTATGTCAAAGATATCCTCCGGACTTTCAGAAATGACAAGCGAATCCTGCTATGGGATTTGTACAATGAGCCGGGAAATTCAAACTATCAGAATAAATCGATGCCACTTCTGAAAAAAGCTTTTCAATGGGGAAGAGAGATCAACCCGGTACAACCCTTAACGGCCGGTGTATGGAGCAAAAATCTGGTTGATCTGACAGCCTATCAATTAATCAATTCAGACGTGATTACCTACCACAATTATGAAAATGAAAAGGAGCACCAGGTAGCCATCGATTCATTGAGAAAATTCGGCCGGCCGCTGATTTGCACCGAATACATGGCCCGCCTCCGGAACAGTACATTTTTTAATATTATGCCGCTGCTGAAAAAAGAAAACATCGGTGCGATTAACTGGGGATTGGTGAGTGGAAAAACAAACACCAAATATGCCTGGGATACGCCGATGCCCGACGGAGCAGAACCTAAGATCTGGTTTCATGATATCTTCCGTCCGGATGGTTCGCCTTATAGTCAGGCAGAGATCGATCTGATTAAATCCCTGACCGGTGTCATATCGACCAGCCCAAGTCCGACAGTTGTTTCTTTGTCGTATTAAAATCCTGATGAACGATGCCGCGGATACCTAATCCATCGGCCACCTGTACAAACAGTGGCCGGTCTTCGAGGTAAATCACTTTCTCAGCCGGAACCTGAGCTATATCGAGCGCCACTTTAAAAATATCTGCATCGGGTTTGCGGAAGTGAACAAAACAGGAGCTGATAAAAAAATCAACGAACTCACCCATTTTAAACTTATGGATGCGATAATTATTCAGTTCTCTTCCTTCATTGTTAACGACCGCAATTTTTATCCCGTATTTTTTTTTGATGCCGCAGACAAGGTCCAGCATATCTGCATATGGTTGTGATTGTTCGAACATGAATGCCCGGAAATCTTCTTCGGAGAAATCTCTTTTTGTGTAAAAGACAAGACGTTTTAAATATTCACTGAGCGAAATTTTGCCGGATTCATACGTATCGAAAGACAGATGATGCCTTTCTTCGGTTTCTGCCGGATCCAGTTTGAATAATTTAATAGCTGCTTTCCGGGCTTCGCGATCCCATCCGTTCGTGAGTAAAACACCGCCGATATCTGTAAAAATAGTGGTGGGTGCTGTTTTGGCTTTTTTCATGCTACGGTAATCTGTTTTTCGAGATATACGTCCTGTATACTATTTAATAATTGAACACCTTCAGCAAATGGCCGTTGGAAAGCCTTTCTTCCCGAAATGACACCACTGCCTCCGGCTCTTTTATTGATGACGGAGGTGCGCAGAGCTTCTTTCAGATCTTTGTCTCCCTCGGAAGCACCACCTGAATTGATGAGTCCGACCCTGCCGGAATATCCATTCAACACCTGGTAACGGCAGAGATCAATCGGATGGTCCGTTGACAGATCCGTATACATTTTCTCATCCAGTTTTCCATAATGGCTGTTGCCCATATTCAATGCTTTATATCCGCCATTGAGTTCGGGTAATTTTTGTTTTACAATATCCGCCTGTATGGTAACCCCGAGATGATTGGCCTGACCGGTTAAATCTGCTGATACGTGAAAATCCCTTCCTCCTGTGACAAACGCATTATTTCGCAGGTAACACCATAACACGGTCGCCATACCGAGTTCATGGGCTTCATCGAACGCCTTTGCCACTTCTGTAATTTGCCGGTCCGATTCCGGGGAACCAAAATAAATGGTTGCGCCGACAGCTGCAGCTCCCATATTCCATGCATCCCGAACCGTACCGAACATCACCTGGTCAAATTTATTGGGATATGTCAGCAGTTCATTATGATTTAATTTAACGATGAAAGGTATTCGATGGGCGTATTTGCGGGCTACCATTCCCAACACTCCAAATGTGCTCGCCACTGCGTTACAGCCGCCCTCCACAGCCAGCCGGACGATATTTTCCGGATCAAAATACATCGGATTTTTTGCGAAAGATGCGCCGGCACTGTGCTCAATACCCTGATCGACCGGAAGAATCGACAAATATCCCGTACCTGCGAGTCTGCCTCCATTAAACAGTTGTCTCAAACTGCGCAGGGTTTGAAGATTGCGGTTTGACATTAAAAACACGTCATCAATAAATCGCGGTGAAGGGAGCTGCAGACTTTCCTTCGGAACCTTGATACATGTATGGGAAAAAAGATCATCATTTTCCTTTCCCAGTAATTCGGTGATTTGTTGGTAATTCATATACAAACTTGACTATAAAATTAAGGATCAAACATGAATTGCATGTTAATAATAGAACAAAGTAGCCCTTGAAATGTTAATGAATCAAATGAAGATACATGCTCCGGGTCAGCATACTTGATCAGTCCATCGTGCCAAAAGGTACGACTGCATCGCAGGCCATTGCAAATACCATACAGCTTGTTAAAAAAGCAGAGGAATGGGGATTTCACCGATTCTGGGTTTCTGAACATCATAACTCAACGATGATTGCGGGCTCCGCACCGGAATTGCTGATGGTGCGACTGGCAAGCGAAACAAAAAAGATACGGATCGGCTCCGGGGGAATCATGCTGCCCAATCACAGCGCCCTGAAAGTGGCCGAAAATTTCAGACTACTGGAAACGATGTATCCAGGAAGAATTGATCTGGGCATGGGAAGAGCGCCGGGCGGAGACCGTATTACGGCCAGTCTGTTAAATCCGTCAAGTCATTACAGTGAAGAATCTTATCTGCAGCAGCTGGAATACCTGCAGGCTTTTTTTCATGATGAAGCATCTTCTCCCTATGGACCGCTGTTGGCGGTGCCGGTTTCAGATACGGTTCCGGAACCCTGGATACTGAGCTCCAGCGGAGGCAGTGCGGCAATCGCCGCGAAATTCGGAATGGGACTTGCGGTGGCGAGGTTCATCAATGGATTTGCCGGACCAGATATGGTGAAAGATTATAAAAAAAATTTTAAGCCTTCGCGGGAAATGGAATCACCTCAAACGCTGATGGCTATTTCGGTGTTATGTGCGGATACAGAAGAAAAAGCAAACCGTTTACGGAAGCTGGCGGATTTTACTCTCCTGCAATTTGAAAAAGGCAATTACAGGGAGATGAATCGATATGAAGATATCAAAGACTATGTTTTTTCAGAACAGGAACTGGAAAGAATTCAGTATAACCGAGGTCGTATTATATCCGGTACAAAGGAACAAGTGCGGGACCAGCTTATTTCACTTGCATCTGAAATGGAAATAGATGAGATCATGGTCACTTCGATGACCCATTCGCAAAAAGACCGATTTCGTTCGTTTGAATTGATCGCGGAAGCGATGGAGTTAATTGTCAATTGTTAATTGTCAATTGTCAATTCAATTTGTTTGTAAAAAGTGTTGATTGTATTTCATTTCAATTAACAATTGACAATTAACCATTGACAATTACTTAAGCTATTCCTGGTTTTTTGAGGTACTTATTCAGGTTTATCATCAATACACTCAGCAGGATTACAATCAGTCCGGCGATTTGCAAAGAGTTTACCGTTTCCGAAGCGATGAATACTCCCAGTAATACAGCAACAACCGGATTGACATATGCGTATGTGCTTACCTGTGCGGGAGATCTGACTTCCATCAGCCAGACAAAACAACTATAAGCGAGAATAGAACCAAATATGATCAGGTAAGTAAGAGAATACCAGGCTCCGGGCGGAACGGCCGACAATTGAAATGTTTTGAATTCTCCCGAAATAAAAGCACCTGCTAAAAAATAAATTCCTGCAAAAAACATTTGCCAGCTGGTATTCACGGTTGCCGGCGCGTCTGTTTTTTTATATTTCGCAAAGAGAGAACCGACTACCCATGACATGGATCCGACAATCAATGCAAATAATGCAATGCGTTCGTACGGGTTACGGCCTACATTATAGGAAGAAGAAATATTGGGCAGGAACAATAAGAATATACCGATCAGGCCGAGGAACAAGCCAGTCAGAATGGATTTACTGCTGAAATTTTCCCTCCAGTGTGGTTTGTCGTATACTACGTACCAGAGCGGTGCGGCAGAAATAATAATCGCCACCCATGCAGTGCCTACATATTGCTCAACAAATATGACCACTCCGTTGCCGATAAATAATACCAAAAATCCGCTGACGGCGGCCAGCCTGATGGCCGCCCAATTCAACAGGTTCTCTTTTTTCCAGACAGCCCAGATCATCATGAGCAGGCCGGCAATGATAAATCGGACGGCGCCTAATATAAAGGGTGGAAAACCATGCAGGGCCCTGCTGATAAAAAAATAAGTGGAACCCCATACAATGTAAACAATCAGATAGGCCAGTACAACCTGCAGTGTGCCGGGTGTTTTATTATTATTCATTTTCTTCAGTTTATTCTTATTCCGGCAAGCGACTATCCAAAGTTAAAAGGAATTTTCTTATTTTTGCTTACGAAATCAATGTTTTTATGAACATTGGCCTTCGAAAATAAACTAAATATCCAAAAATGCCTTCCATTATAGAACTTGATAAAACGAGCTGGTCAATCCTTGCCTGCCTGCAGGAAAATGCGAGAGCGTCTTTTGCCGACATCGGAAGAGAGGTGGGATTATCGGCGCCTGCTGTTGCCGAACGGATGATTAAACTGGAAGAATCGGGAATCATACAGGGTTACCGGATTGAAGTAGATTACGAAAAAACCGGATATGCATTAAAAGCTTTTATCTCTTTTACCGCGCATTCGGGAAAATTACTTCCGTTTTTAAATTATATCAGCAAACTGGACGAAGTGTTGGAATGTCACCGGGTGACGGGTAATCATTGCATTTACCTGAAAGTCGTTGTTGAAAATTCCGGGCATCTCCAGGAATTACTGGCTCACATGATGGAGTATGGCGATACAACCACTTCAATTATACTTTCGAGCCCTATCACACACCGGATATTTACAAAACATGACACGAAGTCTAAAGGAAAAGGTCGCGCTGTAAAGTAGCGCCCGCTATAAAGGAATAGGTATCCAAATTCGTGATGCCCTCATCATGTAATACGTTTTCGTCAATAAAATGATTTCCGGTGGTCGTCCTGGAATCCCTGCCAAGAATATAAGATGCGGCGTCTGCCATAATTTCCGGTTTACGACTCACCTGAAATATTTTTTCACCGCCGAGCATATTTTTTACGGCTGCTGTAGCAATCAGTGTTGCGGGCCATAGGCTGTTGGATGCAATTCCATATTTTTTAAATTCTTCCGCCCAGGCTGCCGAGAGTAAACTCATGTTATACTTACTGAGTGTATATGCCACATGGGGCTTGAACCATTTCATGTCAAAATTCAGTGGAGGCGAGAGGGTAAGAATATGGGCATTTGCAGATTTTTTCAGCAGGGGAACCGCATATTTTGTCATCATGAATGTTCCCCGCACATTGATATCGAACATTAAATCAAAACGTTTGGGTTCTGTATTTTCTGTATCGCTGATATTGATCGCAGATGCATTATTAATCAGTATATCGAGGCCGCCGAATTTTTCCGATGTTTTATCTATCACATCCTGTATCAATTTTTCATCCCTGATATCGCAATAAACGGCCAGCGCTTTTCCACCGGCTGCCTCTACTTCAGCAGCAGCCGAAAAGATTGTCCCACCCAGTCTTCCATCTTCACTGGTTGATTTGGCGGCGATCACAATGTTAGCACCGGAAGCTGCCAGTTTTATAGCAATGGCTTTTCCGATGCCCCGGGTGGCACCTGTAATTAAAACCGTCTTGTTGTTAAAATCCATGAATAGCGGGGATGATCATGACAGCCCGAAAGCATGGCATGAAGTATGTAATTATATCCATAAAGATAATACGATGTCTTCCAATACAACTTCTTATTTCGTTTTTCAACTGGCAAAACCCGAGGGCAGTTCTCCCAATCCGCCGCCGGAAATACCACCTGTTGAACCAACTCCCATACCACCGGTAACGGATCCAGTGCCAACGGTTCCACCCGTGAAAGGAATACATTTTATGTTCTATTCCTTCTCCCTGAATTAGCGCGGCTTTTAGTAATTATATTTGGGCCTCAAGGGTAATATGGAATATTTTCTGGGGATTGATATCGGAACCACTTCAGTCAAGTCGATTGCGTTTTCCAAAGAGGGAAAATCATTGTATGAATCTTCCATTTCATACCCTATACATCATCCGTATCCCGACTGGAGTGAACAGGATCCGGAAGAAATTGTGCGTGCGCTTGTTAAAACTGTAGAAAATATTCTCCAGGAACTTCATCCGCAGCTTCCCGTGTTGCTGAGTTTTTGTTCAGCCATGCACAGCCTGATCGCTGTTGATAAAACAGGCATGGCTATTTCACCTTCCATTATCTGGGCCGATAACCGGGCCGCGGGTATTTCAGCGGCGATTCACCGGGCAAACCGCGCGAAAGTTTTGTATGAACATACCGGTCTGCCGATTCATGCGATGTCACCTTTTTGCAAACTGCTCTGGTTAAGAGAAAATCAAAAAGAATTATTTGATAAGGCTTATAAATTCGTCGGGATAAAAGAATACGTATTTTTTAAACTGTTCGGAGTGTATTCCATTGATGTGTCAGTTGCTTCGGCTACCGGATTGCTCAATGCGGGAACCCTGCAATGGGATCCCTGGATACTGGAACAGGTAGGAATAACTGCAGACAAACTTTCGGAAGTCGTTCCGGTAGATAAAATATTTTATGCACCCGGAATTTTACCCGCGTTACAAAAAGTGCCTTTTGTTGTCGGAGGAAGCGATGGTGCCATGGCAAATATCGGATCTACGGAAGAACCCGGCTCACTGGTCATCACGGTGGGTACCAGCAGTGCTGCGCGTGTTATACTCAGCAGGCCATATATTGATCCGGGCATGCGAACATTCTGTTATTATATCAATCACAATCAATGGTTGTTGGGTGGCGCCAGTAATAACGGTGGCATCGTATTACAATGGCTGCACGAAAATATATTTCGTTCTGAAAAAACAGTCACTGATTTTCTAACCCAGGCATCTGATGTGAAGCCGGGTTCGGAAGGATTGATATTTCTTCCCTATTTACTGGGGGAAAGGGCTCCGATATGGAATGCGGATGCAAAGGGTGTTTTGTTTGGCGTACAAATTAATCACTCACAGGCTTCCATAGTCCGTGCTTCCCTGGAAGGAATTATTTATTGTATCTATGGGATCAGCCAGGCCATTATGGAGCAGTCGGAAATCCTGAATATTTATGCAACCGGAGGATTCGCACGCAACGAACTTGGATTACAAATCATGGCGGATGTTTTTAATCTCCCGGTGTTGGTTTGTGAAACAGTAGAGAACTCTGCCTGGGGCGCCGTGAAATGCGGTATGATGGCAATGGGCATTCAAACATCCAAGGGCACCTCGATAAGTAAAAAATATTTTCCAGACTCCGCTATACATTCCGTTTACGCAAAAGGCTTTCTCAAATTTCAGCGTTTGTATGAATTGCTGAAGGAAGAATTTAATTAGTCAGATGTTTGTTTTTTAAAATCGTGATCCTGAACATCAAAACTGAAATCTGTCAGTTGGGAATAAAATAAAAAGGGGCGTATTGAAATACACCCCGAACGACTGCCATCAAATTTAACTTCTCACAGAGGTCATGGACGGGATCGAACCGCCGTAAAAGGTTTTGCAGACCCACGCCTAACCGCTCGGCCACATGACCTGATCAGATTGCAATAATACAGTAAATTTATAAGTCTACAAAAATAGTAGACTATATTTATTTTATTTGCTGATAAACGGTCGGGGACAAAAACGCCCTTGGGAAATTGTCGCGGGGATCGGGTGGGAGTTTCTTAAATTTGTGTTTGAAATGATTTGATTTGAAAAAAATTTATAAACCTGCTGAGCAGGGACCTCCATTTATGGAGGCTTATATAAAGCTGGTGCCCGACGACGGTAATCTGCTGATTCATCTGGAAGATATTTTTTCCGAAACAGAGGAACTCATTAACCCGCTCAGTGAGGAGAAAATGAATTACCGTTACGCACCGGGCAAATGGACCATCAAGGATATGCTGCTTCATATGTCGGACTCCGAGCGGATTTTCATTTACAGGGCTTTGCGGTTTTCACGGGGAGACGAAACACCGTTACCGGGGTTTGAAGAAAGCCTGTATGCGCTGAATGCCTGTGCAAATGACAGAGAGAAGGAAGACATTATGAGGGAATATTCCCTTGTGAGGGAATCCAGTATTGCGTTTGTTGAATCCTTGTCGGATGAAGCGTTAAACAGAAAAGGTCTTGCGAATAATAACTCTCTGTCCGTGCGATATCTCGTGAATATTATTTACGGGCATCACAAACATCACCTCAATATATTAAGGGAAAGATATCTTTAAACATGGCAGAAAAAAAACAGCGCCGGATATCCGTTGCAGTAGATATGGACGGTGTGCTGGCTGATACAGAAACACATTTCATAAAATATTACGAAACAGAATCGGGAGAAAAATTCGACAGGAAAGTAATGCTGGGGATTCCGGAAAGTCAGTCCTTCCCCGATAAAACAGCCGTATGGCGATATGTAAATACGGCCGGTTTCTTCAGAACACTTCCATTGATCAGCGGGGCTGTACAGGCCATTCATACCCTGATGGAAGATTTTGACGTATATATTGTTTCTGCCGCTATGGAATTCCCGCTTTCTTTATATGAAAAAAAACTGTGGCTCGAAGAATATTTTCCATTTGTTCACTGGAAGAATATTGTTTTCTGTGGTGATAAAAGCATCATCAAAACAGATTACCTCATCGACGACCATCTAAAAAACCTGGATAATTTTTCTGGCATTCCCCTGATGTTCACAGCAGCGCATAATATAAATTATAACCATCATCAGCGGATGAATAACTGGGAGGAGATACTGGCTTACTTTAAAACAATACTTAAGAAAGTATGAAAGTATGGAAGAATGGAAGTATGGAAGTGCTTTGTAAACAAGAAACTAAATAACAAACACAGGAACTTACTAACCGAAACTAAAGAATCAACACGACTGTTCCGCCGATAATTAATAATGCGCCGATGGCGGTTTTCCAGCTCAGTGCCTCTCCCAGAAAAATGACTGATAACAGGATGGTTAGTGCAACGCTCAGCTTATCTACCGGTGCAACCTGGGAAACTTTTCCAAGTTGGAGAGCCTTGAAATAAAATATCCATGACAGGCCTGTAGCCAGTCCGGAAATGACGAGAAAGAAAAGATTGTGTTTCGTCAATCCCTGTATCGATTTATGTTCTCCCCGGAAAAAAACAATCAACCATGCAATCACTAAAATGATAACCGTCCGTATGGCTGTAGCGAGGTTTGAGTTTACATTCGTCACGCCGATTTTCGCAAATATGGCTGTCAGCGAAGCAAAAAAAGCTGAAAGCAAGGCGTAGATCCACCACATAAAAGTTTATTTTTTTAATACGTTTGAGATAAGGCGTAAAGCGTAACGCGTAAAGCCTAACCAGCTTTTCATATGTTGCAGACCGTGAGTCGTCGAACCGTCAACTCGTCAACCGTCAACCGCCAACCGTCCACCGCCAACCATCAACCAAAATCAATTGCCCAAAAATTTCAAACAAACCGGATTGGGAATACTGATTTCCTTTCCTGTTGCCTTTAATAAACCAGAAGACGGATCAATGGAAAAAATAACAATATTATCCGTGTCGCGATTGGCAATCAGCAAAAAGTGGCCACCCGGATCAATAACGAAATTGCGGGGATGTTTTCCATTTACAGAAATAATTTGTTTTGTAGCCAGCTTACCGTCCTTCCGAATCTCGAATACAGCGATGGTATTGGATGTTCCCCGGTTCGTTGCATATAAAAATTTTCCATCGGGACGGATATGTATGTCAGCGCTGCCGGCAAATCCTTTAAAGTGTTCCGGTGTCGTTCGTATTCTTTGGAAGTGACTCATCTTTCCACTGGTTGAATCAAAATGAAAAGCATCCACGGTACCCGATAATTCGCTGAGAATATAAACGTCTGATTTCTTTGGATGGAATGCGATATGCCGTGGACCGGATCCGGGTTGTAAAGTGGCAACTGAATCAAATGGCTCTGTCAGCGGAATCATTTCATTGGGATGAAATATATATACATGTTCCTGATCTGTGCCCAGATTTGCTTCCAGCAGGAATCTCTCGTCCGGCGAAAAGATCGTTGAGTGAACATGCGATTCTTTCTGTCTTGCAGTGTCCGCACCCTTTCCGAATTGCCGGATCACCTGCATGGCCGGTGCCAGGGAACCATCATTGTTGACCGGTAGCGCGGCCAGGCTGCCTGAACAATAATTCGCCACAAAAACCCATCGGCCGGTTTTGTCTTCAGAAACATAACAGGGGCAACTGCCCTGGCTCGACTGTGCATTCAAAAAGGCAAGACGACCTGTAGTTGGTTCAAAAGCATAGGCCCCAACAGAGCCACCCTGATCTTCCTCATCGGTGGCATATAGATACCTGCCATTAGCCGATACACTTAGATAGGAAGGATTTTTTGCTTCTATGCTGCCGACCGCTGTACCCGTTCCCGTTTTTGTATTAAACTTATAAACGTAAATGCCCTTGCTTTTCCCACTGGTATAGGTTCCGATAAAAAGGTAAGGTTCCTGGGAAAAACACGAAAATGAAAACAGGAATAACAGCAATGTCAGATTCCAACGCATGGAAAAAGTTTTAAAATTAGACTTCTGCAATTTACACGAAAGGTATTACCAACCAACGCAATAAATGAATGGGGTGTAAGCGTTATCCAGGTTGAAATCCGATCCCCATGAAACTGAAATTGCTTAGCTGCAGCTTTCTGTTATTTATGTTTTCCTGCCAGTCATTTCCTGATTCGATTCCTTCAGAATTAAGTCAGACCAGCACAGCTTCTTTTACAGGAAGTATTACAGCTGCTGATAAGGGCAGTGAGTCTTCCTCCATGCCATCTGCCATAAATACACCTGTTACGGTCGTTCCAAAGGCTTCTGTGATATTATCGAAGAAGCAGGTGCCGATCCTATGTTATCATCAGATACGTGACTGGAAGCCGACGGATTCAAAGATTTCGCGTGAATACATCGTTCCGCCTGCAGCATTTGCCGCTCAGATGCGTATGCTGGCCGATAGCGGGTATCATACCATCTCGCCGGACCAATTATATGCCTATCTGATATCGGGCGCCAGGCTGCCTTCCAAGCCCATCCTGCTGAGCTTTGATGACACTGACCTGGATCAGTATACCGTTGCCTATCCCGAGATGAAGAAATATGGCTTCAAGGGTATGTTCTTTATCATGACCGTATCCCTGGGAAAAGCGCATTACATGAGCCGCGAACAGGTGCATGCGCTTTCTGAAGATGGGAATACGATTGGCTCCCATACCTGGGACCATCATAACGTGAAAAAATATGAAGGGAATGACTGGATAACCCAGCTTGACAAGCCCACAAAACAACTGGAACAGATCACCGGAAAAAGTATAAAATACTTCGCCTATCCCTTTGGATTATGGAACCCGGCTGCTTTCCCGGAGCTTAAGAAACGAGGTTTTGTGGCGGCCTTCCAGCTCAATGAGAAACCGGATCCTGTTGACCCATTATACTCTATCCGCCGTATCATCGTGCCGGGAACCTGGAATGGCAGCGTGCTGCACCGGTGGATACTCCGCGATTTTTAACCGAAGTCACTATCTTGCCTCTCATGATATCTTCTGAGAAGGCTACCATGTTCCGCAACCGGCTCACAAAAGTGTTCCGGCATATGAGCAAATTGGCCAGACGGCAGGACGTCAGTTGCTACCGGATCTATGACCATGACCTGCCGGAATTTCCTTTATGTATCGAGATGTATGAAAACTGGCTCTATGTGGCAGAATATCGTCGTAATCACCATATGGAAGAAACGGAGCATGACGAATGGCTGGATGGCTGTAAAACGATCATCGAAGAGATTACCGGGATTCCAGCATCGCGGATCGTATTGAGAACGAGACAACGCAAATCAAACCGCCAGGATCAGTATCAAAAGCTGGATGATGAAAAAGAATACATACAGGTCAGGGAGCAGGGACTGAAACTCAAAATCAATCTCACCGATTATCTGGATACCGGATTATTTCTGGATCACCGTATGACGAGGACCATGGTACGGACGGATGCACAAGGTAAAAAAATATTAAACCTGTTTTGTTATACCGGTTCGTTTTCGGTCTACGCCGCCGCCGGAGGGGCAACAGAAGTGGTCTCTGTGGATCTGTCCAAGACCTACCTGAAATGGGCAACCGAAAACATGGAATTAAACGGATTCTATGATCCGTTAAAACATTTTTATCTGCACGAAGATGTAAAACAATATCTGCCGACGCTGCCATCCGGATATTTCGATCTGGTCATTATGGACCCGCCGACATTCAGTAATAGTAAGAGGATGGAGGATTTCCTGGATATCCAGCAGGATCATCCCGTTCTGATCCGGCAGACGCTCGCTGCCATGAAACCCGGAGGGGTTATTTATTTTAGTACAAACTTCAGCCGCTTCCAACTACAAACTGATTCCTTAACGGACTGCACTGTAAAGGATATTACCCGGGCTACCACGCCATTTGACTTCCAGGGTAAGCTTAATCGGTTTTGTTTCTTGATTACAAAATCCCAAGGCTAAGGCTTAAGGCCAAGGCTAAAGCCCAACGCTAACGCTCAACGCATAACGCTCAACGCGAGTAGGGCACTTCCATACTTCCAGTACTTCCATACTTTACTCCATACTTTTCCCGTTTTTTACTCTGCTAAAAAATTTAGAAAACGGCTGTTTCACGCACAATCCGATGCTATAATTTTGTGGACAATTCATTTAGCAGATAATTATTTATTACTATGCTAATTATTAATACTTTATGACTGTTGACTGAAGTGAATGTGTATAAAGTTCCGGTCTATAAACCACCTGTTTTAATCATAATATTCCTTACTTTCGAATTTTCACTGATGTGCCATGATAGTTTTTGAATTACAATACTTTCCACCGGTTAGTTTCTTTTCAACTTTGTTTGGAGAAACATATTTCTATTTAGATACATATGAGATCTATCGAAAAATGAGTTTTCGTAACCGTTGTTTGATTGCCGGAGCGCAGGGAATTATTTCATTATCGGTTCCATTACAACAGGGAAGGAATCAACAGCTGCCTATGAATGAAGTCCGGATTTCAGATACTGAAAAATGGCAGTTACGGCATTTCAAATCCATCCGGTCCGCCTACAACAGGTCACCCTTTTTTGATTTCTACCAGGATGAACTTGCGGCGATTTATCAGCGACCGTTTGATCTTCTGGCAGACTGGAATATTTGTTGCCTGGAATGGATAAAAGAAAAACTGGACTGGCGCAGCGGGATCCGGTTCACCGAATGCGCCATACCATATCAGAGCGATGGCGTCACGGATCTGCGCAACAGGGTAATGCCAAAAAATTATATGGAATGGAATCCGGTGAAATACCGGCAGGTATTTGAGGAAAGAACCGGCTTCTTTCCCAATCTGTCGATCCTCGATCTTTTATTTAATTGTGGACCGCGCACGTCTGAATTGCTTCGCAATTCGGACGTGCGAGTATGAAAGTATGGAAGACTGGAAGTCTGGAAGTCTGGGCCTAACGCCTCACGCCTCCAGCTCAATGGCGATCATTTCAGCAATATCAAGCACTTTCACCTGATCTTCCTTTTCTTCGTTTTTTACGCCATCGGTAAGCATGGTATTACAAAAAGGACAGGCGGAGGCAATGAATGCTGCGGATGTTTCGATGGCCTCATGGGTTCTTTCAAAATTGATCCGCGTGGTTCCTTTTTCTTCTTCCTTGAACATCTGTGCGCCACCGGCGCCGCAGCAAAGTCCCTTGCTCTTGCAGCGCTTCATTTCAACCAGCTCGGCATCCAGGGCCTCTAATATTTTCCTTGGCGCGTCATAAATGCCATTCCCCCTGCCGAGATAACAACTGTCGTGATAGGTGATTTTTTTTCCTTTAAATGAACCGCCTTCTTTTAACCGGATCTTTCCCTCGTCAATCAGTTGCTGAAGAAAAACAGTGTGATGAATCACTTCATACTGACCGCCCAGTTCCGGATACTCATTTTTCAGAATATTGAAACAATGCGGACAGGCCGTGACGATTTTGCGGATCTTATAATTATTTAAAGTCTGAATATTCTGATAGGCCATCATCTGAAATATAAACTCGTTACCCGCCCGCCTGGCCGGGTCGCCTGTACATAATTCTTCCTTACCCAGAATAGCATACCGGATTCCGATCCGGTTGAGAATGCCCGCAAATGCCCGCGTAATTTTTTGTGCACGCTGGTCATAACTACCCGAACATCCTACCCAAAACAAAATTTCCGGAGATTCTCCCCGGCTTGCCAGCTCCGCCATAACGGGTATATCCATGTATAAAAATTTTACCGTGTAAATCTAAAGTAAAATTGCCTGCGGGTTCAGTGCTGATTTGGTAATTTTAAGGATAATTCCCATTATGTCTGTGGACGATAAAATGCTTTTAATCCGTAATTACGATCTCTGGTGTCATCTTTCAGATGAAGATTATAAAGAACTGAAAATTGAACACCATTATATGGAAGTGCCGAAAGGGGAGTACATATATTTTGAGGCCTATAATCATAACAAGATCTATTTTGTAAAAGAAGGTTATATCCGCATCGGCCATATCGATTCGGAGGGCAACGAAAAAGTCAGTGAGATCATTCAAAAGGGCGAATTATTCGGACAAATCACGCTGGAGAGAAGTAACCTCCATGGAGAATTTGCGCAGGCTTATAAACAGGATGTTAGCATCTGCGCCTTCTACATTGAGGACTTTGAAAAATTGCTAAAAAAACGTCCGGATCTTGCCCTGCGGTATAGTAAACAGGTGGGAGCCAAATTAAGGACCATCGAAAACCGTCTGCTGAATCTTTTAAACAAAGATGTAAAAACCAGACTCGCTCATTTCTTCTGGCAACTGGTAGAGAATAAACTGGGTGAAACCATGCCGGAAGGATTCTGTATACCAAATTATCTTAAACATGAGGATATTGCCAACCTCATCGGCTCCAGCCGGCAAACGGTCACAACCATGATCAACGAACTGGAGGCAGAAGGAATCCTTTCTTACAACCGACAGGAGATCTGCTTTCTGAATGTTAAAAACTTACAAAAACGGTTATCTGTCAATTAACTGACACACGATGGTGCGGAAGCAGTATAGTTTTGATCAAATATTAAAAATGAAATTACTGCTCACTGTTTTATTTGTATGCATAACATCCGTCGGGTTTTCGCAGGCTGATGATTTCCGGAAGAAGCAGTTTAACCTGGATGACGGGGTCGCGATCAAAGGATACGACCCGGTGGCCTATTTTACGATGGGTAAGGCTGAAAAGGGGAAATCTGCATTTTCTTCATCCTATCATGGCGTCAGTTATCATTTTGCAAACCCGGCGGATCAGAACAGTTTCCAGGCAAATCCGGAAAAATTCGAGCCGCAATATGGCGGCTGGTGCGCTTATGCCATGGGCCATGATGGTTCGAAGGTTGAAGTAGATCCGGAGACTTTTAAAATCATCAATGGAAAATTATTTCTTTTTTACAACCGGTTTTTTAATAATACGCTGAAGTCATGGAATCAGGATGAGTCCAAACTCCACGCGCAGGCAGATGCAAACTGGCAAAAAATTCTAAAGCAATAAACCTTAAAACATTCATATGATTATTCGCGCCATTGGAATTTGGATACTGAGACTGGTTCCTGCCATCATTCTGCTTCAGACACTTTATTTCAAATTTACAGCCCAGCCTGAATCCGTTCAGTTATTTACCCGGATTGGCATGGAACCTTATGGACGTATCGGTACCGGAGTGCTGGAACTGATTGCTGCCATCCTGATTTTAATTCCGCGATATACCGGGTATGGCGCTATTTTGGGTTTGGTGATGATGACGGGTGCCCTGTATTTTCACCTGACTAAAATTGGGATTTTTTTTGGAGGCGATGCCTTGCTTTTTATCTATGCTGTCATTACGTTTGTCTGTTGTGCCCTGTTAATTTTTATTTATAAAACCCGGCTGGAAAGCCAACTGAAAAGAAAATAGCCGGGAGTTCGTACCATTCATTTGAAATATGTATGCTCAAGGGATTATTCATTTTCCTGTTTTTGTCGTGCCATTGTGGTTTCGCCCAGTATCATCCGGTTGCCGGTGAATCGACCGTGCGGTTCAGTCTGAAGAATTTTGGCTTTAAAACCGGAGGAACGCTGGATGCTCCGGAAGGTGACATTGTTTTTAATCCCGATGACCTGGCCAAATCATTATTCCGGGTCAGGATCAAAGCGGAGAGTATTAACACAGACAACGAATCGCGGGACGAACATCTGAAAGAAGAAACTTACTTCGATGTGAAAAACTATCCGATGATCCGTTTCGTATCTTCTTCCGTGAAAGAGAGCGGCAAAATCGGGTCGTACGAGACCACCGGTATTTTGACGATCAAAAATAAAAACAAAGAGATTACGCTGCCATTTACCGCAGAAAAAAATGGAAGCGGATGGCTGTTTTCAGGTAGTTTTAAAATGAACCGGAAGGACTATGATATCGGTGGTTCCAGTACCCTGTCTGATGAAGTGACGGTTGAAATAAAAGTAGTCGCCCGGTAAATAAAAAAATATTATTTTTAGAAAACGACTTTTATGGAACTGCAAAAAGCCGTACAGCAGGTTTTCCTTCAGCTCACTGATTCCCTGAATCAGTTGCAGCCTGGTCAATATATACATGTTTGTAAAAATCTATCCGGCAATACCATCGGTCAGCATGTCCGTCACATCATTGAAATGTTCCAATGCCTGGATGCCGGTTATCCAACAGGGGAAATGGATTACGAAAAAAGGAAACGGGATAAACAAATAGAAACTGATAAAGATTTCGCAACGGGTATTCTGAAAGAGATCAGCCGGCAAATTTCCAGAGAAAACAAGACGTTGTACCTGCTGACCTATTATGACGAATTACAGGAAGAGCCAGAGAAAATCACGACAAATTATTTCCGGGAGATCGCTTATAATCTGGAACATACCATTCATCATATGGCGCTGATTCGTGTCGGACTCAGGGAACTGGGTGATCTGCCCGTGGATGATTCATATGGCGTAGCTTCATCTACTCTTAAGTACAGGAAACAATGTGCACAGTAACTTTTATACCGGCAGGCAATCATTTTTTTTTTACATCCAGCCGCGATGAACAGTCCGGCAGGCCATTGGCGCTATTTCCGGAGATTTACGAAATAAATGGTTGCCGTGTACTTTTTCCAAAAGACCCGCAGGGTGGTGGCAGTTGGATTGCAGTAAACGAAATCGGTCATACCGGCGTTCTATTAAACGGTGCCATCAAAGCACATGAAGCGGGCGCTTCTTACCGGAAAAGCAGGGGCCTGGTTTTACTCGATCTGATCTCCGCTCCCTCACCCGCTGATGCATTTGAAGCAACAGATTTCTACGGCATTGAACCCTTCACTGTCATTTTATTTGAAAACAAAAATCTTTATTCCGGAAAATGGGACGGGCAGATGAAATGGCTGGAATCGTTAAGTGCAAACAAACCCCATATCTGGTCTTCCGTTACTTTATATGATCCGGTTGCGATCAGGAAAAGGGAAGAATGGTTTCATGCCTGGTTAAGTGAAAGCGCCTATCCAGGCACCCTGGATATTATTCACTTTCATCAAAAGGGTGGTGACGGAGATCCTTTTAATGATATCATGATGAACCGGGATCACAAATTATTTACCAACAGCATCAGTTCCATACGCCTTTCAACTGATACAGCCAGTTTCCGTTATCTGGATTTGCGGAATGGAAAATCTTCGGAGACAATTCTTTCCCTTCTTAAATCAGTTCGGGTAAAAGCATGAATGACATTCCGGGCTGGAAAAAAAAGCCCTTCTGGATACGGTTATTACATTGGGAATACTGGAGTTTTAATAAAGTATATGTTCCCATCTATCCGGTATTTATTTTTCTTTGTCTGAGGGCCCGTTCATTTTTTTTCTATGCAGCATCCAATCCCAAAATAAAAAATGGCGGATTCCTGGGAGAATCGAAGAAGGATATTTACGCATTGGTGCCTGCACAATGGCAACCCAGAACTATTTTTTTTCCCGCAGGTTCCCATCCGGATGCTGTTCTTGATAAACTATTGCAGGAGAGTTTCAAGTTTCCGATGATTGGGAAACCGGACATTGGTGCGAGGGGACGCGGTGTAAAAAAACTGGATGATGCAGGTGCTGTATTGAATTATGTTTCATCTGTGTCCGTTGATTTTCATGTGCAGGAATTTATTTCATATGAAAACGAGGCAGGTATTTTTTATTACCGTTTCCCGGGTCAGGCGAAAGGAAATATTTCCGGTATTGTACACAAAGAATTTTTGAAAGTAACAGGAGATGGAAATCAGAATATCCGCGCATTACTGAAAGCCAGTCCCCGTGCTATATTACAGTTGCCGCGGTTGGAATTAACGGAACCGGATGTATTGAATCATGTGCCTGCCGCCGGCGAAATTTTTACTGTCGTTCCCTATGGGAATCATGCAAGGGGTGCTATGTTCCTGGACGATAGCGGATCGGTCAATGAAAAACTGATGAAAGTTGTGGATGATATCTGCAGGCAGATTCCTTTGTTTTATTTTGGAAGAATGGATATCCGTTATCAGAGTAGGGAACTTCTCGAAGAAGGAAAATCATTCTTCATATTGGAAGTGAACGGTGCGGGCAGCGAGCCTACCCATATGTATGACCCCCGGCACTCGTTATTTTTTGCCTGGAAGGAAATCATCAGGCACTGGGTGATTCTCTTTAAGATAAGCCGGGCAAATCATAAACTGGGTTTCCCTTATCTAACTATAAAAGAAGGTGTGCAAATGTTTAGGAAAGACAAAGCAGATTCAAAAAAATTAGAAGAAATGAAAATATAATTACGTTAACGCTGAATCGCTTAATCGTCCATCGATACGACCATAAACGTCAACCGTCAACCGTCAACCAACATTGCAACTTATCTATCATTTTTTTCTCGGATTAATAATCAGTCTCCTCGGCCAGTTGCCCCTGGGTACCATCAGCATGACGGCAACCCAAATTGCTGTACAGGAAAATTTCCGGAATGCATGGAAATTTTCTGCGGGCATCGCACTGATAGAAATGTTATATCTCCGGGTGGTATTGTCGTTCATGCAATGGATCATTTCGCATCAGCTGGTTTTTATGGTCTTCAACTGGATTACGATTGTATTATTTACTGCTTTGGGTATTATCAGTCTGATGGCCGCAGAAAACAGGAGAAAGAAAAAAAGGCTTTACTGCTCAACTATCCTCTTAACCGGTTTTTACTTGGTCTGAGTATGAGTGCACTGAATCCGGCGCAGATTCCTTTCTGGTTTATCTGGACAGGATATTTTATAAATCAGGGATTGCTGAAATCCGGTTTTGCGGAGTTTAATCTTTTTACTCTGGGATCCGGTATTGGTACCCTGGGCGGTTTGATCATTTATATGTACGGAGGGAACTGGCTGGTTAAGAAAATGAATACCAGCAACCGTACACTCAATAAACTGATGGGAATCATTTTCATCATTGCCGCTGTTGCGCAATTATACCGTGTACTCCGGCCCTAACCATTTTTCCAGGCATCTCTTTCATCGGGACTGAATTTCCAGGGAGCGAAATTATTTTCAATATTTCCGAACATCGTATTCCATTCGGGTGGTGCGTCCGAGTCTTCCATGACCAGGGATCTCCGGAGCTCGAGGATAATTTCCAACGGACTGATGCTAACGGGACATTCTTCAACGCACGCATTGCAACTGGTGCAGGCCCTTAGTTCTTCAACCGATATATAATTCTTCAGCAATTGCCTGCCATCTTCTTTGAAAGAACCATTCGTACGAATATTTTTTCCCACTTCTTCCAGGCGGTCACGTGTGTCCATCATGATCTTGCGGGGAGAAAGTTTTTTTCCTGTTATGTTCGCCGGGCAGGCTGCTGTACATCTTCCGCATTCTGTACAGGCATAGGCATCCAGCAGGTTACGCCAGCTCAGATCCATCACATCTTTGGCACCGAAGCTGGTGGGCGTTGATGATTCAGCCGGAGCCAGTTCGGGTTGCATAGAATACAACACTTCCTGTTGAATGGATTTCATATTCCGCATTTCCCCTTCCGGCAAAAGCCTGGCAAAATAAGCATTCGGAAATGCCAGCAGAATATGAAGATGTTTGGAGTATGGCAGATAATTTAAAAAAGCAAATATGCCTGCGATATGCAGCCACCAGCATGATCTCTCAAGCACTACCAGTTGATGGTCCGATAATCCGTTTAACAAGGGATGCAGCCAATGGGAAATCAGAAAATTTCCGGTGGGATGAATGCCATAGTGACCATAATTTCTTTCCTGCAATAAAGTATCGGAGGCATTCAACGTCAGGAAAAGTGTCATTAAGATGATCTCCGTAATTAAAATATAATTGGCATCTGACCGGGGCCATCCATCCAGATCATGACTGATGAAACGACGCAGTTTCAGAATATTTCTCCGGCACAAAAAAACGATGCAGGCTATCAGTACAGTGATCGCCAGTATTTCAAATGCATTGATCAGCCAGCTATATAAACCGCCCATCGGTATGGAAAAAAGTCTGTGCGTTCCGAAAAGACCATCCAGAGAAATTTCCAGCACTTCCAGGTTGATAATGATAAACCCGGCATATATAAAAAAGTGCAGAACCGCTACCAGCGGATTCCGGAACATTTTTTTCTGGCCGAAAGCCAATAACAGCAAATTCTTCCATCGGGCTGAGGGATGATCACTGAAATCCTCGTCTTTTCCAAGCAGGATATTTCTACGGATGCGAAGGGCATTTCGACTAAAGAGCCCGATAGCGGCGACGGAAAGTAAAAAAAACGTGATTTGCTGAACCAGCTGCATGAACCGGATTTGAGACCTGAAGTTATAGCAGATTTGCAGGATTTATGATTTTCTTTACCTTGGGGCATGGAGAAGAATTATATTTTAAGTCCGGAAGTCGCCGCAAAAAAATTAAAGCGGATGGCTTTTGAAATTCTGGAGAATAATTTTGGTGAAACATCTTTTATTCTGGCGGGCATACGGGAGAGCGGAACCGTGATCGCAGAAACCATTCAGCGGTTACTTACTGAAATTGCCGGATTGCAAACAGAATTGATCACCGTGAGCCTGGACAAAAAAAACCCGACAACCGTTGAGATCAGCAGACCGCTCGACTTCAAAAACAAAGTGGTCATTTTGATCGATGATGTATCGAACAGTGGCAAGACCCTGATGTATGCCATCAGACCTTTTCTTGATTCGAGCCCCAAAAAAATACAAACGCTGGTACTTGTTGAAAGGAGCCATAATGCATTTCCGGTAAAACCGGACTATGTGGGTTTATCGGTTGCAACCACGATACAGGAACATATTTACGTGGAAGTTGAAAAGGGGCTCGTAAAGGGAGCCTGGCTTGAATAAAATACCCTGTAAAAGACCTGTTTTTATCTCTCTTTTTTCGTCTCAAACCCTCCTGATTTCACTACCTTTGGTGGCCCTATAAAAACTTGGATTTTACGGGCTCTTAATTTACTATGGAAGAACATATCATACCGGAAGAAACGCAGGATAATAATCGTATTGTATCCATCAACATCGAGGAACAAATGAAAATGGCCTACATAGATTATTCTATGTCGGTTATTGTAAGCAGGGCTTTGCCAGACGTGCGCGACGGTCTCAAACCGGTGCACCGCCGTATCCTTTACGGGATGAATGAACTGGGCAGTAACAGTAACAAACCTTTCAAGAAATCAGCCCGTATCGTGGGGGAAGTCATGGGGAAATACCATCCGCACGGGGATGCGGCCATCTATCATACCATGGTTAGAATGGCGCAGGAATGGAGTATACGCTATATGCTGATTGATAAGCAGGGTAATTTCGGAAGCCAGGATGGAGACGGTCCGGCGGCCATGCGTTATACCGAAGCCCGCCTTCACAGGCTGGCCGAAGCCATGCTGGAAGATATCGACAAAGAAACCGTCGATTTTCAACCGAATTTTGATGAATCACTCACCGAACCAACCATTCTTCCCGCCCGGTTTCCGCAATTGCTGATCAATGGCGCCAGTGGTATCGCCGTGGGAATGGCTACTAATATGCTTCCGCATAACCTGTCTGAATCCATTGATGGTTGTGTCGCATTTATTGACAAGAGGGATATTTCCATCGAGGAGCTGATGAAGTATGTCAAAGCACCTGATTTCCCTACCGGGGGCGTGATCTTTGGTATGGAGGGTGTTAAAGCCGCCATGCATACAGGCCGGGGCAGGGTAGTGCTCAGAGGAAAACTGCATGTGGATACCAAGGCCAGTGGACGTGAGCAGATCATTATTACGGAAACACCATACCAGGTTAATATTGATGCACTTTGCGACCGCATTGCCCAGCTGACGAATGAAAAGATCATAGAAGGCATCTCTGATGTACGAAACGAATCCAGTGAAAAAGACGGTATCAGAATTGTCATCGATCTGCGTCGTGACGCGGTAGCCAATGTGGTTATAAATCAGGTGTACAAGCATACCGAATTGCAGACTTCTTACGGTATCAATAACGTGGCACTTGTAAAGGGTCGCCCGCGCACGCTCAATCTGAGAGAAATTATTTCAGAATTTATCGACTTCCGTCATGAAGTGGTGGTTCGTCGCACACAGTTTGAATTAAAGGAAGCTGAAAAAAGAGCGCATATACTACAGGGTTATCTGATTGCACTCGATCATCTGGACGAAGTCATTTCATTGATCCGTTCTTCATCCACTCCGGAACTGGCCAAGGACAGTCTGATCAATGCAGGCTGGGGACTGAGTGAAATACAGGCCAAGGCCATTTTGGAAATGCGTTTGCAACGTCTCACCGGAATGGAAAGAGACAAGATCCGGAATGAATTTGATGAATTACAAAAACTTATTGCCCACCTGAATGATTTACTGCAGGATGAATCAAAACGGTTTGCCCTGATTCGCACAGAGCTTATTGATATAAAGGAAAAATTTGGAGACGAACGCAAAACGGAAATTACATACCTGGATGATGAAGTGCAGATCAAGGATCTGATCAAGGAGGAAGACGTTGTGATCACGATTTCACACAATGGTTATATCAAGAGAACGTCTGCCACGGAATACCGTCAGCAACGCCGGGGAGGAAGAGGTTTAAGCGGGGGAAAGGCCCGTCTTGAGGATTATATTGAACATCTTTTTGTTGCCAGTTCGCACCATACGCTTCTTTTCTTTACGGAAAAAGGCAGATGTTTCTGGTTAAACGTATACCAGATTCCTGAAGGCGACCGGGTTGGTAAGGGTCGTGCAGTTCAGAATCTGATCCAGATTCCGCCGGATGATAAGATCAAAGCGATCATCGATGTGAAGGATATGAAGGATAATGAATTTTTGAACAGTCATTATATCGTGCTTTGTACCAAACGGGGTGTTATTAAAAAAACACAGCTGGAAGATTTCAGCCGTCCCCGGCAAAGTGGTGTCAATGCGATCACGATACTCGAGAATGATCAGCTGCTGACCGCGAGGCTTACAGACGGGAATTGTGAAATCATGATGGCAATAAAATCCGGACGCGCCATCAGGTTCCCGGAAGAAAATGTAAGACCCACCGGAAGGGGTGCCATCGGTGTGAGTGGAATAGAAGTTGATGACAGCTCTGACGAGGTGATTGGTATGATATGTGTCAATAAAGAAGATAAATCTAAAACCGTCCTGGTTGTCAGTGAAAATGGATATGGTAAGCGAACCCAGGTGGAAGAATATCGTGTAACGAACCGGGGAGGGAAGGGAATAAAAACCATTCAGGTGACTGATAAAACCGGTCATCTGGTCGGTATCCTTGATGTAACCGAAAAAGAAGACCTCATGATCACCTGCAAATCGGGCATTACGATCCGCATGCCGGTCAGCGGGATCAGTGAGCTGGGTCGGGCTACACAGGGAGTTAAACTGATCCGGCTTGATGAAGGGGATGGCATTGCCGCCATCACGCAACTGGATGAAGAATCTACTATTGAGGAAATAAAAGGAGGGGAAGGCCCGGTTTTGGATATATTGCCACCGGAAGACAGTCCAGAATAATGTCATCAGAAAACTTCAAATAAAAATCTCATGAAACGGATGCTTTTTAGCCTTTTAATGGTCGGCGTATTTAGCGGATTGTTTGCCCAGTCCGTAGACAAGGCAAAAGATTTACTAAAGGCAAATAATATCGCAGGTGCCAAGGACGAAATTGACAAGGTACTGGCGGTTGAAAAAAATCAAAAAAATCCGGAAGCCTGGTATACCAAGGTCAAGGTATATAACGCCATCGCGGCGGATAATACCCTGAAGGGCCAATACCCGGATGCCCTCATCCAGTCGCTGGATGCACTAAAAAAATACGTGCAATATGATGATAAGAAATCGGTGCTGCTCGCTGCCGATGGCTACAAACCCGTGAATGAAATTTATCAGGGTCTGTTTACTTTGGGCGCTGCCAATTATAACGCGCAAAAGTGGAATGAAGCATACACCGATTTTACCAATGCGATTTCCGCCATCACTTTCATGTATAAACAGGGATGGATCAAACAGGCCATGGATACTACATCCACCTTGTATGCGGGTATTTCGGCTGAAAAATCCGACAAGCGGGATTCCGCGCTGATTTATTACAAGATCATCGCTGACTCGGGTATTACCAAAATCGGCGGTAATGACATGGCCGAAATTTATAAATGGCTGTCAGATTACTACACCCGGAAAGGAGTGACAAGGCGAATGCAGCTAAATATATTGCTCTTGGTAAATCCAAATATCCAAACGATATTTTTTATGATGAACTCCAACTGGATGTGCTGAGAAAAAACGGCCCCAAGGATTCGCTTTTTGCCAAATATGAAGAAATTAATAAGGCGCATCCCGACAGTTCCATTTACTTTTTCAATTACGGGTTGGAGTTGTATCAATATGCAACGGATACGAGTTCCGGCAAGCGTGTAGCGAATTCTGATGAACTGATTAAGAAGGCACAGGAAAAACTATTGGCCAGCATTAAGATCAATCCCAATTATCCGCAGGCCAACCTGGTGCTCGGACAGATAGCCTACAATGAAGGTGTTGAATTCCAGGTATTGGGTAAACCAAAAGGAAATACCAATGCAGCAGAATTGAAACAACGACAGGATTACCGGGCACAATCTGCAAAAAAATTCGATGAAGCAATTCCTTATCTGGAAAAAGTAGAACAGATCCTGGGATCACAACCCAAGCTTAAGAAAGCCGATAAAGTGGCTTTGAGGGACTCCTACGATATGCTGGTTACTATTTATGAATCTAAGAAGGACCAGGCTAAAATTGCTTACTGGACGGATAAATACAACAACGTAGATAAAGTGCACTAATCATATTTCTTTTCTGAACCCATGCAAGGTTTTACAACATTGCATGGGTTTTTTATTTTATTTCAGGGCAAAGTGCAGATTGGTATTGATTACGAATTGATGTTGATTGAATGAATACGCTGGTTCCACATCCAATACCGATCTCGCTTGTGAGCGGGAACACATACCGGAAACCGGTTTGCAAATCAAAATAAGACAGGTCCACAATACCCGGTGCAGCAATTATGTACAGATGATTCGTTAATTGGTACTGGCCCTTCAGATAGAAACTCAGTAAAGCCTGTTTTTGTGAACCGATTGTTTTCGCATCGGTTTGATTATTCTCAACCCAAACCATACTGGTACCGACGAAATAACTGAATTTCCCGGAGTCTTTATTCCAGGTGCCGGCTTCAGCGCCAAATCCGATCCCATGACCTGTTTGAAATGACTGATATATGGTAACACTGGGAAAAGAAGGAATTGAGCAAAGTTTGCAGTTCTGGCTTTTTAATTCGCTGACCTGTAAAAAAGAAATGATGGTTAATGCGAACAGGGCTGTTCTGTTTTTAGTAAACCCGGTTAAATTAAAAACCAGATTCCGGCAAGGGGTAAATGTTTTCATACTGATCAATTTAAAGAATGCGCTTTTGGGGGTTACGAATAGCGGTCTTTAAAGGATTGGATCAGTTTATTGGAATACGGAAAAATTTTGAAAAGAAATCGGGGTGATCAAGGATGAGAGGAGGAGATAAAGATAGTTTGCGATTTCCGTTTTTAAAAGGACTTACCTGTTTATTTCAATAAGTACAGTATTGGGAAAATATACCAAATTGGGAAGGTTTTAAGCTCAAAGCGTAAGGCTTAAAGCGTAAAGCTCTGAATATCTCAGTGTGATAAGATAGGTCGAAAGTGAAATCTAATAACGAAGTGCGTCAATGTCTATTCGCTTTAAGCTTTACGCTTTGCGCTTTCAGCTTAAGAGTGATTCTCAAATGAAGAGGTTTCCAGTGTTTTGATTTTTGCAAGTAATGTTTCAGAATCAAAGGGCTTGGGAAGAAAGTAGTCTGCACCGGCTTCATATGCTTTTTTATCAACGTCCGGAAGCCCCGACATAATGTAAACAGGCATATTCCCTAAATAACTGTTTTTAATTTCCTTGCAAACATCCAGTCCGTTGCTATGATCGAGTTTGATGTCGAGTAAAATCAAATCAGGTTGTAAAAGGCCGACTGTTTTCAGGATTTCATCCGCATCTGACAAAGGGCAAATTTTGCAGTGGTAAGCCTGAAGCAAAAACCGCAGACCATGTAACAAATCCAGGTCATCCTCGATAATCATTATTTTCAACATGAGCGTGAGTTTCTATTATAGAATACGTATTATGATGCCAAATAGTTTACTATCCATAAATTAAATCGAATCGGCTGAGGATATATATCTACAAATCAATTGGGAAAATTTTCTTCCAATTATTGGAAACTATGAATCCCCTAACATTTCATCGAGCTTTTCATCGCTGATATTATCTGCATCTCTGGAAACAGTACTCTCAGTTTCTTCAAAAGCATTCGAAGATCCGAGATGCGTATTATCGGCAGTTTTCTGAATTTTTACTTTCGTGTTTTTACTTTTTTCCTCCGGTTCGTCTTTTCGTTTCTGCATGCATTTGATTATTGATTCATTTCAATTACACCTACATCGGTGGGCTGTCCTTCTACTACCAGTACATCCTGCTTGAAGCTGTCCCTGAATGGCGGTTTCGCTTCCAGCATCAGCGTATAGTTCCCGGGTTTTACATTTGTGATCATAAAATTTCCCTGTATAACTGGGGCGTTCAGCGTATCGCGCTTTGATATCAGCCAAGCCCGGCTTGCACCGTTTGGCGGACTGACGGACCCTTTTACCGGGCTGTTATAATATATCCGGAAAGCCAGAGAAAGAAATACCAGTAATCCAAGAAAGATCCAGAAAGTGTATGTAGAACTGGTAGATTTTATTCTCATATTTATATTGATATGCAATAACTATTCCCCGGCATGCGTGCCTCTAAAACAATGATTGAAAGGCGTTAAGGATATGATCACTTTCGGCCAATGTTGCCCCTGATCCCTGGCTAAATAAGGCAGCGCCAGTCTATAATTGGGAAACCGTTATGTGAAAAACTTTTTAAAATATGTGGATAATATTTCGAGAATAATCTTCGGCAGTCTTGTAAATTCACTCATTAACCATCCCTTATGTCTTCAGTCGAAACTTCAGCGCCATCAGAGAGAGGATTTGTCAGTACCGTGCATGTGTTGAAGGGGGGCGAAGTGATTTACTCCTTACAGGATTTTCTGAAGATTGAAACCCGCTTCTCCTGGGTAGACAAAAAATTCCTGATCAATAAGATTCTGGAACTTCAAAAAAAGACCGACGATCGCAGAAGATCTTTTCTTGTTTTTTATGAAGAAGGGAATCAGATCCGCGAATACATCAATATGGATCACAGTTTCACCCCACTGCCTTATTGCTGATCTTCACCTTCCGATTCTTCATCTTCTTCTTCCACCAGACTGTCGTCCAGGTCTTCACCGAATAAATCGCGGTCCATACCGGATTCATTTAACAACACGCCATCATTGTCTTTTCGGTCCAGGCTGATCGAATGAATGGGCAGATCGGTATCGTATGACGGATCCAAACTATCCCTCAGAATTCTTTTTTCTGTCCGGCTCACATTGCTCTCATCACGCAAATTATTTTCCTCCGTCAATTCATCGTCATCATCGTCCAATAAGTCATCGGCTTCTTCATCTGAAGAGGAAATGGTCGTATCGCCGGGAAGGAGAGAAGCATTTTTAACTGAACGGGCGGCTCCGGGAATATCTTTGATCTCCGGCAGGTTGAGGGTAGTCTGTTCAGGCTTTAATTTTTCCTGATCCTCAGGAGAATCCTGGATATCGTTGTGTAAATAATTTTTGTTTGTCATATGCAATCTTTTAACTTGTATTGCTTAAAATTTCATGCCAGTATATTTCTTCGTGGCCGCATTATTTAACAGATTCCTGAAATCATTTTTATGAAAAATATTCTCATTTTAACCTTCGCAGGCATACTGCTGGTTTTTGTTTCCTGTAATAATAACAGTAATCAGACGGCACCCAAAAGTACTGATACTACGGTGAATAATGGCGGTCCGGATTCCGCAGCAAACAATGGCATCCTCCCTCCGTCAGGATCGCCCGGCAATGCAAATAATTCATCACTGGCCGATACGACTTATAAGGCAAAGGATACCAGCACTAAAAAATAGGCCTAAAGCCTAAAGCCCAAAGCCTAAAACTAGTGTCGTGAATGTAGAAGTGTATTGGTATTTAAACTTACATGCTTACATGTCGAAGCTCGACAGATGTAAGAATTCAAAATTAAATGTGAAATTTAATTACTAAGTTTTCACAATTTCTCATTCACCACACTGGTTTAGGCTTTGGGCTTTAAGCCTTTTTAGTAACTGTAAGCACGCCCTGCTATTATGATACGGACATTTCCAGATACCAATCTTATCCTGACCGGCCATTTTCTTTCCATCCCTGTCAACACCCCATAGCCATTCTCCATTACGCCTGTCCAGGATATAATTCCGGATGAAATGCCAGTTTTTGATCAGCGCATTTTTATAGAGGGGGTTTCCTGTGAGCTGCCATGCATTACAAAAACCGATCAACACCTCTGCCTGTGGCCACCAGTGTTTTTCAAATATTTTTTCGCCCGTTTTTGTATTGTACTCATACCACAGGCCACCGTCATTATCCAGACCTTCCATCGCGGCTTCCGTAATCGTTTCTGCATTTCTCCTGGCCGTTTGAATCGACGCGCTGTCATGTATGGACTCTGCGCAGGATTGGAGGAGCCATCCGGCTTCTATATCATGACCGTAGGAAATAATGCCTGCGTCCATCTGCCAGTCATCCGTGAAGAAAAGTCCCAGGTGATGATTGTCGTGATTGATTATTTTCTCATCGAATAGTTGCAACAGATGAATGATGGCTGTCTTCAGATTTTGCGAGGGCCAGACTTCATACAGGTTTGCATACGCTTCCACAATATGCAGATGCGTGTTCATAGTCTTTGAAGCATTTTCATCTTTGGCACTGAGTCGTTTGTCTTCCAGAAAGGACCAGTCTCTGGCGAACGCGTCGATATAGCCACCACGCCGGGCGTCATGGCTGAATTTTTCAATGAGCCCATACCAGGTCAGCGCCATCTCCAGCGCTCTTTCGTCTCCTGTGACCCGGTAATATTCACTCATACCGTAAATACCAAAAGCCTGTGCATATACCTGCTTACGACCATCCAGTATATTACCCTGGTAATCGACCGACCAGTAAAGACCGCCGAAGTCGGGATCAGAAAAATAATCTTTTATATAGTGGAACGCACGGCTGGCCAATTCGAGATGGACCGGATTCTGCGTATGATGATAGGCCGCGGAAAAGCTCCAAAGAATTCTTGCATTCAGCACTGACCCTTTTGGATCTATTGGTTGCACCTTATTATCCTGGTCGATTCTGCCAGCAAAACCGCCGTTCACCGAATCTATGGAAAACTGCTGCCAGTAATTCAGGATACGATTTAATTCTGATTCGATGTCCACGGGCAATGCCTGCCATTCCGGTTCCATTGAAAAGGAATTATTTTTTTCATTCATGGAAACTCAAACTTTTTCCGCCTTTTCTTTTTTCGCGCCTTTCAAATTAACCTTATGCTGTTGAGTCTTTTCATTTTTCGCCTCTTTCAAATTACCCTCATTCTTTTGAGTCTTTTCTTTTTTCGCCTCCTTCAAATTAACGCTCTTGCTTTTGGGCCTTTTCACTTTTTGCCTTTTTCGTGTTTTTATCAATGAGCAGATTGATTTGTACAACAGATTGTACGGATGTGAATCCGTCCGGCGGCGTGTGCATCACATAGTCGAGTAATTTTTCGATTGAACTAACGGCCACGTGTATACGTGTATCTGAGGAGGCATAATAAATAAATACTGTTCCATCCGGGTCAGCGATCCATCCATTGGAAAAAGCCACGTTGGAGACGTCGCCGATTCTTTCTTCTCCTTCAGGGGCCAGGAAATAACCACCCGGCTTATAGATCTCTCTGGAAGGATCTTTCAGATCTGTCATGAACAGGTATAATACATAACGAAGCCCGGCTGCGGTATTACGAACGCCGTGTGCCAGGTGCAGCCAGCCCGCTTTTGTTTTTAACGGTGCGGGACCCTGACCATTTTTCAGTTCATACACGGTATGATAAACCTTTTTATCAATGATCGTTTCACGGGTAATGACGGCTTCCATTATGTCATCCGCCAGCCCGAATCCGATGCCGCCACCATTTCCCGCTTCAATAAAACTATCCTGCGGCCGGGTGTAAAATGCATATTTGCCCTGCACAAATTCCGGATGCAAAACAACATTTCTCTGCTGCGCGGAACCGGTTGCCAGGTTTTTCAGTCTTTCCCATTTCACCAGGTCCCTGGTGCGCGCAATACCGCATTGTGCGATGGCGGCGGACTGATCCCCGGCTGGTGCGGACGGATCCCGCATCTCCGTGCAGAACAGGCCGTAGATCCAACCGTCCTCATGTGCAACCAGCCGCATATCATAGAAATTGGTTTCCTGGTTATTCAGTGCAGGCATGATGACCGGCCTTTTCCGGAATTTAAATTGATCCACGCCATTATCACTTTCAGCAATGGCGAAAAAAGATTTTCTGTCCACGCCTTCAACGCGAGCCATCAGCAGGTATTTGTCCTTCCATTTGATGGCGCCCGGATTCAACACCGCATTTACGCTGAGACGTTCGAGCAGAAAGGGATTGGATTTTTCATTCAGGTCATACCGCCAGTCCAATGGAATATGTCCGGCAGTTAAAACGGGGAATTCATACCGGTTAAAAACGCCTCCCTTGCTGAATTTGACTTTTTTATTTTTGTTACGAATGATTTGTTCGTACTGTTTTTTTATTGAAGACAATCTTTCAGAAAATATTTTACTCATAAAAAATTAAATTTAATTCTCCAGTCTGGCCCACCATGTTTTTTTCAGAATGATGATGATAATGGCCAATATGCCGCAGGTGATAATAAAAGGAATTTTCATCCAGAGCACGAGGTACATCGGCAGGATCGTCAGACAGCATTGCGCGATGATTCCGATTACGACATTAAACATATCCAGACCGAAACGACGGTTTGGTTCAAAAGCGGGATTATCTTTTTGAACCTGTAACCGAACGGGCTTCCAGAAACCCCATGGCCTGACACTGGTGTAAAACTTTTTCAGGGTATCCATATCTGTCGGTTTCGCGGTATACGTGCCCACGATAGAACCGATCACGGAGATCAGGAACAGGAGCGGCCAGTTATATAGCGGGAGCTGACCCACGAATATATAGGGGAACACCAATGCCGCAGCGATACCCGATGCCATGCCCCAGAAGAAGCCATTCGCATTGAACCGCCACCAATACCACTTGAACATATTAGCGGCAATATAACCGCCATACAATGCGCCTACGATCCATTGCAGCACACTGTTGACATTCTTTACAAAAAATCCCAACAGAATGCTAAGTAAAACAACGGCAATCCCGACGGTATAATTCCGGAGGATGATCTGGCGGTTGGTCGCCTGGGGATTTATATATTTTATATAAATATCGTTCACCACATAGGCCTGGGCGGCGTTGAGCGTTCCGGAGAATGTACTCATAAAAGCACCCAGCAGACCGGTAAATAATAAGCCCATAATTCCAGCCGGGATGAATTGTATGATCGCTGCCGGCAGAATTTTTTCAAAATCAGTTCCACCCGGCGATGATAAATTCAGCTGGTTATAATTCATGAGTGCCAGTACGGTTAACCCGATGATCAGCGCATACCGGATGGGCAATAAGACGATCGAAACAAAGCCGGTCATTTTGGAAGCTTCTTTCGGCGAGCGGGTGGATAAAATCTTCTGCATATCATAATTCGGTGCAGGTCCTGCGAGGCTGGCAAAAACGCCCTTGAATAACATCATCATAAAGAAGAATCCGAAGGGACTAAAACCATCTTCGGAAATTTTCCTATTCGCATCAGTAATGATTTTTGTCCAGTCGAGTCCCAGCTGCTTACCAAAAAAAGGATTATGCCATCCTTCGGGCACCGGCAGCGGATGACCATGTAAGCGTATAAACGCAATGATGCCCACGGCGAGACAGGCAACCGTGAGTATGATATATTTTATGAGGTCGCCGATCACGATGCTGTGCATACCGCCAATCACCGAATAAAAAGTAGCAAAGAGGGTAAAAACAATTCCATAAATATGCGGCACATATTCAGGAGAAACATGAAAAGGAAAATAGGGCTGAACCGAACTCCAGGGAATAAAAATCTCCATGAATTTGCCGAGGCCTACAAATCCGTATGCCAGAAATCCAAAACAGCCCAGCAAGGCGAAAACCACTACGCTGATATGGGAAGCATTTACCTTTCTGTCGGTCCCGAAACGTGTGGCGAGCCATTCTGCGCCCGTTGTTGCGTTGGATCTGCGTAACCATTTCGACAGGTACATCATCAGGAAAACCTGGTTGAAGACGGGCCATAACCAGGGAATCCAGATGCTCTTCATCCCGTAAATAAAACAAAGCGCTACCATCCACATCGTGCCGCTGATGTCAAACATATCAGAGGCATCGCTGAGACCCAGCAGGTACCAGGGCAGGGATTTCCCGCCCATGAGATAACTCAGTTTATTCTGCCTGGCTTTTTTTCTGAGCACCCATCCGATCGTTACCATGGATCCCAGGTACAACAGGACGATACTGATATCTAACCAGGTCAATTTCATCGTTGGAGCGGGTTATTTTTTACAAATCAGAATACGTTGTTCTTTTCAAAATCCAGCTGTCGATATGATTCACGGAAACATTATTTCTGTACATCGGATCCGTTGAAATTTTTTTCCATTCAGGACTTGATCCAAACGCCTTCCAATGTTCTTCCCTGGCGGCGGCGTTCGCAAATGCAACCATATAAATCAGGTTGGGCATGCGGCTTCCACTCAATACATCTGAATAAAAAACCGCCTGGAAATCCAGTCTTTTGAAGAGTGCCACTTCTCCGCCGGCATTAAACATATTTACTTTGATACGGTGTAATTCTTCTGTAGGACTCTCATAACTCCTCAATTCATATATGGCATCCGGACTGGATATTAATGATGTCGGAATCAGTTTTGGCGCATCGGGGAATGCTTCCATGATCGTTGACTCAGCCCTTAAAAAGGGGAGATGGGCCGTATCGGCGTCCAGGAAAGATTTTGCTGCAGTTGTATATACAGCGTCGTTCAAAATATTTGACTTTGTTCTCTGCCAGACATCCAGCGAAATATATTGCACGAGCACAATAACTTTTTTGATTTCAGACGTATCGTTCGCCACCGGTTTAAATACACCGATTTGCTTGATGCCCAGCCGGTGCATGGCGGGGATATAAGCATCTTTCAGGTAGTTGTCAGTGGCCGCCACCTGGTCCGCCGTTTTTAATTTATAAACAAGTAATTCATAAATGTCTTTCTGCGCGTAGCTGACTACGCAAAATACATTCATTACAATGAATGTGATAAGACCTGCATACCATTTTTTCATTTGTATATGTTTTTAGTTTTTATCCCGTTTTCAAATAAAATTTTTCCGTAGCCGGACATTTTTTTGAAATCGGATGCGGAAGCCGCACCGGGATAAGGTACATAATACTCAGCATTTCCGGATTGCTTTTTACCCGCATTACGCCAGGCCAGCGCATATACGACCTGATGATTTTCGATGGTCGGTAAAAATACTTTTGTCCACCAGGTGCTGTCGGGCACTTCATTATATCCGAACTCCGTGAGTGCCGGTATTTTGTGATGGGAGACAGCCACACTGTCCAGCAGACTGAGGTCCTTACTGAAAAAATTCATAAATGCAGTATTATCGCGTAAGATGTTGGCCTGGTAGATATCAAAACCCATGATATCGATCAGGTCGTCTCCCGGATATCTTTCAACATATTCAGATCCGCTGTTGAACTTATCCGTATTGAAAGCGTATAAAAGATTATGCAGATTTTTTTCAGTTCTAAAGTACAGGATGGTATAACGCCAGAGTTTTTTCATTTCATCCGGACTGCATTGATCTTTCCCCCACCAGAACCATCCGCCATTCAGTTCATGAAACAAACGAAGAATAACGGGAATGGATTCTCCGTTTTTGCCCTTCAGACTGCCGATAAATTCTGCGACCCGGTCGAGCCAGCTGGTATACAGTGCATTTTTTGATCCGCCCGGAAGTACGGAAGCAACCGCGCCGGGTTTATTATCCCAGGCTGTTCCGGCTGTCAATGGATTGTTTAAATGCCAGCTAAGTGTGATCACGCCGCCGCGATCATAAGCATCTCTGATAAATGCTTTTGTTTTCTCAAAGGGGACCGAATCTATATTATGGGTCCAGCCCAATTCTATTCTTCCCAAATCAAATCCATATACGGCGGGGTATTCACCGGTCACATCGCGCACGTCACTGCGCCCCGGAATATATTTCCAGCCCACCCCATAACAGGGGTCATCCTGGTGACCGAATAAAATATGCTGACCGATGAGACTGTAAAGATTTTTATATAGTGTTTTTGTTTCTACTGTTGCCTGCTGATCGCTGCAGGTCTGTGCAAAAAGACCGCGGAGTGGAAAAAATATTATCAGCAGGAAATGGAGGTGGTTCTTCATTTTCATAAAACAATCGTTATCACCAAAGCTATTTTTCATAGGCCCTTTTATTAAATACTTTATTAGCATTTAATGGTATTATTTTACTGATAATCCGGTGGTTCGGCATGCAAATTCGCTGTGAATGAGTAATGGAAGGCGGAAATGAGCATAAAAATATATACAGTTTTATAATACTTTTTTTACATTCGTATGCCCTTCAAGCATGATTGCTGTTCATGGAAGAAGATACAAAATGAAAAAAAGTTTGCTAAGGGAGATTACACCGCTGACGCAGAATGATTGTTTTACGCTTTTTTCCCGCGTAAAATCCGGTTTTGATTTTCCACTTCATTATCACGAGGAATTCGAGTTGAATTTTATCCGTGGTGCAAAGGGTGCCCGGCGGGTAGTTGGTGATCATGTGGAAGAAATTGAGGACATAGAACTTGTTTTGGTGGGACCCAATGTTCAGCATGCCTGGTTTAATCATCAGTGTAAATCAAAAGAGATCCACGAGATCACCATCCAGTTTCATAAGGATTTATTCGATGACAAATTATTACGCCGAAATCAGCTGAGTTTTATAAAGAATATGTTTGACAAGTCTTCGCGCGGTATTCTTTTTCCAAAGGAAACGATTCAGTCCGTCGCGCCGCGCATTGCCGAGTTGAATCAGAAACATGGTTTTGATTCAGTGCTCGAACTGATTTCCATCCTGCATGACCTTTCCATTTCGCGAAATCTCCGGATACTCTCTGATTCTGCTTTTGCGAATGAACAATTCACCTACAACAGCCGCCGGATCGAAAAGACTTTCGATTATATGAATAAAAATTTCGACCGCACCATTACATTATCGGAAGTTTCGAAACTGGCCAACATGAGCGATGTTTCGTTCAGCCGCTTTTTCAGGCAGAGGACGGGCAATACATTTGTTGATAGCCTGACGGAAATCCGCCTGGGTCACGCGAGCCGCATCCTGATTGATACCACGAACTCGATTGCCGAAGTCGCCTATCATTGCGGGTTCAATAATATCTCGAATTTCAACCGGATTTTCAAAAAGAAAAAAGGCTGTACGCCACGGGAATTCCGTGAAAGTTTTTCCGGAACGCGCATTTTCGTTTAATTTCCTGCCATCTTTGTTCTTCAATAAAATACATCATGAGTTATTCTTCCCGGGACGACCGTTATGATAAAATGCAATACCGCCGCACAGGCAAAAGCGGATTGCTCTTACCCGCTGTGTCGCTTGGCCTCTGGCATAATTTCGGAGATATAGATAACCAGGAAACGGCACGCGAAATTTTGCGGCTGGCTTTTGATAAGGGCATCACGCATTTTGACCTGGCGAATAATTATGGTCCGCCACCCGGATCGGCGGAAGAAAATTTCGGAAAGATTTTCAAGCAGGACTTCGCAGCTTATCGCGACGAGCTGATTATTTCCAGCAAAGCAGGATGGGGTATGTGGCCAGGTCCCTATGGTGATCATGGCTCAAAAAAATATCTGGTTGCCAGCATGGATCAGAGTCTGAAAAGAATGGGGCTTGATTACGTGGATATTTTTTATCATCATCGTCCCGATCCGAAAACTCCGCTGGAAGAAACCATGCGAACCCTTGATCTGTTTGTACGACAGGGTAAAGCATTATATGTAGGTATCTCCAGTTATAATCCAAAGGAAACAGAAGCAGCCATTCGTATGCTGCGTGACATGGGGACGCCCTGTTTAATCCATCAGCCAAAATATTCGATGTTTGACCGGTGGGTAGAAGATGGATTACTCGATGTGTTGAAAAAAGAAGGTGTGGGGTGTATATGTTTCAGTCCGCTGGCGCAGGGACTGCTTTCCAATAAATATCTGAATGGAATTCCGGAGGGATCACGAGCGCTCAGTCATCGCGGAAATGGCGCCATTGACGAAACGGCCATTACACCGGAGAAAATTGCCAAAGTGGTGAAGCTGAATGAACTGGCGAAGAAGCGGAATCAAAACCTCGCACAACTCGCTCTGGCATGGGTTTTACGACACGATGCTGTTACTTCTGTCCTGATAGGTGTTAGTAAACCGGCACAGGTAACGGATTCTATTGCATGTTTGGAAAACCTGAGTTTTTCTGATTCGGAACTGAAGGAGATTGATGCTATCCTACGTTCATAATTTGGATAGATACTGTAGGAATTGTGAGAAATGTGGAGGTAAATGAGAGAATGAAATGTAAAATTTAATATGGAAATATGTGTTTCAGTTTTTAAACTGAAAAACCTACTTCCATACTTCCAGTCTTCCATACTTGTGTTAAAACGCCTCTCCTAAGTTCACAAAAAACCCTCTCGATCCTTCCCGTCCCCAGCCATAATCGATGGCGATATTGGTGCGGGAATATTTATTGAGTTTTATCCGGAGACCCAACCCGCCCGCTGGTGCAGGAATTCCAAACTGCCAGGTATCGATATTGGAAAAACTTTCGAAGTTTGTAAAAACCACCATACCAAATAAACCATTTCTCGTTAACTGAATACGATACTCCGCTTCCGCATCCAGCATATTATTACTTCTGAATCTTCCCTTGAATATATCCCCTCCCTGTATTAAATGTTTTGTCCCAACCCGTACTGGGAAGCATCAGGTAAGGAGGAACGCCACCCAGAGTGACCCAGTTATAACTCCACAAAGCAAGTATATTGGGTGAACTGCGGGGGAAACGGATATAGGTTCGATACTCCAGCATCATCGAGGTCCAGTTTGCATCGGAGCCCAGAAATTTTAACCGGGGCGCCAGCACAAAATTGATATAGTCGCCTTTATAGGCGTTGATGGTATTGTCACGGGTATCGCGCATAAAATCCAATGATACACCGGAAGAAAATGAAGTAGATCCGGATCCGTAAGTCTGGAAGTCCGAGGGCGTCTGCTGCTTATGAACCTGTCGCACATCCCAGAAATAATCTAATAAATATCCTGCACCGATATATACATGCGGATGAACCTGGAATAATACGGATTGGTGAAATTTGAAATATTTATAGTTCAGTAAAGTAGAATCCTGTGGCGTGGTATTCGGACCGAGACCAAATGTATATGTCGGATATCTTAGATATCGGTAGTCAGAAATTAATATGGTTTTATTATTGTTGAAGTACAAGGTAGCCTGAATGGGCAGGATGATCTGCTCCTTCTGCGAATAGGATATACTGGCGGATATCGTGGAAGGCAGACTGGTTGAATCTTTGGCGGACCGGTGCTTTTTATAGATGACCGCATTGGCACTCACAACCACCGCGAACCCTGTTTGCAATGTATAACCGATCGCGGGAAATACACCAAACTGAATATGATGTTTGTTTCTTTCCTCCATCTCTTTTCTGACATCTTTGTGACGGATTTCATTGATAATGTCCGTAAGATCTTTCAGACTGTCAATCGGAAGATCTTTCCATAGCATGGTTTGGGCCGACAGGCAGCAGGGGATGAAAAGGGAAATGAAAACAATTCTTGTTTTAAACCACATCATAGAGCATCGTTAAAAGCCTTCGTGGGAGGGGGCTTAAAAAATCGTTATTTGTCTGAAAGATACCGGATTCATTTAATAGCGCATGGGGTCTCTGAAAATCCTGCGTTATATCATCGTAATCATTTCCCCGGGTAACTTTTATACAGGAAATCCAGGGCCTCTTTTTCTGGTAAAAGCCTTGCAGTGCTTGTATCTCCGAAAATCATGGAATGGGGCTCATGATCAGAAAAGGATCCCCAGACCGGCAGGCCAGGCTGGTTTGGATTCCCGGTTTTTACAAATTGAACCCAATAGGCGGACATGAGTTTTTCCAGTCTTCGATCCACGGGTTCCCATTGACGCTGGATACTGTCCAGTGTATGTAAAGCATATCCGATCTCGGCTGTATGATAGGCACCGAATTTTTTTTTGTCACCCGTTGCCGGAGGTTTCCTCGTGAATATATAGAGGTACGTTTTATATTCGCTATTCTCATTCTGTTTCAAAGCCCATTGATACTGGGAGAGACCGATCGTTTTATCAACGGCAAGGGAAATCTGTGAGGAAACAGATTGCGAATCCGTCACAGACGGAAAATATTTTCGGAAGAGATTTGAGTCGGTACCGAATGCAACGGCCTGTTTTGCGAAATTTTCTTTACTGGCGATGCCAAATATAAATCCTTCGTCACCGTTCCAGCCGGTGAGCAGGGGAACATGTATTTGCTGATTTTTTTTATATGTCTCCGCAACAGTAGCAGGCAATATATAACCGTCCACGATGGGTGCAAAAAATCCACCTGCGTTCTTTTGCAATTCATCCGCGCGGTATCGCGCGCAGTGCATTCAGGTTGGCTGCATTTAATTTATTGGCGATCCGCAGGCCTTCACTTTCGGCGGCGGCCAGCGTGTTCATATGGAGCAATGGGTTTTCAAGAACATAAGAACCACTTTCACCGATCGCGCCCTGGAATAATCCGCGGGCCGGGGGAGAAGCAAGCAGGCAATTAACACTGGCAGAACCCGCTGACTGTCCCGCAATGGTGATGCGATCGGGATCACCGCCAAAAGCGCTGATGTTTTTTTTCACCCAGCTGATCGCGGCTATCATATCCATCAGTGCATAATTTCCCGAACTGTGATGATCAGATTCAGCTGTCAATTCCGGATGCGCCAGAAAACCGAAAATGCCCAGGCGGTAATTAAAGGAAACAAAAATAATTCCCTGTTCGGCCAGTGATTCTCCGGAATATCCGGCTGCTGCGGCTCCCCCGGTTTGGAAACCACCACCATAAATCCAGATCATCACTGGTCTTTTTTCTTTTGCAGATTTAGCAGCAGTCCATACATTCAGGTAAAGACAATCTTCACTCAGCGGTTGTTGCGGTACTACGAATTCAGGTCCGATCATTAAAAAAGAAACCGGTTTTGGCTGCATCGGGCTGGGTCCGAATGCGACACATTCTTTCACACCTTTCCAGGGTTTAACAGGTTGCGGTGATTTCCATCGCAGATCACCAACAGGTGGAGCAGCAAAAGGAATTCCTTTGAAAACTGTTACAGAGGTTTTTGTCGTTGTAATAACCGGAAATCAATCCTGACTCTATTTGAATGGAGTCACTACGTTGAACTTGACTGGTGACGTTGACGTTGGCTTCAGGCTTGCGTTAGGCGTTGAGCGTTGGGCTTTAGGCCCAATGAAGAATAGGCCAAGACAGATTATGCAAAGGAATTTTAACATTATAAAAAAGCGTTTATATGGCACAGATAGTCATCAAAACAAAGGCCTGCAGTGGATTTTGGCCCCAACATTCGGAATATTGAGATAAATATACTACCTTTGTATTTCTGTATGTTATTGCTTTTACTGCGTTTTCTTCTGCCTTTCTATTTTCCGCAGAGTTTCCCCAGATCAGTGTAACGTAAGGCAGGTAAAGTGCCCTTTTAAGAAGAGGCAGCCTTACCACATTTTTTATTTAATATTTTATACATTGTTATTTTCAGAACTGGGGCTTATAGAGCCCTTACAAAAAGCTGTAGCCCATGAGGGTTACACAACCCCCACACCCATTCAGGAAGAAGCCATCCCCGTCGTTTTAGCCGGAAGAGATATTTTGGGCTGTGCACAAACAGGAACCGGAAAGACCGCTTCCTTCGTATTACCCCTGTTACAACGCATGCATGAACAGAAACAGGCATCCGGTATCAGCGGACATCAGTTGAAAGCGTTGATATTGACACCTACGAGAGAACTCGCCACTCAGATTCATGAATCCATAGAAACCTATGGCAAATTTCTGAAACTGAAATCGGTGGTGATCTTCGGTGGTGTTTCACAATCCCGCCAGGTATCAGATCTGCGACGTGGCTGCGATTTTATCGTGGCAACACCCGGCAGACTGATGGACCTCATGAATCAGAATTATATCGTACTCAACGGGATTGAATATTTTGTCCTGGACGAAGCCGATCGAATGCTGGACATGGGATTTGTTCACGAAGTAAAAAGAATCATTACGCGTCTTCCCAGAAAAAGACAGACATTATTTTTCTCGGCCACCATGCCACCTGCTATCCAGTCACTTGTAAAGGAGATACTCACCAATCCGGTGCATATCACCATTACACCTGAATCAACGACTGCGGAACTGGTGGATCAGAAATTATATTATGTGCAGAAAAGCGAAAAACGCGCTTTGCTCCATCATTTGCTGAAAACGAACCCGCGTGAAAGTGTGTTGGTATTCACAAGAACCAAACATGGTGCTGACCGTGTGGCCCGCGATTTAAATCATGCCGGATTTCAGGCGACTGCGATCCATGGTGATAAAACGCAACAGGCGCGCGAAAGATCATTGCAGGGTTTTAAAGATGGTAAAATGCAGATCCTCGTGGCGACCGATATCGCTGCCCGCGGGATCGACATTGATGACCTGGGCCTGGTTGTGAACTTCGACCTTCCGAATATTCCCGAATCCTATGTACACCGGATCGGAAGAACCGGTCGTGCCGGCGCATTCGGTAAAGCGATTTCTTTCTGTGACTATGAAGAAAAAATCTATCTGAAAGACATTCAGAAATTCATCGGTCAAACCGTTCCTGTTGAAAGTAATCATCCATATCATGTAGCTTTGATGGAGCCATTAACGGTTGCCGTTGGTGCAGCTGCTTCATCAGGTCGCAGTATGGGTGGCGGCAGACGATATGGTAGAAAGTTTTCACAGCGATAATATATTTCCGTGAATAATATCCGTGTAATCATTACCGGAGCCAGCGGCATGGTGGGAGAGGGCGTTCTGCATGAATGTCTTCTCTCTCCTGATGTCGAAAAAGTCCTGGTGGTCGGCCGCAGATCCTGTGGCGTGCAACATACCAAGCTGACTGAAATTGTCCATAAAGATTTTTTTGATTTATCTTCCATTGAATCGCAACTCGCGGGATACAATGCGTGCTTTTTCTGCCTGGGTGTTTCTTCCGTCGGCATGAAAAAAGAAGACTATGAAAAAATGACCTATGACCTGACGATGAACTTCGCGAGAACACTGGCAAATGTGAATTCCGAAATGAGTTTCTGTTATATTTCCGGTGCAGGTACTGATTCAACAGAAAAAGGCCGGTCGCACTGGGCCCGTGTAAAAGGGAAAACAGAAAACGATTTACAGAAATTCGGATTTAAACAAACATTTCTTTTCCGTCCCGGTATTTTAAAACCAACACCCGGATTAAAAAATACGCTCGGCTTTTATAAATGGGCCGGCTGGCTGATTCCCGTATTCGGGTTATTTTCTCCCAATCTGATTACATCATTGGCAGAATTAGGAAAAGCAATGATTAACGCGGTGAAGAACGGCTATGATAAAAACGTAATTGAAGTAAAAGACATAAAAACACTTGCTTAATTATTAATTATTAATGATTAACGAAGTGGTTTAATCGTTAATAATTAATAGTTAATAACTAATAATTATTTGGGCTCCCACAATTGAATTTTATTTCCTTCAATGTCAAGAATATGGACAAATTTTCCATAATCCGAATCTTCAATTTTATCAACGATCGTTACGTTTTCCTTTTTTAAGTCTTCCACCAATGCCTCTAAATTCTCCACTCTGTAGTTGATCATAAAGTCTTTTGTTGAAGGCTCAAAATATTTTGTGCTTTCTTTAAAAGGATTCCACTGGGTAAGTCCCTTTTTATTACTGTCATCAAGTTCCCGCCATTCAAAGCTTGTTCCATAGGGGGTTGTATCAAACCCAAGATGGGTTTTATACCATTCATTAATGGCTTTCGGGTCTTTAGCTTTGAAGAAAATACCTCCTATTCCTGTTACTTTTTTCATTTTTATATTTTTTTTGTTGGATATGATTGTCTTAAAAGTGAAACCTGATAAAAACGAAACAGCAATGAGCGTTAAGGTCCATGACATTTTTTTCATTGTCTGAAAAATTAGTTTTTTAAATTTAATCTTTTTTTATTTAATCACGCCCTCGTCACAACCGCTATACAATTGCTTTTATTTATTCACAGACGATTTTAAAATTGGTTCTTTATACCGGCAGTTCTTAGTTTTGCGGAATGAATTCATTTGCTCCGCTGATAGCTGAAAAACTAAAGATCCGATCCGTTCAGGCAGATACTGTATTGTCACTACTGGCAGAAGGCGCCACGATTCCTTTTATTGCGCGCTATCGTAAGGACAAAACCGGTGCGCTGGATGAAGTGGTCATCCAGCAGATCCAGGATGAATTCAAAACACTCAAGGCATTTACGGAAAGAAAAACAGCGATCGAGAAATCCATTTCGGAACAGGGTAAAATGACCGAAACCCTTCAGAAGAAACTGGACGATGCGCTGACCCTCGCCGAACTGGAAGACATCTACCTGCCTTACAAACCCAAACGCAGAACAAAAGCACAGGCAGCCCGTGAAAAAGGACTGGAGCCATTGGCATTGCTCATACTGGAACAAAAGCCGCTGAAACTGCAGGAAACAGCCGAAGCATTTATAAAGGATGAGGTAAAAACGGTGGAAGAGGTCCTGCAGGGCGCAAGGGATATCATCGCGGAGATCATCAACGAAGAAGAAACTGTTCGTGCCCGTATCCGAAAACTTTTCCAGGAAACGGGCCGGGTGGAGAGCAAGGTTTTATCCGGAAAAGAAACTGAAGCGGCCAAGTTTAAAGACTATTTTGATTTTTCTGAAAAAATATCCACTATCCCTTCTCACCGGATCCTGGCCGTACTGCGCGGATTTATGGAAGGGTTTCTGAGGATGGAGATAACGCCGTCTGAAGACGAAGCCCTGTTGATCCTGGAAGATCAGTTCATTCATAGTTCCGGTGATTCAGCCGATGAAATAAAAAAAGCCATTAAAGACTGCTGGCGCCGGTTGTTACAACCGGGCATGGAAAGTGAATTCCGGATGGCTCTGAAAACAAAAGCCGATGAAGAAGCGATCACCGTCTTTGCAGAGAACCTGCGACAGTTATTGTTAAGCTCTCCGCTGGGCAGTAAAAGAATTCTGGCGATCGATCCCGGTTATCGCACGGGCTGCAAAGTGGTTTGTCTCAATGAGCAGGGCGACCTGCAAAAAACGGATCTCATTTTTATTCATGAAGCGGGTAGGATAGCTGAGGCCGAAATGAAAATCCGATCATTGGTAGAGAAATATAAAATAGAGGCTTTTGCCATTGGCGATGGCACAGCCGGAAGAGAAACAGAGCAATTTATAAAAAAACTAAGTCTTGGTCTGCCAGTATTTTTAGTGAATGAAGATGGTGCGTCTGTATATTCTGCTTCTGAGATAGCGAGAGAAGAATTTCCTGACCAGGATATTACAGTACGTGGTTCCGTGAGTATCGGGCGCAGACTGATGGACCCGCTGGCAGAGCTGGTAAAGATAGATCCGAAAAGTATTGGGGTAGGACAGTATCAGCATGATGTAAATCAAACGAGACTAAAAGAAAGACTGGATCAAACGGTAGAGAGTTGCGTGAATGCGGTGGGCGTGAACCTGAATACGGCGGGCAAACAATTATTAAGTTATGTAAGCGGAATCGGTGATACGCTGGCAGAAAATATTGTAAAGCACAGAAACGAAATCGGAAAATTTACTGATCGTAAACAATTGTTGAAAGTCCCGCGGATGGGTGAAAAAGCATTTGAACAATCTGCCGGATTCCTGAGAATCCACGAGGGAAAAAATCCGCTGGATGAAAGTGCGGTACATCCGGAAGCTTATCCGGTGGTTGAAAAAATTGCTCTTGAACTTGGTGTGGATCTTAAATCCCTGATCGGCAAAGAGGATCTCATAACAAAAGTGGAAGTGAAGAAATATATCAACGAAGCCGTAGGTGAACATACGATACGTGATATATTAAATGAACTGCGTAAACCAGGACTGGATCCGAGAACCGAGCTGGAACAATTTGAATTCGCGGGTATTTATAAAATAGAAGATGTTCAGGTGGGTATGATCGTACCAGGTGTGGTCACGAATATCACGCGTTTTGGTGCATTTGTGGATATCGGTGTGAAGCAGGACGGGCTGGTGCACGTCAGTGAGATCGCGCACCGTTATATTACTGACCCCAATGAAGTATTAAAACTCAATGATAAAGTCCAGGTAAAAGTAACTGAAGTGGATCCCGTAAGAAAGAGGATTGCGCTTTCTATTAAACAAGCTTCTGGTAAGCCGGAGGCAGGAGGCGGGAAGCGTGAGGCCAAGCCAAAGAAGTCTGAGGCAGGAGGATGGAAGCCCAAGATCTCCAAAGAGAAAAGCAGTAAGCCTGAACCTTCAATGGAAGATGCGCTGGTCGCATCTAAAAATGAAATTCAAAAATTAACTCGCATTAAGCCTTGGCCTTGGCTTTAAGCCTTCGGCTTTTTCTTCGGGCTTCAACCTCTTCGCTTCTTTCAACTGATTTAATAATATCCATTCGATCTGGCCATTGACGCTGCGGAATTCATCCGCGGCCCATTTCTCCAGACTTTTGTAAATGTTTTCGTCGATCCTTAATACAAATGCTTTCTTTTCAGCCATTCGTTTGAATTTATGTGTACAGGGTTCCTGTATTCAAAACGGGTGATGCTGCTTTTTCTCCGCATAGAACAACCATCAGGTTGCTGACCATGGCCGCTTTTTTCTCTTCATCCAATTGCACGATTCCTTTTTTTGATAACATTTCCAGTGCCAGCTCAACCATGCCTACGGCACCTTCCACGATTTTAAACCGGGCTGCAACGATCGCCGTAGCCTGCTGACGTTGTAACATCGCACCGGCAATTTCAGGAGCATAAGCGAGGTGACTGATCCGTGCTTCCTTGATGATAATACCCGCAGGTGCAAGTCGCTCGTGTAATTCTTTTTCAAGCAGATCATTCACCTGGTCGCCTCCGTCCCGCAATGTGATGTCTGCGTGTTCATCTTCCATATGATCATAAGGACATGTAGTTGCCAGATGCCTGATCGCAGCTTCACTCTGTATTTTTACATACTGATCATAATTGGCCACTTCAAAAGCAGCTTTGTACGTATCGCTGACCTGCCATACAATGACGGCGGCGATTTCAATCGGGTTTCCCATCTTATCATTTACTTTCAGTTGGTTGCTCTCCATATTTTCTGAACGCAGGGAAATCCTGGATGAGCTATAAAAAGGATTGACCCATAATAAGCCGTTTGCTTTTACAGTACCGACATATTTTCCAAAGAAAGTCAGTACGCGGGCCTGGTTGGGATTCACAATGATCAATCCTTTGGCAAAAAAGATAAATGCGATCATGCAGATCACACCACCAATATTCAACTGCGGTGTTTCCTGCCGGGCGCCGTTTTGAAAGAAATAAGCCGCCAATCCCAGAAGAACCAAACATAAAAGTAGGATGGCAAATCCTGATATGGGTTTAGTTGTCTTTTCCATGGTATGTTATTGAAATGATATTAAAGTGATATCAAAGGTAAAAACATTATTTGACAAGGTCAAATAATGTTTTTACAAGTCTGGAAGTATGGAAGACAAAACAAGTATGGAAGTATGGAAGACTGGAAGTGTGGAAGTTTCTGTCAACTGTCAACTGTCAACTGTCAACTATTATATCTTTGTGTCTTAATGAATTAGTATGGATATTTCACTTAAAGGAAAATTCGCCGTCATCTGTGGAAGCTCGCAGGGGATCGGACTGGCGGCAGCAAAGGAACTGGCGATCAACGGGGCGAATTGTATTTTGATCGCGCGCAATCCGGAAGCACTGCAGGCGGCAATTAAACAATTAGAAGTAAAGGGAGATCAGCATCACCAGTGGGTTGCAGTCGATTTTTCGGATAACAAGGCGGTGGAGGAAGCCATTAAGAAAATAGTGGATAGGCAACACATAGAAATCCTTGTCAACAATACCGGCGGACCGAAAGCGGGTCCCATTATAGAAGCTTCTACAGATGCATTTGAACAGGCATTCAGACAGCATCTCATCAACAATCAGATTCTGGCGAGAACAGTAGTACCAGGCATGAAGGACGCGGGGTACGGAAGGATCATCAATATCATTTCAACCTCTGTAAAAACTCCACTGGCAAATCTTGGAGTGTCAAATACCATCCGGCTGGCAGTGGCTTCCTGGGCCAAGACCCTCGCCAATGAAATTGGGCAGTTTAATATTACCGTCAACAATGTACTTCCCGGATTAACCCAAACCCAAAGACTGGATGAGCTGGTGAAACATACAGCTGACGCAGCTAAAAAAGAACAAGGCTCAGTGGAATCTCTATTGAAAGAATCTGTTCCGATGAAACGTTTTGGAACCCCGGAAGAGATTGCAAACATGATTGCTTTCCTTGCTTCTCCGGCTGCATCTTATGTAAATGGCACCAACATCGCAGTGGATGGCGGCCGCACACCTGCACTGTAATTTAATTCACGGGACAGAAGTCCCACGCCTGCACGTAATCAACTCTGTTTGAATGGTTGCAGCACACCAAAAATATTTCCTTCCGGATCTTTCCGGTACGCGAGCAAACCAACACCGGGAACTTCCATCTTATCCGTTGCAACAGTTCCGCCGGCTTTAGCTATTTTTTCAAGGGTAAGATCGATATCTTCCACTTCAATCGTGCATACATAAGCGTTGACCGGTTCGCCACCCCTGGGACCTTCTCCACGTCTTGGAGTGATTCCTCCATTGATTCCATTCCACTGACTTCCATCTGAATCCTTTCCGGTTTCTACTACGCGATAATTTCCCATTTGCGGTCCCATATCGGTAATGGTCCATCCAAATACTTCATGATAAAATTTTTGTGTGTGGTTAAGATCCGTTGCGTGTATTTCAAAATGTACAACCCTGTTCATAGTTATTAGTTATTAATGATTAATTATTAATATCAGATCAATGTCATTTCGTATAACCAATATTTCAATCCATAATGTTCGTCCAGCAGACGGATTTTTTTAAATCCGAATTTTTCATAGATATGACGGGCATCATACATGATTTCCGCTGAATGCAGACTGATCATCGTTTCTCCTGTTTCTTTTGCTTTGTCAATGCAAAGTTTTGTCAGCGCCTGTGCGATCCCCTTACCGCCTGCATCGGGATGCACGCCCACCATGCGTATATAACTGGTTTCTGCAGAATACACTTTCGTCGGATTCCCGCTTGGTACCAGCCAGGCCATGCCCAGCAGTCGTCCGTTGTCTTCACAAACAAATGAATGGCAGTCGCGCACCAGTAGAGGAAAAGTCTGATCTGATTTCAGGAGCGTTTCCATCTTCATCCAGTTTTCCGGCGTAAGATGTTTCTTCAGACGACCATAAGATGCCAGGGCCAATTCTTCTAACGCAGGCAGGTCTTTTTGTTCGGCGACCCGGTAATTCATAAAAAATGATTCTGAATTTCTTTTGTTAATATTCGAAACGTGTGATCTCCCGATTGTGTAAAATCTCGTGGATAAATGCGAGGTGGTTTTTTTTGGATCCCCTTACATACCACTCGCCGGATATAGAATCACCTGCTTTGATTTCCCGGCCTCTTTTATATTTCAGGTAATGAGCCTGAAATCGTTTTTCGAATTTTTCCATTGTCTCTTCTTTGAAATTGGTTTCAATCCGGTAGTTTCTCGTCTGGTTGATATGATCAATCCAGTTTTCCAATAAACCGAAAACAAAAAGCATGAGCAGTATCAGGAGGCAGGCGATGACCGACACCCATTCATAACCCGCGCCAATGCCCATGCCCAGTGCGGCGGTTACCCAGATCATGGCTGCTGTTGTGATTCCGTTTACACCAAAGTCACCCTTGAATATCACTCCGGCACCCACGAAACCGATGCCTGTTGCGATATTGGATGCGATACGGTCGGGATTATTTCCGGCTCCGATCATTTGCGAAAAAATGGTGAAAAGGGCAGAACCCAGACAGATCAGCGTGAGTGTACGAAAGCCGGCTGATTTACTGCGGTATTCTCTTTCCGCGCCAATCAAACCTCCTACAAAAATGGAAAGCAACAATTTGATAATGATATCAGGGGGAAGGTGCATGGAATTTTTGTACTTTGTCCTCCTAAGTTAATTAAGTTTGATAAATAGGAACGGGATGGTTAAAAGGTTCATCCGGCCGGAAGAAGAAAGAAATAATGAATCTCTATTTCATCAGCGGACTGGGTGCAGACAAAAGGATATTTCAAAACCTGGTTCTCCCCGAAGTTTTTAAAATATACTATATAGAATGGGTGGCCGTTTCGGAAAACGAGTCCATGGAATCTTATTGCAAACGACTGAGCAGTCAGATCAACCAGCAGGAGCCTTTTAGCCTCGTGGGACTTTCATTTGGCGGGGTGATCGCCACAGAACTGTCGAAATTTCTTTCTCCTGTACAGACGGTCTTGATCTCCAGTTTTTGTTTTAAAAAAGAAGTGCCCTGGTTTTATATTCTAATTGGTAATTCCGGGATATATAAGATTTTACCCCCGCGTTTTTTATTAAAGCCGAATAATATTGCATTTCGTCTGTTTGGTGCATACAAACCGGAGATCAAGACATTACTGAAACATATTTTAGAAGATACGGATCCCGCATTTTTTGAGTGGGCCATCCGGCAATTGTTCTCCTGGGACAATCATTGGAAGCCGGCAAACCTCCTCCGGATACACGGAACGGCAGATAAAATTCTGCCATATAAAAAGATTATGAATGCGATTCCGGTGAAAGAAGGCGAGCACCTGATGGTATACAGTAAATCAGCGATTGTAAGCCAGATACTGGCTGAAAACCTGCAAATCACTCAGGGATAATAGATCGTTTGAATGGCTTTTAATACGCTCAAATCCTTACATTTGCATCCCAATAAACAGATCCAGCCCGGATGGCGGAATTGGTAGACGCGCCAGACTCAAAATCTGGTTATCGCAAGGTAGTGCAGGTTCGATTCCTGTTCCGGGCACTTAGCCACGCTTATGCGTGGCTTCCTTTTTTCTGAAAGTGGCGGCCGAAATCCAGGAAGTACAAAAGCAAATTTCTTATAGCTTTTTTGCGGAGTAAAATCCACAGTATCCTATCAATAAACTTCACTTTCAGCAGTATTTACTATTTCAAGGTCATCTAAAAACATCCATTCTTCTCCTCCAGGCCAGGAACATAGACCCATTCCTTTTTCTTCGCTTATTTCATCTATGGTAACTACCAACCTCTTATAGATGTCTGTTTTAGTTTTAATTCTTGCATCATCTCCAACTTTAAGTTTCATAGTAGTCATTTTACAGATATATTAATTACCCTTTGCATAAATGATACCTGAACGCCAAAATTTTTAAGATAAGTTTTGCATATTTATTCTGTAGGGCTAAATCGCTCCATGGTGAGGAGAACTGTGTGACCGGTAAATTCCCCCTCTTAAAAAATAAATTTTGCGAAGCCGAACGGTTGCACGTATATTTGCAACTGATCGGCTTCTTATTTAATATTCACCATGAGACGAGACATTTTTCAAGCTATTGCGGACCCCACCCGACGAGCGATCCTGGTCCTGATTGCCGTGCAGGCAATGACCCCGAACGCCGTTGCGGAGCACTTCAACATTACCCGCCAGTCCATTTCGAAACATTTGCGCATCCTGTCCGAATGCGACCTCCTGGCCCAAAAGCAGGAAGGCAGGGAAATTTATTATGAACTGAAAATCGACAGAATGAAAGAAATCGATATCTGGCTGGACCAGTTCCGGAAGATTATGGAAAAAAGCTTCCAGCAACTCGATGAAGTATTGTTCACCATAAAAAATAAAAAAAAATGAACCTGCTATTTGATTTCACCGTCGACAAAGCCACGGCAACCATTTATATTACGCGGGAATTCGCCGCTGATCTCGATCAAGTGTGGGATGCCTTTACAAAGGCGGAAATACTGGACCAGTGGATGGGCCCCAAACCCTTTCGGGTTCAAACAAAGGAAATGGATTTCCGTGTAGGCGGTCGTTGGTTGTATACCATGATCACCGACGAGAATGTAAAACCAACCCGCTATAGTTTGGCGGAGTTTATCGAAATACAACCCAAATCCAGTTTCACCACAAAGAATTCTTTTTCCGACGAAAATGGAAATCACACCGATAGCGGGTTTACATTCTCCATAACCAAGAACTCTTTCAAAGCCGCGGGCGAAAAAACCACCGTTCATATTGTCAAAAAAATGGAAAGCCTTGCCCAACTTGAACAGTTCGTCGCAATGGGTTACAAGGAAGGTCTTGCCATGGGAATGAGCAATCTGGACGAATATTTTCTCAGCCTGGTCCCCAGCAAATGATTTCGAAAATATTAGTCAACGAATTCATGATGCAAACGTCATGGCTTTAATGACTGTCACAGATATTGAAGTAGGGAAACATATATTAAAAATAAATCTTGAGTTATGCGAAAGTTGATCATGAAGATGTCGATGTCGCTCGACGGTTTTGTAAGCGGCCCCAATGATGAGAATGATTGGGTCTTCAAGAGTTCGGATGAAACGTCGAGGACCTGGTCCCTCGAGCAAACCTGGAAGGCAGGGCTGATCATTATGGGCAGGAAAACATTTGAGAAGATCGGTCCTTACTGGCCTACTGCACCCGGTCCATTTGCTGCGCCGATGAACGAGATCCCCAAGGCGGTGTTTACCAAAAAAGGATTTGCAGGAATTCTTCCAGGCGCGGAGCAGTCGCCCGCCGTGGCTTCCTGGGCCGCGGCGCAGATCTTTGATGGCGATCTTGCCGAAGGGATCAGGAAACTCAAAAACGAATCGGGGAATCCGATCCTGGCAATCGGGGGTGCGGGCTTCATGCGGAGCCTGATAGAGACGGGGCTGATCGATGAATTCCAAATGATCATCCATCCCGTCGCATTAGGCTCGGGGTACCCAATCTTCTCAGATCTTGCAACACCGCTTCACCTGAAGCTGGTGGATGTAAAATCTTTCCCGGGCGGAATCGTGGTACACATTTATCATCCGGCGAAAGGATCATAAATATAATTCGCCCTTCATTACAATCACAGATGATCCACTGATCCATATACCGTTTATTTTAACCCCAGCCGCTCATCGCGGCGAGGATCAAAGCCAGCATGGCCATCGTCAACAGACCCGCTCTATAGTTTATTATACTGTCCCAGCGTTGTTGCAGCGCACGGATATTTTCGGGTATAATATCTTTTACTGCGGCTTCCGACATTTTCATATTGATCGGTTTGGCAACAGTCAGATATAAAGCGAGATGAGTCAGCAACATCACCAGCGCTAATCCGGAGTACCAGATTGCGGTCCCGTTCATATAGTTGATGATGGTAAGCAACGCGGTAGAAACCACACTGGTAATACCAAAGAAAGGCATGCGCTTATCAGCGACAAAATGGGTATGGCCAACCAGGTCGGCAATAGAACTGTCCTTACTCAGGGCCGCAGCTTTTCTACTTACTATAGCATAGAACATATCGGTTCCATAAATTACGCCGGCGGCTAAAATAGCGATCGTCAGGAGTATCCTGCTGATTAAAATAGTATTCATGATTATTAATTTATAGATGTTTGTGAAGTCCCGCGGAATAATAAAAAACTGGTCATTATCATGACGAATGCTGTACATCCGTGGATAAGGAGATGGCCGACATCCTGACTTCCATTATAAAATAAAATGGTCAGGAAATCGAAAACCGGAACAACGATGCCGGCTGTGAATACCCAGGCTGCAGCCTTCCGCATACGCATCCAAAGCAATGGTAAAAGTACAAGTCCGGAAAAAGTATCGCGGATGCCCTTGATCTTTCCATAAACCGCATCGTTGACGTTTGTAAAATCGATGCCAAATCCGTTTGCACCAACCTGGGGCTGAAGAATAAAACGGATGCCAATAAATATGATCCCCAATGCTAAAAGCAGGGTAATCCAATAAGATACTGAACGAATGCCCCAGGGCGCCTGATTAATTTGTGTTTTCATGAACTGAATATTTAATAACACAAATTTCAGCGTTCAGTATTTCCGGTTCGTACACCTGGGTTAACTAATGCTCCGGCAAAGATTTTATTTTTGAGCAGCCAGCCTTTTTCTGATACGGGAAAGTGATTGTGGCTTGATCCCCACATAAGAGGCGATATAATATTGTGGTATTCTTTGTGCAAGGTCAGGATACGATTTTAAAAACTGCTCATAGCGTTCCTTGGGAGAATCGGTATAGAAGGATTTTAATTGCTCCATGGCGGATAAAAAAACATATTCTATCGCCTGCCGTCCGAATTTATCACCTTCTTTTACGTCAGAATATAAACGCTGCAGATTCTCAAAACTGATTACCCGCAAAACAGATTCTTCTACAGCTTGTATGTTGGTATTAGAAGGTGTACGTGGAAGAAAACTTTGATAGTTGCAAATAAATTCATTTTCCTTATTAAAGTAGATGGTCTTTTCGATGCCATCGACATTTATAAAGTATCGGACCAATCCTTTTTCAATAAAACCGACATGCCGGCAGATTTTTCCCTGCTCCAGGAAGTATTCACCGGAACCTAAATTTAGCGTTGTAAAAAGCCCGTCGATAATTTCTTCCTCCCTGGCAGTTATTTGGATAAAACTGCTGCATTTATTAGGTCATGAAGTTTCATAATACAAATCCCCGGCCTAAATTATTTTTTCCACCCATTTCTTTGTTTCATTTACCAGTAAGGACATCATATCATTTTTGCCTGCTTTGAAAGAATGATCTGCGCCTTCCAGTTTTACCAGGGTAGCTTTTCGCAGGGATTTGCATACTTTTTCAATTAGTTCCCATTCAGCCAGTGTATCCTTCGAGCCCTGCAAAAAAAGCATGGGTATTTTCAGCTCTTTCAGATGGTCTGCGCGCTCGGTGGAGGGCTTGCCGGAAGGATGAAGCGGAAAACCATAGAAAACAATGCCGACAGCAGGACTATCCGGATGGCCTGCCAGATATTGCGAACTCATTCTTCCCCCAAAAGATTTACCGGAAACAAATAGTGGCAGTTTGGGATTTAATGCACTTGCTTTCTTAATAGCCGCTTCGATTGTTAAATGAGCAACTGGCGGAGAATCAGGTCTGAACTTTTTTTGTTCCGCAAAAGGAAAATTAAACCGCAGGGTGGCGATGCCCACTTTCGAAAGAGATTCGGCCAGCGTTTCCATAAATGAATGGTCCATACCCGCCCCTGCGCCATGTGCCAGCGTGAAGATGCACGTAGGTTTGTCGGGAACAATATATTTGGCTGAGACTTTGCCCACCGAAGGGGAAACATCTAATTTGAAGGATTTTGTACTCATGGCGGGATCAAAATTAATTCATGTCCTGAAGTGCGAAAAATATAAGTAGCTAAAAAACCACACGGGTATTTTACAATGAAAATTTCAATAAATTGTAAGTCCCAATGAAGAAAATGCTATGATGAAAACAGTATCAGACAAAACGATCCGTGACGAACTGATCGGGAGGATCCGGCAGCTTACTCCAAAGGCAACAGCGCAATGGGGTAAAATGAATGTCGATCAAATGGTAAAGCACTGTTCTCTCTGGGAAGAACTGATGCTGGGAAAGAAAAGAATATAAGCAAAGCTGGATAGGAAAACTATTTGGTAAAATGGCTTTGAAGGGCCTTCTAAAAGATGACAAACCCCTGAGCCGGAATACGCCCACGCTTCCCGACCTGAAAATAAAAGAGACCGGTGATTTTGAAACAGAAAAAGCAAGATGGATCAGCCTGATGGAAGAACGGACCTCGAGTCCGGTACCTGAAATCATGCATCCTTTTTTCGGGAAAATGACGAGGGAACAGTCGGATTTTTTAATTTATAAACATACTGACCATCATCTCCGGCAGTTTAATGGTTAAAAATCAACCATTTGCTCTCATCCCGTCTAAGCATCGCTTGAAATCCGTCTAAGCATCGCTTGTAATTCGTTTGAACATCGCCCGGATCCGTGCACGCTTATTTTGGCATCGGCATGTACATGGCGCCTTTCTATTCTAAACAGTAGATTGCATAAATTATTTTATCGCTGTGTCATTTTGCACCAGGATGCTTCATGATGCCTCACCTTGCTTCAATTTACCTTATCCGGGAAGAACTCAATCCGGATAAAGATGAAGCGTCAAACGCACATAGGCAATCACTTTGCGGCCATTTTGCATTCCTGTAATCCAGTCAGGACCTTCCGAGATGCACTTCACTGCCAGATTATATCTGGCTTCCGGATAGTTACCCTCAGCTGAGTAATTACATCGCTGACCTTTAAGATGCACTACAAAATTGAACATGACGTCTCCCTGACCACTATGTTTAAGTTCTTTGGCGTGATCTCTGCAAAATCGCTTTACGTAAGCAGTCAGGGAATCTTCGCCGCCGGGAAACTGCGGTGGCACTTCGAGTTTTGTAAACGTTTTTTCCATGCTCCTGATGGCATCACTGATTCGCTTTGGTGTGGAAGGATAACAATCTTCATAGTCCCAGACTGCATGCGGATAAAGAAGCACCGAATCGTTTTTTAGTACCACGGTGAGTGTACCCGTCTCAAAGGAAGCGGATACACTCTTGATTTGCTTATCCTTCAATGTATGCAAAACGGGAAGCGAATCCTGCGGGATAGAATGATTTGGCTGGATAGACAAAAGATTGATCACAATGGCAAATAGGATCATGGCAGTTGTTTTAGTGTTGCTTTGATCGAAAGTATAAATAAATTTTGCAACTTTCGGATGCTCAGTTTAATTTAATCCATCCCTTCAGTGTTCAAAACAATAACGATATTCTGATACGTCAACTACTATTTTTTCCCTATCTTTTATACGCATTTCTAAACATGCGACAATCTTCCATGAAGGGCTTAATGATGGATTATCAGCTCACAGTTCCGGCAATTTTGCGGCGGGCGGAGACTTTTTATTTAAAAAAGGAGATCGTGAGTTGTCTGCCGGACAAAAGCACACATCGTTATACGTACAAGGAATTTACGGGCAGAGTAAAAAAACTTTCAACAGCGTTCCACCGCTTGGGTGTTCGCCAGGGAGATCGTGTAGCCACACTTTGCTGGAATCACTATCAACACCTCGAAACTTATTTTGCGATTCCCTGTATGGGCGCCATCATTCACCCGCTAAACGTCAGGTTCAGCCCGGAGGACCTGAGTTATATCATCAACGAAGCGGAGGACAAATTTCTGATCGTGGATCAGGTGCTGCTTCCGTTGTTCGAAAAGTTTAAATCATCCATCAAGATTTCCAGGGTGATTGTGATTTCGCAAAGCAGTCAATCCTTTTCGGAAGAATATTTAGACTATGAGAGTCTCCTGCAAAGCGGTGATGAAACTAAGTTCGAACCTTTTGCCGGTGATGAAAATGCAGCAGCCTTTATGTGTTATACATCCGGTACAACCGGAAAGCCAAAGGGTGTTTTATATTCGCACCGTTCAATACTGCTCCATACTTTATCTTCCTTGCTGGCTTCCACCGGCATCGGCATCACGGAACAAGATACCGTGTTATCAATCGTTCCGATGTTTCATGCCGGAGCCTGGGGGCTACCGTATAATTGTACACTGGTAGGGGCCAAACAGGTTTTTCCCGGTCCAAATCTGGATACAGAAAATCTTCTCCGTCTCCTGGAGACTGAAAATGTAACGCTTACTGGTGCGGTGCCAACGGTGATCCAGGGTATTTTGCATACGCTGGATGAGCATCCCGGTAAATACAAATTGTCCCTGCGAACTATAATGATTGGAGGTTCGGCAATGCCCAGATTTTTGATAAAATCATTTGACGAACGTTATGGCATCAGGGTCCTTCATACCTGGGGAATGACGGAAATTTCTCCGCTTGGAGTCACTTCGGTTATATCCGGCGAATTGCAGAAAGCACCAAAAGAAGAACAATACGATCATGCGATGAAACAGGGACAACCCATTCCACTGGTGGAGATCCGCGGAAGAAATGAGTCCGGCCTGATTCCCTGGGACGGAACGACGATGGGTGAACTTGAAGTGCGCGGACCCTGGGTTGCGTCTTCCTATTATCACGATGACGGCGCAAATACAAAGTTTACTCCGGATGGCTGGCTGAAGACCGGTGATATAGCAACCATCGATGAAAATGGGTTCATCGAAATCAAAGACCGGAGCAAAGACATGATCAAGTCCGGCGGAGAATGGATCAGTTCCGTTGCACTTGAAAATGTGCTCATGAGTCATCCCGCCGTGCGGGAAGCGGCCGTAGTCGGAGTTCCCGATGCCAGGTGGATGGAACGTCCCCACGCTTACCTGGTACTCAAAGAAGGAAAGCAAGTTTCAACGCAGGAATTGAGAGAACACCTGCAGGAAATGTTTCCCCGTTTCTGGATACCCGACAGTTATTCTTTTATCGACACCATTCCAAAAACTTCCGTGGGAAAGTTTCTAAAATCAGCATTGCGCGAGAAATACAAACAGGAAAATCCTGGTATCAATCATTAATCGCCTGATACACCAGCTGTTTAAATTGTTTTTGAGCATCCACCACATGCGGTCCCCACACTTGTTGGTGCAATATCACGAACATATCTTCTTTGGGATCCACCCAATAGGTGGTAGAAAATATACCGCCCCAGGAATAAGTGCCCGCCTGGCTCGGTCCCAGTCTGCTTCCTTCTTCCGTGATCAGAGAAAAATTGAATCCGAATTTATTTTCAGACGTTATGCCATAGAGATTGACAAATAGATTGCCGATCTGATTGGTGGTCATCATACGCACCGTATTGCGTGACAAAAGCTGTACTCCATTGTAAGTACCGTTGTTTAATAACATCTGAAGAAGAATCGCGTAGTCGTAAACAGTGGATACCAGTCCGCCGCCGGCAGAAAAATAATTGGTCTTATGAAGCGGATAGTTCATATCCAGGGCCCCCAGTACAATGGGTTGTTTTTTGAATGCACCGGTAGAATCCTGCTGAAAGAAATTCACCAGCCTCGACGCTTTTTCAGCCGGCAGATTATAATAAGTGTCTTTCATCCCAAGCGGTGTGAAAATGCGCTTCGTGAAAAATTCTTCCAGACCCATGCCAGACCATATTTCAATCAGATATCCAATCACGTCTGCGTTTAATCCGTATTTCCATTTTTCGCCGGGCTGAAAGAAAAGTGGCAGCCCACCCAGACGGTTCATGACGTCGGAGAGTTTTTGATTGGTTACACCCACACCACCCGTGATATGATATTTTGCATAAATCGCAATTTCCTCAGGTGTACCAATGCCCGGATATCCGAGGCCCGACACATGAGTGAGCAGATCACGTATCGTAACCGCGCGCTTGGCCGCTACTGTGGTATAGGTCGTGTCTTTCGCGTTATAAGTATCCAGTACACGCTGATTGGCAAAAGCAGGAATGTATTTGGAAACCGGATCATCCAATGAATATTTTCCTTCTTCCCAGAGTATCATGGCAGCTACCGTCGTAACGGCTTTTGTTTGCGACGCAATCCGAAATATATCGGTCCTGTCGAGCGGCGCTTTTGTTTCGGGATCATTGTATCCGTACGCCTTATAGAAAACGATCTTGCCTTTGCGGGCGATCAGCGCAACCGACCCATTCACCCATTTCTTTTTCACCCAGTCATTCATGCCGGAATCCAGACGTGCGAGGCGTTCTGCAGAGAATCCGCCGGTTGCCGGTGTGCTTTCAGTCAATGTTTTTGGCTGGGATTGTGCTTTTATTGTGCACACGAAACATACACAGAACATCATCAACCGGACTTGGACAGACATCATTGTTTTCATTTTGATCATTGAATTTAATTAATCGATTCAGTTTCCGGCAAAACCGGGAGCATTTTATTTTTTAAGTATCTTCCGGTAGAAGAATAAACAAAAACATGAGACTACAAAACAAAGTCGCACTGGTAACGGGTGGCGCAAATGGAATCGGTCTGGCTACGGTTGAACGGTTCGCCAAAGAAGGAGCAAAAATTATTTTATGGGATCTGACGGATAAAGGAAATGATATCGCGGAAGGCTTAAAAAAAGCAGGAAAGGACGTTCTTTTTCAAAAAGTTTCCGTTACCGAAAAAGATAATGTGCGGGCAGCTGTAAAGGAGGCACACGCTCATTTTGGACGTATCGATATTCTGATCAATAATGCAGGTATTACAAAAGACAGGACGTTACTGAAAATGTCGGATGCGGAATGGGATGATGTGATTTCCGTAAACCTCACGGGAGTTTTTAACTGCACGCGGGAAGTAGCTCCCATAATGAAAGAACAAAATTATGGACGCATCGTATCGGCCTCTTCCAATGTAGCTATCCGGGGAAACTACGGACAAACCAATTATGTGGCAACAAAATCAGCCATCATCGGGATGACCAAAGTCTGGGCCATGGAACTTGGCCGGTACGGTATAACGGTCAACTGCATCGCACCGGGATTTATTCATACTGCCATGACAGATATGATGCCCGAAGAAGTGCGCAAACAAAGCATTCCTCATATTCCCCTGGGCAAGTGGGGATATCCGGAAGATATTGCCAATGGATATCTTTACCTGGCATCGGATGAGGCGTCTTTTGTCAGTGGGATTTGTCTGACGATCGACGGTGGCGCAACCAGATGATAATTCAAGTATGGAAGTATGGAAGTCTGGAAGTCTGGAAGTGTCAAAGCACGATCTGCTAACTACCAACTATTCGGCTGTTCGCAATTTTTTAGCCGCCGCAAAGAACATCATGGCCGCCCCAAGAGCCATGACTAATAAAATGGAAAGTGCCCAGCGCAAGGATTCAATACCCAATTGGGGTTTGAGCGCATCGCTGATAAGACCTACGACCAGTGGCCCGAATCCCTGACCGAAAAAATTTAAGACAAAAAATAAGACTGCGGAAGTTAGTGCCCGCATTGGTGCGGTTACCAGACTGTGAGCGACTGCCAGGGATGGTCCCAGGTACATGCTTTGGAGAAAGGCGCAGGCGCCCAAACATAAAAGTGTAAGAGGTAAACTCTGCAGAAAAATGGCCCCCGCTATAAATACCATGGACAGGAGCACGGCGTAAGCCGGAATGCTCAGATAGAACCTGCGGTCTTCTTTTCCGAAGTGATCTGTCAGGTATCCACCGGCATACGTACCGGCAGCGCCACCGAGACCATAAATCAAACCAAGCGAAACGCCAATGTCTACATTTTTCATTCCGTGCATCCGCGAAAGAAAAGAAGGTGCCCAATTAAGCAGACCATAAATACAGAAAACGTGAAGCGCCGTCGCGATGGCCAGGTATAAAAAAACTTTGAGGGAAAATAATAATCTTAATACCGATCTAAATGTTGGGGCTTCACCGGATATCGTAATCATTTCATCGGTCGCTCCTTTTTTAGGCTCTTTGACAGTTGTATAAAACAGCAGGGAAAAAATCAAACCCGGTATGCCTAAAACAAAAAACGCCGTGCGCCATCCCAGATGCTGATTCAGATAACCGCCCATTAGGAATCCAATCAATACGCCAAAATAAATGCCGGTGGAATAAACCGAAAGCGCTGTGGATCTTTTTTCCGGAGGAAAATAATCTGAGATCATGGCATGCGCCGGAGGACTTCCGCCGGCTTCACCAACGCCCACACCGATGCGCGCCAGCAGCAATTGTATAAAGTTTCTCGCGAGACCGGAAAAAGCTGTCATCATGCTCCATATCGCAAGGGAAATGGTGACCACATTTCTCCGGTTCCCTTTATCCGCGAGTCTTGCGATGGGAATGCCCAGCGTGACATAAAAAATAGCAAAGGTGAAGCCGGATAGCAAACCCAGTTGCGTATCTGACAAGTGCAGTTCTTTTTTAATCGACTCCTGGAGAATTACCAGTACCTGCCGGTCGATGAAATTAAAAACATATACCAGCGTGAGCATGCCGAGCACATAGTTCTGGTATAACCTGCCAGTTTTATTTATAGCCATCCTTATTTGATTTAACCAATGTGGTATCTGTCATCAATGTCGGGACGGAATATTTTCCAGAATCAATGCTGGTTTTCGGAAATGCATTTTGAATAGATGACCAATCCTTTCTATTGATTTTAGTCTGATATAGATACAGTGACCGGAGTGATTGCAAATTCTTTAATTGCAAAACGCCTTGTGAGGTTACGGCAGTACCAACGAGGTTTAAATATTGAAGATGAGTAAGTGACTGAACTGCGTGTAGGCCGTTATCAGAGATAGGAGTATGTTCCAGGCTCAACCGTGTAAGATTTCCAAGTTGCCCGATCGCCGCCATATTTGCATCGCTGATATTTGTATAGCCAAGCTTCAGCCATATCAATTGTTTTTTCACTGAAGAGAGTAGTTGAAGATCTTCATTGCTGATCAATGTGTCTGTAACAAAATTGGCCTGCAGATAATGACTGCTCTGTGCAACGGGCAAAACAACGATGCCACTGGCCTTCATTTTCTCAATAGCTGCGAGATCGGCTTCTTCCACTTTTGAAACAGGAATATCCATCGCTTCCTTTTCCACAACAGTCGTCTTTTGAAGGGCAAACAACACCGGAACAATTTTATCAGGCTGTGCGACTTCCTTCACTTTGCGACCAAAGCCTGCACCCTGGTTGATCCACCAATCCAATAGGGCAATCTGGTTTTCGGATGGCTGTGATTTTTCCTTGGGCGGCATATGGTCCTCATTGTCGACAGGAAGCAAGAGCCTTTTGATCATTTCACTTTCTTTTGCATTGCCGGCCTTTATCACTTTGCCATCCTTGCCGCCTTTCATCAGCAGCAGTGAATCATCCATTCGGAGTTTTCCCTTTTGTTTGTTTTCTCCATGGCAGGAATAACATTTGGTTTGCAGAATGGGCTTCACGACGTCGCTGTAAACATATGCTTCCTGCACATTGGGGATCGGCTTGATCACGGCATTGGCGAGGGTATCTTTCCCGAAGACATCTGCCAATGGTTTGGTGAGGTAATCCGATCCATGCGTCAAGGAACCACCGAGATGACCCGTAACCAGTATGAGAGTTAATAGCATGAGAGTTAATAGTTTTTTGCTAATACCAAACCTGGGATTTAAAACTTTAGCATATAGCAGAAGTGAAGTAAATGCCACTGAGATTCCCATCCACATATGCCAGCTGACAAGTGTTTTATCGTAGTCATCCGTCAGGGATAGAATCCATCCCGTAACGCAGGAGAAAAAGGCGGCGATCACGCCCATCAATAATACAACCGGTACAACAGAAGCATAGGATCTGTAACTATCACGTGCAGACAACCATTGTAAAAATAGCGCCGTCAGTAAAATACCGATCGGCAGATGTACAAGCAGTGGATGAAAATGTCCGAAAAATTCCAGGATGGATAAAAACACGAATGATATTTTAAGGCTGGTAACGGTTTTTTATCAGTTGCATCATATAAACGTTAACAGCCCATTGATCTGCCAGCGGCTGGCGCGTATAGGGCAGGGTGGGCATATAATCCGGCGGACCGAACTCGGTCAAAATTGTCAGTGTGTCTCCCTTCAGTTTTTTTAATTCCACCACTTTGTCCCACCAGGCAAAATGAGCTTTCACCGCGTGATCCCATTCGGGTGCACGCGGATCATTCACCTGTGGCCCCTCAGCATGACCGACACGCGCATGAATATGATCCACTCTTTGCAAAGCCAGGTTTACTGTTTCGGGCTGATCTTCCAACAGACTTTCATGCACATTACACCAGTGTGATACATCGAATGTGATGCGGAGATCCGGAATAGTCTCTATATAATGTCTTGCCACCGGTGCAGAATATAATAACCTGGAACGGTGTGTCTCATGACAGATTTTGATACCGGTGGATTTAGCCAAAGCGATTGTGTGATCAATAAATGTTTTTCCCTGTTCATAGGAAAAATAATCTCTGCCCGAATGACAATTGATATACAAAGGTCGCTGAATCGTTTCGTTGGCCGCGGCATCGATCATTTGTGTGAACTGGTCAAAATGTTTTTGATAATTGCTGTCTGAACCCGCAGTCAAAAAACCGACTTCCAGTTCATGTTTTTTCAATAAAGAAAACAATTCATCCTGATCCTTCTTCTCCAGGGGCCACCAGATTTCTATTCCGTCATAACCTTCTTTTTTTACTTTCGCGCAATACGCATCCAGGGTGCCGTTAAAGCCCCAGTTGGTAGCCAGGACTTTCAGTTTAAAATTATTGTTCATGTTTGTGTTTGGAAAAATGGAAGATGCTAAGGCCGGTGAGAACTGTACAGCGGCTGCGGCAGTTCCCATTGTTTGCAAAAAATTTCTACGTTTCAATTCAATATATAATTATGCAAGAATATCATCAATGACTTTTCCTCTCGTATCCGTTAACCTGAATGGCCTTCCCTGAAACTGGTAAGTAAATTTTTCATGATCAAATCCCAGCTGATTGAGAATGGTGGCCTGAATATCGAATGGTTCTACTTTTCCGCTGATGGTACTGTACCCGATTTCATCCGTTTCACCATAACTGAATCCTTTCTTAATGCCCGCGCCCGCCATCCAGATTGTAAATGCTTCCGTATGATGATCCCTTCCCTTGAAGGGCATTTTTTTCCCTTCGCGGTTTTCCATCATCGGTGTGCGGCCAAATTCACCGCCCCATACGACTAAAGTTTCTTCCAATAATCCCCGCTGTTTCAGATCCAGTATTAATGCAGTGATGGATTTATCTACTTCCCTGCATTTATTGATAAAGCCGATGTCAATCGCGAGACTTGCTTCAGATCCATGACTGTCCCAGCCCCAGTCGAATAATTGCACAAAGCGCACTCCCTTCTCTACGAGTTTTCTGGCGAGCAACACATTATTTGCAAAGCAGGCCTTACCGGGTTTTGTACCATACATTTCATGAATATATTCCGGCTCATTATTGATGTTCATGACTTCGGGCGCAGCAATCTGCATCTTGTAAGCCATTTCGTATTGTGAGATCCGGGATAAAATTTCAGGGTCATGATAATCCGCAAACTCCTGCTGATTCACATCGTTGATGGCATCAATGGAAGCTTTTCTCAAATCCCTGTTCATACCGTCGGGGTCATTCATAAATAATACCGGGGCCCCTTCATTTCTGCATTGTACACCCTGATATACACTGGGTAAAAATCCGCTTCCCCAAACGCTCTTACCTGCATCCGGCGTTTTACCTCCGCTTGTCAGGACAATAAATCCCGGCAGGTTTTGATTCTCTGTTCCGAGACCATACGTTACCCATGATCCCAAGACTCGGACGGCCGAGTCTGGGTGAACCCGTATGCACCATCAGTTGCGCCGGCGCATGATTAAACTGATCGGTGGTGACCGCTTTCAGAAAACTTAATTCATCCACAATCGTTGAGAGATGCGGCATATGTTCGCTGACCCAGGCACGGCTCTCACCATGCTGCGCAAATTTTGCCTGTGGCCCAAGCATCTTCGGCACACCGCGTATGAATGCAAAACGTTTTCCTTCGAACAATGATTTCGGACAATCCTGTCCGTCCATTTTCATCAGCTCGGGTTTGTAATCAAACAACTCCAGCTGGGATGGCGCACCCGCCATATGCAGGTAGATCACCGATTTTGCTTTGCCCGGAAACGGCGGCAATTTGGGTAATAAAGGATGTGCGGGGTCAAATGCGATTTCGCTCCCGGAATTCCTGTTGCCACAACTGCCGAGAAAGGAACCCAATGCCAGTGCACCCAGTCCCATCGCACTTTCTTTTATGAAGTGACGGCGCGTGTGCATATTGATGACAGCACGTTCTGCTTCACGGAGCAGTCGCTGATTATGTAATTCTTTTTGCGTCATTCATTTTAATTTTTCGTCAGCACTTCATCCAGATTCAAAATCGCATTGGCCACCACGATCAATGCGGCTGTTTCTGCTGTTGTGTTCTTGCCCTTTACACCCACCATCTGACAGGTTTTGTCCGGATTATCTTTGAACTGATTGTATGCGGTATTATATAAATTCAGCAGGGCCGACATTGTTTTTTCATTGGCTGCATGATAAGTTGCCCGCTCATATCCATATTTTATTTGCTGCTGAATATTTTTTCCTGCTTCCGTTTGCATCTGCTGCGCGAATTGTCTTGCCATATCAATATAAGCAGAATCATTCAATGTGGCGAGCGCCTGCAGCGGTGTATTCGTGCGGATGCGGCGAACCGTGCACACTTCCCTGGATACGCCGTCGAATGTGATCATGGACGGATAGGCGGATGAACGTTTCCAGTATGTGTACAACGCGCGCCGGTATTGTTGTTTGCCCTTGCTTTGTTCCCAGTCCTTGCTGTTCCAGGGAGAGAGCCAGATGCCCTTTGGCTGCCAGGGATACACACTGGGGCCATACATCGAATCGCATAATTCGCCGCTGATACAAAGTGCCTGATCGCGCACCTGCTCTGCCGATAAGCGCACCCTGGCACCGCGCGCATAATATCTGTTGTATGGATCTTTTTGCAGCAACGTCGGGTGTTATTTTTGATTCCTGCTGATAGGTGGCGCTCATCACGATCCGGCGAATTAATTTTTTTACGCTCCAGTTGTCTTCATTCATAAACTGATAACTCAGCCAGTCCAGCAATTCGGGATGAGTAGGCAGAACACCCTGCGAGCCGAGGTCTTCCAATGTTTCTGCGAGACCGGTTCCGAAGAGTTGTTCCCAGACACGATTCACCATGGTCCTTGCCGTGAGTGGATTTTGTTTGGAAGTCAGCCACATCGCCAATCCGAGCCGGTTGCGTGGCGCATCAGCGGGAAGTGGCGTTAATGAATGAGGAACATCGGGCTCCACTTTGTTTCCTTTCACCAGCCAGTTGCCTCTTTCAAAAACATAGGAGGCCCGGTGCATGTCGAACGGATTATCCATCATCACGGGTGTGGTGGGAACATCAGCAGTATATAGTTTCTCGTATTGTTTTTTTATTTCGGCATATCCCGGTTTGTCCTTACCCGGTAATTCTTCGGTAAAATAAAACCAGTCGAAGAGAACTCCGTTGTCTTCGGGCTTTTTCAAATTTTTATTGGTGTAAGTAAAATAGAGATCGTGTATTCTAGTTGGTTAGTTGGCGGTTGGCAGTTGGCGGTATTTGTGTGGGAATTTTTATTTGTGTGATTGCCCAACCTTTTGTTTTTTTAGTGGGACAGTTGCGATCGTTGTCCGTTGGGCGAATCCATATGAATCTGCCAGATGCCTGAGCTTGTATCGGCCTGATAGCGAAATATCAGCTGGTCTTTATTCTGCAGATCCACATTTTTCAAACGGCACTGCGCATGATTGCGTAATGCGAGCCATTTTGTATCGGCCAGTTCGCTGTTGATAAAACTGTCACAGGTCAGTGAGTTGTAAGCAGGCTGCCATGTTTTCAAAAAAGTATAAACCTCTTTTGCTTTTTCGGGAGAAGCATTTTCTTTTATCCATCCGACCAATGCCGATAGTTGTTTTTGTAACGAATCATTGTAACTGCGCAGCAGGGGATAATCTGCTTCCGTGTCTTCATCGCGTGTATCATTGAAGAAAGCCATGAACTTATAAAATTCATCATGCTTGAAGGGATCGTAGGGATGGCTGTGGCACTGAACACAACCGAATGTGGTACCCATAAGGGCCGCCCAGGTCGTGTTCACCCGGTCAAGCACGGCGGCTGTTCTGAACTCCTCATTGTCTGTACCGCCTTCATCATTGGTCATGGTGTTCCGGTGAAATGCCGTGGCGATATACTGATCATCTGTTGGATCCGGCATCAGGTCGCCCGCTATTTGTTCCTTTAAAAAAACATCATAGGGTTTATCCTCATTGAATGCATGGATCAGCCAGTCACGGTATTTCCAGATACTGCGGCTGTCATCACGTTCATATCCCTTTGTATCGGCATAGCGCGCCAGATCGAGCCACATGGAAGTCCATTTTTCTCCATAATGTGGCGAGGCGAGTAAAGAATCAACGAGATCGGAATATGCTTTATCAGAGTTGTCGTTTAAATATTTCTCTGCGAGTTTTTCGGATGGCAATATCCGGTGATATCCAGACTTACCCTGCGTAAGCAAGGTTTGTTTGTCTGCCTGTGGAGAAGGTTTTAAATCCTCTTCCTTCCATTTCTGTTCGATGAAATGATCCACATCATTTTTTGCCCAGGAACTTTTTTTGTCGATCAGCCCGAAGAAGGTTGTAAGCTTCGGCACTGCTGGTTCTTTTACGGGAACATAGGCCCAGTGCTCACCCCAGGGCGCTCCTTCCTTTATCCATCGGGTGAGTGTCTGAATATCTTCCTTGTTTAAGGGATCATGTTTATAGGGCATCCGGTCCTCGGGATCTTTGAGGCTGATACGCCGGATCATTTCACTGTGGTCGGGGTCTCCCGGCACGATGGCATGTTTGCCGGATTTTAAGTGTGGCGAGCGCTTCATCCCGAAACAGGAGACTGAATCCGCCCTTTTGCCTTACACCACCATGGCAGGTGATACAATTCTTATTGATAATGGGTTTTACCTGGCTGGTAAAATCGACGGGTTTACGCCTGGTGCTGAACAGGAATATCAGAACAGCCAGGAACAGGACAGATATGGCAAGCAGTCACTTTCTTCATACAGCACTAAAAGTATGAAAGTATGGAAGAATGGAAGTATGGAAGTGGGCGTGCAGTACCAGAAAACATCAGGTTACGCACTGATTTTTCATTAATTCCTACATTTGGAGATGAGTGAATATGCAGATTCCCTCCTGGCCTTTAAGGCAGATATCGAACATAAAGGACTGATCGACTGGCTGGAGGCGCATACATCTTTTATGCGGCCTCTTCACCGGTACGTTGGTGTATTGGTCGTCGATCCGGAATCCGTTTCATTTTCGGGCGAGGATGGAAAAACAGGATCCCATTTTAATTGATCATCCCGAGACAAACATTTCCGGCCTTCACCTGGGATTTGACAATATTTTCAAAAGAATTGATGACCGTGCGCTGGGCCTATTCCACTTTGTTCCTCTTCGTATTGATTTTACCCAAAATAGAAAAGAAGAAAGCGTATACATTTTTGCAAATTATTCAGACTCTCCGGCAGTCAGATAATCGGCAGGTCTATGAAGATCTGGGAGGAAAATAAATAAGTAGAATAAAAGGATTTTCTCAACAACCAATGCCCTATGATACAAACAAGATTTCAAAATTCAGTGAACTCAATTTTCCCATCATTGACTAGACGTTTTAGCAAAAATTTTTCCAATGCAGATCAGGTACACAATTATTCTTTTTTGTGTTTTCACAACAATTTTCGTTTCGTGTAAAGACGACAAGCAAACTGACTCAAATGCTATTTTAAAAAAAGTTGCCGAGAAATATGGGGACAGAGTGGGGAATTATAAGTTTACAGTTCAAATTCCAAATGATTGGATTAGAACAGATACGACTATACAAGGGCTTAAATTAACTTTAATTCAAAAGAAAAAGCAGGATGATCATTTTGGGCCAAATATAAATGTACTCGACGAGTCCATTGGGAACCGAAGTCCTGCTGATTATGTAAAAGCCTCGCAGAAATATATGGTGGACAATATGCCGGGTATCACGAATATAAAAACGGCGAAATTGATTCTGCCAATTGAAAGGAATTTGGTACAGTTATTCCAAATTCAAGAATGGCAAAACAAGAGACTTGATAATGTATTGTATAATAGTAAAGGGGGTTGCTTTTAATTTCACTTCGCAGTACCAAGGCGGTTTAATAAATACAGCAAAATTTCTAGCAAATGCCTTAATCCGTAAAAATTGAAAATTAAATAGCTGGTGACTGCACTAAAAATCAAGACTCTCCAGAAATTGCTTTGTCCTGATTATTTACAATTCACATCAATATCGATATCATACTTTTCCAATAGTCCGGGTAAGCCCGATAGTGAAAATTTTGCTTTTTTGATCTTGTTGTTTTGAGGGTCGAAGAAATAACCAAAAGAAGTTCGTAAATCCGCTTTTTCAAGAATCGTATTACTGAAGATGGCGCCGGCGAGATCGCAGTTGTCGAAAACGCTGTTGCTCAGATTACATTCCGTGAAATCGACATTCTGAACGTTTGAGTTTTTGAAGACGTTTTTTTAGACGGAGTTTGTAAAATGATGAATGGGTGAGGATGCAATTTTCAAAGCTGACAGTCAGGCCAAAAGGATTACAGTGATCAAAAAATAATCCAAGCATTTTGCAATCCTTAAAATGAATGTTCATAAAAGTCGTCTTCGTCAGAATAGCCATATTCATATTACACCCAGGTTAATTTGCATTCTATTGAAATGGTTCTCAGCCAGGTCCGCCTTCGAAAAATTACAGGCCGTAAAATTACAATACTCATAGTCGCCCTTTTCCAGCGGATTCTCATTAAAGTCGACTTTGTTAAATGACTGTTCTTCTGAATGTTCCCTTTTCATGCGAGGTTTATAGATTAAAGAAAGTAACGTCAATTCACTCTATCCATTCCGACAAAAACCAGGATAATAAAATAAATAAGGGCCAACACGACAGGTGCGAAAAAGAGAATTGACAACAGCAGGAAAACGATTGTATGTTTTTTATTTTATCTGCGAGGACCTTGCGGAAATACAGAACAGATAAAATGATTACCATCAATCCCATAAGAAGTCCTGACATGCCAATCATTGTGCAAAGTTATATTGCTCAATGAATCATCGCAAAAGGCATAAAAATTGATGATACATACAGCATCTGTAAATCTTTCAATAACCATTAAGCTATGAAAGAGTACTTATTTTTTTTCCGGGGAGGTCTCGATTTTTCACAAGCTCCACCGGAACAATTGCAACAGGCACTAACGAATTGGAAAAACTGGATTTGAAGATGTACAAAAAAAGAATATATGGTGGTGGAGACCGTGTAACAAGAAATGATGCAGCCTTTGTAGAGGGTAAAGCCAAACAGGTTATTTCCGGACCTTATGCTGCTAACAACGAGATGGTCGGTGGTTATATCAAAATCAAGGCTGATAATCTGCGGGAGGCAACCGACATTTCAAAAGGCTGTTGTATTTTTAATTTTGATGGAAATATTGAAATCAGGGAAGTAGCTAAACAAGCTTAAAGCCTAAAGCGCAAAGCTTAAAGCTCTTTTCGTGTTGGACTTAACGTAATCTATTCATTTACTATCCAAGACTTACTAAGGAGGTTAACGCGCACTTTCCATTTGTGGAGGAATAGACTAACCAAATTCATAATTACATATTCGGGGTCAAAACATTGAATTTTATTGTAATAGGCGGTTTGCTGCAGCTGTATATCGAGATCACCCGCAAATAACGTGATTTGGACACCGGGTAATATGTGGTTTGCAATAAAATCAAATAAAAGCCATATTTTGATAATTTACGTTATGAATATTAGGTCTACCAAAAATAAAACATACCCATCCACATCTTCTATTTCAAAGCCCCTAAGATTATCATTATTGTCATGGATGTGCTGATAAATGCAATACCATTTGAACGATATTCTTCAAATAAGGCATCTGGTTCTTTAGTAGAAATATATGCATCCCAACGTGCCCATTTATGACGCGTATGGCTATGGACCGGTTTATGTTGGGGGCTATGGCCTTCAGCATGATGGAAATATTATCGCGCCCAACAATAGCCCAATATGGATAGTCATCGGGGCCAATATATCTGATTTGGAATCCGAGTTTATCTTTATAAAATGAAACCGAAGTCTTTACATTCGAAACGATAAAAAAAGACGATATGAAAGTGAGGTTTGTCATTGTGTATATTTTTCTTTTTTGAGAACTGCCCGTCAGTATATTTTAGTAAATTAAGAAAATTTCCCTATGCTGACGTTGATGTATGGGATACCGGATAAGGATGGTCGCAAAAGAGCTTCGCAAGTTTTTTAGACACTGCCCATTTCATATTTCAAAGAATTCCCTTAAACGATATTTTACGGAACGTTAAATTGTGATTGTGAAGAGGAGCCTGACCTCCGGGATCAAAATCTATTAGTAATTTCCTATAACGGAATCCCTTAATCACCTTAACTGAATCACATGAAAAAAATCCTCCTGACAACCATCAGCTATTTGTTTTTTCTGTTTTCTTTTTCCCAGGAAGAAGGAATGCATTTTGCGCAGGGGATGAGCTGGCAGCAGATTCTTGCAAAAGCGAAAAAGGAAAACAAATACATCTTTGTGGATTGTTATACGACCTGGTGCGGGCCCTGTAAGTTCATGGCGAAAAACATTTTTCCATTAAAAGAGACGGGAGATGCTGTGAACCCGCATTATATCTGCGTTGGGATACAAATCGATTGAACCGGTGAAGATCCTGAATCAGTAAAGTTCTCCTATCGGGACGCACGCTTAATTGAAGCCAGTTATAATATCCGAGCTTATCCAACATTTCTTTATTTCAACCCGGACGGCCAACTGGTTCACCGAACTGAGGGATCCACCAGAGATGCTGCAGAGTTTATATTAAATACAAAAAATGCGATGAATCCGGATAGGCAATATTATTCCATGATTGAAAAATTCAGGTCGGGGAGCCGTGATACTCTTATGCTGGAATCTCTCACGAGCCTGGCGATTCAGAATGAGAATGGATTTCTGGCGGATTCCGTGATCAGGGCCTGGTTGCCATTGATCAAAAAGTTTATACGACTGATCGCCTGCAGATGATTGCACAAATTGCCATCCAGCCGGGATCGCCGGAATTTGATTTATTCTATCATAATGCCGAAAAAATAAACCGCCTCTTCAAACCGGGCTATGCCGAAAATGTTTAATGAATGCTGTCGGTACAACATAATCAGTCGATCCTTACAGCTTTCAATAACCCCGCTTCTACACCAGACTGGAATAAGATATACACGGAAATCAGCGCTCAATATGGAGCTGCTTTGGCCCATCAGATTGTCGTTTCGGTCAAACCGGTGTACTATAAAAGAAATAAGAACTGGGATCTCTACGCCAAAAGTCTGATACCTTATCTGAAGGAATTTGGGAGTGATCTGGTGCCTCCTGATTTAAACAATTATGCCTGGATATTTTTCAATATTGTTCCAGTACGGAAGATCTGACATTCGGACTATCCATCAGCGAGCGCAGTATGAATGGCCAGAAACCCGATCCGGCTTCTATGGATACATATGCCAACCTGCTTTACAAACTGGGCCGTAAAACCGAAGCCATTGCCAAAGAAACAGAAGCGCTGGCACTCGCGGAATCTGCCGATAAAAAATCTTATCAGGAAACCCTGGATAAAATGAAATCCGGCACGAAGACCTGGGATTGAAATTAAACTCACCCAGAGTCTAGAGCGTTTGTCATCGAAAACATTTTCAAAAAAATCGCCTGATCTTTTTCTCTAATACTATTTTTCTGACTAAAATGCTAAATCCTCGTGAAATGATTCAGTTGGACATCAGTGTTTTATTTATCATGACATACTCTAACGGCGTTTCGCCAATATTCAGTACCGAAAATCTTTATATAATGAATAAGAAGAAAAGGCGATCCATTTGTAAGCAGATTTTACAACGGGACTTTCAATTTCGATCGATTCGTCACGGAAGATGGTGGTTTTGATATTTTGCTCCCGGAAAGTTGATTTACCGTAGCGACTAATACGTTCCATAAGTCTTGATTTGCCGGATTTGTTTAATATCAGAAAATAAGTTGCTACAGCCAGTAAACCGAATCCCAGAGAACCAAAAATGTTTAGCGGAAAATGTTCCCGTGTAACTGTAATGCTGGTGTGTCGTGTAATTCGTATAATCTGTGGTTATGCCCGAATCACTGATTTTTGTAAATCCCGTAACAATCAGTAAAATGCTAATGCCATAGAGAATGATATAAGATCTGACTGTCCTTTTAAAATTTAATTCAAATAGAATATTATTTGCTTCTAAGAAGTGTTTAAATGCGTTTGTATCGCGAACGACAATTTCCATCGAATGATATATTTAAACGAATATAATTGTTTCAAATTACGAAGCAAACGCCGGAATTTGTCGTGATGGGTATCACAAGTACCAACGCTCGCTGTAAGCATATTGTCCCTTATATTTTTCACCAGCTATAAGTTCGAATTGATCTCTTCACTCTGTCCATGCATACAAAAACCATCATGAGGAAATAAATCTTCACTAGGACGAGGGCACCAGCAAGGCCATTCCAAACAGATCATATATCTGTAAAACAGTTAATATAACCCGAAAATCGAAGCTTTTTGACGCTTCGCCGAATAGGTTATGGGAAGGAGGAATCCGTAGCATCTTTGTATTGTCAAGCAGAAAGCACAAATGCTCAAAGCCTAAAACCAAATCCCGAAGAACCAAAAAATTGAACCCCTAAATCCTAAAAAACCGAAAGCCTAAAACCAAATCCGGAAAACTAATTAACCCCTAAATCCTGATCCTTAGAAAACGCAAGAATCCAAATCCGAAAAAACCAAACCAATCCTTAGAAAAAACGAAAGCTAAGTTTGATCTGTACGGAAAGTTTTTTTGAACGGCCACCCCTGGGTGGCTGTTCTTATTTTAATACTCTTATTTGCGCCCGTGAACCTGGTAAGTCAGGGGATAGGCATTAACAATCAAAGCAGGATGGAGTGTATCATCCGGACGGTGGAGTTCGAATTTACCGATATACATAAAGTCGATATTCGTATCGGTGCCCGGTCTTAGACCTTTCATGAATTGATAAAGCGAGTCTTCCACCTTGGGCATATGTTTGCGAAATTCCATTGAAGATGCAAACACCAGATTTTTTCCCGCATGAAACCTCGTATCTATTGTCAAATTCTTTATTACTACTGAATCAACATGAACGCGCATATGATTCAGATAATGCCCCGACAGAAACTTGTCCGTTTTTGCCTGGTAACTTGACATCACAGCATCTTTTGTCCTGATGGATGTCGCTGATGCATAATCAGATTTAAAACTGTCAACCAGGTTGTTGATCGCCGATTCGGCTTTCGAATGATGGGATGCTTCCGTCATATTGTTTTGATGATCCGAACATCCGGCGGCAATAAGAATGATGATGGCGAGAATCTTTTTCATCTGCTAAGGGTTACGTTGAATATCATGCCAGCCATGGCACGGATTTGGCAATCCTGCATGTATGAAACTTATTGTCCTCCTCCTCATCAGTTTAATTCCGGGAGTCATCGCCTATGCGCAGCAATCGCAGGACTCGATCATGATTACGATTTTCCTCAAACACCAGCAGGATAAGAATCTCGATTCTCTTCAAACGATTCAAAAGAAAAACCATTTTGGTGAATTATTTCCGCCAAAATCGGCGCGGGTCGTTTCCTGGTATGTTATGATGGGAATAGGGCAGGTGGTCACGGTAAAAATTCCGGCATCGGAACTCCGGACGCTGAATCTGTCGATTGAGAAGGGCGCCTGGGGTGCTTTCAATACGGAGTTTTATCCGACGTATGACTATATGCCTGTATGGAAATCCATGCAGAAATAAGTATTTGCTGATCCATTCGGAATGCCGGGAAGAGGCTGCGGAAATTATTTTTGAACTTTATTGCATCGCCGTGCTGCTGCCAACGTTGTCGACAAAACAATGGCAGTCACTTCAATATTGACATTCACGCCATGAGTAGAGTTCGGATTCCGGATAACAAGAAAACAGGAACCATCCAGAAAATCCCTTACCGGAACGACCCCTGAAATACAATGCTCACGGGAGTCGTTCATCAGGAAACTGACTGCGGGCCGCTTGTTGACATATTTTTTTACTTCATGGGGATTTGTCATCAGATAAACATCACAGACGCCGTTACCGCCGGGAACACGTACGGATGCCTTGGGTGCGATGCCGCGATCGGGGTCGACAAGCTTCACCAGTTGTCCCGTTAAATCATTATTCGAAAACTGACCACGACCTGACCTGGTGGTGACGGTATAATACCACTCAACCGTGTTAGCCGGCAGATTGATCTGCAAAACCTGTACCGAACCATTGTTACCCGCTGCATTGGAGCTATTTGTTAGATAAAAGGACTGCTGCGAAATGATAGGAACAACCATATAATCCTGTTTGGATGTCTGGGCGTTCGATTGGGATGCCGCGCAAAAAACCAGCAGCGGGAACAAGGCGTTTTTCATCGGTTTGGGGGTTTCTCGATTAAGAACGCCGATATTGGGCAAGTATTATCTGAAAGGTTTATACGTATGCCATCTTCGATTGGAACCGACTCTTAGTTCATGTGACCTGATATATCCTTAAATCACCTGTTATTTTTCCTGAATTTTGTTTTTGCGATTACCGCTGAAAACACGGTATCAAATTTTTTATTCAGTGTGGCAAATTGGACTTCACCGCCATAATGAATGCATCCAATGAATGACTGCGAAGGATCAGAAAAATAACCAGCATGAAAACTCGCATCGCATCTTGTTATGCAGTAGTAATGTTTGATGAATTCTGGAAGATTTGTAATTGGTACTTCTATACCACCATTGAATTTTTCCCCAATTTATTTCTTTCAAAATATTCAATCGCTTTTGTCAATGGAAGGTAATCCGTTCGACTGGCTGAAAGTCTGGTGATCCATGGAGAATCTTTATCACTCAGGAAAATCAGACTATTGAATCTGCAGCTATTAATAAATTTGATAAGTTCAGTAACCAGCAGCTTCGGGAATAACCTTTTAGAAATGGCAGGAGGTTATACCAGCCACCATTAATAACTTTTGGAAAATAATAGACTTCTTCATCGGTATTTACGTCATATGGACAAAGAGGAAAACTTCGATATTTAGCAAGACAGACTTCTCGTTCTATTTTTAAAAGCATGGAAGAAATGATAAACTTAATTTACTTACTGATGAAGGAACTAAGGGGCCAGCGCAGATTATTAAATTCCATCAGGTCGGCTTTTACACTGCCGATCCGGATTAAGGCCTGGACACGGAGCGGGATATGATTCGGATCGTCGCTAACCCAGACCGTCATCTTTTCCCCCGTTACAAACATGCTCCCTTGTATTAAATACGGCTTTATTTTGATGGCGTGAAACTTTCCATATTTAGTATTGATGATTTCCTTACCCATATACCTGACATAAGACTTGTACAATTTATTTTCGAGAAATAGCTGGAAATCGACTTTGTCGCCGGGATGGAGATTTTCCGCCGACAGGTTACGGACATAATACACGGCACCCAATACATCCAGCACGCAGGGAGGAACTTTATACACGCCACTGTCGGTAATGGCGGTTTGAATTTCACGGTTGAACCGGATATTCTCATATTTCTTTACATTGTCTTCAAGAACGGACCGGCTAAACTGGTAGGAGAGCAGGGAGCCGGTGTCAATATAGGTTTCGTATTTGTCACGGACTTTATACAAATGATCATAGAAAGGGATCGTTTTACCGGCCGCCGTAATATGATATACCGGTATCGTTCCAAGCTGTTCACTCCTGCAGGTGAAATTCACAGTGCCCGCTTCGAAATAGAGGCCGGCCAGCGAATAGTAAATATTGTAGGCAGCATATTCTCCGCCTATAAAAGAAGTGTTTTGTACGCTGCAGCCATCCACCGGGCCATCCGGTACGTTAACTGCTGATACCAATAAGAACGAAGTAAAAATCAGAAATTTCCTCATTAGTCACAAATATCAATAATTGGTCCTGATCTTTTAACGAATAATGTAGCGCATTATTGGTTACCGGCACCTTTCCTGATCGGGACAATAGCGAATGCCATTTCCATGTCGTCTAAAACTTAATTCTTTGTCAGCGTACTGGAATATCTTTGCAGCTTCCATCATCTTGTATTTAACCGAGCGTCCGTGACGTTTGCCGAGGAAAAGTAAGGTTGCCATTACAGACAAAGACTACGGACGTTTTTTTTTAAGTTGCAAAATATTATCAGGATTGCGAAAATTCTGAATCACCAATAATAATTTGAGTCGCCTTTTATTTGCAGTAAAAAATATTATTTCTATATTTGTTTTATGAAATTATTTAGTCAATCAAGCTTTATTTACCAGCCAAAAGGGCTGCTATTGGCGTTGATTGACGTTTAGTAAATAAAATAATATCATCACAATAGAGCCCTGTTCCGGATATCCGGAACGGGGTTTTTTATTTGTTATAACAAGGAATCAGATAGTTTGAAAAACACAGAGGACTATTGCCAGGGAATGTTATGTTCAGATGAAGTAGCAAATATGGTATATGCGCCGGACTGAAAATCCGAAGATCGTGGATCGTTACCACGCTTCACCACATAATATTTGAAAATGGAGAATTGCCCTTTGGTGTAACGGCAGCACGACAGAATTTGGATCTGTAGATCGTGGTTCGAATCCACGAGGGGCAACTTTTAAATGGAGGATGAATTAAAGTGTATCGTGATCCTTTTTCTTCTGTGTGTAACTAAACGGAGGAAGTGATGCGATCTGATTGAGTTTTGCAATCAGTTCTTCGGAAGGCGGAATTTGAGTTCGTTGTGAAATCTCGAGGTCCTCGTACATTTTTTCCGTCTGAATTTTTATTTCAGAATTCTGTTGCTTCTTTGATTTTATAAAATGTGGATGAGTCTTTTTCATAATATAGGATGCACAAAACTACTATCATTTTTTGTAGATACTCATTATCCGATTGTTAATTTTGATAGCGTAAATTTTACACCTGACTCAGGATCTCATTGCGCGGATTTTATAGTCAACCACGGAGCGTAGCAGAGAAGCATTCCAGTCGTGCCAGTAATCAAAGGATCTGAAATGACGGAGATCTGCCATGTCGTAAACAGAACAGGAATGAAAGCGGGTTGCCAGACCAGTACGTGACCATGGTATCAGTGGTTTATCTTTTTTTATCAGAACGCCCTCTTCTGTCAGAAATGCGCCGGCCAGCTCAAATGTTAAACCTCCGTTCAGTAATCGCACATAATGAATCGCCATATCGTTAAAATATGATTGCTGTATTTGCTTGTGTATCTGAATAAACAGATTCCGGTTCTTCTGACTTCCGACACCGAAAAGCGAGTGCATACGAATAAGGATAATCTTTCCCTGGCTGTTTTTTATCTCTATATTATACGTTTTACTGATCGGTAACAGGTAATACCGGATCAGGGTGACGCCAAAACGAAGACCTTCGATGTCCTCTTTCGTAAAACGTGTGTTGGCCAGCGGTCCTTCCATCTCAAGGTATAGGGGAGCGATGGTTAACAGGCGAGGGGCACCAAAGGGAGTCCTTTTGACATGAAATGACTGTTTTCCCTCAGACATAGGGTGAATTTAAGTCCTAAAGGTCAAAGCCTAAAGACTAAAACCAAATCCTGAGGAAAACCGAAACAAAGTTTGATCTGTAAGTAAAGTATTATTGGACGGCCACCTCCGGGGGCTGTTCTTATTAAAAATCCGGGCACGCCAATTGCCTTTTACAGGGAATGAAATCCAGTACTTCTTTTACTCGTTTTATCGAGAAAATGGCCTCCAATGTTGTTAATATTGCCGGAAGGACCCTTACGGTATTTGTTATCTTTCTTTTCGTATTGGCATGGGCTATTTCAGGATTCTTCCTGCATTTTTCTGCGAGATGGGAAATGATTATCGGGACGCTGTCCAGTGTAATCACCGTGCTGATGGTCTTTCTGATACTTAAATCTCAGAATAAGGATTCGCTTTCAATACAATTGAAATTGAATGAATTAGTGGCCGCGAATGAATCGGCGAGTAACCGCCTGGTGAACGTTGAAGGAATGACAGAAGACGAACTGAAAGTGATTCAAAAATATTATTCCAAATTAAGCGAGTTTGCCCATAAACAGGATACGCTGCAACAATCCCATTCCATTGACGAAGAACATGAAGAGCACACGATCAAGAAGGAAATGGAAGATGAGCTTGTCAAAGTGAAAAGGTAATCAGGGATTCATTTCCCCCAGTGCCGGCAATTTCTCCCATTCCCAGTATTCATTCTTCAATTTATCGTCAGGCCGCGGTTTCGCGCTGCGGATCGTAAAGACCGGATGATAGATCATCTGATCTGAAGGCATTTCAAAATCCAGAATGGTTTTGTATTCTTCCGGCCGATAATTCCTCACTCAGCCATTTGTCGGATAAATATTTTGGAAGAAACAGGGGCATCCTGCTTTTGTTATCGCCGTCATTATGAATATTCACCATGACGTCATTGGCAGGGCGGGTGATGAGTGTAAACGTATATCGCTTGACGATTTCTCCGGTCTCCATATCAGGTAAATCCGCCACAGAATAAAGTCCCGGCAGGAAAAGCATGGGCTGGTCCTTCAACCGGATAAAATAAGGAACTTTTTTCTTCCAGCCTTTGATTGCCCTGTGTTCATACATTCCGTTTACAGGAATCAGGCAGCGGCGGTTTTTAATCTTGTGCCAGTATGATTTCGTGTCTTCCAGTATCCGTTCACTGCGCGCGTTGAGCATGGTCGCACGCTGGCGCAGAAAAGTTTTTTCGTCCTTTACATAAAAGGGTATGCAGCCCCATTCCATCGCACGACAAAGCAGCTTGCCTTCAGTGGTCCGGTATATGATCGGATGTTCGGCGTAGGAGTGACCCATGATATGTACGCCGGCATCAAAATCCAGTTCAAGCTGCGAATGAAATTCCAGGTCGGGAAAATAATCCGCCAGCTCTTTCACATTCACGGTATATGAAATATCGTAACACATCGGCCTCTTTTTAAGCATGCAAATTTACCGAATTGTTTCAATAAATTACTCCTGATCAAACCAGCAATTATGAATCAGCGGGAAATGAAAAGCCCTGAAACAGAATTTTTAAAAAAACGATTCGGGCTATCGTTCCTGCTGATCGGATTCATGATTGCTTCACATTCAACAAGGAGTCAGTCTCAAGCAGAGTTTGGATATACTTCTAAGGGCGACTCCATTGAATTCATATTTGGTCAGGAGAAAACTATTATAATTAGCGGACTGGTTATAAACCTGAAAGACCGGTTCAATGAAATTAAATCGGTGAATGTGGCCGGCGATTTTAACAACTGGAATCCCAAAGATGTAAAATATGTGGCTGTCATAGGCAATGATAAAATATTCAGGCTGACGGTCGCCAAAAAACAAATAGGAAAAAAGGGAGAAACCAGGCAATTCAAATTTGTCATTAACCAGGAGCATTGGGTAGAGCCACCCAAAGAAGCGTTAAACCGGTTTACAGGGAAAGACGGATATACAAACCTTACGCTAAAACTCTGATGAATGATACCGTAGTAAATGTTTTAAATGATGCGGGGGAAAAAGAATAACGGGAATGATAATGACATTACCTTTATAATCCTAAAATGAAATACCATGGCATCAGTAAATCCATATTTGACATTTAACGGCAATTGCGAACAGGCTTTTAATTTTTACAAAAAAGTTTTCGGTGGTGAATTTCATACGTTCAGTCGTTTTAAAGATATGCCTCCGATGCCCGGAATGGAAATCCCGGACGAACTCCGGGATCGCATCATGCATGTTTCACTGCCGATCAATAAAGAAAACATTCTCATGGCCAGTGATGCCAATCCGGCCATGGGAAATGTAAAAATGGGACAGAATATTGCCCTGTCTGTCAATACAGAAAGTAAGAAGGAAGCGGACAGGATATTTAATTCGCTGGCCGGAGGCGGGAGAGTTACGATGCCGATGGACAAAACTTTCTGGGGTGCTTATTTCGGAATGCTGATCGATCAATTCGAAATCATCTGGATGGTGAATTGCGATGTATGAGGTATTTTCTTTTGATCCCATTTGTTTTTATTTTCCAGCAACAACGGGGTCAATCCATACGTCAGACGGACAGCATCGTGAAGCAATTGATGGATTCGGCTGCTGTTACCGGTGTCTGTATCGGAATGATCAGAGACAATAAGTTTCTTTACACGCGGGCCTACGGATACCGGATAAAAGAAAGAAACCTTTTAAACGATACATCAACCTGTTTTTACGCAGCGTCTTTATCAAAAGCTGTGTTTGCTTATCTGGTTATGGAACTGGTTGAAAAAGGTGTTATCAGCCTCGACACGCCTGTCGCGCGTTATCTTCCCAAACCGCTGCCTGATTATGATAATTATAAAGATCTGGCAGGAGATGACAGATGGAAACTGATCACGCCGGCCATGTGCCTCTCCCATACGACGGGCTTCCCGAACTGGCGACAGTTTAATCCGAACGACAATAAAAAACTGGAGATATTTTTCACACCGGGATCCCGTTACGCTTATTCCGGTGAAGGCATAAGACTTTTACAGCTGGTAGTCGAAACGATTACCGACCGGTCTCTCGATGACCTGGCCAAGGAAATGGTATTTGTTCCTTTGGGCATGTCGCGTACCGGATACATCTGGCACCCGGAATTTGAAAGCGATTATGCATTGGGTTACGACGAAAAGGGCGACTCTATCAGGAAACGGCGTCGTACCAATCCAAATGCCGCTGGTTCTATGGAAACAACCGTCGGTGACTATACAAGGTTTATGGCCGCGGTGATGCAAAATGACCATCATATGTTTACACCCGTCATTTCAATTCATTCCCTGCATCAGTTTCCTTCTTTAAAGAACGATACGACGATCGCCAATGACCGGATTCATTTATCTTATGGAATGGGCTGGGGTTTGTATAGTACGCCTGACGGTACTGCTTTTTTTAAAGAGGGTCATGATGATGGCTGGGTTCATTATTCCATTGGCATTCCTGCTGCCGGCCGGGCACTTGTCATTATGAGTAATTCCTCCAATGGAGAAAAGATTTTTAACAGGCTTTGTGAAAAACTGCTGGGAGTTACGATACCCTGGCAATGGGAGGGATATAGTCCATAAAAATTTGGTATGTAACTTTAAAGTTACATATATTTGAGTAACTTTTAAATTACCTATTATGCAAAATGAAATCAAACACACGAAGCATTTTAGACAGTCGCCACAGGAGGTTTGGGATTATCTTACCAAACCCGATCTGCTGGAATTATGGCTGGGGAAAACAGATTTTCAACCGATCACAGGGCATACTTTCCGTTTCATCAGTCCATACGGCAATGATTCTTATTGCGAAGTACTGGAAGTAAAGCCGTTTACCAGACTTTCCTATTCGTGGAAAAAAAATTCGGCCAAAGACCATCAGCCTTTTAATTCAACCATTGTATGGACACTGGTTCCGAAGGAAAACGGAACGGAGTTGCTGCTGGTGCATAATGGTTTTTCTTTTTTGGAAGATTATACAGCACATAACCATGGCTGGAACACCTGCTTAAAGCAGCTCGAAGAGCTTTTAATAACGCATAATGAAAAGACAGCATTACACAGTCGACCATTGAGGTTGAAAAAATATAGGGACGGGAACCGAAATAAAAGAGGAAACAGCAGGTTGAGTTAATATTCATGACTTATTTGAAAATCAGCATCATATAAGGAAAAAACTTGGGTGCCATTCGGCCTTTTTGCTTCATTATTACACGCCTTTGGAGAATAACTAACTTTAGAGTAAAGCAAAACCCTCTATATGGCAAAGCATATCAAGCAAAAAATCAAATTCAAAAAAACCAAGCCGAAAGATCTCTTCGATCTGTACATGAATCCAAAGAAACATGCAATGATCTCCGGAGCGCCGGTTACGATTTCAACAAAAGATGGCGCCCCGTTCAGCTCGCACGGTGGGTATATTACAGGAAAGAGTGTACATACCGTGAAGGATAAAATCATTGTGCAAACCTGGCGCGCGGTGGATTGGACCCCTGATGATCCGGATTCTCTTTTCACTATCATCCTGGAGCCCAGCGGTAAGGACACGATCCTGCATGTGGTCCACAGTGGTGTTCCGGACGGGAAAGAAGAAAGCATTAACCGGGGATGGCACGACCATTACTGGAAACCCTGGAAGCAACATCTGGCGGGCAAAAAGATCACACGTCCAAAAATGTAACAACATAATAGATAGACATCTATCCTGCTTCTGTTAACATCTCGTGAACAAGCCATGGCATGATTTTGCCCTACATTGCCGCGGTTTTAATCCTCAAGGCCAACGATTTAAAATTCATGAGATGAATAAAAAATTCCTTTTCAGTGTAATCATTTGCATTGCATCAGCCACCGGTGCATCGGCCCAAAGAATCAATATTGATACCATTGCTGTTGCCATCCTTGATCGCATGAGCGCGATGATCGGATCCCTGAGCTCCTGCCATTACATGGTAAGGTCGAATTACGATATCCGTAGTCAGCATCTGGGACTTGTCAAACACGGAGACGATGAACAGATTTATATGCAGGGACCGAATAAACTGCTGATCCGCTCCCAGGGGGACCGTGGTGACCGGTCCCTTTATTATGATGGAGAAACGCTCAGTTATTATTCCCATGGAGAACAATCAATTTGCAAGCCTGGCACTATCTGCACCCATCGTTGACATGATTGATACGGTGAACAAATTATATGGCATTGAATTTCCGGCTTCAGATTTTTTCTATCCGACGTTCGTAGATGATTTGCTGTCCGAATCCAAAAATCTCATTTATCTCGGGATGACGAAAGTGGATGGTAAAGATTGTTACCATATTGCCGGTACAACGCCGGACAAGAGCTATCAGTTCTGGATATCGGATGATGCACTGACCCTTCCTATTAAAATGGTGATCGTTTATACGAGCCGCGATATGAATCCGCAATATGAAGCGGTATTGTCTGACTGGCAAATCAATCCGACGTTGCCTGCGTCGCTGTTTGAATTTATGGCGCCTCCGAAGGCAAAGAAAATAAAGATGGCTAAAAGCCCTGTTAAAAAATAAAATGATCATCCGATAAATTTCGCGTCATGAAAATGTCTTTTCGTATTTTCTTTTCACTAAGCATGATAATCCTGATGACCGTTCTGCTGACCATTCCGCAGGCAGGGCACGCACAGCGCATGAATCATCCCAACTATAACGGAGGTGGCCGGCCATCTGCTCCTCCACAGAATTATAACAGGTCTGCACCAGCCGTCAACCATCCGCCTCCGGCGGCTGTCAATCATCCGCCGCAACAGACGCCTGCCCGTCCCGTAGAACAACCACGGCAAGTAGAAAATCGCCCGACGATTAATGGCGGCAGCAATATGAATCATGATTATAAACAGCATGACTATAGCCGGAATACAGCAGCCTACCGGGCTCCGGTACCAGTTCAAAAAAACGTGACCGTTCAGCATAACGTTACAGTACATGAGAATGTGAATGTTTATCATAATCACTATCAGCCGGTGCATGCTTATGCATACCATCCTTATCATCCATACTATTGGGGACATAACTGGCACCCGCTCGGATATTTTGCCGCTTCACTGGCAAGGGATGCCTTCCTGCTGTCTGTCGCAAACCAGCAGTTTTATTATGATGAAGGCGTTTATTACCAGCCTTCTGCCAACGGCTATTCTGTTGTGCCGGCACCAATCGGCGCAACGGTCAGTTCCCTGCCGCCCGGATATGAAACGACCATGGTTGGAAACGATTATTATTATTATTACGGAGGCGCTTTTTATATTGATACAGGTAACGGTTACCAGGTTGTACAGGCGCCCTATGGAGCCGTGATCACCCAAATACCGGATGGAGCGATCCAGCAGGACATCAACGGACAAACCTATCTTGTTTACAACAACACGTATTATCAGCCCGTATCGGAAAATGGAACGGATGCTTATGAAGTAGTTCAGGTAAATTAAATGTTATCGCCGTCATTTGTTAGGCATTCGTTATTACACAATTCGTTGTCATATGTCAGGCATCTTCTGGATGTAATTTGCGTTTAGCATTATATAAAGAAGTGATTTATGAAAAAGTTTATCGTAGTAGTAGTGATTTGTGCGGGGCTCGGCTTTACTGCTTCAGCCCAGAAGGTTCATACCATTGCCGTTTATCATCCCGTATATGCATTCCATCCGGCCTTGGGTTTTGGTGTCGGTTACTATCCGGCATTCTATAGTCCGTTTGGATTTTACGGTCTTCCTTACGGTGCTTACTATCCGTACGGGAATATGTACAGCCGGCCCAGTCAGTTGCAAAAAGAAGAGGAAGATATCAGATCCGATTATGCGGACCGGATTTATTCCGTGCGGCAGGATGACAGTCTGACCAATAAACAAAAACGTCAGGAAGTTCGCTTGTTAAAGAAACAACGTGATCAGGAAATTCATAACCTCGTAGCGGATTATCATAAGAAACCCAAGATTCAGAAAGATGATCAGCAGCCTAAGAGTCTGGAGCCGGATCCATCCGTAGCTCAATAGCATAATGGTATGGACTGTTGATTATCTGTAAATTTGTGCATGCAAAAAAAAGTCCTTTTGGCTGCCCTGATATTCGGCTGGTTCCAGGCATCCAGGGAGCAGGACAAACACCTGAAGGTGGGAGATATGATTCCGTCATTTTCCCTGCGTGATCAAAATGATACCCTGTTCAACATTTCGGACTATAAGGGAAAGAAAATCCTGGTTATTTATTTTTATCCGAGGGATGAGAGCAGTGGATGCACCAAGGAAGCCTGTTCATTCAGGGACCAGTATGATAAAATCACAAAAGCGGGAGCGATGGTCATTGGCATTAATTCGGGAACTGTTGAAAGCCACAAAAAATTTATTCAAAACCATAAGCTCCCTTTCACATTACTGAGTGATCCGGATAATAAAGTTTTAAAAATGTTCGGCGTCAAAAGCAAATTCTTTATTACCGGAAGGGAAACTTTTGTGGTAGATCTGACGGGCAAAATCGTTTTTACTTTTGACTCTTTCACCAATGGTCCGGCCCATGAAAAAGAAGCGCTGCAGTTTATCGACAGCATGCAGAAACCGTTCGCATGACCTGTCGTTAAATTTGTACATTCATGCATGCAAAAATCCCGGTCAAAATGGAGACCCAGGGCAATCGTTATCGTCTTATTATTGATCGGATACAGGATAATAAGTAAATATTATTTTAATTCGCCGACTTACGCAATACTTGCGATTGTCGGGATGATTGTACTAACCTATCTGTTTGTGTTTTTTAAAGAGATATTTCTTCGGAAGAGAAAATAATCAATTCAGGTACTTCTTATACATGGCCCGATACCCCAAAGCCCAGGCGACTGGTGTTAATGTATAAAACAATATTTTCTGGATCAGATAGGGAGGTTTTACCAGCCTGAACATTCCTGAAAAATGATTTATGGTCATCGCCGTCTGTAGTAAATGGGGCTTACCCTTTTGATCTGTTTTGCCATCGTTGACAAGGCCTGTGATGGTTTCAAAGAAATATTCAGTTTCTAATGCCGGCATGGTTTTCCAGTTCACGGTGGCAGGACGGTTAGATGGATTCCACATACCATGATGAGTACCTGCCGGAATATGCAGTTCATCGCCAGTACGTAAAATTTTAATCTCTGTTCCGATTCTGGCAGTTACTTCTCCATCCAGTATTTTAAAGTATTCATCCTGCCTGGGGTGGTAATGAAGTATTGGTTCCGGTGTATTGGGAACATACACAGATTCCATTTCAAGCATTTTCCCACCGGTACTGGCCGCGGTTTGAATGAACCGGTAAGTCTGACCATTTTTTGAATTCGTGATCTGTTTACCTGCGAATGCCATAGAATGATTTAATGACAAATATAATGAGACAAAAATTGTTCCCGGTTAGTGCAGAATTAAGATTAGCTTAGGAAGGATTAAATCTTCCAAATGAATCATTCACCTATTTTCAGGAATCTTTTTATCGGTTTTGTTTTTATCAGTTCTTTGATTTTCTTCAAAGAATTCCTTTGCGCAATCGATTGTTGGCAAATGGAACCAGGTAACGGTAAAGCAATACTTTACGGATGAGGGAGCAAAAAAAATAGGAAAACCTTTTGTTGTGACGGATATGTCGACCATCGGAACTGTCGTGTATGAATTCAAATCGAACCATACTTATTTGATTAACTCAGGTGAAGAGGATGCCGGTTCGCGCAGCTTTACCGGTAGCTGGTCCATGGATGGAAATATTTTAACCATGACTGATCAAAAAGGAACGACTGCTGTACAAAGTACCGTTACTATAAAATCCGGTGTACTTGTGATGGAGACCCTGCATCCGGAAAGCAAAATCGACCGAAAAGTTGAAATTACTTTTAAAAAAGTATAGTCCGATCCCGTGTGATTATTGCTGTACGATGATCTGACCGGGATCCTTCACTACGACGGATGGCTGACCGTCCTGCATTTCCACGGGTCCCTTCACACAAACTGTTTTACCGGTATATAATTTTTCGGGTGGTGAAGGAAAATTGTTGCGGTCCTTTCCCTTTATTACAATCCTGATCTTCTGTCCCGGGGAAGCGCCCCCCAGATTGATACATGTAGTATGATTACTATCGATATACTTACCATCAAAAACTTTATCGCATACCGATGTGTCTGAAATATTCAAAAATCCTGCCTTCTTAATAGCGGAGAAATCTGACTTATTCCACGACAGGTTTATGACTGCGAATGCGGCAAATAATAAGATTCCGTATTTGAACATGGCTTCGATTTTTCATTATTGCGGCAATTGTTGTGCCTTCTGGCAGGCTTAAAGCGTAAAGCCAAAAGCCTAAAACCAATGTTAAATCTGAAGAATTTTCATAATTTTCAGATTTTAGGCTTTAGGCTTTGAGCTTTTGGCTTTAAAAGAATCAGTTAATCAAAATTTCCTTTCTTGTGTTTTCTTTTCCTTCTATGACAGGAAGACTGACCTGGAGAACACCGTCTGCATATTTAGCAGATATGTTTTCTGTGTCGATGCTTTCGTTCAAAGTAAAAGATCTGCTAAAACCTCCACGACTGTATTCCCTTAATACCCATTCCGGGCGGGGAAATCCTTCTGGTGGATTGTAGGAAATGGTGAGTTCATTTCCACTCATGTCCAGGTGAAAATGTTCCTTGATGCGTCCCGGAGCAAATACCAACAGTTCATAGCTGTTATCTGTCTTGTAAATGTTCACGGCTGCACGCTGCATAGAGCGGGCGTACAGATGTTTATTACCGTGTGGATTGCCTTTTGCGGCCCATGACTGATTGTAGTACATGTTTTTCATTTTTAAATTAAAAAATAGATGAACATAAATTTTAATCTAAAAACAGTGCCGGGATTGAAAAGTGCAATTTTGTCATTAACCATTCATTCTTTTTAGAGATCATTCCAAAGACATTTCCTTAGCTTGGGATGATTATCAAATAAAATCCCCATGCAGTTCAAAGAGGTTGATGAAAATCCATCCATTCATGCTGAGGAAGTGAAATACTATTCTGAAGGTCGCCTGTGCAGGGGGTATATTGCCCATGACAAGAACAGGGAAGGAAAACTTCCGGTCGTGATCATCGTTCATGAATGGTGGGGACTGAATGAATATGCTAAATCCAGAGCAAGGCAAATTGCTGCCCTTGGATATTTTGCTTTCGCAGCTGATCTTTTTGGCGAAGGAAAACTGGCTCATAATCCGGAAGAGGCCAGGGCGATGACGATGCGATATTATTCGCAGCCTGAAAACACTTTGAAACCCATCGAAGACGCAATCGAAGCGGCCGCGGGTTTCCCACAGGCAGACATAACGAAAACAGGGGCCATGGGATATTGTTTTGGAGGTTATGTTGTTGTGAACGCGGCAAAACTTGGCGCACCGCTTAAAGCGGTGGTGAGTTTTCATGGACGGCTGGTTGGTGTTGAACCCAAAAAAAATCTTCTTACGGCAAAGATTTTAATTTGTCAGGGTGCTGATGATGCCTTAGTGCCAGAAGCCGATCAGGCGGCGTTCAGGAAGAGTATGGATTCCATAGATGCTGATTATTCTTTCATTAGTTATCCAGGCGCAAAACATGCATATACCAATCCGGACGCAACCCTTCTCGGTCAAAAATTCAATATGCCTATCGCTTATAATGCCGCAGCGGATTCGGCTTCATGGGAAGACATGAAATCTTTTTTTCAGGCAGCTTTTCAGTAGACAAAAGTTTCTGAATAATTATTGTCAGTTCAAGATTCGATAAGAAATATTTGGATGATATGTCAAGTATTCTTTACATTTAGTATTGCAAACTTGACAAAAATGAGCGCAAAATACCTGTTTCCTTATAGCAGCCGCTATTTCGGTTTCGCCCTGATCCTGGTGCATATTCCGATCAAATTGCTCTGGGATCATTTATACCCGAAGGGCTATGGCCAGCACATGCCATCATCCGGCTCAAACGATTTTTTATTTTCAGCACCGCATCTTTTTTTCATCGGCACGACGCTGATGGTATTGGTCGGTCTTTTCCTGGTTGCTTTTTCCCGGGAGCGGGTGGAAGATGAACAGATCATCCAACTGCGACTCGATTCTTTGCGTTGGGCCATCTACCTGAATTATGCGATTCTGCTCTTCGGTTTGATATTTACCTATGGCGGTGAATCCAATCATATATTAATGCTGAACATCTGGCTGCCCTTACTTTTTTTCATCCTGCGTTTTCAGTGGGTGATTTACCGTTTAAACCGTTCGGCCAGGTCAAATGATTCTGATACCCGCCTATGAAAAACAATCTACACGTAGAACGTGCGATCAAAAAAGTGACGCAGGCTGAACTCGCCGACCAGGTGGGGGTATCCAGACAAACGATCAATTCAATCGAAAGCAATAAATATATTCCATCGACTCTGCTCGCGTTAAAAATAGCGCGTGTATTTGGTAAATCCGTCGAGGAAATTTTTCAACTTGAAAAAAAAGATCTATGACAAACAATCAAGAACCACATTATGGAAATGGCAAAATCTGTTACCTGGAATTGCCTTCACGCGATATTGATGAATCCAGTTCATTTTATCAGGCTGTGTTTGACTGGAAAGTCCGTAAGCGCAGTGATGGAACCGTCGCCTTTGATGATGGAGTAAATGAAGTGAGTGGTACCTGGCGCAAGGACCGTAAGCCGACCACAGAGATCGGTATGCTTCTGCATATCATGGTAGACGATATCGAAATAACGATGAAGAAAATTATTGAAAGGGGAGGAACGATTGTCCGGCCGCTGGGTTTGGATGCTCCGGAAATTACAGCCTGGTTTCAGGATCTCTCAGGAAATATTCTTGGATTATATCAGGAACCGGGTCAGGCCTAAAGCCCAAAGCCTAAAGCCTAAAACTAAATTGTCGATTTGTAAATTAGATAATTGAAAACCTTCATCTAATTTATCATCCTCAAATTGGTTTTAGGCTTTAGACTTTAGGCTTTAGGCTTGAATGATTCGGAAAGCAATCATTAATAATACCACTACAAAAAGAATTGTATAAATTAACTTATTATACTTCGCCAGCCAGTTGGGCAGATAAATATCAAAATTATCTTTCGTCGAGTCTGAATACTTTCTGGCAATCAGGGTTATCGGACATATGCGTTTGAAAAAAAGAAGTACAAGCCCTTCCAATAAAATGATTCCGATACAAATCCAAACCCACTTGTCGATCCTGTTGACGATAACGGAATAATACAAATAAAATATAATCAGATTGAAAAACATCCAGATGGTACTGTGTATTAGCTTAACAATAATCAGTTTTCTATTTGCAGATAAAGTCAAATCCTTGTATGGGTTTTGGGCTTTAGGCTTTGGGCTTTGAGCCTTTTCGTAAATTTAGTTCTTAAAAATGAGCCATATGAATACCGTGGGTTATTTTGAAATTCAGTCATCCAACCCGCCAAGGGAACTGGCATTCTACAAAGCCATATTTGGATGGAACTTCGTCAAAGAAGAATTTGCCCCCATTGAATATTACCGGATCGAGACAAACACTATCTATGGCGGCTTATTGAAACGACCGGCTGCCCTGCCTCCTGAAGGAACCGGTACGAATGCTTTTGTGTGTTCAGTGCAGGTGGAAAATTTCGATAAGATATCGGTATCCATCCTGCAGCATGGCGGCGTGGTCGCCATGCCGAAATTTGCTATCCCGGGTAGATGCTGGCAGGGATATTTTCTGGATCCGGATCATAATGTATTTGGTATTTTTCAGTGGATGAGAAGGCAGTCAGTTAATTTTATCTGTCTATATTTGGTTAATCAGCCCAAAACCATATGAAATATCATTTACCAAAAATGATTGGTTATTTTCTTCTGTTTTCATGAGCGCCTTTAAGGCAATCATCCTGGATCAACAAAAAGAGAGCACAGCCTAAGGAAAATTAAATACCCCGGCATAAACATACCAGGGCTCAACTACTGACAGAACTAAATCATTCAGGATACACAACAGTAATTGTAATAATATTCTCCCAACCCATGCGCGAACCGATCACAGGTACGGCTGATTGGGACTGGGTTATGGAGGAAGGTTTCGCTTTGTTGCCCCGCAGAACCTCGGTTAGTTCGGCCTCCAGTTTTTTAGTGTCAGAATTTTGCAGAACGACGACTTTGTTTTCCGGCATAAATACTAAATTATTTAGCAAACATAGGCCAATCTTTAAGAATTACAAAAAAATGAATCAGGGGATACCCGGATGCTCGCCGGAACTTTTGAATGCGGAATTCCTGCCATAAACAGAGCATGGAGATATTTTCCCAAATTGTCTTGGAATTACCCAAAAACCGGCTCCTTTTTTGCGTCAAAACGGGGGAAAGGTTGTTGATAATAAAAATGGTGTCCACCCCCTCTAATGTGATCAAAATGTTATCTTAGTTAACTATGAAAAGGGTAATCAGGGTCATTCTGACTGGTTTAGCGATTTGTACTGTGGCGATTCCTGACGTGGGATCTGAAATGTTGCGAAAGCTCAAAGGCAACCTGCGTGATATAAAAGATAAGACCACTGACATGCATGATCTGGCCAAAGGGTTCAGTAAATCTTCGGCTGAGAAAACACACTAACACAAGTATGGAAGACTGAAAGTCTGGAAGTACTGGAAGTGTAACTTTCACTAGCTCTCAGACTATTACTTCCATACTTCCAGACTTTCAGTCTTCCAGTCTTCCAGTCTTGTGTGTTAGTTAGTGTTTCGAACCTTCGTAATATTTCACCGCCTCCGGCATTACTTTTTTCAAATCTTCAATTCTTTGCTCATCGGTCGGATGATCGCTTAATAATTCCGGCGGTTTTTGTCCGCCCAGCGATGCCATGCGGGTCCAGAAGGGGATTGCTTCCTGCGGATTATATCCCGCCATGGCAGCGAAGATTAAACCATAGTGATCCGCCTCGCTTTCCTGCTTGCGTGAATAGGGAAGAAGGACACCGATCTGCGCAGTAGGTCCGTATACCTGATTAAATATCGATACTGTTTTCGGATTACTTCCCAATGCAACATTCCCGGCAACCTGTATACCCTCTGCGAGCATCTGCTGGCTCATGCGTTCACGTCCGTGACCTGCTACGGCATGCGTGATTTCATGTCCGAGTACAATGGCCAGTGCTGTTTCGTTTTGGGTAACGGGCAGTAAACCCGAATAGACAACTACTTTACCACCCGGCATACACCACGCATTTACTTCTTTACTTGAAACGAGATTAAATTCCCATGCATAACCCTGCAACTGATCGCCGGCGCCATGATCATTATAATATTTGTAATTGATGTGGCTATTCTGTTGCCGACCCGGCGGACCATTTCCTGGTTCTGATCGGTTGCCGGTGCGACAGGATTTTTTGATAGAAAATCTTTATACTCTGTCAGAGCCATGGTTTGTAATTCTGACTCGGGAACCAGGTCGAGCTGGCTTCTGCCCGTGATAGAATTTGTTTTGCATCCACAGTATAATATGGACATGCAAATAACAGAGACCTTAATAATAGTCTTCATATTGGTTAATTTAAGAGTTATATCTTTTTTGCTAATAACATAATATCGTGCCAGCAGCCCGACCAACTACAGTATTTCTACCAAATTGAATCTCACCTTTACTTGTCGGAATCAGACAAACGAGATGCCCATTAAAAAATGGTGCAGACGGCTTCATTGACCCAACCAAATGCCGGATGTAAGCATCTATGATCCTTAAAGGACGGAACATAATAAACATTGATCTGAAAAGGTTAATTGCGGGCTGCCTGGCAAAGGATCGATCTTGCCAGAAGGAAATCTATTCATTATACAGCCCCGCGATGATGTCCTTATGTATGCGGTATACGAAAGACCGGCGGGAAGCGGAAGAAGTTCTACAGGATGGCTTCTTACAGATGTACAGGAGTATTCAGCAATTCAGGAATACGGGGACATTTGAGGGCTGGCTTCGTAAGATTATGATAAACTGTGCCCTGCAAAAATACCGGCGTAAATCGGACCGGTTTAGTACGGTTGCCATATCCGAGGAACTGCATTACCTGCCTTCCGATCTGAGTGTTTCCAACCAGCTTCAGGAAAAAGAACTAATCCGGTTAATTCAGTCGTTGCCTCCTGCCTGCCGCCTGGTGTTTAATTTATATGTTTTCGAAGGTTTGAAGCATCGTGAGATCGCCCGGTTATTGGAAATTTCCGAAGGCACATCAAAATCAAACCTGTTTGATGCCAGAAACATTCTTAAAAAACAATTGAGCCGGGAATTTAAAATTGCGAAATAGGCAAATATGAAAGATTCGTTTCAGAATCATATGGACAATTTATTCCGGGACATGCTTCAATTTCATAAAAAGGAGCCTGGAAGGCATGTGTGGGAAAATATTGAAACAGAACTGGATAAAGAAGATAAAGCTGCACTTGTCAATAAAAACAAAGCGGGGTTAAAAAAAACAGGCGCACTGCTGCTATTGTTCTTTTTTATAAGCTCCCTATTTCTCTATTATGGGCTGCATCCGGTTCAACCAAAAAAATCCATTCTTTCAGCCAATATAAAAAAATCCGGAACCGGAAACTTAACACCGAAACCGATAAAAACTTTTATCGATGAATCTGTTTCTATTGAACCGGACAATGGGGTGAATGCCCATTCCGTACCGGCGAACTGTAACTGAAGTGAACAGATCCCAACTCTTCCCTTTTCCGATATTGCCCATTTAAACCCGTCAACAAGTGCTGATTTTATTCCGGTCACAACAACGGACCAGGACTTTCAATCGATGAGGTTAGCAAGTGAACAAGCCTTTATCCCTTCATGCCTCTGCCGATCATGATATTATAAGATTGGAACAACCCAAATTCAGGGACAGGATTTCAATAACTCCCTATTTTTCACAGGAATTTGCCGGTTACAATTTTTCTGATAACGATATAACGGCACCGAACGGAAAGGAAATAGAAAAAGCAGAAAGAAATATCTTCTCAGCCTCGGTCGGTGTGTACCTGAATTATAAAATAAATAAAAGATGGATGCTTCAGACCGGGCTCAGTTATTCCTGGTCAAGAAGCATTATGGATTCTTCACAATCCTATGCTGTAAAGAATGCGGGCGGTGATATCGCATTTAAATTAAATACAGCATCCGGTTATAGTTTTTTGCATTCTCCTTCATTTATAGTGCCCATGGTGGGCGACAGTATGGCGACGGCCAAGACCCATAGCGAACTTCATTATATAACGGTCCCGCTCGTTCTTTCATACCGGATTCCCATGCACAGATTTACTTTGCTGGCAGGGGCGGGCATGACATTTAATGTACTTACTCATGCAACCATTGAAACGGATATTTACGGAGCAAATTACAGGCAAAACGAATCAGAGATTCCGCTGAATGGGATTGAAAAAAATAAATCTCGGACTGTTGGTAAAAGCTGAAATTCAATACCGCCTGACTTCACATATGGCTGTCAGCCTGATTCCTTCTTTTAAAAATACGCTGGGTCCCATCAACATGAATAGCAGCAGCCTGTCGGCCTATCCTTATAATTTCGGAATTGGCGCCGGTATCGTTTATTTATTTTAATAAGTCTTGGTTCACCCAACCCTGTCATGATATAGAGCATCCTTGTATTCTAGATCATGAAGAACAATTATAACTGGCTACAAAGCGCAAAAAAGCTTTTCACCCACTGGTCTGATGACTTAAGTGAAATCTATATAGAATTTTTTGTTGCACTGATTTTTTTTATAGCGGCCTGGTGGTTTATTTTATATTTTGATTCATTTCGTTATTCCGGAAAAGGAAAACCTGATTGACAGCCTTTCTTTTTATTATGTGAAGCCATGGATAACGAACGCGAATACGCAAGCGGCTGTTTTTATTTCCTATTTTGGTTCCGGACTTTTTCTGTTACCGGCCTATTTCTTCATTATTTATTCCCTGGCGGCAAAAGGTCGTAAGACCTATGCGATATTCGTGTTTACCGTGTCGGTTTCAGGGCTTCTTTTGGGCCTGGTTTTAAAAGAGCTGTTTCAACGACCTCGTCCACTACATAAGATGGTTGGAGCAGGAGGTTATAGTTTCCCGAGCGGCCATTCACTGGGCGGTTTTATTTTTTGCCTTTTGATAATTTTTCTTATCTGGAAATTAAAGACCGGCCGGCTGAACAAATATTTTTTATATTTTATCAGTGCTGTCTTTGGTATTTTGATAGGATTCAGTCGTGTTTATCTGCATGTTCATTATGCAACAGATGTGCTGGGAAGTCTTTTCGTTGCCGTCGGATGGTTTGCTCTGATCTATATCATGTTTATACTTGTATTTAGAAACGAGCTGCATCAGGTTAATGAGCGGGAAGCCAGAGATCATGATTACTATGAAAGCAATTATGATGTCTACAATTGAGTTTTATTATTGCATCGCTGTGCTGCTACTGGTTGCTGTTGTCAGAACAATGGCTGTCACTTCGACGGTGACATTCAGCCCCTGAGAAGCACTTGGATTTCTCAGTACCAGGAAGCAGGATCCATAAAGAAAATCTTTCACCTGGATTAACCCTGAAATATAATTTTGCCTGGAGTCATTCATAAGGAAACTGACCGCCGGTCTTTTATTGACATACTTGTTTACTTCATTTGGATTTGTCATCACATACACATCACAGATACCGGATCCTTGCGGAACAGAAATGTCTGATGAAGCATTTTGTGTGATTCCAAGATCGGGAACCAGTAGCTTATCCAGTTGCCCCGTTAAATCACTATTCAAAGATTGCTTCCTGCTCGTGGTGGTCGTAACTGTATAATACCATTCAACTGTATTGGGTGGAAGTTCGATGGGCAATACCTGTCTTGAACTGTTGCCAATCATCGCACGGGAACCTCCTTTTAAGAAGAAGGAGTGGCTGGTTACAATTGGCACAACCTTATAGTTGGGCTTTGTCGTCTGGGCAAACGAGAGGATTGATTTGCAAAAAATCAATAGGAGGAATAGGCTTTTCATCGGGAGGATTTTATATGTATATAACGACAAAGGCTGTTAAGTATTACTATGGATGCGGACTAATATCATGTTTTATGCTACCCTCCAAAGGCGATGTTTTGCAAGTTCGTACGGTGGATGCCCGGAAACGCACAGTTTTATTTCAAACCGCATTCATAATGTCTTTATTTTCAGCCATTTAAAATCCGGCATCTTCTTAGACCCTCATAACGTACTAATAAGCTCATATGCTCAAAAATAATATACTGGTTTCCCTGCGTAATCTCTGGAAAAGTAAAGGCTTTACCGCCATTAATATCCTTGGCCTGACGGTTGGACTGGCGACCTGTTTAATGATTCTCCTGTTCGTAATGGATGAACTGGGTTATGACCGTTACAATACAAACGCAGACCGGACTTACAGGATAGATGCTGATATACAATTTGGAGGGAACCGGATGATTCTGGCTGTCACGCCTGATCCCATGGGCCCCACCATGAAGAAGGATTATCCGCAGGTAGAGCAATTCGTTCGTTTCCGGAATTTCCCGGGAAAATTTCTGGTGAGAAAAGGTGATCGGAATTTTCAGGAGACCAGGGTAATGTTTGCAGATTCCACGCTGTTCGATGTATTTAGCCTGCCCCTGATACATGGCAATACGAAAACCGCACTCGCAGATCCAGGCAGTGTGGTACTAAGTGAAAGCATGGCAGAAAAATATTTTAATTCGATTGATGTGGTCGGAAAATCAATCGTAATCAACGACACGAATAATTATAAAGTGACCGGAATAATGAAGGATATGCCGGCACAATCACATTTCGTGGAAGATTTTTTTATTTCCATGTCTACCAATGCGGAGAGCCGGGGGGGTATGTGGGTCATGAATAATTTTAATACCTATCTGGTTTTAAAACCGGGCGCTGATCCGAAACAACTGACCAATCGCTTCGGCGACATGCTTGATAAATATTTGTTTCCGCAGATCCAGCAAATGCTGGGTTCTTCTAAAGATGCTTTTAAAAAAGGCGGCAATTTTGCGAATTATTCACTTATGCCGCTCACGGATATTCATCTGCGTTCCAATAAGACGGGAGAGATGGGAACAAACAGTGATATCGAATACATCTATATATTTTCAGGTATCGCCATCCTTATCCTGTTGATTGCGGGAGTCAATTTTATGAATCTGTCCACGGCGCGCTCGGCAAATCGCGCGAAGGAAGTGGGTGTCAGAAAAGTTCTTGGATCATTGAGAATAAATCTCATTGCGCAATTCCTCACAGAATCTATCCTGGTGAGTCTGATTGCACTGGTATTGGCCGTCGCGCTCGTTTCTGTCTGTCTGCCTTATTTCAATCATTTATCGGGCAAAGCCATCAGCATGGATTTCTTTTCAAGACCCGGATTACAACTTTCCCTGCTTGGCCTTGCCGTATTTATCGGATTGCTGGCGGGTATTTATCCGGCTTTCTATCTTTCGTCATTTGCGCCGATCAAAGTACTAAAGGGCATTCTGTCTACCGGATTTAAGACCGGCCGTTTGCGTAGCACCCTGGTCATTTTCCAGTTTTCCATATCCATATTCCTGATGATTAGTACGGTGATTATTTATAATCAGTTGAAATTTATACGCAGCAAGGATCTGGGATTTAATCGTGATCAGGTGATCATATTACAAAATACAGATGTGCTCGGTAGTCAGGCCAAAGCCTTTCGGTCGGAATGCATGCGTATCCGGGGTGTAGAAAATGTAACAATGACCAGTTTTCTGCCGACCAATGGCAGCCGCAATGAGGCGCCCATGTTTCTAGATCCGACTCTCGATCAGACGCGTGCCATTTCAATGCAGATCTGGGACATAGATCAACATTATATTCCGACACTTGGAATATCGGTTACAAAAGGCCGCAATTTTTCAGAAGACTATAAAACGGACTATAGTGCTGTCATCATCAACGAGTCGACGGCCAAACTGATGGGTTATAAGGATCCGCTGAATAAAAATCTGTACATCCCGAAAGATTTTCATGCGCCACAGTCAGTCGATAATACACTTCAGTTTCACGTAGTGGGTGTGATCAAGGATTTTAATTTTAATTCTCTGCGTGAGCCGGTATCGCCGCTTGTATTTATGCTTGGTTCGTCTCCCAACAAAACGGCGATTCGTGTGCACACATCTGATTTACCCGGACTGATTGCCAGGCTGAATAAAGTGTGGCTATCCATGGTGCCTGCACAACCATTTGAAAGTTCCTTTATGGATGATGACTTCAACCATATCTATGATGCGGAACAAAGGACCGGCAGCATCTTTATAAATTTCGCTGTGCTGGCTATTTTAATCGCCTGCCTGGGGCTCTTCGGTCTCGTGACCTATGCGGCTGAACAGCGTTCCCGCGAAATCGGAATTCGAAAAGTGCTGGGTGCTTCTGTCAATAATATTGTCGGATTGTTATCAAAAGATTTTCTGAGACTGGTGGTTGTTGCCGCACTGATCGCATTCCCTTTGGCCGGCTGGGCAATGCACCGCTGGCTGCAGGATTTTGCATACCGTGTGAATATCGGTTGGTGGGTTTTTCTTGTTGCAGGTCTGCTGGCGCTTGTGATTGCTCTGGTAACAGTCAGCGTGCAGGCGATCAGGGCAGCACTTGCGAATCCGGTCGAGAGTTTAAAAGCCGAATGAGATTAAAAATTATTCGGTCCATTTTATTCCATGTTCAATTGTTTTTTACCTTTTCACCAATTACAAACTCCGAAATTTTTCCATTTTTCAAATTAAAATGATGCTCGACTAATTCATCGGCTAGCAGGGTTCCTTCAGGATCATGAACAACCTGATGAACTTTTATTTTTACGGAATCATTTTCGGTGTCAATCTTTACCGGAGTTACTTGTGAATGCACGATTTTAAATTGGCGGGTCCAGTATTCCCGCACAGCTTCATGACCATACACATAACCACCGTCCATCCCGTTAGCCCATTTTACGTCCGCTGTCATTTGTGAAATAACCAAATCGATTTTCCGGTTATTGAAGTTCTTATATAATTCCTGAAATAAATCTGTGATCGTTTCCATCTTTTTGCATACAATTATTTCACAAATAGAGTATAATTTTTCCTTTTATTTCAGACCGGACTTTATTTCTTGTCATTTGCCAAGTATCTGCCTGAAAGGTGATTTTGAAAGAGGCCCGCTGAAGCATCGGAGAATTCAATTAATTTTGGTTGACTAAAACCAACATTTGAAAAGAGATCTCCGGCTTTGGCTGGCCTTTGCCGCGATTTATATTATCTGGGGTACTACCTACCTGGCGATTAAAATCGGAATCGAATTTATACCACCTTATATTATGGCTTCCCTGCGTTATCTCATCGCAGGCGGTTTGCTGTTGATGTTCTGTCTGGTCAGACGTGAATCCATATTTTCAACCAACATCGGACAAAACATTGTACTCGGAGCTTTTATAATGACTTTTGGACAAGCCACCGCTTTTTGGTCAGAAAAATATATTTCATCCGGACTAACAGCTGTATTTAATTCTTTATTGCCGATCTGTTATATTATTGCGGACAGAAGGAACTGGGTGAATTACGGTAAAAGTAAATTGACGATTCTGAGTATCAGTCTCGGCATTCTGGGGATCGTGATATTGTTTATCAGTCCGGCAACAGCTTCTGAATCGCATACGGGCTCAATCACGGTGTTGGCATCAGCCATTACCGTGGCAGCATGTTATTGTTGGGCTGTCGGTTCATTGTACTATAAATATCATAACAAAACAGGGTCGTTGTATGTTAACATAGGGTGGCAGTTGATAGGAGGAATGATCTGTTGCCTGATCATCTCAGCGGTTGCAGGCGAATGGTCAAATTTTGATTATCGTTCTGTACCATGGAAAGCATGGGGTGCAGTCCTTTATCTGGCAATTGCCGGATCGATCGTTGCACTGATCGCATTATACTGGCTGCTTGCACGGCGACCCGCAGCGGTCGTAGGAACTTATGCTTATGTTAATCCGGTCATTGCTGTTCTGCTCGGATATTTAATTGCCAATGAGAGAATCAGTTTGGTTCAAATCTTCGGAATGATCGTAATTTTAATAGCCGCTTACATTGCAAATCAGGTAAAATTTGCAACGGGAAATAGCTAGCAGTGTTGAGTATGAAATTAACAGGCCTTTTTATTTTCTCCTTATTGTTATCCGGACCTTTAATCAGCCAGGATAACAAAGAGCATATTGTCACAAAAACATTTTATAATAAATGGAATGTTACCTATGCATCCGAAGAATTATTTGAATATGAACGTGCGTCGGATGCCAAGAACGGGGGACAGGACGGAGTCACCATTTTATATTTCCCCATGACGATGATTGATGATGGCATTTATGGTACCATTGGAATCATCCTGACAAAAGAAAAAAAACCGGAACATGTACTGGCACTTTCTTTTCCGGTCGGCATCGGAAATAAAAGCTATGACGATCTCGCGAATAATGATATGAGTGTAAGGGTTTTATTGATGTCAGGTAAAGATTCAGTGTTCAAAGCTGTGAGCTACGAAAGTATGGAAGATCAGGTTACGGTAGCCGGGAATGAATTTAAAGGAAGACTTTACCGATTTTTACTTGACAGCGAAGATTTTAATACATTAAGAGATCATATACCCAACAAACTTCAACTGTATTTCAAAAGCAAAATCAATAAACCAAAGCCCAAGCAGCGCTCCCCTGGAGGATATATTTCAAGCGAAAATGCGATGATCAGCAAGTTTTCTTCTTTGGACAATTCGATGGCCAAGGTCAAGATCCTGGAAATACATTAATTCGCCTCCCGATTTTTCACTTTTAACAATAATTCATATACAATAACTTGCAATGCATCGGAATCTTATGTATATTTAGGACAAATTAGAAATATCCGATGACCTATTCTCCCGAATTATTAAAAGGCACCCTTAAGACAGTCATTCTAAAACTGTTGTCAGATAACCGGAAAATGTACGGTTATGAGATTACCCAAAAAGTCAGGGAACTAACCAGGGATGAAATTCAGATCACTGAAGGTTCATTGTACCCGACCCTGCACGCCCTGGAATCTGATAAACTGGTTGTAACGCAGACAGAATATATCGGTAAAAGAATCCGTAAATATTATAGTCTCAGTGCTGCCGGCAAAACAGCAACAAAAGAAAAGCTGAAAGATTTCTCCCGTTTCATTGCTACTATGACAGTATTACTGGACATAAAACCGAAAACAAGTTAGATGTACCGGATCACAGATGAGAATATTGAATTTATTCTGAAGGATCTGAATAAACGCGGAATCAAAACTGAAAGTCTGCAATTAAATCTACTGGATCATATATGTATATTAATTGAGGAGAATCTTGAAGAGGGTGCGGATTTTCATCAATTTTATGCCGCGACAATAAAATCATTTTACATAAATGAACTTTCCGAACTGGAAATAGAAACCAATTATTTATTATATCAAAATAATCACATTATGAAAAAAGCACTGATCGTCAGCGGCCTTTGTGCAGTTGCCGGATTTATTGCCGGATCAATAGGAAAGATATTCCTGTCCCGCCTGACTGATTTCTTCCTTTTATTTGGTTTTGCAAGTTTTGTTCTGTTTTTTCTGCCTCTGGTATTTATTGTTTTATTGAAAGGATTCAGATCTCGTAACGATCTGATCATTTATGGAAGCGGAACTTTGTCGATTATTTTGTATTTCATTTGTATGATGATGAAATGTTTTGGCTGGCCGGCGTCCAATCTGCATCCGGGATTAAATAATTATGATTCCGGCTGGCTTATTATGTGGCTGACAGGTCTCGCCATCGGGGCTTTTGTATTTGTTCCGGCCTACCTGATCAATGGCTTGCGCAAACCCGAATCAAAAATACCTGCAATTATTATCTCCATTCTGTTGATCGCATTTATCGGGGTACAGTTCCGTCTGACTAATCTGCAGCAATTCAGACCTCGTGTGAATCAACATATTTCGGTCAATACACAGTCACCGGATTTAAAAGAAAGTAAGGTGGCGGATTTTGCGGGAAAGTAAACATCTTAACATGATAGGAACAGAATATGTATCTATTTTCCCAAAGGATCGGTAAAATTCGACAATGCCCTTTTGATGTCAGGGGATAGATCATGAATGGCATTCTGACATCATCTTACTCCGATCTCAGACTTTTCACAGGATTCGCCAATGCTGCCCTTAAGGACTGATAACTGACAGTCAGTAAAGCAACAACTACGGCAGATAAGGCGGCCAGTAAAAATATCCACCAGCGAATATCCGTGCGGTAAGCAAAATCCTCCAGCCATTTGGCCATGGCGATCCAGGCTACCGGAAATGCAACGACGGCCGATATCAAAATCATTTTCAACAAATCGCGGGATAAGAGGGCAACGATATTTTGTACTGAAGCACCCAGAACCTTTCGTACGCCAATTTCGTTTGTACGCCTTTCCACGGTATACAGGGATAATCCAAACAGACCCAGGCAGGCAACAAAAATGGAAAGGAATGTAAAGATGCCAAAAACAGTTCCCATGAGTTGTTCGGACCGGTACAGGGAGTCAAACTCGCTGTCCAGAAAACTATAGTCGAAAGGAGTGCCCGGAACAAATTGTTTCCATTTATTTCCCAGATCACTTAAGTAATCTTTCATATTGCTTGCCCGAAACCTTACAGTGACATATGAATGGCCCAGATCATAAGTTTTGGAAGCGTTATGAAACAATGCAAAGGGCTCGATAGCCTCATGCAGGGAAGAGACATTAAAATCTTTCACGACGGCAATAACCCTGAACCGCTGATTGTTTCCAGGATATGCCAGATATTTACCCACAGCATCCTTCCAGCCAATTTGTTTTGCCGCTGTTTCATTCAGGATAACAGAAGCGGAGTCGGAAAATTCCTTTGAAAAATTCCGACCCTGTAAAACATGCATTTGATAAGTCGGTATAAAGTCATTATCAACCATGAAAGAAGTGAGATCGATTTCTTTTATCAGTGGTTTATCGGATTCAACCTGTTCCGGCACATATCCATCAGTAAAATTTACTCTACTGGGAATACTGCTTGAAATAGATGCATCTATAACAGCGGGTTGTTTCAAAAGCTCCTGCCTGAAAGATTCTTCATTGGTTTTCAACCGGTCGGTATTGGAAATCACGACCACATTTTCCCGAGTCAGACCCAGGTCCTTATTCTGAATGTATTTCAGCTGTCTAAAAACAATGGCGGTGCATATGATCAATGCAATGGAAATGCTGAATTGAAAAACCACCAGACCGTTCCGGATAAGCAGGTTGCCGAAGCTGTTTTTGGGCAGCCTGGTGCCTTTTAACACTTCTGCCGGATGAAAAGAAGTAAGATAAAATGCCGGGTAGATACCTGCCAGTAATCCAATCAGCAAGCTTAATAACAATACAAAAAGGCATATATAACTGGTAAAGATTGAACCGTAGGTAAGTGTTTTCCCGGTTATTTCATTAAAGGGTTTTATAAGAAGCAGAATAACGATCATGGCTATGAAAGTGGCAATCAGACTATACAAGACAGCTTCCGTCAAAAACAGTTTTACGAGTTGCAGTTTGACTGAACCCAGCACTTTGCGAATACCGACTTCTTTTGCCCGCTTTGCAGACTGGGCCGTAGACAGGTTCATAAAATTCACACAGGCGAGAATAATAATGAACAAAGCGATGATGGAAAATATATATACATACTTTATGTCGCTGAGTGTAGTCAGGCGCGCCGGTGTACCAGCTCCCGTTGCATAGAGATGTACAGAAGTGAGTGACATTAAACGAAATTCCAGTTTGCCGCCTTTTTTGGCAAATACCTCCATGGCTGCTCTATTTTGGAATGCATGTTCCTTCGCCATGACTGCAAATTTCGATTCGAGCCTCGCGATCTCTTCCGGTTTTAACGGGTTCTTCATTTTTACGTATGTGTTTGTCTGTAGCCAGAACCAGTTCCAGCTGCGTTTTTTTACAACACTATAGGCATTGATGGGTGTGAGCATGTCAAACTGAAAAGACGATTGCTGCGGGATATTTTTCAATACAGCTGACACAAGAAATACTTTTTTATCCGTACCAAATTGCAGCAGTTTTCCGATGGCATCGGTGTTTCCAAAATATCTTTGTGCTGTTTGCTCCGTTAATACAACCGAGTTTGGACCCTTGAGACAGCTGGCGGCATCACCTTTTAATATCTGATAATTGAAAATCTGCAGAAAATTCGAATCGACTGCCAGGATACGCTTCTCAGTATAATTAGTCCCGGCTTTCGGCCCGTCATCATTTCGTACCATCACATCGCCAGGACGATAAATCCTGCTGTATGACTCTATTTCGGGGTATAAGCTGTGCATGGTAGGTCCGACTGCCGGTGCCGTATTGCCGGTACTGAATTGCACACCATTATCCGTACCGGTCAAATTCACCTGGTAAAGATTTTTCGCGTCCCTAAAAAATGTATCATAGCTCAATTCATCCCTGACGTAAATTGCTATCAGCACGACGCAAGACATGCCGATAGCCAGTCCCGCTATATTGATAAAACTGTTTACTTTGTTCCGCTGTATATTTCTACAGGCAGTTTTAAAATAATTTTTAAACATGATTTATCCGGATTGACTGTTGGTGAGAGATAAAAGGATTACGGCTTTTTCTCCCTAAAACTATGCCTGTCTTCAAAATATTCATAATCATGGAGCTATGATAGCTGGTCCATTTCGATTGTGCGTTTTCGATACAATCACTGTACGGCGCAGAATTTTATACCGGGTCGTTGATAATGTTTTTTCCAGGCTTTGATGCACGCGTCTTCAGATAATAATGCCATAGTATCATGGCTGCGACCGTACGGTAAGGTTTCCAGATTTTAGCCAGGTCAAGGATCTTTTCCTTCGAAACATCTTTTATCAGGCCCTTTACCGCGATGACAGCATTCCTGACGGCCAGATCCCCGACAGGAAATATATCTGTATGCCGTAATACAAACATGAGATATACGTCAATTGTCCAGTTACCAATCCCTTTTAATGCAATCAATTTTTCGCGGACCTGTGCGTCTGACAATGTTTCCATTTCTTTCAGTTTAATCTGGTTGTCAATGATCGCCCTTGCCAGAGATTTTACATAGATGATTTTCTGACGGCTGAAATAACAGGCCCTGAGTTCTACGTCGCTTAAAGGCATGAGTCGTTCAGGCGTTATTAATATGATTCTTTTACGGAGCTTTTCCAGTGCTGCGAGGGCCGATGCAAGTGAAACCTGTTGTTCCAAAATAAAATGTACCAGGGTTTCAAAACTATTTGGCCTTGTCCACATCGGGGGGTATCCATATTGCTCAATGACAGCAGCCAGGTCTTTATCTTTCCGGGTAAGTGTGTCGCAGATGGAATGAAAATTGGAAACAGAAAAAGTTTTGAAGTTATTTGTCACAAGGTTATATATTTAAAAATATGCTGTCAGTAAACCGGGGACTTTTAAGAGATAAGACGTAAAGTTTTTATATCCTTCTCTCCGTTGAAAAACTTTTCCAGCACGGTTTTAAAAACAGGATCTGCTTCCGGCAGCATGGAAAATAAAGTCATGCAGGATTTTAGCTTGAGATCGTCCGGACTTCCAAATACCCGGTGTACGTCATTTGTTTTAAGCTTCAGCAACTCAAGGGAGATATTAATCAGCCGGGATCCTAAAACCGGATGTTTTAAAAAACCAGTAGCTTCCTGCAGATCTTTTATGGCGTAATACCGGGATGTTTCGCTGAAACCCAGTCCTGCTATCTGTGGAAAAATAAACCACATCCAGTGGCTTTGTTTCCTGCCCTGCTGAATTTCAGAAAACGCCTTTGCATAAGAATTTTCCTGGGCATCCGTAAATCGTTTTAAACTGTTATCCATTGATTAAATTTACCAAATATTAAAAACTGTAATGCCCGAAACGTTTAATAATAAACCCGTTTTCACGTTGCTGGATGTGACCCGCAGTATTCAGAAAACCATTGCAGAGCGTTATAAGACTCCTGTGTGGATCAAGGCTGAACTAAATAAACTGAATTATTATAAACAATCCGGTCATTGTTTTCCCGAACTGGTGGAAAAGCAGGAGGGGAGGGTGCTTGCTCAGATGAAGGCTACAATCTGGAAAGATGATTTTATAGTAATCGACAGGGAGTTTCAGCGTGTATTACATGAACCGCTGAAAGATGGAATAAAAATTCTTTTTCTGGCCACCATTTCCTTTGATCCGACGCATGGCCTCGCCTTGCGTATTATGGATATTGATCCATCGTTTACCCTGGGCGATCTGGAAAGAGAAAAACAGGAGACGATACAAAGATTGAAAAATGAAAATCTTTACGATAAAAACAGGGAACTCCACCTGGCATTGCTACCCCAGCGGATTGCAGTCATATCGGTGGAAACCAGCAAGGGATATGCGGACTTTATAAAAATCCTCCATTCCAATGCACATGGCTATCGGTTTTTTCACCTGTTGTTTCCTTCCCTGTTGCAGGGCGAAAAAGCAGTCACATCGATGATGGCCCAATTAAACCGCATTAAGGAAAGTAAAAGATCATTTTGATCTTGTAGTCATTGTAAGAGGCGGTGGAGACGATATCGGCCTGTCATGCTATAATGATTACCGTCTGGCCAGAGCGATCACAGAGTTTCCACTACCGGTACTTACCGGCATCGGTCATTCCACGAATGAAACGGTCTGTGAAATGATTTCTTTTTCGAACGCGATCACACCAACCAAACTGGCTGAATGGTTATTGCAGAAATTTCATGATTTCCGGGAACCAGTGGAGTATGCGCGAAGAATGGTCATTGATAAATCACTTCGCCTGATCAGCGAACAAAAAACAAGATTCAGGTCGGAAGTAAAATTGTTTCGTTCGGTTACAGTAAATATGCTTCAGCGCAGGAGGAATGACATGAAAATACAGACCCGATCATTGTTACAGCAATCAATCTTCCGTTTCAGACATGAGCAATCTTATCTGACCCAGTTTCAGAACCGGATACCCGGTGCAGCAAATATTTTATTGAAAAGCAGGGGAATCGAACTCGATCATATAAGCAAACAGATCAGGAACATGAGTCCTGAAATTGTTTTACAGCGCGGATACAGTATTACCCTGTTGAATGGAAAAGCAATAAAGAATTTTGAAGAAATTCAACCAGGTGACACGATAAACACAACTATTTTTGAAGGAAACATCACGAGCATTGTTCAGTCAACTCATAAACCGGAAACCCATGAGTAAGGAGCCAAATTACACAGAAGCTTTTGAAGAACTGCAGGAAATCGTTTTGGAGATTGAACAGGGGGAGATATCGGTAGACGCGCTTTCGGAAAAAGTAAAAAGGGCGGCTGTGCTGATTAAAATCTGTAAAGCGAAACTTTCCAGCACGGAAGAAGATGTGGCCCGGATCCTGAAGGAGCTGGAGAAATCAACAGAAGAGAATGGATGACGCGGATCAGTTTTTTGTAATGACCAGGTTCGCAAAATCTCCCGGCAGATCACTGCACCAGAGGGCGAATTTTTCACCGCTATGATTTTTAAATCTTTTCACCCGCAGACAGGGGTCTGCAGCGGCGTTTACATATACCCGTAAGCTGTCGGAATCGGCGACTATGGTTGCGTGAAACCAGCACGTGGGATCCGGCGCAGGTGAAATCGTTTTTTCAAAAACTGATGGGTGGGTTTCTCTGAGCACATTCCACTCATGTCCGGGAAGACTCATGTATTGTACCATATGAATGCGATGCAGACTATCAGTACTTTCAAAATTAAAGGATCTGAAGTAAACGCAATCATAATCACTATCGTTTAAAGCGCTAAACGCCACGCCAATAAAACTTTGCCCCGGAATATTTTTTCCTCTCAGATCAATATCAATCCGGCCGTTTGTAAATACCACATCCTTCAGCCAGGCATTGCCTTGCAAGGTAACGGAGGGTCGATCCGTGTTGTCAGTGATCTGAACTTTATTACCCGCGGGGATTTTCTGTACGTTCATGATCCTGCCGTCGTGCATCATTTGCACGAGGTTATAATGGGTAGTCTGGGCATTAGTGGCAAAAGACAACAGGATTAAAAATATACCGAAAAATTGTCTGGACTTTTTCATGCGGAAGCGTTTACAATCTTCCTCGAACTGCATGCCATTTTATAAACAGATGAAAGCTATACAATTGGAATCTGACGATCTGGTTGACTGTCCGTTTTTGTTATCAGATCGTCCGGGTTTGACATCGCTGCTTCGTATGGGGATTTATAGAAGACTCAGGGGATGTTCAATCTGTAGTTCTTTCATAACATGCCCTACTATACGATCACAGCGTGTAAGATGAAAAGCGAATACGTTTTCTTTCACATAGCCAGAGAGGTTATCACGAAGCATCGTTTTTGCCCGGTTCAACCTGACTTTAATATTGGATTCTTCCAGCAAAAGCACTTCGGCAGTTTCCTTTACAGACAGATCCTCTACTTCGCGCAATACAAATACCAGTCTGTATTTTTCCGGGAGACCTGCAATGGCATCCTCTAAAACAGTGGCAAGTTCCTTATTAAAGAGCTTATGCGCAGGTGTGTCCATATGACTTATTTTTTCGGATTGATTTCCCTCCACTATCTGCAGCCGCTGTTTATTTTTTTTCTGCAACAGACATTCATTGATCAGGATCCGGGTAATCCAGGTACCAAAGGAAGAACGGTTTTTAAAGGTTCCCAGATGCTCATACGCTTTGATATAGGCAGTCTGCATGGCATCTTCCACTTCCATATCATTATTCAGGATAGACATGCCGGTACGGAAGAGCCGCTGATTGTATTTACGAATGAAATATTCATACAGGCTATGCTCACCGGCGAGGATGTCTTCTATCAATTCAGACTCGGAGCGCTCTGACATATTTCTTAGATTCTAAAACGCCTCAGAAGTTACAAAAACCGGGAGAAACATTTTTGTAACCTTTTTTTACCGCTTTCATCTAACAGGCATAAAAATAATGTATGACCACAGTAAAACAATTGCAAAACGCATTACGACTCACATTTGGCATCGTTCCGATTGTGGCCGGCCTGGATAAATTCTCCAATTTACTTACTCACTGGCCCGACTATCTCAATGCAAGTCTCGCCGGGATCCTTCCGATGAGCGCCATGGCATTTATGAAAATCGTGGGAATCATCGAGATCGTTGCCGGTATCATTGTACTTATGCGCCCATTGATAGGCGCCTACATCGTGATGGCCTGGCTGATATGTATTGCTCTTCAACTGATCACGGGAGGGCATTATCTTGACGTGGCTGTTCGCGACCTGGTCATGGCGATGGGTGCTTTTACACTAGCCAAGCTCACAATCATTGCCTCAACCGAATTCCAACCGGTAAGACAGCACTGATGCGTTTTGAATAATGATTGATTTTAAATGACTTAGGAATTTCATGTAAACCACAACTTCGTAAGATTACGATAAAAATCGAGTGTTCCCGCGCTATCGGGAATGAATAAACGAATCTATATTTGATATATCCAATCCGAAAGAAATAACCGATCCAGTCCAAAGAAACCATCCTGTCCAGTCCGAAAGAAAACCATCCAATCCGAACGAAAGACGTAAAATCCTGTTTTTTGAATAACCGCTACCAACAATAGCGGTTTTTTCTTTTTACAGAACTTCCGTTTTTCAACTCTGCATTTCTTTAAATAATTGCGGCGTATGCGTAACCTCAATGGTCTCGCCGCTGGTTAACTGGATCCTGGTTACCGACGTGTTACCGAACTTTGCAATGATAATATGTGACTTGTTGATCAGGACAGGTATGCCTTGCATTTCGACTTTTATAAACTGGTTTGCCATTAGAAAGATTTTTTTATTTAAAGTGAAACAGAATTGCCGAAAGTAGCAAAGATATTCTGCATGTGCTAAATAAATTAGTAAATTGAGTTCTTAATGGGAATGATATCAATCAACTTTATAAATATCTTATGACTGAATATATAGCACTCGCCGCGTTTACATTTATCATCGGAATTGTAGCCGGATGGATTATTACAAGAGTGAAATTCAAGACAAGAACTGACGTGTTGTCTGAAAAAAACGCGGAGTCTTCCGGGATCATTGGGAATTTAAGAGGCCAGGTTGAAAGTCTGAGATTGGATCTGCAAACAGAGTCAACTATAAAAACGCGCGCTGAATCTGATTTAAAAAACTCAATGGAAAGAATTTCTGAATTACAAAATGATCTGAGAGAACTTGCTCTTTTACGGGATCAGTATTCAACTGTAAAAACCAAGTATGAGAAACAGATGTTTGATTCCATTGAATTGAACAATGAGCGGAGCAGGTTCAAATCTCAGATCGAGGATTACCGGACAAGGGAAATGGAGCTGACGAATAAAAATTCCGCCATGTCCGCCAAATATGAAGAAGCCGTTAAAGCCGTTGAAGAACAGAAAAAATTCGTTGAAGAAAGTCAGAAAACACTGAAGGATTCATTTGATGCACTTTCCGCCGCTGCGCTGGATAAGAATAACCAATCTTTTCTTGACCTCGCAAAAACCGCGCTGGACACGCATGTAACAGAAGCGAAAGGAGATCTCGAAAAACGTCAGCAGGCGATTGATAACCTGGTAAAACCATTGGGTGAATCACTGAGTAAGATGGATGAAAAAATTAATACGCTGGAAAATAAGAGGGAAGGAGCATACGGAAATATCAGCACCCTGCTTGATCAGATGAAATTGACAACCTCTGCGCTCGACAAGGAAACAAGGAATCTTGTGACAGCACTCAAGACGAGCCATACACGCGGGCGTTATGGTGAGATCGCCTTGAGAAGACTGGTTGAATTTGCAGGCATGACTGATCAGTGCGATTTCGTGGAACAGGAAACTGCTGAAACAGATACGGGCAGGCTGAGACCGGATATGATCATCAAGTTGCCGGCAAACAGACAGGTGGTAGTCGATAGCAAGGTGCCGCTCAGTGCTTATCTGAAAATTTTTGAGACTGATGATATGGAACAACAAAAAATCCTGATGGGCCAGCATGTAGCAGCGATCAAAATCCATTTAAAACAACTAAGCGGCAAATCTTATTGGGATCAGTTCAGTGAGGCGCCGGATTTCGTAGTGTTGTTTATGCAGATCGAATCTTCATTTGGTGCGGCATTACAGGCCTGGCCGGAATTGATTGAAGAAGCGCTGGATAACCGGATTATCGTTGCTACGCCGACTACATTGATCACTATATTAAAAAGTATCGGATACAGCTGGAACCAGTTGAAAACAATGGAAAATATCGAAGAGATCAGGGATGCTGCCGTGGAACTTTATGAACGCAGCCATACGTTGATGGGACACTTGGTAAACATCGGTAACGGTCTTCGTTCGACAGTCGCGAATTATAATAAAGCAGTAGGCAGCCTGGAAGGCAACTTCCTGCCCCAGGGTCGTAAGATTCAAAGTCTCAGTAAAGCGTATATTAAAAACCAGTTAAAAGAAATCGATCCGGTTGAAGTGACCGTACGTGAGCTTATCGCATTACCACCGGTGGAAGGACAGCCGGTAACAGATAATTAAATGCCAACTTTGCAGAAAGGAAGTAAAATCAAAATCAGCTTTTCCATACTTCTATTCCTGTATATCTCAAATGTATTTGCGCAGCCTGTTCTTCGACCTTTTCCCCAGCACGCCGGTTATTTCACCGGAGTCATAACACCCAGTCATATTTCTTCCGGTGAAATGGACGACATTGTCAGGTCTTTCTATTTCCAATGGAAAAACCGTTATATCAGGAAAAGCCAATGTTCGGATGCATATTATGTCTGGTCTGAAAATTCCGGTAAAAATCACGAATGTGTTTCTGAGGGACAGGGATATGGCATGATCATCGTTGCCCTGATGGCGGGCGCCGATTCTTTATCTCAATCCACATTTGACGGATTATTAAAGTACTATCTGGAGCATCCGAGCAAAAGAAGTAAGGCGCTGATGTCATGGGCCCAACGGAGCGTTTGCGGGCATGATGAAGAGAGCTCTGCGAGTGACGGTGATATTGACATCGCTTATTCCCTGCTACTGGCCGATGCGCAATGGTCCAGCCTCGGAAATATAAATTATGCGCAGAAGGCGAAATCAATCATAGGTGCCATTCTGGATCAGGAAATCAACGCAAAGACATATTCCGTTTTAGAAAGTAATTCCATAGAATCCGACAGCAGGGATTATTTTGATATGCGTTCTTCTGATTTTATTCCTTCCGAATTTCGTTCATTCTATAAGGCTACAAAAGAAAATGCCTGGCTAAGGACCATCGACAGCTGTTATAAAATATTCAGGTATATACAAAAGAAGTATAGTCTGGATGCCGGACTAGTTCCTGATTTTATTCAGGGCATCAACAAAAATCCGGGGCCGGCTAAAAAACACTATCTGGAAAGTAAGTATGACGGTTTATACAATTACAACGCCAGCAGAGTGCCCTGGCGGATCGCAACGGATTACATTGTAACCGGGGACAGGCGCTCAAAATTATTTCTTGAACCCATCAATCAATGGATACGTGAAACAACGGCTAATAATCCTGATAATATTTCGGCCGGATACACATTGGGGGGTGAAGATCTGAAAAGCAGGAATTTTGAAGCATTGTGTTTTATTTCCTCTTTTGCGATATCGGCTATGACGGACGCAAAAAATCAGGAATGGTTGAATAAGTTATGGGACTATATGATTCATTTCAAACTGAAAGATTTTGACTACTTCGACAACAGCATAAAAATGATGAATCTGATTATTTTATCACATAATTACTGGGTGCCATAGACTGTGTAGATGAAATTGTGTATAAAATATGCCACGGTAAAAATTCTACACATCCGGTTTTTTTGTTGTGTTAAAAGAGCTACCTGCTTAATAATCAAACAGGAAAGGTGCAAAGCAAATATATCCCGTAGCGGCATGGTTTGGGATATATGCAATGGAAAAACAGTCATGGCAGAGTTACATGTACAACGCAAACGAAACAGCCATCTTTTGTTATGGCTCATAATAATCGTAATCATATTATTTCTGGCGGGACTATTTATTTACAGTCGATTTGACCATCCGGAGCAGGTCATAAAAGCAAAACCGACCAGCCAGATAAAGAGAGATTTTTCTATCAATAAAACAATCAATGATGTCTAACAACAAAACAATCTATAACAACCGTCTTGTCGCCTTGCATGAAAGTGGTTTTGAAATAGTCGATGGCGAAACGGATATCAGGAATTGGTCGGTTGTCGCCAGTGAAAATCAATTGGTAGGTCGCGTTTCTGAGTTGATATTTGATGAGGTAACACGTCGCGTCGTATACCTGGTGCTCGATATCAACGGTAAGCCGTTAAATCTGATTTCCAGAAGTGTGATTGTACCTATGGGGCTCGTTGAAATTGACCGGAAGGAGAATCTTGTAATGATTCCGGCGCTTACAGTTGGACATCTGGCCTCTCTTCCATCTTATGAAAGGGGAAAAATCAGTATGGACACCGAAAATGCCATACGATCGGTTTTTGTGCGGACTCACGGTGTTGTTTATACAGGACAGGAACTGGCATATCGTTCAAATGTTTCCGAGCAGGAATATATTGATGATGAAAATCTGTATCGTTCAGGTCGCGTAGTAACCGACAATACATCATTCAAAGAAGAGATCCGGGAGAATATCATAAAGGTGAAAGAGACTGTGAAGAAGATGGAGCGGGATTTGGAGAAGCTGGACTAATCACAAACTAGTTAATAGTATGAGAGTATGGGAGTATGAGAGTGTCAAAGCAAATACTCCCATACTCTCATACTTGTGTTAGAGTTCTCCGGTCAGAGAAACATGTCGCTTGGCATTTCTCCGGTGCGTATACCGGTAGAGTATTTCAACAATCAGCGGGAATACCAATAATGTCAGAATGGTGGAGCTGATCAGCCCTCCGATCACTACAATGGCAAGAGGCTTTTGTGTTTCACTGCCGATACCTTTTGAAACCGCCGCGGGCATGAGTCCAATGGCGGCCATCAAAGCGGTCATCACTACAGGTCGTACCCTGGATTGAACGCCCTGCATCACGGCTCGCACGATGGAGATTTTACGATGAAGGTTTTGTTTGAACACGGAAATCAGGATTACACCATTTTGAATGCAAATTCCAAATAACGCAATAAAACCGATGCCTGCGGAAATACTAAAAACAGTACCGGTGATATGAAGAGCCAGTATTCCACCGATAATGGCAAAGGGCACATTCAGCAATACAAGTGATGCATCGAGGCCGTTGCCAAAGCTGATGAAGAGTAAAATAAAAATCATGACAAGTACAACCGGTACAACCTGTGAGAGTCTGGCCTGCGCCCTCACCTGGTTTTCAAATTCACCCGCCCATTCCATACTGAAGCCCTTGCCCAAAATGATCTGATCATCTACTTTTTCCTGCGCTTCCGCAATGGTACTTCCCATATCCCGGTCACGTATCGTAAATTTTATAGCAATAAACCGGGTATTCTTATCCCGGTACACGAAAGCCGGTCCTGTAATAGTTTTTATCTCCGCGATCTCCTTCAATGGAATTTTTGAACCGTGAATGGTGGGCACACGAAGATCACCGATTGCTCCCTCATTGTTCCGGTATTGTTCGGGATATCGGATCCTGATATCAAACTTTCTTTCCTGCTGGTAAAAAGTGGAGGCAGATTTTCCGCCAATCGCCATTTCGATTACGGAGTTGGCATCAGCGGTGGTGACGCCATAAATTCCCATCTTCTGTTCGTCCAGCACAATACTCAGTTCGGGCTGGCCCAGGTTGCGCATGATGCCGAGATCCTTAATGCCAGGTACGGTTTGTAAAATATTGTATGTGCTGTCGGCCAGCTTGTCGAGTTTCACCAGGTCATTCCCGAAAATCTTTACGGCGAGGTCAGCATTGATACCCGCAACGGCTTCGTGCACGTTATCAATAATGGGCTGTGAATAATTGTACACTACACCAGGATACTGGCGGAGCCGTGTATCCATCTCGTCCACCAGTTGTTCAACTGATATTTTCCGTTTCCAGTCTTTTTTTTGTTTCAGGTTTACCTGGCACTGCACATAATAAAAACCGGAAGGGTCCGTACCATCATTACTGCGGCCTGTTTGCGACAACACGCCATCCACTTCATCAAAACTGTTTAATATTTTCCGGAATTGGGTTACAAACTTTACGGTTTCTGTGAGGGAACTACTCATGGGCAGTTTGGCTTCCACCCAAAGTGCACCTTCGTTTAATTCAGGCAGGAACTCGCTTCCTAAAAATTTAAATGAGAAGAGCGTCAGTCCCATGATACTGAAGGCAACCAGCAGTGTAATTTTTTTATGACCCATGGTATATTTCAGGCCGCCCATCACGATGCGGTTAAAGAAATTCACGATGGGATTATTTCTTTCCCTTGTATCTTTTCTTAAGAGGATGCTCGCCAGCACAGGTACAAGTGTCAGTGTGAACAGGAGGGCACCGAGCAGGGCAAAGCTCAGGGTCCAGGCGAGCGGCGAAAACATTTTGCCCTCAACTTTTTCAAATGCGAAAATCGGTATCAGGCATGTGATGATGATAATCTTTGCGAAAAAAATGGGTTTAGCCAGCATGGAGCCTGTTTTGCGAATGATGCTGAGCTTGGCCATTTTATTATATTTCTCCATACCGACATCATGAGCTTTGAGTGCGAGCACCACAAAAAGTCCCTCAACCATCACCACTGCACCATCAATGATGATCCCGAAATCAATGGCACCCATTGAAAGGAGGTTGGCGGTCATCCCTTTTATTTTCAGACAGATGAAGGCGAAAAGTAAGGACAGCGGGATGATGATGGACACGATAACAGTTGTCCGCCAGTCAAACATGAAAATAAAAACGATCATCGTAACCAATAAAATTCCTTCGATCAGATTATGACTGATGGTTTCAGTACAAAAATCCATCAGGTTATCGCGGTCATAAAAAGTAACCATTTTAATACCCGGCGGCAGAATCTTTTCATTCAGTTCACGAACTTTTTCCTTCACCAGCTTGAGCACCTGGCGGGGATTTTCTCCTTTCCGCATGACAACGATCCCTTCTACCGCGTCATCATCGTCATCGAGGCCGGCCTGTCCGACACGACTGACATGGCTGGGTGCAACGACGGCGAGGTTCTTCACCAGGATGGGCGTGCCGTTGATATTATCAACGATGATATTTTCGATGTCCTTGATGTTATCGAGCAGACCAATGCCCCTGACCACATAGGCCTGCGCGTTTTTCTCAATCACATCCCCGCCCACATTGATATTACTTTTTGAGACTGCACTATATACTTCCAGCGGAGTGATATCGTATTGTGCCAGCTTCACCGGGTCCACGGTAATTTCATAAGTGCGGTCTGCACCTCCAAATGCTACGAGATCCGCCACACCAGGAATACTGCGGAGTTGCCTGTCGATGACCCAGGTCTGTTCGGTGAGCAGGTCGATGGAACTTTTATTCTTTCCCTGAACGGTATAGCGGAAAATCTCACCAGTCGGACCATAAGGTGGTTGCACATCCGGCTCAACATCCTCCGGGAGTTTCACATTGCGCAACAGATTATTGACCTGCTGTCTTGCGAAGAAATCTTCGACATCATCATCAAAGATGATTTTTGTTACGGAGAGACCGAACATGGAAATGGAACGCAGCGTTGATTTTTTTTGCACTGAATTCATGGCGACTTCGATCGGTACGGTCACAAATCTTTCCACTTCTTCAGCGCTCCGGCCGTTCCATTGGGTAACAATAATGATTTGTGTATTGGTGACGTCCGGAAAAGCCTCCAGCGGAGTTTTGACATAACTCCAGATCCCCGCGATGATGATCAACACGGTCATGAAAAATATGAAGAACCGGTTCTTGAGGGAAAAGGTGACAATTCCGGTAATAAACTTATTCATAGGGGTTAGTCGTTTAATGCATCATATACCAGGAGCTGGTATTTGGAGATGACTTTTTCACCCAGCTGTAATCCGCTTTTTATATAGGTGGTTTTTCCGGCCACCTCGAGGATTTCAATTTCGCGGGTCTCAATATTGCAGCTGTCCTTATAAACCATGACATAATTCTTGTTCTTGTCGAAGATGATGGCCTCCGATGGAATGGCGGGCATCCTGGTTGTGTTATCATTATAACGAATGGTAATCTGTGCAAACATTTCAGGTTTCAGGAGATTGTCCTTGTTTTGAATCTTGACGCGGACTTTCATGACCCGGCTTTGCGGATCGAGAATGGAAAAAATTCTGTCGACTTTTCCGGTAAACGTTTTGTCTTTGTAAGCGATCACATTTACTTCCGCATCATAACCCGTTTTTATTTTTGCGATATCGGTTTCGAATACACTGGCCATGACCCAGACTTCCTCCAGATTAGCTATCACAAAAAAGGGTTGGGCAGCATCGGGCTTATACTGCATTTTGTCTGTGACGTTTTTTTCGATCACATAACCCGAAATGGGAGCGGTGATGACTTGTATGGCGTTGCTCTTTACTCCATAAATGGATGTGGTTTGTTCCATTCTTTTCAAATCCGACGAGGCCTTATCCAGATCCGTTCGGGCGTTCATCGTGTCTCTTTCCGTCGCGAGGCCTGATTTAAAGAGTTCCCGGCTTGAATTAAGGGATTTCTCAGCATTTCTGACACTTGATTGAGCAGAGGTCAACTGGTTTTGATAATCGGCTAATTCACCACTTCTGATGACGGCTAATGTTTGTCCTCTGGTTACATAATCCCCCAGCTGAACTTTCATTTCATCAACGATACCACCTACGACAGGGTAGACTTTCACCCATTTATCCTCGTTGGCTTCAATTTTACCGGAGAGAGCAATGATATTTTTTACGATTTGCAGTTTGACGGTGTCAATCACCGCTTTCTTCTGAAGTGTATCTGTAAGGCAAAAAGGGGCTTTAGCTTTGGTTTCGGGGATTTTATTATGACAGGCCCAAATATTCAACAGGGTTACCGCCAGTACCGGAATCCGGATTATGATTCGTTTCATATGTGAACGCACGTGGATTTATTGGTAGAATATTGAAGGCGCGAATTTACCACTTGTTTTAACGACCAGTTAGTAATTATTACAATTCATTAACCAATGAATAACATTTCGACTGACTAAAAAATATTAGTCCTTTTCGTAGAATTTGATTTTGTTTTCGCGCAGAAATTTTTTGATAATATCCACATGAATGCAATGGCCGACATGCAAGAAGGGTTGATTGGTCACTTTAATTTTTACACCATTTAAATTGTATTCGAAATTTTTCATGTCGAAACCAAGATGCAGATGATTCGTGCTGGATTGCATTCCGCAAACGGTGCCCTCAATATCAAACAAAGGACCGCCGCTTTGACCCCTTAATCCGGGTGTGCTTAATTCGATACCCGCAATTTCCTTATCTCCCTGAATATGTCTTGTCAGCATCCCTTCCAGAGGGAACCTGGGCGAGTCAGATACACCGGTTTGGGTCCATTCGATATCATCCTTTTCTGCGTTGTATTGGAAATTTGAAAACTCCGGGAACGGGAAACCCAGGCGACACAAAAACTTGCCTTGTTTAAGTACAGATGAATCTTTCAGGAATTTTGCATAAGACTGGTATAACGAATTTTTGAAATCCTGGATGATTAAAATGGACAAGTCATATTTCGGATGATTGATCCAACGATAACTTAATTGAGGTTCACTGGTAACGGCCATGAACCGATCCTGTAACTGAACCAGGACATCCTGCTTATAATGAAATGCCTCTTCCAGCGCCTTTATTCTCTGGTTGTATTTATTGTTTCTTCCGATCAACGCTTTTTCGGTTTTATATTTCCGGTAATGCTCGTTGATGGCATTTCTATTCGCGATCAGGTCAATAACATGTTTGCAGGTAACCGCACAACCGTCCTCATTCACGAAAAACAAAGTGGCTGCACCGGGATTGACAGTCGTCTGATTAAAATTTCTTGAAATGGTATGAATAGGTCTTGTAAATTTTGAAACTTCTTCAATGGCATGCACAAACATATTATCCGGTTTAGAGATTAACAATAGGAGCTTAAGGCGCAAGGCTTAAGTCGCAAGGCTTTTTCGGCCAACAATATAAGGAATATCGAAAGAGAAGGAATTTAAGCGTAAGAAGTAAAGCCTTTCGCGTTCGACGTTACGCTTTAGGCTTTAAACGGTTTTCCAGGAAGCTTAATTTTTTTATTGCGAGACTGTCGCCGTAATTGGAAGCCTGGAAAAATGCTTTCCGGGCAAATTTAATTTCCTTTCTCGCCAGACGGCAAAGCCCGATCATATAATAACTGGTTCCGGGATTATAATCCTGAAGAATGCAATTGGAAAAATCATCACAGGCAGATTTGAATTTGCCGGATTTATAACTGGCCATCGCGCGGTCATATAAAATTTCCCGGGAGGGAATATCGATTTCCGGGTTTTCCGATTCGAAGTTATCCTTGCACAGATCGATCAGGGTTTGGATGCTGTTTGTATCGGATGCATGAAAACCACCCTTCGAATCCAGGGCCCTATTGTAATAAGGAATGGCCTCTGCGTATTTTTGCTGCCTGTATTTGCTGACGCCCGAATAATAATTTGCCGCGGTATTGTCCGGAAATATTTTCAGTAATGCGCTATACGCTTTTAACGCGGAATCATGCTGGTTCAGGTATTCGTAACAGTTACCCATTTGTACATATGAGTCCTTCAGGTATTCGTTTGTCTGAATGGCTCTGTTGTACTCCATAATGGCTTCTTTGTAATGGCCGTCCAAATACAGGTCCTGGCCTTCCGAAAAATAGTCTTCCGCGTTTTTACAACCTGATAATATGCCCAGGGCCAATAAAATAGAGAAGATCCGTTTACCCATATTGAACTGAAGTATTTTCGGCACTGCAGTGCAAATTGTATGCCTATATCAGAATCCTATATTTCGATCATGCCTATGCGATAAGTTAAATTATTCATAACTGATAAATCATAATTCATAACCCATCGACAATGACCGTTTTATCATGATTTGCTTTTTGCTGTTTTAACTGGCCTGATCGTTTGGAGAAATTTGTAAATGGCTTTCAGTTCGATGTCATCCATTGTCTGCCTGAAATGTCAGGCATTAATTATTTCCTGTAATTGTCAGGTTTGCAAAATCTCCGGGTAACTGATCTGACCAGATTCCGATTCTGCCACTGTGACGACTGGAGAGTACCGGAACTTTCAGGCAGTAATCCGGTGAATGATTTACGTACACCATGATGCTGTCACGGTTTACAACGATGCGTGCGTGGAACCAGTCATCCGGGAAGGGAACCGGATTTACAGCATGTTCGTATCCGAGCGGATGTTCTTTGCGTAATTTATCATAGGGGAAATCCGGCAGTGACATATATTGGACGCCCCAGTTATGGCGGGATGTATCGTCGTTGCGAAAATTGAATGGGCGGAAATAAACAACGTCGTAGTTAGATGAGTCAATACCATGAAAAGCGATCCCCAAAAAACTTTTCAGTAAAATATTTTTACCTCTCAGGTCCACCTCGATAACTCCTTCGGAAAAGCCGGCTCCTGTCAGCCAAAACAGGCCCTGGCAGCTGACAGCGGGAACTGTTGCTGTATCCATTACTGAGACTCTGAAATCAGGCTTTGCAGGCTCAAGTAAATGATGTCTTACACGGGCTGGCAGATCGTAAACCTGCGCCTTCTGACTAAAACCTTGTAATGTGGTCAAACTGATCATCCAAATGATGGAAATTGATTGTATAGTTCTTTTCATAGCACATCAATCTTCCAAGGCAATGCCAAATTCAGATGCGCCGGGTTTTCAATCCTTTATAAAATCGGCGTCCGGGACACTGTCCGTTTTTGATACGGGACTGTTCGAAACAAAGAACGGATGCTCACCAGATGGGAAAATAAAACCAATGGTACGAGCACAGATGGAAGCCAGTTATACGGAAAATGAAGCATGGCTATATTGGGCTGACCAAAAGCCAGTTTTTGAATCGGTGAAGGAGCTGATAATACAGCCCTCACAACGATGTTTAATAAAAGGCCAAGGCATATGAAATTCCAGCAAATTAAAATGCCCCTGCCGAAAGATTTTTTTACAAAACCGTAGTAGTAAACAACCGGTGCGGTAAGTCCTGATATGATATCATAATTTCCACCTGCAAACGTCATGATTTCCGGTACCTGATGATCCAGGTATAACAGATATAGGACAATTTCTACTGGAATCCTTACAACATGCAGCATGGTTAACACACCGGGTTTTAACTGATCGATGAAACGTTGGCCGCCGGTCGTTGTAAATAATATAATAATAATTAAAACAGGAGGTAAGAGAAGAAGTGATATCGGGGGAGGAAACTTATTTGGGTTTTGATAAAAACCCGTCAAACCCAACAAGCCCTGTAACAGGGTCCATATTAAAATAATCCGGAAGCTGGCGGATGAATTCTCTGATGCTTTGCGAAACCATATAATGGTCAGTACAGTAGTCAGAATAAAAATAATCGTGGTGAAAAGTCTGAGATTTTCCATGACCCCTTATTTGAATACAAAGTAAGTCAGGAGAAATCTGCCATTTCTTGGCAATTGGCAAGAAATTATTTTTTTGAAAAATCCCTCCTGATCCTGCTCAGGGACGTATCTGTGATTCCCAGATACGTTGCGATATTTTTTAGTGGCGCGTAAACAAATATTTCCGGATGGGAGTTCAGGAGATTTGCATATCGTTCTTCAGCTGTTTCAGTGATCATCGAAAGCATACGGATTTTCAGGGAACTGAATCCGCGCACGAGAATATGTCTTCCGAATTCCCTGAATTCAGGTGTTGCATGAAACATATTATTGAGTTCCTTGTATGTAATAAACCAGCCACGCCCATCGGTTAGTGCCTGGATATTTTCCTTTGAACCCGTGCGGTTGAAAAAGGAGGATATTTCAAAAACAACCTGGTTGCCGGTAGAAAAATTAGTCGTAATATCATTACCCTCTGTGTCGTGAGCGAAAGAGCGCATGCATCCGTTTTCCAGGTATAAATACTCATCAGATATCCTCCCTTCCTGAAGAAAAAAATCATTTTTAGCAAACAGCTTCAGATGAAAATGCTCAGCAAACTCTTCGGCTTTTTCCATGCCAACCAGGTTCGTGTTCCTGAAAAACTGAATAAGCTTTTCTTTTGAATCACTCATGGTTTTTAGTTGACGGTTGACGGTTGACGGTAGGCAGTTGGCGGACGGTCTAACGATAGTCAGCCAGTTTATAAGAAACTTTCAATGTGTAAATTGACTTTACATTTTTTCCGTTATTGGATGCAGGAATAAATTCGGGTCCGAATAATTTTGCAACGCGCAGTGCGTCCTTATCCATATCGGCTTCAATGTTATTTCCGGATTTATAACCAGTGACAGAGCCATTTTCATCAATATATACCCTGATTTCCACCTTGCCCGGATCTCTAGCGGGCACGGATTCTTCATGAAATTTCAGATTATTTACAAGAAAATTATTCCATTGCGACTGGGAGGCCAGCCAGAGAGCAGGCTTTGCAGGCATTTTTTTTACCCATTTGCCATCGTCACCCAGATAAGCATAGGAGCCATTTTCGGTGTTTTGAATCAGGTACGTCGGAGTAGAAGTTCTAAAATTATAGGTCCAGGAAAGAACACCGTTAATATTATAAAACTCCCATATGCCCGTTTTTACTCCTTGATCGTAAAAATGCCGGGCGAGCAATGCTTTATTACTGCCATAATAATTCCAGACGCCATCTTTTTTGCCATTTTTCATAGCGTTCTGGGCCAAACTGAATTGTTGTATTATGACGAACAGGCTGATCAGGAGGACCGGTTTCATTTTCATATAATTGATATTTAAGGAACGCTTTTGTAGTTATGAATTTTTTTGATATCTGATTCAGTCGCCGGAAAAATGCTTACCGCCGCTCCGCCACCTTTTGCCAGTTCAATTCTCAGTTTCGTGCTGCTGTCAACTATAAACTGTTCGATCGTATATGCTTCCGGGTTATCCTTCCAGTCTGCATTCGCAGCATCCCGGTAGATCGTTGCCAGGTATTTATTTCCCTTATCGAGAAAGGACAGAGGCAGATCTGCCGCACGGTTATTCTCATCCGTAATAGCACCCAGGAACCATTTGGGAGATCCCTTTTCTTTTCTTGCGATATAAATATAGTCGCCGGGTTCCGCAGCAATAATACGGGTATCTTCCCAATCGGTGGTTACGTCTTTGATAAATTGAAAGGCATCTTTATGTTTTTCATAATTTTCGGGAAGGTCGGCTACCATTTGCAAGGGGCTATACATTGTAACATATAATGCCAGTTGTTTACAGAGGGTTGAATGCATCTGCCGTGCCGGTACATTGGCATTGTATCCCTTCATTTTGAAAATCCCGGGTGTATAATCCATGGGTCCACCCATAAGTCGTGTAAAAGGGAGTATGGTTTCATGCTCGGGGGGACTGCCAATGCTGAATGCATTGTATTCATTTCCCCTCGCAGCTTCCGAGGCCATCCAATTGGGCCATGTGCGTTGCAATCCTGTTGGGCGAACAGGTTCATGTGAATCCAGCATGACGTGGTGTTCAGCTGCCTTTTGCGCCACACGCAGGTAATGGTCGATCATCCATTGTCCGTCGTGATGTTCACCTCGGGGGATGATTCTCCCTACATAGCCTGTTTTTACGGAAGTATAACCATATTGGTTCATAAACCGGAATGCCGCATCCATCTGGCGTTCATAATCCGTTGCCGAGCCCGAGGTTTCATTATGCATGATCAGGTTCACGTTTTTAGAGGCGGCATAACGGGTAAGTTCGACGACATCAAAATCGGGGTAGGGTTTGGTGAAATTAAATACCAGTTCTTTCCAGTTCCCGAACCAGTCTTCCCAGCCCGTATTCCACCCCTCAACCAGCACACCCTGAATATTATTGGCCGCGGCAAAATCTATATAGCGTTTGACGTTGGCTGTGTTTGCTCCATGTTTTCCGTTCGGAATCGGCTTCCCGGTTGCATCTGTACTATCGGGGAAATCCGAATAGTTCCAGGTGCTCTTGCCGGTTTGCATTTCCCACCATACCCCGGCAAATTTCATGGGCCTGATCCAGGATGTATTCGATAAAGCTGAAGGCTCATTGAGGTTTAGGATCATTTTCGACGTAAGTATATCGGCAGCTTTATCACTAACGATCACAGTTCTCCAGGGTGTTTTGAAGGGTGCATGCAGGTATGCCTTGTTTCCGTAAGCATCCGGTACCAGGCTGGAAGACAGAGAATAATTTTTTGTGTTTACATGCAGCTGCATGGCAGAGTAGTTGACCAGGGCGGCTTCATGGATATTGAGGTAAAGCCCGTCACCGGTTTTCATCATCAATGGTGTTTGAACAGCGTAGGGATCCGGAGCCACGCGGACGGCGATATCCGTGGCAGATTCAACCATTTTCCTGTTGTCGATTTCGCTGATCAGGGAAGTCGTGTACAGGTATTCGTTGCTGTCGAAATCGCCGGGGATCCAGAATGTTTTATTATTTCCGCTCAGGTTAAACTGAGTTGTTTCATCCGTAACGATAAAGTATTTTAATCCGCTCTGAAGCGGGAATTCATAGCGGAAACCCACGCCATCTTCAAACACCCTGAAAATCAGGTTGAGGCGTATGCCCGGCGCATGACTGGATTGTAAGTGGATAGTCAGTTCTTCATAGTGATTGCGAATGTCTTTTGTTTCCCCCCAAACTGTCTGCCATGTCTGGTCAAAGGATTTTTTTTCTGAGCCTGTTACCTGGAAACCGGTATAAAACAGACTGTCCACATTCAGTTTAAATCCAAGCCTGGAGGGTAATATGACCGGCTTGTTATTGTATAATACTTCGTAGGAAGGAACACCGGCTTTATCCAGTGTAAACTGCATTTTTATCTTACCCAGGGTAACGGGTTCAGAATACTGTGCAGAGCTCGTTAAAAACAGGCAAATCATACTAACGGACAAAAGAATCGGATTCAATTTCATATAGAGCAGATAGTTTTAAAAATTTAAGATACAGCTTTTAGCATAAAAGGAGGGTAGGAGAGCAGTCTATTCCCGAAAGGAATTTACCGTTGATCCAGTACATCATTTTACAAATCCAAAGTCAAATACGAAAACCTTCATACTCAGAGGCATTTTTAATGTTTCAGCTATCCAAAATACTTAGTTTACGGGTGGCTGTTATAGTTTATTTAAATTTTATTTTTTATACAACACCGTTGATACATAACTGCTTGGAATAGTCTACTGTCTGAGTATATATTAGTGGTATCAGATTTATCCAAATCAAAAAACGATTATTTATGAAAACAAAAATTGCAGGTATTGCTTTCCTTTTCTTTTTGGTTGCTCAATTGAAAGTGAGAGCCGATAACGGTCCATTCACCGTGAATGAAAAACTCATCCAGGCTTTTCAAGCTGCCTTTCCGCTGGCCGAAAAAGTAGATTGGAACGAAAGCGGCGATCACTATTTCGTCCATTTTAAGGACCATGAGATCATGTCAGAAATAGAATATGACCATGAAGGAAATTTTCTTGCTTCAGAAAGATATTATAAATCAGCCGATATGCTGCCCATTCATCTCGCCTGGGCGTTGCATAAAAAATTCCCCAACAAAACAGTTTTCGGAATTACGGAAACCAATACCGAAGCAGAAACACTTTACTATATAAAAATGGAAGATAATAAAGAATGGATAACCGTAAAAGGCTCCTCTGACGGCATTACGCAGGTGATTGAAAAATTCAATAAACAAGCCTAACGCATGACGCGTAAAGCGTAACGCCTTTTATTGGGACATTGAAATTAATAATTGCAGTCCGATCGCTTCGGGAACATGTAAGCAAACAGCCTCCGGGCTGTTTGCTTTTTTGTGTATGCTCACTCTCTAAATAATCTGAAATCTTAAAAATGAATATCTTTCCTGATAAAACCGATTTTCATGATCCGTATTGGTCTAATCCGGGAGACGAAAATTCCTGCAGATAATCGGGTAGCCCTGATTCCCTCACAATGTAAATGGCTGCAAAAGAATTTTGATACCCTCAAAATATTTGCCCAGCCATCAGATGATCGCTGTTATGGTAATAAAGAATACGAAATGGCGGGGGTTGGAATGAAGGAGGATCTGAGTGATTGTGATTATTTATTTGGCATCAAGGAAGTCGCAGCTGAACAGCTCATACCTGGTAAGAAATATTTATTCTTTTCTCATACCCGTAAGATGCAACCGTATAACCGGGCACTTTTCCGGATGATACTTGACAAAAAAATTACCCTGATCGACTACGAATGTATGGAGCATGAGGACGGTCAACGCATATTGGGTTTTGGTTTTTTTGCAGGCATTGTAGGCGCACATAACGGTATTATGGCTTATGGCAACCGTAGCGGACATTATATGCTCCCGCGAGTGTATAAGCAACCCAGTTTCCGTCAGCTCATTCATGGTTATTTTGGCATCAAACTTCCCAATATCAAAGTGGTTATTACAGGTTCGGGTCGTGTGGCTCATGGTCTGCTGGAAGTGATGAATCTTCTGGGGATCATTGAAGTGGAACCGGATGAATATTTGTCCAGAAATTTTAGCTATCCCGTATTTACGCAATTGAAGGGTTCTTTGTTATACCAGCATAAAACCAGGATGACCTATAACCGCGATGACTTTCATAATCATCCGGAAGATTATGATTGCCTTTTTAAATCCTTTGCAGAGCACTCTGATATATTGATGAATGGAATATTCTGGGATTCGCGCATGCCGCGCTTATTTGAGTGGGAGGACCTCTTGTCGCCTCTTTTCAGAATACAGACCATCGCAGATATAACCGATGATAAGGACGGATCGGTGCCCTGCAACCTGGGAGATGGCACGATGGAGCAGCCCTTGTATGGAGTCAATAAAAAAACCCGGGAAAAGACAGCGCCCTACGTGGAAGGCTCGATAGACATGATGGCTGTCGGAAATCTTCCCAATGAACTTCCCCGGGACGCCTCACGTTATTTCGGGGAACAGCTGATCAAATATGTTTTGGAAGATCTTTTTAAGGGAGGATCGGACGTAATCGCTAAAGCGACCATGGTCCGGGAGGGTGTTATCACAGATCATTTTAGATATATGGCTGGGTACGCGGAAAGCGCAAAGCGTAAGGCGTAAAGCAACCGCCAACCGTCAACCGTAGTAATCGGACATTAAATCCACAAACTCCCTCGTATATTTTCCCTTTTCATTTTTAATGACCAATTCTTTTAAGTCTATCTTTTCTCGTTCTTTAAAACCAAATAAACAGATACTGCGGAATGGCTGATGCCTCGGTGTTTGACGGACAGTTAGTTTTTCAGAAAGAAAAAATCCATTGGTTGTTGCCAGTTTTTCAAAGTAGTCGCTGCGGTGATATGGTAAGAGTACACTAAAAGTCCCCGTTATTTTCAGGTGGTTCCGGATAAATACAATCAATTCATCGAGCGTCAGTGTTTCATTGTGTTTTGCTTTGTTTTTCTTTTCCACGGGCGAGCGAAGGTCAGATTCAAAAAAAGGCGGATTACTGATAATAAAATCATAGTCAGCAGGCAATGGATAATGTAAAACATTTCCTTCCAGTAAACGGATGCGTGCGGACCAGGAACTGGCTGTTATATTTTCCTGTGCCTGGGAAGCTGATTCCGGATCCAGTTCTATGGAATCTATCAGGCTCTCTGATTTTTGTGCCAGCATAAGCGATAGCAGACCCGTACCAGCGCCGACATCTAATATTTTATTTGTTCCTTTTGAGTGTTTTACTGACCAGGCACCCAGGATGCAGGAATCGGTACAAACCTTCATAGTGGATTTATCCTGCTGTATGGTAAACTGTTTAAACCGGAAATAGGAATTAGGCATAGCTAATTTTTACCAATCCGCCCGTGCACTAACGGTAATGGACAGGGGAGAAAACGATTGATCCAGGAATTTATAATATCCGGTCAGTGCAATCATCGCAGCGTTGTCAGTACAATATTCCATTTTTGGAATAAAAGTCTTCCAGCCCAGCGATCTGCCGGTTTCTTCAAATGCTTTTCTTAATCCTTTATTAGCTGCGACGCCGCCGGCGAGACATAGATTTTTTATTCCCGTTTGTGCCGATGCTTTTATTAATTTATTTAGCAGGATGGAAACGATCCGGCTCTGAACCGATGCGCAGATATCCGCCAGATTTTTCTCTACAAATCCGGGGTCTTTTTCTTTTTCATTCTGAATAAAATATAATATCGAGGTTTTCAATCCGCTAAAACTGAAATTCAATCCGGGAATCCGGGGTTCCGGAAATTTAAAGCGGCTGGCGTTTCCATCCGAAGCAAAACGGTCGATCAGCGGTCCGCCCGGATAAGGAAGCCCCAGCAATTTTGCGGATTTGTCAAAAGCTTCTCCGGCGGCATCATCCAATGTTTCACCGATGACTTCCATCTGCGAAGGTGATTTGCAAACAACAATTTGTGTATGGCCTCCGCTAACAGTCAGACACAAAAAAGGAAAATCGGGAACGGTCTCCGGACTTCCGGTTTTGGTGATCAGGTTAGCGAGTACATGGGCCTGCATATGATGTACCGCTATCAGCGGAATATCCAGGGAAAAAGCGAGTGATTTTGCAAACTGGGCGCCAACCAGCAGGGATCCTATGAGTCCGGGTGACCGGGTAAAAGCGATGGCATGGATATCTGATAAAGATACAGCGGCTTCGAGCAGGGCCTGGTCCACTACCGGTGTTATATTCTGCAAATGGGCGCGGCTGGCCAGTTCAGGAACCACTCCTCCATAACGGGCATGGATATCCTGTGAGGCAATGATGTTTGATAAGATTTTTCCATCAGTGCACACGGATGCTGCTGTTTCATCACAGGAAGATTCGATACCTAATATAGTGATTGCCAATATTGCAAATTAATGCTGCAAAGATACCGGAGAAGGAGCGAATTAGTTGGTGGAACGGATCGCCACCACCGGGTCGAGGCGGGAGGCAATGACGGCGGGAATGATACCGGCCAGAATGCCAACAAACAAACATATGCCAACGGCAAGTCCAATAATATCCAGCGGAATAAATACTTTAAAACTAAATACGTTTGAGAGTATCGCGGCGAGAATAAAAACGGCAACCATACCAATCATCCCACCGATGATGCATAGGAAGGATGATTCCAGCAGGAATTCCGAAACGATGGTGCTTTTCTTAGCACCGAGCGCTTTTTTCAAACCAATCTGCGAGTTGCGTTCCCGTACAGTAACAAACATGATATTTGCGACGCCGAACATACCGACAATCAATGAAAGAGCAGCAATGGCCCATCCTCCGATATTAATATTTGAAAATATACTGTCCATGAATTTGCTGAATGATTCGATATCATTCAGGGAATAATTGTCATCCTGGTTGGGAGCCAATTTATGAATAGATGCGCATGGCGCCTGTCAGTTCATCTTTTAACGCAGGAATGCTTACATTTTCTTTTCCTTCCACAATAATTTTTGGTTGCGCATCTTCGTCACGTATCATTTGTCTCATGAATCTGTAGGGCATGATGATACAATCGTCATATCCGAACATGTCCATCATATTCTGTCCCTGTTTTTCCAAAACACCTATGACGTTCGCAGGTTTATCATTCTCCAGACGGACCGTTTTTCCGACTGCCAGTTCAGCTTTCCCGAACATTTTTTCAGCAATCGTATAACCAATGACTATTGAATTTGCTCCGTTATCGAAATCAGTTTGCTGCAGATACCGACCCTCCCCAACATTCAAATGCTCTGTTTTGGAAAAATCTTCCGTCACCCCGTAATAATTTACGCCATTCAACATGTCACTTCCGTATTCAATTTTCGATTGAAGCTGGGTCATATAGGAAGCATTTTGTATAATGGGCACACGGTCCTTAATTTGTTTGAGTTCCTCAAATTTGGGTGTGGGTCTTTTATAATAGCGCCACCAGGGATAATTATTATCGTTACGGTATTCCCATTTATCAATGAACACGGTATTTGTTCCCAGTTTTTTGATATCGTCCTGCACAGCCGTTTTCATACTGCTGATGGTTGCGAGGACACTGATGATACAAAAAATGCCGAAAGTAATTCCAAGCAATGATAAAAAAGTGCGGAGTTTATTGGAACGGAATTCCTGAAGCGCCATTTTCAGGCTTGTAATGATGATATTGAAATAACGTTCCAGAAGATTGATTTAGATTCCCAATATCGTTATAAATCGGCTAAATTCTTTACCGCCCATCAGAATCAGAACCGGATTAACTATTTAAAATGTTTTTATGCGCCACTGCCGGCTGAACAATTTCCCCGGGGACAATTTTTCGATTCCTTCCTTTTGTTCCAGTTGCTGATTGCTGTTTACTGTGTCAGCAATACCACACCAGGGCTCAATGCAAACGAAATCCGCGTCTTTGGCGGACCAGATACCCAGAAAGGGAAACTCTCCCATTTGAAACCGGAGACCGTGCGGCGTTTTTGCTGATAACAGAGAGATTTCGGAAGAAGCAGGGTATTTAAAAACCAATGCGTCCTGGTAAAACAATGACTTGTTCAGGTTTAACCGACTGGTATCTTCCAATAGAGGGACGGGTTGTGGAAGTAACAAGCCATCTTTTGAAATGGGCCAGCGCGGAAGGTTTTCTGTTTCTTCAAATTTCAAATAATAATCAGAAAAACCCGTATCGGTCGTCAATGGCAAACGGAATGCCGGATGACCCCCTACGGAAAATAAAAGGATGGCGTTCCCGGTATTTGACACGATGTATTCGGTGCTGAGTTCATCTCCTGATATTTGATAACGGATCCTGAACTCAAAATCAAAAGGATAGTTTTTTTTTGTTTCCTCATTACTCTTCAGCAGAAAGATAATTTCCTTCTGGCTATGCTTTTCAGCTTCAAAATCCATGTCCCTGGCAAACCCGTGCCTTGGGAGCTGATATGATTTACCCATGTAGGAATAGGTATTATTTTTAAGACTTCCGACTATTGGAAATAAAACCGGGGAATGCTTTGCCCAGAAGACCGGATTTCCATTCCATAAGTAATCAATACCAAAAACCTTGTTTACGATACTTTGAAGTTCTGCCCCTTTTGCTGCGACCTGAACTTTTAAAACTTCGTTCTCCAGTATGAACATGAGATGAATGATTCGATTGAAAAAAAGATATGACAAAGTTAATGTCTGTCTGCTGCCGGTGAAAAGAATTATCTTGCGACCTGATGAAAAGCTTATACTGTATTTTATCCATCATCGTCGTTTCGGCTATGGTTTCCTGTAGTAGTCCGGAAGCACCTGAATATCTTGGTTTTCGTGATTTTTCCATACAGAATGTCAGTATGGATTCAGCATTGTTGCATACACAGCTTGCCTTTTATAATCCCAATACATTTAACATGGAATTGAAGAGGGGGGATGTGAGTGTTTTTCTGGATGATCAGCTGGCAAATCATTATGTGATGGACACGACGATCAGTATTCCCAAAAAAGATACATTCTATGTCCCGATGAATTTGCGGATCAGTCCCAAACTGCTAATCAACAGCGCACTTAAAATGCTCATGAATGGGAATAAGATCAAAGTAAAATTGCTGGGCAGTGTTCGTGTGAAGCGGAGCGGTGTAAGTTTTAATGTTCCTGTTAATTATGAAGTGATGCAGGAAATCAAGTAAAGCTTAAGGCGTAAAGCGGAAAGCTTAAAGCATTTGAAAATTCTAATTCAAAGAATTAAAAAACTCTTTAATAAAGTAAAAAGTTGAGGCCTTAAGCTTTGCGCTTTACGCTTTAAGCGTTAAGAGTATGGCCGCAATCTTTTCTTCTGTATCTGCTTTTTTCTTCTTTTCCAAATCAATGACTTCCGGTTTAGCATTCAGAACAAACCGTTCATTAGAAAGTTTTTTATTCAGAGATTCGAGAAATCCCTGAAAGTAGACGAGTTCTTTTTCCAATTCTGCCTTTCTCTTTGAATCGTCCAGTTTCTTCGGACTTTCAAACCCGATCTGATAGGAGTAAAAAGGAATTACCTGAACCCCGGGATCACTGGTGTAGGTGCCGTCCCTGAATTCGATTTTCGCACAATTGAGTTGCTTGCGGATGATCTCATAGAGGCTTTCCCCTTCTCCAAAAATTTCCTTTGGAATAAACAGACGTGTTATCGCCTCGCTGTTTTTTAATTGTTGTTGCTGGCGGAATTCGCGACCAACGGTCAGGAATAAGCGCAATTTTTCGCCAACTTCCAAAACTGATGGATTGTAAATACTTTCAGGCTTCAGTTGTATTAGACAAAGATCATCATTGGGTTTACGGTCACGAAGCAGATGGTAAATTTCTTCGGTGACGAAAGGCATAAACGGATGTAACCACAATAACAGGTCCTCAAAAAAAGAAATTGTTTTATCGTATAACCCGGGATTCATTGGTTGTTCGAATCCAGGTTTTACCCATTCCAGATACCAACTACAGAAATCGTCCCAGAATAAGGAATAAATGGTTTTCAGCGCTTCGCTGATTTTAAATTCCGTGAATAATCTGTTGACTTCTGTTTTGGCCTGAGAGAAACGATTATCGAACCATTCCAAAGCAAAAATGCCCGGATCCGTTTCAGACATTTTCTTTCCGGGCTGATCCAACCGGTTGCCCCAAATGCGAACCAGCTTGAGTGCATTCCATAGTTTGTTATTGAAATTCCTTCCCTGTTCCAGTCCGGCTTCATCAAATAATAAATCATTTCCTGCAGGTGCCGCGATCATGATTCCAAAGCGCACAGCGTCTGCTCCATACTTATCAATGAGTTGAAGAAGGTCGGGTGAATTTCCCAGGCTCTTACTCATTTTTCTTCCCTGTTTGTCTCTTACCATGCCGGTAAAATAGACGTCAGGGAAAGGAATCTCTTGTTTAAATTCCAATCCGGCCATGATCATTCTGGCTACCCAGAAAAAGATAATATCCTGTCCGGTTACCAGCACGGATGCCGGGTAATAATAATTTAAATCCGCATTGCCCGGATTTGTAATGCCCCTGAATACTTCGATGGGCCAAAGCCAGGAAGAAAACCATGTGTCAAGCACATCTTCATCCTGGGTCAGTTCGTCATGCACTGCCAGCAGACCGTATTGATCCTGGTAGGCTTCCAGAGCCAGCGACTCGTTTTCTGCGACAACAAAGTTTCCCTTACTGTCGTACCAGGCCGGAATTCGCTGTCCCCACCATAGCTGGCGTGATATACACCAGTCCTTTACATTTTCGAGCCAGTACTTATAAGTCGCCATGAATTTATCGCCGGGGTGAATCCGGATATCTCCGGATACTACTGCATCGAGGGCCGGCATCGCCAGAGGTTTCATTTTTACAAACCACTGGGTGGAAATCCTGGGTTCGACCACTGCATGACTGCGCTGCGAAAATCCGAGACGGGTGGAATAAGGTTCTTCTTTCAGGATAAGGCCAGCCTCCCTGAGTTTTTCAACCACTTTCTTCCGCGCCTCAAAACGGTCCATCCCAATGAAAATTTGAGCCGCTTCGGAAAGGGTCCCATCTTCATTTAAAGTGTCGATAACCGCCAGACCGTGTTTTAATCCAAGATTATAATCATTGATATCATGGGCCGGGGTTACTTTCAGGGCACCCGTTCCAAAACTCATGTCAATATAGTCATCCGTTATCAGCGGTACTGAACGGTGTATTAGGGGTATAATTATCTTTTTACCCAGCAGGTGATGATATTTCGGATCTGCGGGATGTACACAAATGGCCGTATCGCCCATGATCGTTTCGGGCCTTTGAGTGGCGATCGTAATGAACTCCGATGAATTCTCCACCTGATACCTGATATAATATAACGTGCCTTCAACTTCCCGGTATTCTACTTCTTCATCACTTAAGGCGGTACGGGCAGCCGGATCCCAGTGAATCATACGGGCGCCCCGGTAGATCATTTTTTTCTTAAACAGTTCTACAAAAACTTTTATTACGGCCTTATAATAATGGTCGTCCATGGTGAATGTGGTGCGGTTCCAGTCCACACTGCATCCAAGTCTGGCAATCTGATCATATATGATACTTCCGTATTTCTCTTTCCATTCAAAAGCATATTCGAGAAATTTTTCACGGGAGATACTGTTTTTGTCGATGCCCTTTTCTTTCAGCATGGCTACCACTCTGGCTTCCGTCGCGATAGAAGCATGATCGCTGCCGGGTACCCAGCAGGCATTGAACCCCTTCATCCGGGCACGTCTGACAAGAATGTCCTGAACCGTTTCATTCAGGGTATGACCCATATGTAAAACGCCGGTGACGTTGGGTGGCGGTATGACAACGGTAAAAGGCGGGCGACTATCGGGATAGCTGTTGAAATAATGGTTTGCGGACCAGTGTGCATACCATTTGGTTTCAATTCCTGCAGGTTCATAATATTTACTCAGATCCATCTATCCCTTTTTTTGGATGGCAAAGTTAATCAATCACTTACATTGGGGGATTGGCAGGGGCACAAAAAAAGTTTTCATTTGTTTGCAAATGAAAACTTTAAGAGGGAGAATATGAAATCACCCTCACATAATATGCGCTGTAGAGGTCTTGAAATCAGATTCGTGGCAATTTGCCCTTGACTAAGCGAACCAGTAAAGGTAAGAAAGCAACATTACCAAGCTAAGGAAGCCAAAAGCAAACAAAGCTGTCTTTGCATTTTCTCCCAGATGAAATGAGTGTAAAGTTTTTTTCATTAATGAAAAATTTAAAGAGTGAAACCATGTTAATAAAAACATTTTGTTTCAAAGGGGACACACTAAAAACAACAACGGGTGGTTTCTTATACGATTTGGTATAGCGTAGGACGGATAAGATACAGTTAGCGGGACCGTATCGGGACAAATATATAGCGTTTTTTTTTGAGATACTAGTGTTTTAGGAGAAATTTTTTGCGTAAAAATACCTAAAAAAAACTCCGGAACGGGCCGGAGTTATCGTACTTGAATCTCTTTTGTCGCTTCAAAGCAGATTAAAGACATAAGAAAACAGGCTGATAGCGCAAAAATACAACACGGCAATAACAACTGCCAGGGTTGCCTGCTCTCCAACATGTCCAATGTGAAGATGTTTCATGGATTGGAATTTAAAAGGTGAATAGGGCATAATTAAAATCATTTCATTTTCAAGGGTACGGAAAAATAATATCAGAAAACAGTTATTTTCCGGACGTTGAAGGGTGATTATTCCTAACTTTATTAGCAAAATGTTCTCAGGAGGTAAACCGCCATGTATGCGATCGTAGACATCGAAACCACGGGCAGTTATGCTGCTAATAACGGCATCACTGAATTAGCTATTGTGCTGCATGATGGAAATAAGATCACAGACCGATATGAAACCCTGATCAATCCGCTCGTGCCCATCCCTCCATACATTCAGGTGCTGACCGGAATTCATTCCGGCATGTTAAACGACGCTCCTGTGTTTTCTGATGTCGCTGCCCACGTATATGAACTATTGAAGAATGCCGTTTTTGTGGCTCATCATGTGAATTTCGACTATTCATTTATCAAACATCAATTGGAGAGTTGCGGATATGAACTGGACACAAAGAAGCTATGTACGGTTCGCCTGAGCAGAAAGGTTTTTCCAGGGCTTTCGGGTTATAGTCTGGGAAAGCTTTGCAGGGATCTGGACATACCCATTCTAAACCGTCACCGGGCCGGAGGTGATGCAGATGCGACGGCCATCCTGTTCGAAAAAATACTAAAAAACGACAGCCAGGGGGCAGTCCGGCAGATGCTTTATGGAAAAAGCCGGGAGCAATACCTGCCGCCCAATCTACCCTCTGAGCAAATTGCTTCTTTGCCTTATACACCGGGGATATACTATTTCCACGACCAGCGGGGTAAAGTAATCTATGTCGGGAAAGCAAAGAACCTCCGTAGCCGTGTTTGCAGCCATTTTTCGAACAACAGCCCGGGTCTTAGAAAACAGGAATTCCTGAGGAATATTTATTCGATTTCCTGGCAGGATTGCGGAACTGAGCTGATGGCTTTCCTTTATGAATGCGTGGAGATCAGGCGTCTCTGGCCACTCTATAACAGCAGTCTGAAAAGATTTGAGCAGACTTATGGGTTATATATGTATGAAGATCAGAGCGGCTATCTGAGACTGACCATAGAAAAGAAAAAGCAGCATCTGACAGCCTATTATAGTTTTAATGGCCTCGCGGAAGGCTGGCAGTTGCTACGTAAACTGGTCAGGCAATTCGATCTATGCCCTAAATTATGCTTTATTGAAAGGGGTAATGAAAATTGCAGCGGGCTTTTGGATAAATCCTGCCATGGTGCCTGTATACATGAGGAACCGGCTGTCGAATATAATAAACGTCTGCTGCTGGCATTGGAATCTCTTCAGAACATATTGCCGTCATTTATAATCCGGGACAGGGGAAGGGATTCATCCGAAGAAAGTTTTATACTCATCGAAAAAGGACGATTTTACGGAATGGGATACCTGGACAGAGAGATGCAGATTCAGGACCTGGAAACATTGAAAGAAAGCCTCACGGCTTATCCTGAAAATGACTACATGCGCGGACTAGTTTACAGCTTCGCGGAGAAATGGCCGGAGAAGAAGACAAGTATGGGAGTATGAGAGTATGGGAGTATGAGAGTTGCACTGAATTTGACACTCACTATTCACTTGCGTTATGCATTACGCGTTAAGCGTTAGGCTTGGAAAGGTCCGTTACAAGATTCAAGAATCTGGAACGAGGTATCATCCGGGCACCCAGGGATTCAAGGTGTGTAGTGTACACCTGGCAATCAATCAGCTCCACAGCTTCGGATTTCAAAAGTTGCACGTATCGTATAAACGCATATTTGCTGGCATTACTATACCGGCTGAACATGCTTTCACCATAAAATATTTTTCCCAGACGGATGCCATATAAACCACCTACCAATTCGCCGTTCAATCGCACTTCTGCGCTGTGCGCGTATCCTGCATGATGCAGATCGTTGTAGGCGTTTCGCATTTCTTCCGTAATCCATGTTCCGTTCTGCCCCGGCCGGCTGATTGCTTTACATTGGCTGATCACTCCGTTAAAATCAGTGTTAACTGAAAATTCAAATGCCTGTTTTTTCAACAGTTGTTTCATACTTGAACTTATTTTCAGTTCAGAAGGGAATAAAACAAAACGCGGGTCAGGGCACCACCATAATATATATTTGTTTTCATACCATGGGAAAATTCCATTTCGGTATGCGTGCAATAATCTGGCTCTTGACAGATCGCCGCCAATCGCCAGCAATCCGTCTTCGTCTGCCATTTCCGGAGGCGGAAATTGTATGGTTTCATTTAATGCGATGAGGGACATAGAACAAGTGTGGGAGTATGGAAGTATGGAAGTGTAGAATGTTAAGAGTTGGAAAGTACTTCAATGGTTGCGCCGATTCCACGATCTGTGATGGCGTCGCACATGGGTTTTAATTCTTCATAACTTCCCTGTTTTACGGCATACTTACCCTGCGTATGAATAATCATCGCACATTGTTCGGCCTGTTCAGTTGAATGATTACACACTTCAATCAGGGTTTGAATTACCCAGTCAAAGCTGTTGACCTCATCATTCCAGACAATCAGACTGTATGGAGATTCTACTTCCGTTAGAACGTCGGTGTCAAAAGCATGTTCTTCCACAGCTCCCGGTTTATTTGACTGCGCTACCATAATATAAAATTAAAACAATGATTCCTTTATGCAAAGAGGTGAAAAATAAGGTTTATTTAATATGATTCAAGCCGTACTCAAATAGTTGCCGATTTTACCCAAAATGGACCATGTATAGGGTATAATCCGTTGAATTTAGCCTGGCGCAGGCTTTGAAATATCTGAATATCTGATCATTAAAAAACAGGTTATGAAAACAGTATTATTTTCTGCATTTATCACGCTTGGCCTGGGATTGCTGGCCTGCAGCAGTAATAGCAGCAGCGACAATCACCAGGATACAGTCGATAGTGCCAAGGCGGTTAATAAAGAAGTGAAAGCCGTTCAACCGGATGCTTCGAATTTTGCAATAGCAGCTGCGAATGGCGGCATGATGGAAGTAGAGCTAGGTAAAATTGCCGAAGTTCATGCGAGCAATCCAAGAGTGAAGTCTTTTGGTGCCATGATGGTAAAGGATCATTCAGAAGCAAATGCGACATTAAAGGGACTCGCCGGTTCTCTGAATATTGCCATTCCGGATTCCGTAAGCGATGACACCCGGAAGGAAATAGATAAAATGAAAATGAAAAAGGGGAAGGATTTTGACAAAGAATATGTCAGTATGATGCTGGATGACCATAAAAAGGATATCGCAGAATTCAGAAAATGTGCCGACAATTGTTCCGATTCCACCATAAAATCTTTTGCTTCCAACACGTTGCCGGTTTTGGAAAAACACCTGGATTCTATACAGGCTATCGCGGATAAAAAGCCTTGACAAGCTTAAGGCGTAAAGCGTAAAGCATAAAGCCTCTTTTTTTGATTTTATCGTCTGATTAATATTTATGATTGGATCATTAAAAGATTTAGTAGATTTTATGAGCAGTTACAAAAACGTTTACAATACCCTAAAAAGCTTTACGCTTTGCGCTTTATGCTTTAGACTTAAATTTGCTTTCAAATAACTGTCCATGGCACTTACGGGAAGGCAAAATCTGTTGAAGGATAACAATGATACCGGGTTCGGTGGAAACCCTGATAATTATGGAGGTCGATTCGTAAACCGTGATGGAACTTACAACGTCAGGAAGGAAGGAGTTCCATTTTATCAACGGTTCAGCCTTTACCATACGATGCTGAACATGCCCAGCTGGAAATTCTTTGGGACGTTATTCACTTTTTATCTTACAGTAAATTTCATATTTGGTATTGTATATTATTTTGTCGGTCCCCGGGAGTTTGTTGGAGTAGTGGGAACAACCCAATGGCAATATTTTAAGGAAATGTTTTTTTTTAGTACGGAAACGTATACCACGGTTGGTTATGGTAGGGTCAATCCAATCGGTGATACGGCCAATTCAATCGCAGCCGTTGAATCAATGCTCGGATTTTTGTCTTTTGCCATTGCTACCGGTCTGTTATACGGGCGGTTCTCCAAACCCAAATCTTTTTTACTTTTTAGTAAAGATGCGTTAATAAGTCCTTATCGCGACGGGTCGGCGCTTATGTTCCGGTTTGCGACTTACAAGGACCATCATACCATGACAAATGTAGATATCAAAGTAAACGCGGCGATGCTGGTCGAAGAAAATGGGAAAACAACGTATAAATTTTATGATCTGAACCTGGAACGAAATAAAGTAGAATCGCTTCCCATGAACTGGACAGTTGTGCATCCTTTGACTTCCGACAGCCCGATCTATGATTTTACCCGGGAGGATATGAAAAAAGCAGATCTCGAGATTTATGTATCTATCCGTGCATTCGATGATGTGTATTCAAATATAGTACAGCAACGAACTTCCTATACCTGGGAGGAGATTTTATTCGGACGCAAATTTGTTCAGATGTACCGGGAGAGCGATGATGGCAGGACAACTATTGTGGAGCTACAGCGATTACATGAACATAAAGAAGTTATGTTTCCGGTTTAGCAATAAAAAAATTTATCGCCGGATCAGAAACCGTATTCATCAGCATGAAGAAATTCATAATAACCCCGGCGATCATTTGTATTTTCTCGCCGTTTGTGAGGGCTCAGAAAACAAAATTTCAGGACGATCACGATTCGAGTTATTATTCAACATACCGTTCTATGCTGACAGGCAGGGCATATCTCTCCAGAAAATATAACGTCCTCAGCTTTAATCCGCCGACTCCTGTTCAATCATTTCAATACCGTGCTACAACGTCTCTGAATTTGGGAATCGGGGCTACTTATCATGCGTTTACAGTAAATATTGGTGTCGGCATCAGTAAATTCAATCCGGACAACGAAAAGGGGGACACAAAATATCTGGATCTGCAGGGTCATTTTTATGCCCGAAAGTGGAATATCGATTTACTGGGAGAATTCTACCATGGATTCTATCTGACGCCCGAGGGCCTGGCTGCGGCTATGGGTGAAAAATATTATCTGAGACCTGATATTGGATTGAGTCTCATCGGATTTGCTTTTTACAGAGCATTGAATGAAAAAAAGTTTTCTTACCAGGCAGGGCTACTGCAAAATGAATGGCAAAAAAAATCAGCCGGTTCAGTATTAATAGGCGGGGAGATTTATTACGGTGCTATATTTGGAGACAGCACACTGATGCCAACGGTCATTGATCCAAAAGCCAGTGCACTGGCAATCGACAGGTTTCATTTTTTCAGTTTCGGACCAGGAGTCGGTTATGCATACACACTGGTTGTTAAGGAACATTTTTTTATTCTGGGTTCAGCGACGATCAATCTTGCATTTCGTTATTCTACTGAAATCTCTTCGTTGTATGAAGAGCACGGCAGTCACTTAGGTTTCAGACCGAACTATATTTTACATGCCGGAGCTGGCTACAATAGTGATAAATGGGACCTGAGTGTTCTCTGGATAAACACGGAGCTTTTCATGAAGGGGCAGACTTCCAGCTATAATTACACAGCTAATGCAGGAAATTACCGGCTGGTATATGCGAGGCGTTTTACCCTGGATCGCAAAACTAAAAAGATGCTGGAGCCGATTCCGGAAATTATTGGACAGTAACTAGCACACACAAGTATGGAAGAATGGAAGTATGGAAGTGGTTTATTCAGTAACCTCACTATTTAACATCACATTTGAACATTTTCATCTTGTTTGAAGTGATGTGGGTTCCAATCAACTTGCAACTTCCACTTCATAACTGGAAACAGGTTCGCAGGTGCAAACCAGATGTCTGTCTCCAAATGTATTATTTACCCGGCCGATGGAGGGCCAGAATTTATTTGCTCTTGTATAAGGCAGGGGGAATGCAGCTTTTTCGCGGCCATAGCTGTGATTCCATTCATCTGCCGTAATAATGCCTTGTGTATGCGGTGCATTTTTTAGAGGGTTATCAGCTTTATCCATTTTGCCCGCGACGATGTCCTGAATCTCCTGGTAAATAGCAATCATCGCATCACAAAAACGGTCCAGTTCAGCTTTGTCCTCACTTTCAGTTGGTTCGATCATAATAGTGCCGGGCACCGGAAAGCTGAGGGTAGGCGCGTGGAATCCATAATCCATCAGCCTTTTTGCAACGTCTTCCGCTTCTATTCCTGCCTGGGTTTTAAATGGCCGGAGGTCAACGATGAATTCATGCGCACAGGTATTATTGGGGCCTGTATATAAAATCGGATAGTAAGATTCAAGCCGGCTCTTCATATAATTCGCATTCAGAATGGCATAAGCGGTGGCTTGCCGGATGCCATGGGAACCTAACATTTTGATGTAAGCGTAACTGATGAGCAGTATGCTCGCGGAACCATAACGGGCAGCACTAACCGCACCAGAGCCAGTTGTATTCGGACTGGTCCAATGTCGGGGAAGATGATCTTTCAGTTTTTCATTCACACAGATCGGGCCCATACCGGGACCACCGCCGCCATGTGGAATGGCAAATGTTTTATGCAGGTTCAAGTGACAAACATCAGCCCCGATAAATCCCGGGCTGGTTAATCCAACTTGTGCATTCATGTTGGCTCCATCCATATAAACCAATCCGCCGTTGTCATGAATGATCTGGCAAATATCTTTTATACCTTCTTCAAAAACGCCATGTGTGGAAGGATAGGTTACCATCAGTCCAGCTAATTCTGATTTATGAGAAACTGCTTTTTCTTTCAGGTCCTGAATATCGATATGTCCATCCTCATCACTCTTGACCACGACCACTTTCATCCCGGCCATCACTGCGCTTGCGGGATTGGTACCATGGGCTGATATCGGAATCAGCATTACCTGACGGTGTTGCTGACCATGGGCCGCATGGTAAGAACGTATCGCCAATAGTCCGGCATATTCTCCCTGGGCACCACTGTTTGGCTGCAGAGAGGTTGCTGCAAATCCGGTGATGGTGCTTAACCAGGATTCCAGTTCAAGGATCATTTGCTGATAACCTTTCCATTGGAATTCAGGTGCGAAGGGATGTATCTTACTGAACCGCGGCCAACTGACGGGAATCAATTCACTGGCTGCATTTAATTTCATCGTACATGATCCCAGGGGGATCATCGAAGTATTTAATGAAAGGTCCTTATTCTCAAGACTTTTCAGATACCGCATCATTTCTGTTTCGCTGTGATGGGTATTAAAAACCGGGTGGGTCAGATATGGAGAACTCCTGTTCAGTTCGACAGGAATAATTTCTTCGTGCCTGTCGTAGTCGAAAATAATCGACACTTCGTCCCGTTCCAGATAGGCAGAAAATACCGAGAGGATATCGAGAATATCCCTCTGCGTGCTGTTTTCTCCTATGGAGATGCGCACATTCTCGCTTCCATCATAAAAGAAATTCATTTTTTGATCTTCGGCGATCTGGCGAAGTTTTTCCGGCTTTTCTATTTTTACCTGAATGGTATCAAAGAAATATTCGTTTGATATTTCGAAACCCAGTTCCTGCAGGCCATTTGATAAAGCATAGGTGAGGATATTTATCCTGGTAGCAATATCTTTCAATCCCTGCGGCCCGTGATAAACGGCATACATAGCCGCCATATTGGCCAGCAGGGCCTGTGCAGTACAAATATTCGAAGTTGCTTTTTCTCTTTTAATATGTTGCTCACGTGTTTGAAGGGCCATTCTCAGGGCACGGTTATTCTGGGCGTCTATACTTACTCCTATGATTCTTCCGGGTATAGCGCGCTTAAAGTCTTCTTTTGCCGCAAAAAATGCGGCATGAGGTCCGCCAAATCCAATCGGAACTCCAAAACGCTGAGCAGAACCAATGGCCACATCGGCACCCAGTTCGCCCGGAGGAACCAGCAGTGTCAGTGCCAGCAAATCGGTAGCCATCGCGACATAACCACCTGAGAGTTGAACCTTCCTTATAAAATTTCTATAATCCGGAATATTTCCTTCCGAATTTGGATATTGAACAATCGCGCCAAAATATGTTTCGTCAATTTCAGCTTTTGCGTAGTCGCCGGTCACCAGCTCAATGTCTAAAGGTTCGGCCCGGGTGGCGAGCACATCCAGGGTCTGTTTAAAAATTGACTTGTCAACAAAAAATTTAGGAACGCTCACATGCTGGTGATCCTTATTTTTTTGATTGAAAAACATAATCATGGCTTCGGCTGCTGCCGTGCCTTCATCGAGGAGGGAAGCATTGGCCAACGGAAGGGCGGTCAGATCACTGACCATGGTTTGGAAATTCAGCAGACTTTCCAGACGTCCCTGAGAAATTTCAGCCTGATATGGCGTGTATTGAGTATACCATCCCGGGTTTTCGAAAACATTTCGCAGAATAACACTCGGAACAATCGTTTCAAAGTAACCGTGACCAATGTAGTTCTTGAAAACCAGGTTCCTGGAAGCAATATCGTGAATCAGTTCGAGGTATGCAGCTTCACTAACCGCTTCAGTAACTCGTAGTGGTCTAGGATCCCGGATGCTGGCAGGAAGAGCCTTATCAATCAGATCTTCCAATGACTTTGCACCAACCGTAGCAAGCATTTGACGGGTTTCCAATTCGTTGGAGCCAATATGTCTGCGTGAAAATTCGCCGGCCTGTTTCTCAAATAAATTCATATCAGGGGATGTATGGATCAAAAGATGCGCAAAGGTAATATGAAACGATCAATTTTATAACTTGTGATTTATATGGACTCACAGTCAAAGGTTACTTTAGAAAGCTGGGAAAAAATTTCCGTAGAACACCAGAAACAGTATAAAAATTTCCTGGCAAAGGCAGATAAGAAGGAAGTGTTAAAACTTATTCCGGACCTGCATGAGAAAGCCTTTGAAAAAATCGATTGTTTGAAATGTGCACGTTGTTGTAAAGGGTATTCTCCCCGTTTTAAAGGGCCGGATATCAAACGAATTTCCAAGGTTAAGGGAATGAAGGAAACAGCATTCATTGAAAAATACCTTGAATATGATGATGAAGGGGATTATGTAGCCGTTTCAACCCCCTGTCCCTTTTTGGAAGCTGATAATAAATGTGGTATCTATGAAGACCGGCCTTCGGATTGCAGAAGATTCCCTTACACGGATGAGGATGTTATTTTAAAAAGGCCCCAGCTTACCATGAAAAACAGCAGTTTCTGCCCGATCGTTGTTTCCGTCATGGAAGGACTTTTAGAGAAACTTACATGATATTCTGTATCTCTTCTTCGTAAGCCGCCTGTAAACCGCGATCGATGCCATCTCCCTGCCATTCAGTAACACCGGGAATCGATGTCGCCTTCATAATTTCATCTTTTGTTTTCCCTGCTTTAATCTGGCTGTTCACAAAAGCAAGCAGGTTCTTCAGATAATCCTGCATAGCTTTTATATCTGTCTTATTGCCGGTTATTTTTTCCGGATCAAAAGCATGACCGAAAACAAACAAAGTATCATTGTCAAACTGCGCCTGAATTTTATCGAGGACGATGATCCAGTTTTTTATTGAAGCGCCGGCAGACCGGTCGATAAATGCCCAGCGGCGGTTGAAAACAAGATCACCTACATGAGCGATATTGGCGTGCGGGAAAAAAATGACACTATCGCCATTTGTATGAGCGGGTCCCCAATAATAAGTTTTAATTTTTTCCTTCATTTTTTTGTACTCCCAGGTATCGCCATAAGTGATATCCGGATAAAGTTGCTGGTCTTCGGTATTTTTTTCTCTGGCTACTCTTTGCTGATTCAGCAATGAATTCGTATGTGCAGCTACATGCGGAACGATTCCCTTAAATGAAATATTCCCCGACGTGTGATCACCGTGGTGATGTGTATTGATCAGGATCTCGAAGGGTTTGCCGGGATCTTTTTGCAAAGCATCGATCAGGTGTTTGGATTGTTCAGGGAATTCGGCATCTACTACGGCAATATTATTTTTAGAAATATAATAGGCGATGGTGCCTCCTTTTTCCGTAAAAATGCCCACATCGTTCCGGAGCATCTTCATTTTGTAAGGATTTTCCTGAACAAACAGGCTTAGCCAGTCATTTCGCAATAGCGGAACAGCTCCGAAACCAAGGCTTGCGTTCCTAACAAAAGATCTGCGATTCATATCATAAGTTTATCTAAAGTTAATCAATCTAATATTCCATTTTTCTTAGTGAAGGCGCTTTAAACCAGGTAGTGATAACTACCAGAAGAGTCATGCATCCACCAAATACTACGGATGGGACAACACCCAGGATGCGTGCCGCTATGCCGCTTTCAAATTGTCCGAGTTCATTACTTGAATTGATGAACATAGAATTTACGCTGAGTACACGTCCGCGCATATTATCAGGTGTTTTTAACTGCATGATGGTTCCCCTCGTTACGACACTAATGCCGTCCAGTACACCACTCAGCAGCAATACAGCGAAGGATAACCAGAATACTTTTGATATGCCAAAAATGATAATGCAGGTGCCGAATCCTGCAACAGCCAGCAGCAATTTTTTGCCCTGACTTTTTCTGAGCGGGAAAACCGTCAGCAGGATAACGATGCAGACTGCTCCCATATCGGATGCTCCGTTTAAAAAACCGAAGCCCCGCGCACCAACTTTCAGGATATCCCTGGCATAAACCGGAATCAGAGCGGTTGCTCCGCCAAAAAGAACGGCAAATAAATCCAGGGAGACAGCACCCAGCAATTCTTTTGTTTTGAATACAAAGGCTAACCCCTCTTTTACACTGTCCCATGTTTTCTTTTCGCCTCTTTCATTCAGTGGCGGAATCTTATTTAAAGAAGTTAGTATTACAAAAGCCAGGGAAACCAACAGAACAACGACTACCAGTGTTCCTGAATTACCCAATCCGGCAATTAGAAATCCACCCATGGCGTGTCCGGTAATGGATGCGGACAGAAAAACACCGGTATTCCAGGTTATGGCATTTTGTAATTTTGCTTTTGGAACCACCTGTGCCAGCATCACATTAAAAATAGGTCCCGTAAACGATCGCACAATACCGGTTCCGAATATTATGATGTAAATGGCAGCGGCTACCCAATGGGGATTTATATGTGTCTTATCGTAGCTGAATGACAAGCAAAGCAAGAGCAATGCCGCCGTCGCATAGAGACCCACGCCGGTCAGCATCATCTTTCGTTTTTCACTGATATCTATAATATGACCTGCATAAAGCGCGAGGGATACGGCAGGTATGAATTCGGAAAGTCCGACAATGCCGATAGCCAGCGGTGCATTGGTCAGGTTATAAATCCACCATCCAACCAGCGTGCTCATCATCCGCAGTCCCATGATAAAAATAAACCGACCGATAACCAGGTTTCTGAATTGAGGGATCCGTAATGCTTCCAGGGGTGAGGGGCGATTTTGATCCATTGTCATGCTATACAAAGTTAGAAAACCAGATCAGGGTAATGTAAAATAATGATGACCGGGTTCATAATTTTTCTCCAGTGCATCCAGAATAACCTGGAAATGTTTTTCGTTGCCAAGAAAGTCGGCGTTGGTTGCGTCAATAAACAGGGTTTTGATGCCATGCTGCTTAATATAGCTGGTATACGTTTCCTGAAGTTTAAAGAGGTAATCGTCCGGAATGGATTGCTCGTAGGGACGGTTTCTTTTGCGTATATTTTTTTGCAATTGCTGTACCGGCGCGTGCAGATAAATTAAGAGATCTGGTTGAACGAGTTGCTGATATATAATGTCGAAAAGTTTCTGGTATAAATGGAATTCTTCGTCGGGCAGGTTTACCTTGGCAAAGAGCAGGCATTTGGAAAACACATAGTCTGATATGGTAATCCTTTGAAAAAGATCTTTTGTATGAACGAGTTCTTTCAGCTGTTTATAACGCTCGGCCATAAAAAAAAGCTCCAGTGGAAAGGCATATTGTTTCGGATCCTCGTAGAATTTGGGTAAAAATGGATTTTCTGCGAAGGCTTCCAGTATCAGGCGGGAATTGAAATGTCGTGCCAGCAGATGGGCAAGCGTGGTCTTTCCTGCGCCAATGTTTCCTTCCACCGCAATAAAATGATAATTCATGAACTGTAAATATCCGGAATCCGGCTGGTTAAAATAGACTCATCTGATTTTTTTTACCGCCAATTCATCAGTACATTCCAGCAGGAGCTGATGTATGGTTTTATGCAGAACAGGATGCTCAAATCCCGGTGAAATTTCGTTCAACGGCTCCAATACGAAGCGCCGGTCGGCAATCCGTGGATGGGGTATGCTCAGTCCTGGCTCTTCAATGATCAACTGGTCATAAAATAAAATATCGATATCGATGGTTCGCGGTGCGTTTTTTACCGTTCTGATTCTTCCTCCTTTTTCTTCTATTTGAAGTATGGCTTTTAGCAATTCCCGCGGGCTCCATTTTGTTTCAATCAATAATACCTGGTTGAGAAAATCTGCCTGATCCGGTTTCCCCCAGGGGGCTGTTTCATATAGTGAGGAAACTTGTAGAAGCTGACCACAAATATGTTCTATATTTGTCCGCGCCTGCTGCATGTTCAGGTATCTGTCACCTTCATTACCACCCGTCAGCAGATAAGCTTTGTTCATGTATGAATAGTTTATTCCGGTTCAAATATCTTTAATTTTAAAATCATCTAAACAGAAAGCGCATGCGCAGCTTTTTTAAAATATTTTTCGCCAGTTTTCTTGCCCTGGTTGTTTTTGTTGTTGTTTTGTTCTTCTTTCTGGCAGGTTATATAGGAGGAATCACCAGCAAGCCGAACGTTGAAACCGGTTCAAATGCGGTCCTGGTTTTGGATCTGAGCGAGAACTTCGGAGAGAAACCCGTTGTGGATGCGCTGGCAGGTTTTAGCGAGAGCCGGTACAATACACCCGGTGTTTATGATGTGATCCGTTTAATTCGTTACGCCAAATCAGATAGTTCGATCAAGGGTATTTACATCAAAGCTTCCACAAACCCGAATGGTCTTGGCAGCTCAGAGGAAATACGCAATGCATTGCTGGATTTTAAGAAATCTAAAAAATTTGTTTATGCTTTCGGAGATGTGATATCCCTGAAGGCTTATTATGTTGCCAATATTTCGGACAGGATTTATTGCAATCCAAAGGGGGGTGTGGAATGGAAGGGACTGACCAGTGTGAGTCCGTATCTAAAAGGCGGGTTGGACAAACTTGAAATTCAGCCGGAAATATTTTATGCCGGTAAATTCAAAAGTGCCACCGAACCACTGCGCGCGGATAAAATGAGTGACGCGAACCGTTTGCAACTGACGGAAATCTTAGGAGACATTTTTAATCACATGCTGGATCAGACGGCCGTTGCGCGCAGTCAGGATAGTTCGATACTAAGACGTTGTGTGGATCAACAGCTGATTCAGTCTGCATCGAATGCTGTTCAGTATAAACTGGTTGACGGCGAAAAATATAATGATCAGGTATTGGAAGAAATTGCGGGGAAATTAAAAGTCAGTGCTATTACCAGCATTAATTTTATACCGCTTGGAAAATATTACGAATCGGCCAAATTGAAATTTAATAATACAGGTACGGACAGGATCGTGATTATTTATGCTGAAGGAGATATTGTGGGAGGAAAAAACAGTCAGAAAGAAATCGGTCAGGATATTTACCGCTATTTCATTCGAAAAGCAAGACTCGATAATGATGTAAAGGCTATTGTCCTGCGTATCAATTCGGGGGGAGGATCTGCTCTTGTAAGTGAGAATCTGTGGAGGGAACTTACATTAGCCAAAGCAGCTAAACCGGTTGTATTAAGTTTTGGTGATGTTTCCGCCTCGGGTGGTTATTACCTTTCATGCAATGCGGACAGTATATTTGCCGACCCAATGACGATCACCGGATCCATTGGCGTTTTCAGCATGCTGTTTAACACGCAGAGTTTTTTCAAAAATAAACTGGGTATCACATTCGATGGGGTGCATACGGCAAAGGAACCGGATGCCCTCAGCATCGTTCAGCCTCTGACGGATTTGCAGAAAAAATTTCTTCAGAATGATGTGGATTCTATTTATCATGATTTTACTTCGCGGGTTGCCTCCGGCAGAAATAAAAGCATCTCATATATTGACAGCATCGGTCAGGGCAGAATCTGGAGTGGACAAAAGGCATTGGAACTGGGTTTGGTTGACCGTATCGGTGGAGTACAGGATGCGGTGGATTGTGCTGCAAGGATGGCTAAATTGAAAACCTACCGCTTGCGTGAATATCCGGAGCCGGAAAATTTCCTCGACCTATTGCTCAATAATTATACGCAAACAGTGAAAGCAAAAACAATCCGGGAAGATCTTGGAGAACAGGGTGCAAAATGGTACCAGACCATGTCGGATTATCAAAGTATATCAGGCGTACCGCAGGCCAGGCTGCCATTTGAATTCAGCCTGATTCCCTAGCAAACAACGAATATGAGCCAACCCTACAGTCAGTTCCGCGCCATGCTGGCCATCTCCAGGGCCAGTTTAAGAGCTATATTGAGAAGTCCTTCGGCCGTTATTTTCAGTCTCGGATTTCCGCTGATTTTTATTTTGGTTTTCGGTTTTATTGGTGGTGGCGGAGCATCAGTTTCCATTGCTCTGAAAAATTCATCAGACAGCAATAACTATGTAATCCGGGCCCTTCAGGCTTCCGGCGTTGTTAAAATAAAGGATGAAAAGGACAGCCTGACAATGCAAAAGGAACTGGTCAAGGGAAGGATCGCCGCGATTGTATCCTTAGATTCTTCCCAGTCACCGGCAGGGTTTACCCAATATAAAATTAAAACACAAACTTCTTCTGCTTCTGCCGACCAATATCCGATTCTGAAAATGGCGTTGGCACAAACCATCATGATGGTTGAGGACAGGAAAATTCCTGATCAGTTTAAAATCATCAGTGTACAGGAATTGCCACAAGTGCCTGGCAGGGAATATACAATGATCGATTTTATATTACCCGGCATGTTGGGTTTTTCCCTGTTAAGTGCAGCCGTATTTGGAGTGGCTTTTGTGTTTTTTAATCTCCGGCAAACACTAGTATTAAAAAGATTCTATGCAACGCCAATCAATCGGAAAAATATTGTTTTTGGGGAAGGTCTGAGCAGGGCACTTTTTCAGATGGTGACGTCTATTGTGATTATTCTTGCCGGACATTTTTTCTTTCACTTTACGCTTATAAACGGACTGGCCACCTTATTAGAGATGCTGGTCCTTAGTTTTCTTGGGTTGGTTGTGTTTATGGGATTTGGATTTATCATCAGCAGCGTAGCAAAAAATGAAAGTTCAATACCGCCATTTGCCAATATTTTTACCCTCCCACAGTTTTTACTTGGCGGAACATTTTTTTCCACCCAGGCCTTTCCCAAGTGGCTTCAGGGCTTTTGTGAAATCCTTCCGCTGAAACAATTAAATGATGCCATGCGGAATGTGGCATTTGAAGGCGCTTCCCTTACTGACTGTGGCAAACAAATCGGGATTCTCGTTTTATGGGGTATTGTCATATATGCGGTTGCTATAAAAACTTTCAAATGGGAATAGACATCTTAAATTTATTTTTTTGAGACTTGTTATTGGAAGCATTGTTATTTTGTCGCTGATTGTTCTGTTCCTCTTTGCGTTATTTCCTTCGGATATATCGGTCACCAGATTAGTGCTGATAAACAGGCCCAAAGCTGAAATTAGAAAAAAGATTGTTGATTTGCGGGAATGGAGTAGTTGGAACCTCTTTTATAAATTTGGTTCTGATAAGTCGATTAGTTATGCGATGGGGAAAATTGATTCTGAGGATATTCATGAAGTTTATGTTGATATACATTTGCTGAAGGCCACACCGGATTCTGTATATACATTATGGCAGCACGATGGTAAATCTTTTGAGGGGAATTTTTTTTTCAGTGGAGTTTCTGGTCAAACAGCTCTGGAATGGACACTGAAATTTCATGTCAAATGGTATCCCTGGGAAAAACTGGCCAGTATGTTTTATGATAAACAACTTGGGCCTATGATGGAGAAATCGTTGGTGCAACTGCGAGATGAATTGGAGCGATAGGAAGTATGGGAGTATGAGAGTATGGGAGTATGGGAGTGGGGGAGAAACTTGGTATACAATTCGCATGGTGATAAATGCTTATTCATTCAACCAATATAAAAGTTTAAAAAAAAGAGTTATGAAAAGAATGATCTTGTTTTCCATGGTTTCCATGATTATTTTGAGCGCCTGTGGTCAGGGAAAGCCGGTTAGTCCGCATGAGACCGCGACTGGTAAGGATATATCTGTTCGTTATGGCCGGCCATATAAAAAAGGCAGGGTTATTTTCGGCGGCCTGGAGCCTTATGGGAAAGTTTATCGTTGTGGTGCTGATTCTGCTACAACTGTCACTTTTGCAAGGGATGCAAATTTTGCAGGTAAACCGGTGAAGGCGGGTACCTATACTTTATTTGTGATTCCGAATGAACAAAGCTGGACAATTATACTGAATAGTCAGCTCAGCCAATGGGGAGCTTATGATTATGAAAAATACAAGGACAAAGATGTTTTGCACGCAGATGTGCCTGTAAAAAAGCTGAGTAGTCCGGTTGAACAACTTACCATTGATCTGCCTCCGTCTGCCATGAATATTGAATGGGACAATGTGGAAGTAAGTATTCCGGTTAGCTTTTCCTGATGAAATCAGGAATGGATAAGATGAATTGATAAATCTTTCTGAGTTGCTCAGGGGTAATGCAGTAGGGAGGCATGATATAAACCGTGTTTCCCAACGGCCGCAGGTAGATACCCTGCGTCATAGCTTTACCCATAACTGTAGCACTTACCTCATTTATGTATTCGTCTCTGCCAGTATTCAGTTCAAATGCCAGAATGGTTCCGATGATCCGGATATTTACCAGCAGTTCCATGCCTGTCACAGATAATTCATTTCGTGCAAATTCTTCATGTTGCTGGCGAATCCACTGAATCTGATCACGGCAGGATGTTTTTTCCAGCAGATCAAGGCTGGCAAGTCCTGCCGTGCAGGCCAATGGGTTAGCTGTAAAAGAATGACCGTGGTAAAAAGTCTTGGTTCGGTCAGTACTTAAAAAGGCATTAAATATACTTTGATTGCAAGCGGTTATACCAAGGGCCATGGTTCCGCCTGTAAGACCTTTTGAGAGACAAATTATGTCAGCGTGGTGACTAATGGATTCGCCTGCAAAGAGAGTACCTGTTCTGCCGAAACCGGTTAGCACTTCATCAGCGATACAGAGAATATTTTCTGCCTGAATGATGGCTATTAATTCATCCAGGTATTTTGCCTGGTACGTACGCATACCGCCTGCTGCCTGCAGGAGGGGTTCATAGATAAACGCGGCGATTTGTCCTTTGTGGGATCGGATGACGGTTTCTATTTCTTCCAGGTTGTTCTCATTGGGTGTTTCAATAAATACCGTGTCGAATAAAAAATCTTTAAAGGAATTTGTAAAAAGCCCACGAGCGCTTACGCTCATGGAACCGAATGTATCTCCGTGATATGCATTATTGAAAGCAAGGATTTTTTTTCGCTGTGGCTGATCTTTGTTCATCCAGAATTGTATAGCCATTTTCAATGCGACTTCCACCGCCGTTGATCCGTTATCTGAATAAAATATTTTGGAAAATTTTCCCGGAAGTATCTTTAGTATTCTTTCGGCAAGTGCGACTGCCGGTTCGTGTGTAAAATGCGTGAAAATGACGTGCTCGAGAGCCAACGCCTGTTTATAAATTTTCTCTGCTATATAGGGATGTCCATGACCATGTAAATTGACCCACCAGCTGCTGACGGCATCAATGTAAGTATTTCCGTTCTCATCAAAAAGCAATGCACCTTCTCCCTTCGTTATGGGAACAGGCTCCTCCATTTTTTGATGCTGGGTGTAGGGATGCCATATTACATTTGAGTCACGTTTACCAAGAGAATCATTCATTTACCAAAGATAGTTTTTAAGCTTAAGGCGTAAAGCGCAAAGCTTAAGGCTTGAAATGTAGAATTTAATCTGGTTGTAATTGATTCATCTAAATAATAAAATCGGCAGATGATTAGGTGAGCCTTCTCTTAGCTCTTTTTAAGAAATTGTAAATTCCTACGTATGCCCTGGTATTTTGCACGTTTGAGTGGTGAGTCAGCAAATATTTTTTTAAATCCGGATTCCGTCATTTCTTCCCAGTCATTTTCATTGTAATGGAGAATCTCGGCGATGGGTGTAAAGGCGATTTCCTGTGTCGGCCTGGAAAATCGGTTCCAGGGACAAACGTCCTGACAGATATCGCAACCAAACATCCAGTTATCAAATTTATTTTTCATCGTGTCTGGAATCAGCAGATCCTTCAGCTCGATAGTAAAATATGAAATGCACTTACTGCCGTTCACTACCTTATCAGCTTCAATAGCCCCGGTGGGACATGCGTCGATACATCGGGTGCAGGTTCCGCAATAATCAGATTTTTCAGGCTCATCATATGCAAGTTCCAGATCAACAATCAGGGTGGCAATAAAAAAAAATGAACCACTTTTTTTATGTATCAGGTTGCCGTTTTTGCCGACCCAGCCAAGTCCGCTGATCACGGCCCAGGATCTTTCCAGTACCGGAGCACTATCGACGAATCCCCGTCCGTGAAAATCGCCGAATTTTTCTTTCATCTGTGCCAGGATGAGCTGAAGTTTCGGCCGGATGATTTCATGATAGTCTTTACCGTAAGCGTATTTGGATATTTTTGGCGTATTGTTTTCTTGATCTGCGTCAGGATAATAATTTATCAGGAAACAGATGACAGATTTCGCACCGGGTAAAAGCTTATAAGGGTTTACCCTTAGATCGAAATGTTTTTCCATATAGTGCATATCTCCCTGTTTGCCCTGCTGTAGCCAGTTTTCGAGCTTTCGGGCATCATCATCCAAATGACGGGCAGCTGCGATTCCGCAGAAATCAAATCCCATGGCGTTAGCGAGTGATTTGACAAATTGACTTTTTTCTGATATGTTCATGAATGGATGCGGAATTTATTCACTATAATTTTTATATTTTTAGAACGTTATCAACCCTAAACACCAAACTATGGGCGCCCAGCTCAAAATCTGCCTGACTGGTATTTCCCTGTTCCTGCAAATTTACCTATCTGCCCAGGATAAAATCGAAAACTATGTGAAGGGAGAGATTCCCGAAATACTCACTAAAGGCGCTGACGCCGTTTGCAGACTCGAAGAGTATGATGTGGAGGTCAAGTCACCCGGGAAAATTATCGTCCGGGAAAGGCACGTTTATACGATTCTGAACGATAATGCCGAGAAGTTATCCGACTATTATACGCACTACAATAAACTGACTACCATAAATTCTGTGGATGGTGCCCTCTACAATTCTGCCGGAAAGGAAATGAAGCATTTCAAGAAAAAGGATATGTCGGACTTTGCAAGGGATGGTGAGGCATTTGTAAGTGACGACCGGATGAAAGTTAGTGGATTCAACTATAATGCATATCCATACTCTGTGACCTTTGAAGAAGAAGATGAAGAGGCCGGCGCTTTATATATTCCCAGCTGGGCGCCTCCGCGTTCTGATAAGATGTCCGTGGAATTGAGCCGATATGTTCTAACCGTTCCGTCAGATTATAAGTTTCGCTATAAAATGGTCAATTCAAATGTGAAGCCGACCGTAAGCGAAAAAAAAGATAAAATAACATATACCTGGGAGATTCGCGATTTACCTATCATGCCGCAGGAACCTTTTGCTATATCTGAAGACTTATACGACCCGTTTATGCTTGTAGGTCCGACGAATTTCGAGTTGCAGGGATATGCGGGCAATATGTCTGACTGGAATGAGTATGGGAAATTTTATTCATCACTGCAAAAAGGCAGAGATGTTTTGCCTGACGATGTAAAGCAGCAGGTGCATGCGCTGACAGACCAGGTCAGCGATCCAGCAAAAAAAATTGCCATACTCTACGACTATCTGCAGAAAAATACGCACTACGTATTAATTCAGTTTGGAATTGGCGGGCTTCAGACTTATGAAGCCAGTTATGTGGCAAAAAACAAATATGGCGATTGTAAGGCTTTATCCAATTTCATGATCGCCCTCTTAAAAGAAGCAGGAATCAAAGGTCATTCTGTTATTATCAAAGGAGATGTGGAAGAGAGTGAGTTTTATGCGGATTTCCCCAGTCATCAATTTAATCATGTGATTTGTGCGGTGCCGCTTCAAAAAGACACGATTTGGCTGGAGTGCACGGACCAGTATCTCCCGGCCGGGTATTTAGGTGTTTTTACTGCCAACCGTTATGGCTTATTTATAGATGATAACGGAGGAACACTGGTGCATACACCGGCTTATTTATTAAAAGATAATACCAGCACCAGAAAATTATCCGCGGTCATGGATCTGGATGGGAATCTTCAGATTAAAAGTGAAACTTATTACAAAGCGCTTAGTCATGACCCGTATGAAAGTATTTCGCATCATTTATCCAGGGATAAACAATTAGAATACCTGAAGAAAAATTTAAGTCTCCCAACGTATACGGTCAATTCTTTTAATTACAAAGAAGACTATTCTGCCAGGCTACCGGTCATGCAGGAAACACTTGATATCTCCGTGACGAATTATGCGCATGTTACGGGCAAAAGGATATTTATCAATCCCGATGTGCTTCGCAGGTCGCAGATCAAATTTTCTGAGGAAAAAAACCGGGTACTGGATTTTCAATTCAAAACGGAATATAGTGAAACAGACAGTGTTGAAATTTCGATCCCGACAGGGTATGAGACAGAATCACAGCATAAAGATGTTTTACTGGAAACCCAATACGGACATTATAAAACGCATACTAAAATACTGCCTGATAAAATTCTGTATTATCGTCATTTCGAGCAGTTCAGGGGCCGTTTCCCGGCTTCTTCCTATGATGACATAAAATCATTTTATAACAATATTTACGTAGCGGATCATTCGCAAATCGTACTGGTTAAAAAGAATTAAATCCGGAATCTATTTTTGAAGGTATGCGATTTTTTAAAATTTTACGTCCGACGATTTGTTGGATATTAATGGGCGTTGTTTTCTTTGTGCCAGGATACCTTTCTGCACAGGACACGCTGAATATTTCATTTGGCAAAGTTACCGTTCGGGACTTTTATCAGCCTGTCCATATATCAGATTCCAGTGCCGGTGCCGTAATCCTGGCAGATATCGGCCGTTCCTATTACGAAGCGAATTCAGCCGGATCATTGGGGTTGGTGTTTACCCGTTTTATGCGGGTGAAAATTCTGAATAAAAACGGATTCCGCATCGGGTCATACGAGATCGGTTATAATAAATCGACATTATCGAATTTTATAGGTGGTACCATTGAAGCGATTACCGAATTAAAGGGCACGACTTTCAACATGGAGAAGGGTAATATCCTTGAGACGAATCTGGATTCCAATTCGGTGTTTGATGAAAAATTTGAAGGAGACTATAAAGTGAGAAAATTTGCGATGCCGGCTTTAAAAGAGGGATCTATTTATGACGTTACGTATACGATTAAGTCAGTCTTTGAGGATAATCTGAGAAGCTGGTCCTTTCAGAGCGACTTTCCCTGTTTATGGAGTGAATATCAGATCCGGATTCCTGAATCATACCATTACCGTATAAAAATCTTTGGCGATTCCCTATTTGATATTGCAACCCGGAAAATAGTTGAAGAAAAATTTGATATTAATACCGTATACCGCAGGGCGAACTACATACAGAATATAAATTTATCCGGAAAATCAAACGAACTCAGGTGGGTAAAGACCAATGAACCTGCGATTGTGAAGGAACCGTATGTTAATTCAGTCAGGAGCTACATCGACCGTATTTCATTTAAGTGGGATTATTTTCAATTGAACGCGCTATCTGTAAAATATAATAATTATTCATCCTGGAAAGATGCCAGTGTAACTTATCTCAGCCCCAGAGATTTAAGAGAGTCGCTTGGCGAAGATAATTTCTGGCTTGACAGGACGGTTGGGTTGTTGATCGCTGATGCAAAGAGTTCGGATGAAAAAATCCGGACGATTTATTATTTTATCAGGAACCATTTTACCTGTTATCGGCGTAGCGGAATTTACCCTTATCAAAATCTGCAGGATGTATATAAAAAAAAGTCGGGTACGGAAGCAGAAATCAATTTGCTTCTTGTAGCCATGATCAGGCATGCGAATATTCCTGCCCATCCCGCTATTCTCAGCACCCGGGAAAACGGCGTGGCCAATTATGATTTACCCATGATGGATGAATATAATTACCTGATTTGTGTGGTTGATGATGACGAAAATGAAATCAAGCTTGACGCAAGCTGGCCCAGAAATCCTTATGGCCGGCTTGTGGCAAATTGTTTTAATGGCGGCGCCCGGGTGTTGGATGAAGAAAATCCCAAGTTCATTCCCCTATTGCCAGACTCGCTGGTTGAAAAGAAACAGACGCAGCTAATTATATCAGTGGATGATTCCGGGGTTGTATCCGGCAATCTCACTACAGTTTATGGATACGAACACGGGTACCAAATACGAGAGGCGATAAAAAAAGAGTCTGAGAAAGAGTATTTCAGGAAACTTCTGGCCAAATATAGTGACGGGGTAGAGATATCGAATGTGGAGCTGGATTCTCTCGAAAATTACGATTTTCCGCTTACGATGCATTACGATTTGATCTTCCAGGCGTTTTCGAAATCCGACATCGTATATTTTAAACCTGTCATGGACTATTCTATCGGTTCCAATCCTTTTACATCGCTTGAACGACATTTCCCTATAGAAATGCCTTATAAAACAGACTATGTTTATCTATTATCCATGGATATTCCAAAAGGATTTCAAGTGGAAGAAATACCCAAATCTGAGAGAATCATACTGGGTGACAATCTGGGAGTTTTTGATTATATCATACAGCAGAATCAGGATAATATTCAGATGCAGATTCGAATGAAGTTAAATAAGACTTTATTTTCTACTGCTGAGTATAGCAGCCTGCGTGAATTTTTTAGCCATATTGTCAGAAAGGAATCAGACCAGATTGTTTTTAAAAAGACCAAATCATAACGCTCATCAATTGACAATTTATTATCTCAATTTTTTTCTATGATTAGCAGAAAACATGCAGGCATCATATTATTTCTGATTATATCGTTCCAGATGCTGGCAGCCCAGGATGGCTCGGATATAAAATTTGGAAAGATAACTGCAACTGATTTCCAGGTTTCCGCACCTAAATTTGATACAGGATCCAGTGTCGTCGTAATCGCTGATATTGGAAAAACGGGATTTGAGGGAAATGGCAAGGGGTTTTTCAGCATAGTATATACGCATTTTTTGAGAATAAAAATTCTTAACAAGAACGGTTTTGGCGCAGGTGACTTTGAATTCCTGCTTTACAACGACAGACATGGAGCGAATGAGAAGATCACCAATTTGAAAGGATCAACGTTTAATTTGCAAAATGGTATAGTTCAGGAAACCAAACTGGAGTCCAAATCCATATTTGAAGAAAAGCACAGTCAGTATTACGACCTGACAAAATTTTCCATGCCGGCATTAAAGGAGGGATCCATATTTGACCTGACCATCACTACCAAATCGAGTAATTTTTCAGATCCCCCCAGCTGGACCTTTCAGGGTGAGTATCCCTGCCTGTGGAGCGAATATGAAGTTACCATACCGTCGGCATTTCACTATCTGGTTAAAATGTCAGGGGATGCAAATTTTGATATCAAAACGACCAAACAGTTGCAACAGCATTTTTCGATTCGGAAAGAGGGGGGTGCTATTGAAACGGACGAATTTCTGAGTGTGTCATGTACATCTTTTCAAAACCGATGGGTAAAGAAAAATGTTCCGGCCCTGAAAAAACAACCCTATTTAAGTACTATCAATAATTATGTAAGCAGGATTTCATTTGAACTGGATTATTATCAGCAGGACCAGGAACACGAAAGGGATATGGAAATGGGCACATGGAACACCAAATCTCATAGCTTTCTGACCAGCGAAGATTTTGGGTTTGAGCTCGATCAGGATAATCTTTGGATGGACAATGCAATGAAGGACGTAATTAGTACCACTACCAATCAGGAAGAAGAGATTAGGGCCGTTTATCATTTTGTTCGTGATAATTTTCATTGCACGGATTATTCTGAAAAATATATCGAGACTTCTCTTAAGGATGTTTTTAATAAGAAGTCAGGTAACGTAGCCGAACTGAATCTCCTATTGGTAGCTATGTTGCGCCATTTAAAAATTACTGCTGATCCTGCTATTTTGAGTACACGTGATAACGGGGTAACCAGCCGAGATTATCCTCTGACCTATGAATACAACTACGTAATCTGTATTGCAAAGGCGGCCGGGAAAACCTATACTTTAGATGCGAGTCAGCCAAACATTGGTTTTGGTAAACTTCCTTCCTATTGTTATAACTGGGGTGCAAGAGTTATTCATGAAATACATCCGGATTTTATTTCGCTATCTCCGGATTCCGTTTCTGAAGTCAGGACGACCAATGCAATTTTCATAAACGACGAAAAGGGTGAATTTTCCGGTAGTTTAACGACGGTTTTTGGATCCGATCAATCATTGGATATACGTGATCAGGTAAAGAAGTCTTCGGCAAAAGATTATTTTAAGTCAATTCGGGCCGACTATAATGATTTTAATTTGACGAATGAGACTTTTGATTCACTTGAAAAGCCGGATCGTCCCCTGGTTTTTCATTGTGATCTGGAGCTTAAAGACTTGAAGTCGACTGATATATTATATATTAATCCTGTTATGGGTTCATCGTTTAATACTAATCCCTTTACAGCCACTGAGCGGCTTTATCCAGTAGAATTTTCGTACAAAATGGATTATACATTTCTTCTTTCCATGGAAATACCCAAAGGATTTAAAGTGGACGAGCTTCCCAAATCAGCCAGGGTCAATTATAATGAAACCCAGGGATTTTTTGAATATCTGATCCAGCAGAATGGAGAAAGCATTCAAATGAGGGTTCATTTGAAATTCAACCAGGCTACTTTTCCGGCAGAGCAATATCCTACATTGCGTGACTTTTTTGCTTTTGTGGTAAAAAAGGAAAGTGAACAGATCGTTTTCAAGAAAATAAAGTAAACGGATTATTTATTTTGGCCTCAAATAACATGCATAACCGCAGACGAATGGGTGATTGATTATAGGACTTGAGTAATCAGGGTTTTGATAAATAATTATCTGTTATCTTGCAATCCTCATTTTTTGCTTGTGAAATATTTGTTGGGTTACGACCTGGGTTCCTCTTCAGTGAAAGCAGCGTTATTGGATGCGAATAGTGGCAAGCCGCTGGCTGCGGCTTTTTCGCCAGCATCTGAAATGCGGATTCATTCTCCCCGTCCCGGATTTGCAGAGCAGGATCCGGAACAATGGTGGGAAGAGCTCGTGCAGGCAACTCATTTGCTTCGAAAAAAATACCCATTCAAAAAAGACGAAATCGGTGCGATCGGCATTTCTTATCAGATGCACGGGCTGGTATGTATTGACAAAAACGGTCAGTCCTTGCGTCCTGCCATTATCTGGTGTGACAGCCGTGCGGTTCAATATGGATCCGATGCATTTGATAAGCTGGGGCATGCCTTCTGCCTGGATCATTTTTTGAATTCACCGGGCAATTTTACGGCATCCAAATTAAAATGGGTCAAAGAAAACGAACCGGAAATCTATGCGAAAACCGCCCGGATCCTGTTACCGGGTGATTTTATAGCGCTCAAACTGACGGGAGACGCGACCACCACCATTTCAGGATTATCTGAAGGAATTTTCTGGGATTATAAGGAAGATGGAATCGCTTATTCATTGCTGGATTTTTATCAAATAGACAAATCCCTGCTGGCTCCATGCGTACCAAATTTTGGTGACCAGGGAAAATTGCAGACTGCTGCCGCAGAACTACTGGGTATTGCCGAAGGTACTCCTGTTTGCTACCGGGCAGGGGACCAACCCAACAACGCTTTTTCCCTTAATGTAATGGAACCCGGTGAGATAGCAGCTACTGCCGGAACCTCAGGAGTATTGTATGGAATCAGCGATCAGCCTGTTTACGATTTGCGTTCCAGGGTAAATTCTTTTATACATGTAAATCACCGAAAAGAAGATCCCCGATATGGAATACTGATGTGTCTGAACGGAACCGGGATATTAAACAGCTGGCTCCGCAGGGAATTTTTCCCGGATGAGTCATATGATACGATGAACTCAGGCGCATCGCTAACTGCCATCGGTGCTGAAGGAATTATATGTTATCCATTTGGTAATGGATCCGAACGCATTCTGGAAAACCAGAACTTCGGAGGGCAGATCAAGGGTCTGGATTTCAACCGGCACAACAAATATCATTTGGCCAGGGCTGCGCAGGAGGGAATTGTATTTTCAATGATCTATGGAGCTGAGATCATGCAGGAGATGGGTCTGTCTATTAAACGCATCAGGGCAGGTTATTCAAATATGTTTTTAAGTGACTTATTTGCACAAACTTTTGCAAACTGCAGTGAATGTCCTGTTGAATTATATAATACAGATGGCGCCCTGGGTGCTGCGCGTGGTGCAGGTTATGGAGTTAAATTATATTCGCAGATGAAAGATTGTTTCCTTGGCATGGAGGTAATTCGAATGGTAGAACCGGAGAAAAACCATAGCCCTATTGTGCGGGAAATATATGAGCGTTGGAAAGAAGGGTTAAAAAGCTTCACGCATAACGACTAAAGCTCAACGCAATCAATAATAACATTCGCAAAAATCAATTTATATGCAGATCGTGAAGGGAACCAAGGAATATTTCCCAGGAGTTGGAGAGATAAAATTTGAGGGACCTGAATCGGATAATCCGCTAGCTTTTAAATGGTACGACGAAAACAGACTGATCTCAGGTAAGAAACTTAAGGACTATACAAAATTTGCCGTTGCATACTGGCATAGCTTCGGTAACACGGGTAGTGATCCTTTTGGTCCCGGTACAAAAGTTTTTCCCTGGAATGCCTCAGGAGATGCTTTGCAGGCAGGGAAAGACAAAATGGATGCTGCATTCGAATTCATCACAAAACTGGGTGTGCCATATTATTGTTTCCACGATATCGATCTGGTGGATGAAGGCAGTTCTGCATCCGAATATGAAAAAAGGCTGCAAACGATGGTCGATTATGCGAAACAAAAACAAGCTGCCAGCGGCGTGAAATTACTTTGGGGAACAGCCAATGTTTTTTCTAATCCGCGTTACATGAATGGTGCAGCTACCAATCCGGATTTTGCGGCAGTTGCCTATGCAGGATTGCAAATTAAGAATGCACTCGATGCAACCATCGCATTGGGTGGTGAGAACTATGTATTCTGGGGTGGCAGGGAAGGCTATATGTCATTGCTGAATACGAATATGAAAAAAGAAATTGAACACCTGGGTCGTTTTCTGGGCATGGCGCGAGACTATGCCCGCGGTCAGGGATTCAGGGGAACATTTTTTATTGAACCAAAACCCTGTGAACCTACCAAACATCAATACGATTACGATTGTGCGACCGTGATCGGATTTCTGAAAGCCTTCGGCCTTGACAAAGATTTCAAAATAAATATTGAAGTAAATCATGCAACACTTGCAGGCCACACATTCCAGCACGAATTGCAGGTAGCGGCGGATGCCGGTATGCTCGGAAGTATAGACGCGAATCGCGGAGATCAACAAAATGGCTGGGACACAGACCAGTTTCCCACGCAGCTTAACGAACTCATTGAGTCCATGCTGATCATTCTGGAAGCCGGAGGGCTTGTGGGTGGAGGTGTAAACTTTGATGCCAAGACGAGAAGAAATTCAACTGACCCGGAGGACCTGTTCCTCGCACATATTGGAGGTATGGATGTGTTTGCGCGCAGTCTCATTATAGCTGATCAGATCCTGACAAAATCACCTTATAAAAAATTCAGAAAAGAAAGATATGCTTCTTTCGAATCCGGAAAAGGTGCAGAATTCGAAAACGGAAAACTGCGGCTGGAGGACCTTCGGAATTTTGCGTTGTCAAATGGTGAGCCCAGGCAAATCAGCGGGAAACAGGAGTGGCTGGAAAATATTATCAATCAATTTATATAAGCTAAAAGCGTAAGGCGGAAAGCTTAAAGCTGCATTATGCCTTGCGCTTTACGCCTTATGCTTTATTTGCCGAACGCCGCATCCATTTTTTGTTTGAACTGAATATATAATTCCTTTTTGGGTTCATCGGTTTTTCGGGGAACCAGTATAGCAGCATAATTCAGCCTACGGTCAACATAAGGATAGAGACCGGTCATATTCAGACTGGTAACCGTATTGCCATTATCTATCCAGCAACCCAATCCCAGTTTTAAACCAGACGCTTCCTTCGGCATATATTTTACCGGAATGGCTGGGTACTGGATGGTTTCCATGTCCGCAATAGACTTCTCACTGAGAACCCTTTTCCCCTCAAACATCCCCTTGTCCAGGAGCATACCCAGGAAATTGATATAATCACTTGCGGTTGTAATGGCGCCACTGGACGCATTTGTTACCAGCCCGTTATCGTTTGTAAAACTGGTGCCCCGCATTTTACATGGGCGGAGAATTTTATCCGACACACAACGGTCGAATGTTTTCTTCGTGATTACCTCCAGTACCCGGGCAGCGATATCGGGACCGATCTGGCTGTAAAAAATTTCCGTTCCGGGATTTGATTCAATATCTCTTTTGGATGCAAACGCGTTGACTTCTGTTTCCAGGTCCGGATATTTTGATTTTTCCAATAATTTAAGGGGGCCCGGCGGATCCGCATGTATTCCAGTCGTAAAACTGAGACAGTTACGGATCGTGATATAGGTCTTCATATACTTGGCAAAAATGGGAATATATTTGCTGACTTTGTCATCAAGCGAAATTTTACCTTCATCAACATAGGCCATAATAGTCGCAGCCACCAGCCATTGACTGGCGACTCCTGCAGGAACCTGTACTCTTCCGTTAAAATCTCCAATCTCCTTTTCGATTTCTTTTTTATAAACGATTTTGCCGTCTTTGAAAGCATAAGCGATCACATCGGACCCGAACAGTTTTTGATTGGAAGTCAAAAACGCATCCATTTCGGGAGAAGCAGATGGCGCAACTTTTGAGGCCTGTGCCATGGGATTCAGCCAGATTAACAGGCCAAGGCAAATCAACCGGAAGGGCCGACATGAGAAAATCCGTTTATCTGACAGATTTTCAGACTTTTGGAAATGGTTTATCTTTTGAATCATTATCACCGATTTAAAATAACAATTAATGAATTTAAACAACTTTACTATAAAAGCGTCTGAAGTGCTGCAGCAGGCGCAACAGCTGGCGTTTAATGCCCAGAATCCAACCATCGAAACGGAACACCTGATGAAAGCGTTGCTGGATCAGGAAGATTCTCCTGTAGAATATCTGCTCAAGAAGAATAACGTTACGATATCCGTTCTCGAAACCAAGCTGGATGAATTAATTCAGAAACTTCCCAAAACTTCTGGTGCAGAACCTGCCCAGGCTTTAGGCCGTGATGCAAATAACGTTATTCTGCGTGCCGGGTCGGTATTGAAGCAATTTGGCGATGAATTTATTACACCAGAGCATCTGGTGCTCGCGCTGGTACAGGGCAATGATGCAACTGCAAAATTGTTAAAGAATTCAGGGCTTACAGAAAAAGGGCTGATCAGCGCAATAAAGGAATTAAGAAAAGGTGATACGGTATCGTCCAATACTCAGGAAACCCAATTTAATGCCTTAAATAAATATTCAAAAAATCTGAATGAACTGGCGAGGCAGGGAAAGCTGGATCCTGTGATTGGTCGCGATGAAGAAATTCGCAGAACACTACATATACTTTCACGCAGGACAAAAAACAATCCCATACTGGTCGGTGAACCCGGCGTTGGTAAAACAGCCATCGCAGAAGGGCTGGCACATCGTATTATAAACGGGGATGTACCTGAAAATCTGAAGTCAAAAATAATTTATGCGCTGGACATGGGTCAGCTCATTGCTGGTGCAAAATACAAAGGAGAGTTTGAGGAAAGATTAAAATCTGTTGTCAAGGAAGTAGGCAGCAGTGATGGTGAAATTATTCTGTTCATTGATGAAATTCATACCCTCGTAGGAGCGGGTGGGGGTGAAGGTGCGATGGACGCTGCCAATATATTAAAACCAGCATTGGCCCGTGGAGAACTTCGCGCTATTGGTGCAACTACACTGAATGAGTATCAGAAATTTTTTGAAAAAGATAAAGCGTTGGAACGTCGTTTCCAAAAAGTGTTGATCGATGAACCCAGTGTGGAAGATGCGATCTCCATTTTACGTGGTCTGAAGGATCGTTATGAAACACATCACCACGTTAGAATTAAAGATGAAGCGATTATTGCAGCCGTTGAATTGTCGAGCCGGTATATCACGGATCGGTTTCTTCCGGATAAGGCAATCGACCTGATTGATGAAAGCGCAGCCAAGCTGCGACTTGAAATGAACTCCATGCCGGAAGAACTGGATCAACTGCAAAGACAAATTCGGCAATTGGAAATTGAAAGGGAAGCCATCAAACGGGAAAACGATGATGACAAACTTCGTCAGCTGAGTAGTGAAATCGGAAATCTGAGTGTTACACGTGATACGCTGATGTCGAAATGGAAACAGGAAAAAGAACTGGTTGATAAGGTTCAAAACGCAAAAGCTGAAATAGAAACTTTAAAATTAACGGCAGAAAAAGCAGAACGTGAAGGTGATTATGGCAAAGTAGCGGAGATCCGTTACGGAAAAATAAAAGAAGCTGAAAAAGTAATAGAAGAATATTCTGTACAGTTAGCTAATAATTCCGACAAACGATTATTGAAAGAAGAGGTGGATGCGGAAGATATTGCTGAGGCAGTTGCCAAGGCGACAGGTATTCCTGTTTCGAGAATGTTGCAAAGTGAAAGGGAAAAGTTATTGCATCTGGAAGAACATTTACATCAACGGGTAGTGGGACAGGATGAAGCGATTGCAGCCGTTGCCGATGCGATCAGAAGAAGCCGTGCAGGTCTTCAGGATCCGAAACGTCCGATTGGTTCGTTCATTTTTTTGGGCACGACAGGAGTTGGTAAAACCGAACTTGCGAAAGCACTCGCAGAATATCTTTTTGACGACGAATCCATGATGACGCGTATCGATATGAGTGAATACCAGGAAAAACATACCGTCAGCCGCCTGATCGGTGCTCCTCCCGGATATATAGGCTACGATGAAGGTGGTCAGCTAACTGAAGCTGTCCGTCGCAAACCTTATAGCGTGATATTATTGGATGAAATTGAAAAAGCTCATCCGGATACATTTAATATTTTACTTCAGGTATTGGATGATGGAAGACTGACAGATAATAAGGGTAGGGTGGTGAACTTTAAAAATACGATCATCATCATGACCAGTAATATGGGCAGCCAGATAATACAGGCGAATTTTGAGAATGTAACGGAAGCCAACAAAGAAGAAGTAGTTGAGCAAACCCGGCTGGAAGTAATGGATTTACTCAGGCAGACAATCCGTCCAGAATTCCTGAACAGGGTGGACGAAGTGATCATGTTCCAACCCCTCCTGAAAACAGAGATTAAAGGTATCATCCGCATTCAACTGGACAATTTGTCCCGGATGCTGAGAAAAAATGGAGTAGACCTTCGTTTTACAGAATATACCCTGGATTATCTGGCAGAGAACGGATATGACGCCCAGTACGGTGCGCGGCCGCTTAAACGATTGATTCAGAAAATGATCGTTAATCCATTGAGTAAAAAGATCTTAGAGGGCACAATAGATCGTCAGCACCCGGTGCTGGTAGATGTATTTGACGGGCTGGTCGTTTTTAGGAATGAACATGAAGAAAAGGAGAAATCAGGGGTTGCTTCTTAATAACTTGTTAACTAAATAATTATCCTTTCCGGTTACGTAAAATATGAAGGGTATTTCAGTTAAAATACCTATTTTTAGCCGCCTCCTGCCAGATAGTCTGGACTGGAGGCTTTTTACTCAACTTTCCGCAAGGAAATCTGTTATATAGCAAAGGGAAAATTTTAAAGGAATATACATTATGGCGTTTAAGAAAGAGATCATAGAGATCATTGAACCAAGGGACGTATTCGTTGGTCCGGATACAGCTCCGGTTACCCTGATGGAATTCGGGGAATACGAGAATGAAGATTGTGCGAAAGCTCATGAAGTGGTAAAGAAGATCATGGAAGAATTTAAAGGGAAGGTCCGTTTTAATTTCAGGCATTTTCCGCTTACAAAAATCCACCAGCGCAGTTTGAAAGCCGGTGAGGCATCTGTTGCTGCGGCCCAGGAAGGAAAATTCTGGGAAATGCACAATATTTTGTTTCACAACAGGCATAACCTGGGAACCACTAGTTTGAAGCTACATTCTAGGGAAGCGGGTATTTCGAATAAAAAATTCCTCGATCATCTGGTAAATGCTACTTATGGCTGGCAGGTACAGGGCGATTTGAGAGAAGGCATTCAGAAGGGTGTAACCACCGTTCCTGCTTTCTTTATCAACGGGGAAATGTTTACCGGTAAGCCTACATACGATAATCTGAGCAAGGGTATTGAGGCTGCTTTGAAAAAGGCTAAGAAAAAGGACAAAACACCCGTAAAAGCTTAAAGCGCAAAGCTTAAAGCTTATAGTGAGTAATAGTTATTGTTGAAATATTTGAGCATTCGTCATTTGACGGGTGCTTTTTTTATGTTTAATTTTATTATCACAAGATTTCTTCTTTTTAGTTCTTCAGGTATTAGCTTTTTTCGCTGAATTCCAATGAATGAATTGGGTTGAAAAGGGTTCGGGCTTTATTTGTCTTTTTCAAAATTAATGACTAAATTCATTAATCCTATAGACCAATATCGAAATGAAAAGCGAAGGTAAATCCAACTTTTTACAAGGAAATCCAAGCGTGCTAGATATAGGTCATACTAACAATGGCCAGGAAACAAACCTTCGTTCTTTTTTCCTGGGTAAAAAAAACGGATCCTTCCACCACCGGATGGAATCCTTCTCATTAAAATCACAACATTTTCTTGAAGAAATAAAATCTCTTGGTTTTACCGGCTCCATGGATGTATTGGAAAAGGGTAAATTGAGTGTTTTTAATCAGCTTAATTTCTTTCAGTTTGTATCGGGTATTGTGGTTCCCCTGATGTGTTTTTTTGGAAATGGCAAATTCCCGGCTGGTATATTTATAATTGCCTGTCTGCCTGCCTTCGTTAACCTGGTCGTTCTATGTCTGAATTTTTATTTCCGCTATGAAGCAGGGATGCTTACATATTTTATCCTGTATCCGCTGGTTACTTCTATTGTATATATGAGCGGTATGAATCTAGGGGTGGAACTCTATTTTTTTCTAAACGGTATACTGGCCGTTTTTTTTCTTCCCTATATCAGCCAGATGTTATTTTCAGTCGGGCTTTCCATGGTGAGTTATTTCGTACTCGTCGTTCTTAATAAAGAATACAATTACCAACTGCATTCCTCGAATTTCTTAATGTATATTTTTAATCAGGGCACATCGATCATATTTATTTTTTACGCGCTATTTCTGATCAAAAAAGAAAGCAACCTGTACCAGTTTGGAATATTGGCAACCAATAAGGCCCTGCAGGAAAAGAACGATAAAATTGAAAAGCAAAAAGCTGAAATCGAACAAAAGGCTGCGGAATTGAGTGAATTAAATTCATTAAAGAATAAACTTTTTTCGGTGATTTCCCACGATATGAAAACACCGATGTATGCCCTTCGTAATTTGTTCAGGAGTATGCAACAGTTCGATATGAGCGGGGAAGAAATAAAATCTATTATTCCGGATGTTGTCAGCGACCTGAATTACACAACCGGGCTCATGGAAAATCTTCTCCACTGGGTTAAGAGTCAAATGAATTCCGCCAATGTTTCGCCGGGTGAGTTAAGTATGGAAGAGATTACCGATGAAACCATTCACATTCATCAATTGCAGGCAACGACAAAAAAAATCTCTATCATCCGGGAAATGGACGAGTCTCCTTTTGTATTTGCAGACCGCGATATGTTAACCCTTGTACTCAGGAACCTGCTGTCAAATGCTATTAAATTTACCCCTGAGCACGGCACCATCATCATCCGGCTGAAAACGGATTCTACATTTTGCCGGGTATCTGTAATTGATAACGGAATCGGAATGGACCAGGAAACGCTGGCGAGAATACAGGATAATTCATATTATAGCACAAATGGAACCGCCAAAGAAAGCGGTACCGGGCTTGGCCTCATGTTGTGCCGGGATTTTCTTTCTAAAAATGGCGGTTCCCTGTTAATCGAAAGCGAGCGGGGAAAGGGCAGTACGTTTTCTTTCACACTTCCAGTTGCGGAAATGAATGATTGATAACCTGACGCCGTCTTCAGAAATACAAATTATTTAGCACGTAAATATTGAACAGGCCATTCAATGTCCTTGCCAAGTTCTTTGGCTGCTGCCAACGGGAAATGGGGATTGCGTAATGATGCCCGGGCAATCAATATCATATCTGCTTTCCCATTTTCAATTATTTCATTAGCCTGCGCGGCAGTCGTAATCAATCCAACGGCGCCGGTCATAATCCCGGCTTCTTTCCTGATCGTTTCTGCAAACGGTACCTGGTATCCCGGACCCAGTGGTATCTGAATATTTGGCGTCAGACCACCAGAGGAACAATCGATGAGATCAACACCCAGTTGTTTTACCAGAACGGACAAACGCACCGATGATGTAAGATCCCAACCATCAGGTGAATAATCTGTGGAAGAAATGCGCAGAAAAAGAGGTAGTCTTTCAGGCCATATACTTCTGATATCATTGATTATTTCTCTAACAAATCGGGTTCGGTTTTCAAAACTTCCTCCATATTCATCCGTGCGGTGATTGCTCAGCGGTGAAAGAAAACTGTGGATCAGATAACCATGTGCGCCATGTATTTCGATCACCTCAAAACCCGCTTCCAGGGACCTGATTGCAGATGATTTAAAATCCTTTCTAACCTGGATGATATCTTCCTTCGTCATGGCTTCCGGGAATGGATACTCATCGTTGTAAGGAATTGCAGAAGGGGCTTGCGCTATCCAGCCTCCATCTGATATTTCCACTTGTTTGCCACCTTTCCAGGATGAATTCATGCTGGCTTTTCTGCCGGCATGGGCCAACTGAATACCGGGTACTGAACCCTGTTTTTTTATAAAAGCGGTTATTCTTTGTAGTGGTTCAATCTGATCATCTTTCCACAATCCCATATCATCGGGCGAGATTCTTCCACGCTTCGTGACAGCTGTTGCTTCCTGAATAACGAGGGCTGCACCTCCTGTGGCACGAGACCCCAGGTGTACCAGATGCCAGTCGTTTGCAAATCCGTCAACCGACGAATACTGACACATAGGGGAGATGGCAATCCGGTTTTTAAATCGGATCGATCGGATTTCCAGCCGGTCAAATAGCATATTAAAAATTAGTTTTTAGATTGTTTTTTCCATTCCAGAAATGTTTTTCCCAAACAATGTATCAGATCGGTCGGGAGCATCGCTTCTTCAGAATATAAATCAGCAGCCAGATCGCCGGCATAGCCATGCATGTATACGCCGAGAGCCGCGGCAGATGAAGCTATATAACCCTGAGCCAGGAGAGCCGTTATGATACCTGTTAACACGTCTCCGCTGCCGCCTTTCGCCATGCCAGCATTTCCGCTGGTATTAAACGTAATATTTCCATCCGGATAAAAAATGCCGGTAAAATGACCTTTCAAAACGATGATGATTTTATGAAGAATTGCCAAATCCTTCGCTTTTTCAAATCTTGTAAAATCGTCTTTACTGTCACCTGATAAACGATCAAATTCTTTTGGATGAGGTGTGATGATAGTATAATGAACAAGGGACGATAAAAGTTCTTGAGATTTGCTGATGATATTGATAGCGTCGGCGTCCAAAACCAGCGGATGTTGAAAAGCTTTAATAAAATTCTTCACCATATAAGCCGTTTCATCATCTGTTCCAATACCAGGTCCCATACCTGCTGCCTGATACATATCCAGATTTGGAGGAAGAGCCGTCAGATGGAATTCATTTACATCCACCGTTACCATGGCTTCGGGAATCGAAGTCTGCATAATTTCATATCCGCAAGACGGGAAACAGGAAGTCAGCAAGCCAACACCGGCAGATAGACAGGCTTTTGCAGCCAGAACCGCAGCGCCCATTTTACCATAACTTCCTGCAAGCATCAGGGCATGCCCAAAATTTCCTTTATGTGCAAATGGGTCCCTGGGTTTATAAAGTGAAAGCGCTTTACTTTTATCAAAAACAGAATAAGAGGATTGGAACCCGGACAAATAAGATTCGAGCGATTTCATCATGCGAAGATAATTCTTAAGCTCAAAGCTTAAAGCGTAAAGCGTAAAGCGTAAAGCGTAAAGCAAGGTCAAAGCTTTAATGCTTTCCGCTTTACGCCTGATGCTTTTATGGCTTTTTATTTTCGCCACCGCGGCCCTCGGGATCATTGTCGGGCTCTTCAAAGTTTTCGTGGCTCTGCTGGTAGTTTCCAAAAACATCACACAGTTTTTTGGAAGCATACACTCTTTTATTATCATTATTGCAGAGTGCTATAATCGTGGCGTTCTCTTCCATCATCCGGATGAATACCGTGCGGTTTCCATGCCACCATCCATTATGGTATATCAACTTTTTACCGTAAGGATAGACGATCATACGCCATCCAAGACCATAATTCCGTTTGCCTCTTTTTTCATTGCTGTAAGGAGTATAGGCGCTATCAAGCGTAGATTCTTTAAACATAATCCCTCCGCGTAAGGCAGCATCCCACTTGAGCATATCTTCCGGTGTACTATAAATATTTTTATCACCGTAAACCATGTCCAGATATTCTGTAGGATAGGCTCTTCCGCTTAATCTGTAAGAGCGCGTGGCTCTGGAAGAATCCTGGGTGGCATACACATAAGTATCCTGCATTTGCAAAGGCAGAAAAAATGTTTTTGTAAGAAATTCATTATATGTTTCGCCCGATACTTTTTCAATAATAAGTGCCAGGAAAGCATAGTTCGTGTTCGAATATTCGAAATGACGTCCGGCAGTCGTGTAAATTACCTGGTCATGATGTTGGATAATGTATTGCAATAAATCTGCATTGCTGAGATATCTTCTTTTATCCCATCCCGACTGATCCATGAAGTGTACATAATTTCTCAATCCGCTGCGTTGACTCAAGAGATTTTTTATACTGATGCCTGGCGGAAATCCTGTCAGATATTTCGAAATATCATCATGGATATCGAGTTTTCCTTCTTCCCACAATTTCAGGATCGCCATTGCGGTAAAGGTCTTGGAAACGGATGCCAGATGAAAAGCGGTATGAATATTTACACTGTCTTTATGTTTTCGCGGATCCTTAAAACCGCTATATCTTTCATAGACAACGACACCGTTATGTGCGACTACCAGGCCGCCGTTAAATCCATGTGCAAACAGGGAATCAAAGAACCGGCGCGATGCCGTGTTGTATAACTTAAACTCATCCGGGCGCAGGGTTTTCGGGCGGGGATTTGCAACTGCCAGCAACGTGGAGTCCTGCGTTTTTGGCGCGGGCTGTTTAACCGCAGGAGACTGCCCGCAACAAACCAGGAAGGAAGCGGTAAGCAAATAACAGCAAATGGTTTTCAACAGGTATATTTTTTCGGTTATCAAGGCGCAAAAATAAATTATTTATGCCGTTTGGGTCGCAGGAAACGAGTTTTGTTTTTCCGTTTCCTTTTTTAACGGCAATTTTGCAACTTATTTTATATAAGAATAACGCTAAAAACGTATCGAGATTATGACAGATAAGAAAATTACCAGTTATCCGAAGGAAAAAGTGAATATTTTGTTTCTGGAAAACATCAGTGATGCAGCGGTAAAGCGGTTTTCCGGCGCTGGTTATACATCTGTTAAGAAGCTTCCAAAAGCTCTGTCCGAATCCGATCTGATCAGGGAAATTGAAGACGTTCATTTGCTGGGTATCCGTTCCAAAACACAAATCACTGAAAAAGTGTTAAAAGCAGCTAAGAAGCTCCAGGCTGTGGGTTGTTTCTGTATCGGGGTAAACCAGGTGGACCTCAAAAACGCAACTAAAAATGGCATTGCAGTCTTCAATGCGCCCTATTCTAATACCCGGTCTGTAGCCGAACTGGTAATCGGCGCGTCAATCATGCTTATACGACGGATTCCCGATAAAAGTAAATTTGCACACGAAGGCATCTGGATGAAGGAATCTAAAGGGAGTTATGAGCTTCGGGGCAAAACCATGGGTATTATCGGATACGGAAATATCGGAACCCAGGTGAGTGTATTGGCGGAATCCATGGGTATGAAAGTGGTTTATTTTGACATTGAAACCAAGCTGCCGCTTGGAAATGCATTGCCAAAGAAATCTATAAAAGAACTCGTTTCGGTTTCTGATATTGTATCGATTCATGTTCCGGATACAGACCAGACACGTTTAATGATCAATAAAAATGTCATAAAGCAATTCAAAAAAGGAGCTATTTTATTGAACTATGCGAGAGGTGAGGTAGTTGATCTGGAGGCACTCGCTGCAGCCCTGGAGAAAGGAGATCTGGCCGGTGCCGGCGTTGATGTATATCCGTTGGAACCTGAAAAAAATGGTGACAAATTCATTACGCCACTCCAGCATCTTCCCAATGTATTGTTGACCCCACATATCGGAGGTTCGACTGAGGAAGCCCAGGCAAATATCGGTGACGATGTAAGTAATAAACTATTTCAATATTTGGAAATGGGCATCAGTACAGGTTCACATACGATACCGGAGCTCAGTTTACCTCAACATCCGGACTCACACCGGATATTACATATACACTATAATGTACCCGGCGTTTTATCTGAAATTAATACCAGACTGTCCAGCCATCATATCAATATCCTGGCTCAGTATCTGAAAACAAATGATGATATCGGGTATGTGGTTCTGGATGTTGATAAAAAACTTTCGGCTCAGGCCACTGGCTTATTGAAAGAAGTGAAGAATACAATAAAAACAAGATTATTATACTAGTTGGTCATGGGTGCTATCTGCTTTTTTTGAGATAGCTGAAAATTTCCACATAGGATTTCCATACCCATTTCACGGTTTCGCCGATGTGAATACCTACGACTTTCTTAAGGACGAAATACATGATAATGAAAGATAGAATAGCTGCTACGTCTGCGCCATAGGCTGCCCCAAGCCACCCCGTATATCGCAAACCGATATACATGAAGCCATAGTTTAAGATCATGATAAGCAGGTTCACCCAAAAGTTCAGTGCCGGTTTTCCAATCGCATCCATGGTGGTTCCAAACTGGTAGGAAAAGGGACGCAGAATACTAAATAGAATGACTATTTGAAGTATCGGAATCGCTGCATAATATTTACTTCCTCCCAGTATCGAGATAAAAATATGAGGAAATAAAAAAATAAGGATACTGATGGGCGCCAGGATACTCACAATGGTACCGACCATTCTTTCAAAATAATATCGCACTTTATCCAGTCCTGAAGTAACCATCGCTTCCACATTTTTGGGAAATAATACATCTGCAATGGCGAAGGATGGCACGTCCATCATATTATTTATACGAGCTACCATATTATAGTAGGCAACGACATTGGCTGAAATGAGTCCTGCAGAAATAAACTGGTCGGCAGATCTTCCCAGGGAGGAAAATACATTGGTTCCAAAAATATATTTACCAAAATTAAACATGCGCAGCATGGTTAATTTATCTGTTTTGAATGAGCGATATAAATATCCCCTGGCGAAATAGAGCAGTACTGTAGTACCCAACAACTGGGAAATAATTTGCAATTTGACCAGATTTATCAGTGTCAGAGCCGGTTTATCGTATAGCAGTAAACCAATCACCGAGATCATAAAAATTCCCTGCCTGCATAAATAACCGTAGAAAATGCCTTTGAATTTGAAATGTGCCTGAAGAAGAACTTCCAAATGATTGAAAGGGATCAAAACGATGATAACGAGTATGCCTAATCGAAACAAAGGATAAAGTTCAGGGGCGTTCAACCAGCCCGCAAAAATATTTCCGCCAAAAAAAAGCATACCGATTACAAGCGCAGAAAACAGGATATTGGTGATCAGCGACGATGACTGAACCTTGTTTCGGTGGTTTACATATTCCGGTTCACTCAAAAACTTGATCATGGGGTTTCGTAAAAGGCCCTGTTTAATATTTTCAATCAGAGTGAAGATGGTAAGATAAAGCGCCCAAATACCCATTTCCTTGACTGTAGGAAATACTTTTTTGGCAAGAATGATATAACTGACAACGCCAAAAGCAATCAGGAAGGAGCGGTTCAGAAGCGTAAAAAAAACAGAATGAATCCAGAATGAGGATCCTAGTTTAAGTTTCAATTGGGTTATTTGGCGTTAAAAGATATAATATACGGACTAACGCGTGAGATCATAAATAAAAGATTCACGCAAGTTCATTAAAAATTCTCATTAACTGGTTCAGTATTCTAAATATCAACCTAATATGAAGTCGTTGACAGTTTCTATTCTGTACTGATATTTAAAACAGCATTAAAACTGATTCATAATTAAATAAATACATATTATAAATATCCTATAATTTATATTATGTAAAATAGCATTTAGTTGGTATTTGATAATACCGCCTGTAATGTTTGCTGATTAAATAACCGGGCTCTGGAAATAAATCCTAAAGTTTCCCCCATGGCTACCCGACACACCCAATCCTACCCGATGGGACCTCATTGCTACCTCGATGGGACCTCATTGCTACCTCGGATTCCGAGGACCCAATGAGGTACCATCGAGGACCCAAAGAGGAGAAATTGAGAAGAAACTAAAGAGACGGAGAATTATCCTGGTTCTTTCACTGGATTCCGCTTCGTACATTTAAACCCTCTATTTAGTCCACCCCCGACTTTTTTAACTTTCAAAATTGTAATTAATTATGTCATCTGAAAAAATGGATCATTCAGAGGTTCCGGATTATAAGGTTAACTGGCTTCCTTTGGTCCTCGGTGCCGTGCTGGTTCTGGGACTCATCATTTTTATTTTTAAAGGTTGCCATGGCTCCAATGAATAAGATTCACGGTTCCTGTAAATGCCAGTAATAAAGGAAGGAGAAAGACAGAGGTATCGCTTCAAGCGGTCGGGCTAAATAAAGCTTACCTGAAATTATTACTTACTTTAAATGACGCCACAGCGCCATATTTAGTTCCGTTATTTCACCCGCACCGGAAATACGCTTGATTTCCAGTAGTTTTTTGCCTATGGCCAGCGCGGTCACTGCAGATGGATTAAAGTTTTTCCGGGAAGTCTGTGACTTGGATTGAGCGGAGATTTTTCGATTGGATTTCATAAATAAAGGATATAGATTAAACGTCTATATCCTTTATTTTATGCGTCTTCTATAAGAATTTAGCTCGCCTGTATTTAGCAGTATTCGTCAAATGCAGCTATCAGGTTGTGGGCAATCATTTGCGCTGAACGGCCTTCAATATGATGACGCTCAATCATGTGCACCAACTGACCGTCTTTAAATAAAGCAACGGCCGGTGAAGATGGCGGATATGGCAATAATTTTTCACGTAATGTTCTGACTGCATCTACATCAAATCCGGCAAAACTGGTTGTCAGATGATCCGGTTTCTTTGTGGTGTTGTGAACAGCCATCAGAACGCCTGGTCTGGCTGTGCCTGCGGAACAGCCACAAACAGAATTTATGACTACCAGCGTAGTTCCCTTGGATTCCAGCTGATTAATAACTTCTTCCGGGGTCTTCATTTCGCTGAAACCGTTTTCGGTCAGCTCTTCTTTCATTGGTATAACTAATTGTTCGGGATACATTGTTTGGGTTTTTTAGAACAACGCAAAACTAATCAATTTGTTCATTCATTCGATGGTTAAACAACCAGAACTCCTTTGGCTGAACCAGTCTGACGACAAATTGGTAATTGTAAATATTGGTATCATGCTATTATGACATTGACTCTTAGTCTAATTGGTCATAATGTCAGCTATTTTACGTTAAAATTTGATCGGTATGGGGTTTGAACAACAAGATCGAAATCATTCATTCAAATTTTTAAAACATAGTACTATGACACTTGTAAAAGTTAACAACAGGCCATTTGGCAATCTGTTTAATGAATTATTAAATGAGATTCCAGTTGCCGCCCGTTCATTCGGTCAGGATTTCCTTGCATTTCCTCAGACAAATATTCATGAAACTCCTGAAGCCTATCATCTTGAAATTAACGCACCCGGAAGAACCAAAGAAGACTTCAAAATCCAGGTTGAACAGGGTTTATTAACTGTCAGCTTTGAAAAGAAAGAAGAATCTGCGAAATCAGAAGATTACAAGACCATCCGTCGTGAATTTGAATTCAGGTCATTTAAACGCAGTTTTTCTGTTGATGAAAAGATCAATGTAGATGGCATAGAAGCCAAATATGAAAACGGCGTGTTGAAACTTCTTTTGCCTAAGAAAGAAGAATCAAAACAGATCGCAAAGCAAATTAATATAGCCTAATACCTCTGAGAACGTGTTAATTTGGTGGTTGTGATGCCCCTCTGCTTATAGCAGGGGGGTTTTTTTGGCTTTTTACTCTAACCGTTCTGGGTTAATTTACGCTTCATTTTCTCAAACCAGACATGAGTAAATCCAGCTACCAGTGGTTTTTGGTATTGATGATTTTTGGATCAACCTGGGTTTTTCCATCTTTTGGCCAGGTTCCCGTTGCCAAAAATCCGGCGGACACTCTTTATCCTGCACAGGACAGTATGTTAAGAATTGTAAACCTGAGCCCCTATTTTACCCTGCATGTGGATTCAACCATGAACTATGGTCTCGAGATAAATAAAAATCCCACCTATTTCTATTGGTATTTGAAGAATTCGCCGCTTGGCCTGAAGATAAACAAAGACAATGGCGTACTTACTTTTAAAGCGGATAAGTCCTACTTCCTTTCCGGGAGATTAAAATATGACTATCCTTATAGAGTCAGCGTGGGTGTGCAGAATCTAAAGGATCCGTCCGAGCATGTCGATACGACTTTTACTATCCAATTTTTTACTACCGATATCGTTCCCTCGCGTCTGAAGCCTTCGGTGAATAGTGTATTATTTGTTGACGAAGGAGATACCATCAATTTTCATATTGAATGTGAAGAAGGAAGTTTTCCCGTGGAAAATATCAGCTTCTTTTCCAATCTCCCGATTAAAAATTATAAGCCTGTAAAAAAATGTGATGACGAATTTTCGTGGAGTCCACCCTATGACTTTATTAAAGAAACCGATTCGGCGAATCAAAAGCTGGTGCTCCTGTATTTTATCGGCGTCAATAAATTTTTTAACCGGGACACCGCTCTCGTAAAATTGTATGTAAAATCCGCCCTGAATTACCCTTTCATGCTACAGGAATATCAGCGTACAGTGAAAGAAGAGCATACCTATATCCTGCAACTCAAATATGCTTTTGTGCAGCTGGATAAAAAAGTAAAAAATACAAAAACGACCAGAACATCATTTGATATGACTTCTTCTTCATCTGCTTTGGGTGGCACCGTATTGTCATCATCGGGTGGTGTCGGTGCCCAAACGGCTGGCAAAATCCTTCCGGGAGCCGGCGTTGCGCTGGTGCCTGTAAAGGAAACGGTTGCACCCCAAAAAATTGCCGAGCAAAATGGAGCTTCCATTATACGTTCTTCAATCAAAAGACTGGAATACCAGTTGCACGAAAATAGTTTGACCGGTGAGAAAGATCCGGATATAGTAAAAAAAATAAACAAGCTGAAAGATGAGATGAAGCAAATTCAGGTTCAGCTGATTGAAGTGCCGATAGATGAAAATACCAATATGACGGAAGAACAGCTGAATGAATATTTCAATTCAAATAAAGTAAACAAGAAATATAAGCTGAATCACTAGTATCCCAAAATCTTCAGCATGCTCTGTGCAGTTTGTTCCTTCGCATAGAGCCAGTCTACCAATTTCCCGTTCTTATCGTAATTCATGATGACATGTTTGGGAGAAGGAATCAGACAATGTTTAATACCACCATATCCGCTGATCTGATCCTGGTAAGCGCCGGTATGAAAAAATCCCAGATATAAGGGTTCGCCGTTATTGAGCTTTGGCAGGAACACTTCATTGATATGTTCCTCAGAGTCGTAATAATCGTGACTATCGCATGTGATCCCACCCAGTACTACGCGCTGGTATTCCACATCCCATTTATTTATGGGCATCATCAGAAACCGTTCACCGATGCCCCATGTATCCGGTAATGTAGTGATGAAAGAAGAATCGATCATATACCAGATTTCCCGGTCATTTTGCATTTTTTGTCCGATCACGCTATAAATATGTGCCATGCTCTCCCCCACCGTATAACTTCCGAATTCCGTGAAGATATTCGGCATGGGTACATGATTTCGTTTGCAGGCTTTTTTGATATTGCCTACAATCTCATTAATCATGAACTGATAGTCGTACTCAAACCCCAGGGAATGTTTTATCGGGAAACCCCCACCGATATTGATGGAATCCAGTTCCGGACAAATCTTTTTTAGCTGGCAATACAGGTTGATCACTTTATTAAGCTCGCTCCAGTAATAGATATCATCCTTTATTCCTTTATTCAGGAAGATATGCAGCATCTTCAATTGAAAGCGATCTTCGTTTCCTTCAATCTTGTCCACATAAAATTCCAGTACATCCCGGGGCCTGAAGCCGAGGCGGGAAGTATAAAAAGGGAAATTGGGTTCTTCTTCAGCAGCTACACGGATGCCCAGCTTGAAAGGAACTTTTACTGATTTTTTATACTGCTGCAGTTCGTCCTTGTTATCCAGAATCGGAACCACGTTCCTGAATCCTGTGTTGAGCAGTGAGGCAATACGACTGGTATATGGTTTTTGTTTAAAACCATTGCAGATGATATATGTGTCTTTGGTTATTTTTTTCTTCGCGTATAACTTCTTAATTATATCGATATCATATGCGTAAGAAGTTTCGAGGTGGATATCACTGTTCAGCGCTTCTTCTACAATAAATGAAAAATGAGAACTCTTGGTACAGTAACAATAAAAATATTTGCCTTCGTATTTGTGTCGGGCCATCGCCGCCGCAAACATTTTCTTTGCTTTTCTGATCTGCATCCCGATTTTCGGCAGATAAGAAAGTTTCAGCGGCGTACCATATTTATCAATGAGGGCTTTTAAGTCTACCCCGTTAAATTCTAAATAATTTTCCTTCACTTCAAATCCTTCCTGCGGAAAATTAAACGTTTGCTGTACGAGATCAGCATACGTATTGTTCATGGAATCATTTGGATGGATGATGGTAGGACGATTTAGTTAGTGAATGAATGAGGTACAAATATAAATTTCTGTAAACAATCGCAAAATAAAAGAGGTTTCTAAAGGATCCTATTATTCCCTCAGAAACCTCTTTATATAATAGTTATCTTTTTTATTTTACTGAAGCGATCAGCTTTGCAAACGCTTCCGGTTCATTCATGGCAAGATCAGCCAGCATTTTCCGGTCGAGTGTAATGCCTTTTTCATTGAGCAGATGGATGAACCTGGAATAGGTTAGTCCTTCAGCCCGGACAGCTGCGTTGATACGTGCAATCCAGAGTGCGCGGTATTCGCGTTTTTTAAGTTTTCTGCCCACATAACGATATGTAAGCCCCTTTTCCAATACATTTTTAGCTACCGTATAAACATTCTTACGTTTTCCGTAAAAGCCCTTGGCTTGTTTGAGGATTCTTTTCCTGCGGGCTCTGGAGGCTACCGCATTTACTGAACGTGGCATATGATAAAAAGTTAAAAGTTAATAGTTAAGAGTAAAGAGTGACTACTTGAGGCGCAACAGCCTTTTTACAAAGTCCAGATTAGCATGACTAACCTCTCCTTTTTTCGCCATTAATCTTTTTCTTTTCGTTGATTTCTTTGTTAGAATGTGTCTCTTAAAAGCTTTCTGGAAAGTGATTTCACCGGTGCCTGTGATTTTGAATCTTTTCTTGGCACTCGAGTTTGTTTTAACCTTTGGCATCTTCTGATGAGGTTTTATTTGATACCCTGCTGGCGGATCTGCACTGGCAGAACACTTATGGGGCCGTTTGGGCAATTCAGTCCCGCATGTGCGGGATGACCATTTAAAAATGGAGCGCAAAAGTACGGTGATTTAAGCAAAAATGGAAATAATATACTGATATGTATATTGATACGGGGAAGATATTGGTATCATTTATCGGGGTTTTAACGGTTTTCCACTATTTTTGCCTCCCCTAAAAATCTCAGATTTAATAAATATGGACAAATTGATTTATCTGGTGCCCCTGATGGGAATTATTGGTCTTTTTTATACGTATTTAAAATTCAAATGGGTTTCCAGACAGGAAGAAGGTACTGATCTGATGAAAAGGATTAGCCAATACATCGCAGAAGGTGCTATGGCTTTCCTGAAAGCCGAATGGAAGATCCTGGGATATTTTGTGGTTATTGTGGCGTTGCTGTTGGGTTTTATGGCCAGCACAAACCCTCATTCCAACTGGTCAATATCTATTGCATTTATACTGGGTGCTATTCTAAGTGCCACAGCCGGCTATATCGGTATGCGCGTGGCTACAAAAGCCAATGTAAGAACCGCACAAGCCGCCAGGACCAGCTTAAGCCGCGCGCTTAAAGTTTCATTTACCGGAGGCTCTGTTATGGGCCTTGGTGTTGCCGGTCTGGCAGTTTTGGGTTTGGGAGGGTTATTCATCATATTGAAAGCCATTTTCGCTCCGGATGCAGAAGTTAATTCTGAAGAAATGCTTCGTACCATCGAAGTACTTACAGGTTTTTCACTGGGTGCGGAATCTATCGCTCTTTTTGCCCGCGTGGGTGGTGGAATATATACTAAAGCCGCAGATGTCGGCGCCGACCTGGTGGGAAAAGTGGAGGCTGGCATTCCGGAAGACGATCCCCGGAACCCTGCAACGATAGCTGACAATGTAGGTGACAACGTGGGAGATGTGGCAGGTATGGGTGCAGATCTTTTTGGTTCCTACGTGGCTACTGTACTTGCTACCATGGTGCTCGGTCAGGAAACTGTTTCGCAGGATAATTTTGGAGGCATGTCCCCTATCCTGCTCCCGATGATGATTGCAGGCACCGGAATTCTGTTTTCCATGGTTGCCACTTTATTTGTAAGAATCAGTGAAAATGCCAGTGTAAACACGGCCAGCGTACAAAAGGCACTCAATATGGGTAACTGGGGTTCGATTGTTTTAACCGCCCTGGCGTCTGTCGGACTGGTCTATTTCATATTACCCGAAACGATGACATTGCGTGGGCTGGAATTCACCAAATGGGGTGTACTCGGAGCAATTGCTGTTGGCCTGGCGGTGGGAACTCTGATGAGCATGATTACAGAGTATTATACGGCGATGGGAAAAAGACCAGTTATGTCCATCATCCGTCAATCGTCTACAGGACATGCGACCAATGTGATTGGAGGACTGGCTGTGGGTATGGAATCGACCTGCCTGCCGATTCTGGTACTAGCTGCCGGAATCTGGGGTGCATATGCCTGTGCCGGTTTATACGGAGTTGCGATAGCGGCTGCAGGTATGATGGCAACTACTGCCATGCAACTTGCCATTGATGCATTCGGACCCATTGCGGACAATGCAGGAGGAATTGCTGAAATGAGTGAACTGCCAAAAGAAGTCCGGGAAAAAACAGATGTGCTGGATGCTGTTGGTAATACTACCGCGGCAACCGGAAAGGGTTTCGCCATCGCTTCCGCTGCACTTACTTCGCTTGCCCTGTTTGCCGCATTTGTGGGTGTGGCAGGAATCACCGGTATTGATATATATAAAGCCAAGGTACTTGCCTCACTTTTTGTGGGTGCCATGATTCCATTCATATTTTCGTCCCTGGCTATACGCGCAGTGGGTGAAGCGGCGATGGCCATGGTGGAGGAAGTACGCAGGCAATTCCGTACGATCCCAGGAATCATGGAAGGAACAGGAAAACCTGAATATGATAAATGTGTGGCGATCTCTACAGAGGCATCACTTAAAAAGATGATGCTGCCGGGTGCCATTGCAATTTTCTCACCATTGATCATGGGATTTTTACTTGGCCCGGAAGCACTGGGTGGATTTCTGGCAGGTGCCACCGTGAGTGGCGTCTTAATGGGAATGTTCCAGAATAACGCGGGCGGCGCCTGGGATAATGCAAAAAAATCTTTTGAAAAGGGTGTGGAGATTAATGGTGAAATGTTCTACAAAAAATCGGAGCCACATAAGGCATCCGTAACCGGAGATACTGTTGGCGACCCGTTTAAAGATACTTCAGGTCCATCTATGAATATTCTCATCAAATTGATGTCGATCGTTTCACTTGTCATCGCCCCCACCCTGGCTCAGATTTATGGTACACATGACGCACAGGTGAAGGCGCTGAAAACACAAAAAATTCAAAAAGAACTTATCAGCAGGGCCAGATAGAAAATTTATTCATTGTTGTCGGCCGGAATATCCGTTTCTCCGGTCAGCAGTTTCTTTGAATTTTCGAGATCCTTTTTTTGCTGGTCACTGAGTTGCGGATAATTCAGGTCCAAACGGCTCAGTTCACTTACTATAATATTGGCTAACACCAGTCTGGTAAACCATTTGTCGTCGGCCGGAATGATGAACCAGGGCGCGAGGAGATTTGAAGTATTTTCAAACATATCCTCGTATGCCTTTCTGTATTCTTTCCACAGATCCCGTTCTTTAATGTCGCCTGCTGAAAATTTCCAATTTTTTGCCGGGTCGTTGATCCGTTCAAGGAATCGTTTCTTTTGTTCCTTTTTGGAAACATGAAGAAAAAATTTCAATATTACGGTGCCATTGTCAACCAGGATTCTTTCAAAATGATTGATCTGACGGAATCTTTTTTCCCAGAAGGATTTATCAATATCACTTACTGATTTGATGCCGGGCAGGTTTTCATTTAATATATATTCCGGGTGAACTCTTGTAACCAGTACATTCTCATAATGCGACCGGTTAAAAATGCCAACCATTCCCCGGGCTGGCAGAGCTATATTATGACGCCATAAATAATCATGTTCAAGTTCCTGGTGTGTCGGCGTTTTAAAAGGAGTCACCGTGACACCCTGCGGGTTCAATCCACTCATCACATGTTTTATAACACTATCCTTACCAGCAGCATCCATGGCCTGAATCACAATCAGTACGCTGTACCGGTTGGAAGCATATAATTTTTCCTGGAGTTCTGAGAGTTTCAGTATATCAGCCTTCAATAACCCCTCTCCTTCATCCTTAGTAACCGGCTTTTCATTATCATCGGTCGGCCAGTCTTTTAATTTGACTCCCTTATTTTGACCGACCTTAAATTTATCTGAAAAAAAAGATGCGGGTCGCTGAGATGCCATAGTGAAGGTTTATATAATTAATATTTTTCTTTACGGTTATTGCCAACCGTTCATAAAAAAATTGTTAAAAAAGATATCTAATACGAATAAAATCGTATTTTGCTTTGCATACAAATTTAGCATATGGTAACATCAAAATATATTAAACCCACAGAAAGTGAACTGGAGATTCTGCGGGTGCTTTGGGAAAGAAATAAAGCCAGCGTACGGGACGTTCATGAGGAACTTTCAAAAACCAAAGAAGCAGGGTATACTACCACGCTAAAACTCATGCAGATTATGTTTGAAAAAGGACTGGTGGGAAGGGATGATTCTGTGAAAATACATGTCTATCATCCGGTCGTAAGCCGGGAAAAGACCCAAAAGCATTTGTTAGGAAAAATGATCACCAATCTGTTTGGCGGATCTTCCACTGAACTGGTCATTCATGCACTTGGAAATCATAAAGCTTCCCCGGAAGAGCTGGAGGAAATTCAACAACTGCTCAACAATCTGAAAAAGCAATAAAACATGTCGGCCTACCAAAGCGCCCTGACTGTACTTGGATGGTGCCTGCTGGATAGTATCTGGCAAATGGCAGTCATGTGGATGGGTTACAAAATGATAACGACCGGGAATAAGCGCATTTCACCGGCGGGAAAGCATAATCTGATTTTATTATTCGTCTTTATTGGAACCGAATGGTTTGCTTATTCTTTTGTTCATTTAATGAATGAACCATCCGAACATTTTCTGCCTGGATTTCTTCCTGTCTCACTTGTTGCCAACCATTGGATTTCCTGGTTAACTGTGTTTTACCTGGTCATTTTATCGGGCCGCCTGTTACAATACACCTTACAATATTTCAGGTTTTGGAAAAATGTAAACAGCAAAACACCCCATCCTTTATTTCAGGCATTTGCAGACCGTTATTCCAAAATTCTGGGGATTCACCGAAAAGTACAGGTATACATTTGTACGCTCGCAGAAACCGCGGAAACAAGCAAGTTTTTCAAGCCGATCATTCTGCTGCCGGTTTCGCTTATTTCGCAACTCTCTCCCCAACAGATTGAGGCGATCCTGGTTCATGAACTTTATCATATAAGACGTAATGACTACCTGACCAATATATGCATGGCGTGCTACAGGGGTATTTTCTTTTTTAACCCATTCGCTCATCTTTTTTACAAGGAAATTGCCAGGGAAAGAGAGTTGGCCTGCGATGACGGTGTACTGGAACTGGGGTTTACACCTGACCTGTACGCCGAGACTTTATATTCGCTGGAAAAATTTCGTCAGCCTTCTCCCGGGTTTTCCCTGGCGGCTGATGGTAACAAACCATGGCTGCTGATGGAAAGGATACGGCGTGTATTGGGAAAACCGGAACTCAGGCAAAACCGTTTCAGCCCTCTTATTATTATAAGCGGATTGACAGCACTCTGTTTGATTATGCTCAGACCATCAGGTATAGTTCCCGGCAAACAGCTTATGGTTGCCATCCGGCAAAAAGCGCTTACACCAAGCCGTTATGAAACAATGGAATTGAAAATAACAGGTAAGGTGAAAGACCAGGCATCCAAAAAGAGTAGCGGCCAGAAACCTGTAAAAATTAAAGTGAGCCCCGATTTACCATCTTTACCGGTGGCAGAATCGGACGAAACAACCGAACCACCGGATATGGCATATTATGCGGACAATAAAATTCCAAGGGACTATTCGAATCAACCGGCTGCAGACCTGAGTCAGGAACCGGTTCACGCAATGCCTGGTTCGCCATATGTACCTTCTGTTAGTCTTGCTTACGATGCGCAACCAGTTGTTATTGCAGCTGACAGTATGCGTGATATACTGATTAAAAAAGATATCAGTACAATCGTCTGCCTCGCCAATCTCAAAGCCATTGCCAACCTGAAAGAACTTGAGATCCAGATTGATAAAAACAAGCAGGAACTTACCCGGATCGAAATAGAAAATCAAAAGCTTTTCTTACCGGATCAACGGAAAATAAAACCGTTGCTGAAAAAGATGCAAAAGCAAATCGAACGCAAGAAAATACAAGTCGATGTGTTGCGGAACAAGCTCGAAGTTTCGGAAACAGAAATTATCCATATTTAAGCTGCGGAATAATTAATTTTGCAACATGACTTTCGATTACCGGGAAATGTTGCCGAAGGAAATGGATGCATCCTCGCGCGTCTGGATATATCAGTCCAGCCGCCTCTTCAGTATATCTGAAGCGCTCCAGATTGAAGAAATGCTGAATGAATTTGTCGGTTCATGGCATTCACACGGTGCTGCCGTTAAAGGATACGCTAATTTGTTTTACGGGCAGTTCATTATTTTAATGGCAGATGAAACGGCCTCCGGAGTTAGTGGATGCAGCACAGATTCATCCGTACGCCTTATGAAATCGATTGAACAGAAATTCAGGATTCAGTTATTCGACAGGTTATTACTTGCTTTTCTGATCGAGGGGAAAGTACAGTTATTACCCATTTCCCAACTGGATTTTGCGGCGGAAAACCAATTTATTTCAAGGGATACCATTTATTTTAATAATACTGTTCAAACTAAAAAGGAACTGGAGGAAAAATGGTTGCTGCCGCTAAAGGAAAGCTGGCTGAAAGACCGTATGCGGAAGTAGCTCACCTGGCAGAGCGACAGCTTCCCAAGCTGTAGGTAGCGGGTTCGAGTCCCGTCTTCCGCTCTAGATATAATGAATGATTAATTTAAAGATAATTACAGCCAGCACGAGACCGGAGAGAAAAGGCATTTATATAAGCCGTTGGGTACTTGAAGCTTTGCAATCTAATCCATCCTTTCAGGTTGAACACCTGGACCTAAATGAAATCAATCTGCCTTTTCTGGACGAACCCCACCATCCCCGGTTTCAGAATTATACCAAGCAGCATACGAAGGAATGGAGCAGTAAAATTTCCGAGGGGGAAGCATTTATCTTCGTGATACCGGAATACAATTATGGGTATACGGCACCTTTAAAAAATGCGATAGACTTTTTATTTAAAGAATGGGCTTATAAAACGGCAGGCATCGTAAGTTACGGAGGTCTGGCCGGCGGCACCCGGGCAACTCAAATGTTTAAACAGGTGCTCACCACATTAAAAGTAGTTCCGGTAACGGAATCCCTCCCCATTCCGTTTTTTGCATCACATATTAAAGATGGTGTTTTCGTTCCAACTGAAGTCCTGAACAATGGCCTCAACGATATGTTTCAGGAAATGATCAAAGTTGACAAGGGACTTCGGGTGATCAGGCAACAGGCCTAACCTGTCATCCTGTCATTTATTCCTTTGTTTTGATTAATTTTGCTATCCCAAAGGTTTGTAATGGAATTGGAAATACTCAGTAAGGAACATGATGAGGCAAGACAGGGCGAAAGTTTTTCACCTGCCATCCTTTTGGAAACGGACTCCAACCGGAAATTTTATATCGAGAGCTATGGCTGTGCCATGAATTTTGCGGATAGCGAAGTCGTCGCTTCTATCCTGCAGGGTGCGGGATTTACTGCAACCCGTGACTTTACAGAAGCTGACCTGGTAATGATTAATACCTGTTCCATCCGGGAAAAAGCAGAACAGACCATTCGAAACAGGCTTCATATTTTCCGCCAGCAAAAAAGAGCCAATCCTTCCATGCTGATTGCTGTGTTGGGTTGTATGGCAGAAAGACTGAAATCCAAATTTCTGGAAGAAGAAAAACTGGTCGATCTGGTTATAGGTCCGGATGCTTACCGGAGCCTGCCCCTTTTGATTGAAAAAGCCGAAGGCGGACAAAAATCTGTGAATGTTTTGCTAAGCCGTGAGGAAACATATGCTGACATTTCCCCTCTGCGATTGAACAGTAATGGCGTGAATGCATTTGTAAGTATCATGCGCGGATGTAATAATATGTGCTCATTTTGTGTGGTGCCTTTTACGAGAGGCAGAGAGAGAAGCCGGAACCCGGAATCGATCATCGCAGAGTGCCGGGAGCTTTTCGAAAAGGGCTACAGGGAAGTAACGCTGCTCGGACAAAATGTAGATAGTTATCATTGGCATTCCGGATTGGAAGGAGAAACAGCGGTCGGATTTTCCGCATTGCTTGAAAATGTGGCTAAGATTTCTCCCCTCTTGCGTATCCGCTTCTCTACTTCTCATCCGAAGGATATCACTGATGATGTATTGCATGTCATTGCACGCTTTGAAAATATCTGTAATTATATTCATCTGCCGGTACAGAGTGGTTCGACGACTGTCCTTCAGCGTATGAACAGGACGTATACAAGAGAATGGTATTTGTCCAAAGTTAGAAGAATCAGGGAACTGATTCCTGACTGTGGTATCAGTACTGATATCATTTCGGGTTTTTGTGGCGAAACGGAGTTTGATCATCAGCAAACACTTTCGCTGATCAGCGAGAGCCGGTTTGATTTCAGCTATATGTATTTTTATTCGGAAAGGCCCGGAACCCTGGCTGCCAAAAGGTATCCCGATGATATTCCGGAGGCAGAAAAGAAAAGAAGACTGGAAGAAATCATCAAACTGCAAAGGAAAATATCAGAGGAGTCCAATAGAAATGATATTGGAACTATTTCCAGGGTGCTGATAGAGGGAGATTCGAAAAGAAGCGCGTCAGAATGGATGGGCAGGAATGATCAAAATAAAGTGGTTGTTTTTCCTAAAGAGGGGATCGCCCTGCAAAAAGGCGATTATGCGATTTTAAAAATCGTACAATCTACCGGAGGTACCCTGATTGGTTCAGCGATTTGAGTAAAGGGAATCAACCTTAAATTTTTAAACATGGAACTTCAGGCAATAAAAAACAGGTTTGGCATTATTGGAAATGCGCCGGAGCTCAATTTTGCGTTGAGTGTTGCGGTTCAGGTAGCGAACACGGATCTGACGGTATTGATAAATGGAGAAAGCGGCGTTGGCAAGGAAGCTTTTTCCCATATTATTCATTCACTATCTGCGAGGAAACATAACCCCTTTATCGCTGTAAACTGCGGCGCCATACCGGAAGGAACAATTGATTCTGAATTATTCGGTCATGAGAAGGGCTCTTTTACCGGTGCTGTCGATTCCCGTAAAGGATATTTTGAAACCGTCAATGGAGGAACTATTTTTCTGGATGAAATCGGAGAATTGCCACTTGGAACCCAGGCCAGATTACTAAGGGTACTCGAAGCAGGAGAATTTATCCGCGTTGGTTCATCCAAAGTGCAAAAAACAGATGTGCGCGTTATTGCTGCGACGAACAAGGACCTTCTCCAGTTGACAGACAGGGGAAAATTCCGCGAGGATTTATATTATCGGTTGAGCACAGTCCCGATCCGCGTACCTTCCCTGCGTGACCGAAAAGACGATATTCCGCTTTTATTCAGAAAATTCGCTGTTGATTTCGCTGAACGATATAAAACGACACCTGTACAATTGGATGAAGAAGCAAAAAATCTGTTAATCCAATACAGCTGGCCGGGAAATGTTCGGGAGTTAAAAAATATTGCTGAACAGATTTCCGTTTTGTCGGAGGACAAGGTGATTAGTGCACAACAATTGCGTAGATTCATTCCGGAAAATCCGGTGAACCGGCTGCCCATGGTTATGCCGTCGTCACATAACCAGGCGCCAAACGATTTTTCGAATGAAAGAGAGATCCTGTACAAATTATTCTTCGATATGAAGAAGGATGTAACGGAACTCAAAAAAATGTTCCTTGAAATATTAAAAAACCCTTCCCTGGCAGCCGATGCCCAGGAAGCGTTTTCCCGGGAAATGAAAGAACTCAAACCGCAGGAGCACTATGGCGCCAATTCGGTTTCGTCTTCTTTTCAATCACAACCGGTCGTGATACATAATAATGGAAATGGCAACAACACGATCCAAAATCACGAAGAAGTGGAGGAATCGCTGAGTATCATGGATAAGGAGAAAGAATTGATTGTTAAGGCGCTTAAGAAACATAAAGGAAAAAGAAAAGATGCGTCGTCGGATCTTGGCATCAGTGAAAGAACCCTGTACAGAAAATTAAAAGAGTATGATATCAGTGAATAAAGGCAATTTTTTTAATCGATATTTCCGGCAAAGCATTTGTCTGCTGGTTATTTTTTTATTTGTAAATGCCTGCGGAGTATATTCTTTTAAAGACGTTTCGATACCACCGGAAGTGAAATCCATTCACATCGGATTTATAGAAAACCGGGCCCGTTACGTTGATCCGCAATTGAGTCCCCAACTAACAGACAAGTTAAAACAAAAAATCAGCAGCCAGACTAAACTGACCCAGATTCAAACGGAAGATGCAGACTATGATGTGACGGCCTATGTTTCAGCCTATGATATTACGACCGCCGGCGTATCGAACCAGGCGGCATCTATTAACAGACTTACAGTTTCGGTTCATCTTGCATTGAAAAACCGTTTGAATGAACAAAAATTAGGAACGCCTGATTTTGAGACCGATATTTCGAGGAATTTTGATTTCCCGGCAACACAGAGTTTTACGGACGCACAGGTCAGTTTGTTGCCTCAGATCCTTCAGCAGTTAACGGATGATATATTCAACCGTTTATTTTCAAACTGGTAATTATTTAAGATGAATAGCGGCTTGCCATCCCTGTTAGATGCCATATTTGGAAAACAAGACCTGGCTTTGGTTTCGTTGGATGAAATTTATGAAGTGATCAGGGAATTTCCTTCCTTTAATGCCGGGCATTTTCTTCTGGCAAAAAAATTAAAGTTGCAGGCGGATCCGGGTTATGAAACGGAAAGCATGCGAACGGCTTTATATTTTAATAATCCATTCTGGCTGCAAAGCCTTCTGGATGATGGCAACCATTTCCAGCTGTCAGAAAGCGCATCCCATGGGAAGGAAACAAGGGATGAGGATCATATTATTTTCGAAGAAATTCCAGAAGAAACACCGGATATTATCCAGGAAGAAAGTAACTATACGTTTGAATCATATACCCCCATTGAACAACCTGCTACTGAAAAAGACGAATTAGATATAGAAACGGAAGAAATACTGGATGAAAAACTAAACTCAGATCCCGAACGTTCAGAGGAAACAGTTCAATCTGCGCTTGATTCGGATCCTGTACGTTCAGAAGAAACATTTCAATATGCGGAACCGGGATCTCAAACAGTAACATCCTTTGATGAACTGATGGCGAAGTATAACATCCAACCGCTTGACATGGTGGATGAAACGGCTGAGCCGCCGGAGGCGGTCCTTTCCGAACCGGAAGAAGTTCAATCAGAACCTGAAGTAATACAGGATTACAAATTACCGGCTGCTGAACTGAATCCCGACAAAATCCCTGCAAATAATAGCGATCAATTTGAGACGCCGGAAGAAGTTGTAAACGAATATGGCATTTTACCGGCTGCTGAACCTACTCCCGACAAAATCGACGCAAATAATAGCGATCAATTTGAAACGCCGGGAGAAGTTGTGAATGAATATGGCATTTTGCCGGCTGATGAACTGACTCCCGACAAATTCCCCGCAAATAATAACAATCAATTTGAAACGCTGGAAGAAGTTGTAAATGAATATGGCATTTTTGAAGAAAAGGTAGTAAAGAAGACAGAACATGATCATGAGATGGATGCGTTTGACGAGCCCCTGGATCAGATTCCCTTCGTATCTGACAAGTTACCACAAGAAGTGAATCCTGCCGGGCAATCTGTGAATACGGTGCCTGCAGCTGAGGATGCGGGGCAAATTGTAGTTGACGAAGATTCCGGGAATATCGTAGATAGTATCACTATCGGGAATTCCGGGATTATCGAAAATGTCGCTACTACAGAAGATCAGGAATCCGAAGACGCACCCCACCAAACAGATGAGCATGATTATGATGCCTTCGACCGGCCCCTGGAAGAACCTGAGCAGACCGAAGTGCCTGTGAATGATTATGAAAATTCTAACGAATTAACTGATTATGACCCGGATAATACCGGGAAGCCGGTTGAATATACAGATGACTCTGAATCAGGGGCAAATGGTCAGATGCAGGAGCTGTCTGAACGATTTGATGAACACCAAAAATCATTTACCGCATTCAATGCAAAAAATGCGGATTCTATTGTTTTTACACCCTATCATATGGTGGATTATTTCGCCTCTCAGGGTATCAAATTGATTTTGGAAGACAATCCGCCGGATCAATTTGGAAAGCAGTTAAAAAGCTTTACTGACTGGTTGAAAGTGATGAGAAAACTTCCTGTGCAACCTTCCTCAGAAAAAGATGATGAAAAAGAAAACGAAAAGATCCGCCATTTTGCCGCACATTCCGTTGAAGAAAGGGATATCCTCACAGAGTCGATGGCTGAGGTACTTGCCAAGCAGGGTATGTACGAGAATGCCATAGCGCTGTTTCAGAAATTAAGTTTGATTTATCCCCCTAAAAGCGCTTATTTTGCGTCCAGAATTGAACAATTAAAAGCGTCGTTACCATGATATTTTTTGTTATTATCCTGTTGTTGGCCTGTGGTTTACTGGGTTTAATTATCCTGGTTCAGAATCCGAAAGGTGGTGGTCTTGCGGGAAACGTTGCGGGATTCAGCAACCAGTTTATGGGTGTTAAGCAAACGACCGATATATTGGAGAAAGGAACCTGGATACTGGCTACAGTAGTAGTTATCCTCTGTTTATTTTCGACCGTATTCATACCAAAAGCGGCTTCTAATAAAGTGAGGGATGTGAAGGCAGCTCCCACATCCACTTCAGTGCCCGGAACGCCCCTCCAGCAGAAGTAATCTTACATACTATATTTAATACCCCGCATTCCAATGACGGGGTTTTTTGTTTATTTTGGTAAATAATCCAAATACACGTGAAGAAACTACTTCTCCTCCTACTTACTCTCATCTTGCTGGTTATGATCATTGGGGCCTACCTGGTGCTAGGTCCGGGAACTGCATTTGAAACGGCCAGTCATGACGTTTATATTCATACCGGAATGAATTATGAAGAACTGGATTCTATGTTGAAAAAGGATGAAGTGATTGAACATCCGGCTTTGTTTAAATGGCTTGGAAACAGGGTTTCATATCCTGCAAATATGAAGGCGGGGAAATATGAAATCCGGAAAGGAACAAACCTTCTGAATATTCTTAAGATGCTTAAGAATGGCAGACAGGTACCGGTCAATCTGGTTATTACCAAGTTGCGTACACGGGAAGATCTGGGCGCACTGATCGGTAGAAAATTTGAATGCGATTCCCTCCTCTTTATGCGTTATATAAATAATCCGGATACACTGAAGTTTTACGGACTTGACACGAATACGTTTATGACTCATGGTTTTCCCCAACACATACACCTATTTCTGGAACACGACACCTTCCCGGATTTTCAAAAAAATGGAAGTTGCCGCCCAGGCCTATTGGACGCCTGACCGTTTGCAGGAAGCGTCCGCGCATGGTCTGAATCGTACGACCGCTTATATACTGGCCTCCATTGTGGAAGAAGAAACAACGCGTAAAGATGATAAACCGAAAATCGCCAGTGTATATCTTAACAGGATCCGGACAGGCATGCGTCTGTCGGCCGATCCGACCGTCAAATTTGCGCTGCGCCGGTTTGATCTGAAAAGAGTATACGAGAAATATTTGCTGGTGGAATCGCCTTATAATACGTATATGAATGCGGGTTTACCACCCGGTCCTATTTGCACACCCTCCATGGAGTCTCTGGACGCCGTGCTGAATGCGCCTTCAACTAAATATTTATATTTTGTTGCGAAACCGGATTTCTCCGGATATTCAAATTTTGCGGAAACATTTCCCGAGCATTTGAAATTTGCAAAAGAATATCAGAAGGCACTCGATGAAGAAATGCGGATCGGTCAGCAGTCAAAAGGAAACCCATGACCATTCTGGATAAATTCATTAAAACTTCTTACCCTTACCGATATGCTTCGTTAAAAAGCAAAAGCATTTTCCTTCCGGGATTCCAGGGCCTTCCTTTATATGATGTGGTTGTTTTTTTCAAAAACCAGGTGCAGAAAGTGGGATTGAATGATCGGGCCCGGTCGATTGCATTTAGTTTCTTAATGGCCATTCCGGCTGCAACCATATTTCTGTGCACCCTTATTCCCTATTTGCCGGTTTCAAAAAAACTCACTTATCAGCTTCTGCTGCTGACCAAAGAAGTAACGCCGAATCAAAATACATTTTCGCTGGTTTCAAATTTTCTGAATGACTTTTTAAATAAACAACGGGGTGGATTGTTATCAATCGGACTGTTTGTTGCCCTGTATTATGCTTCAAATGCAATGATTGGTTTGATGAGATCCTTTAATAAGTCCCTCCCCCCGCAGGCACCCAAGAATTTTTTCGAAAACAGGCTGATTGCCATTCAGCTTACCCTGGTAATGATTTTGTTGCTGATTGGTTGTATCGTGATTCTGGTTACACAGGACGAACTTTTAAAATATATTTTCAAAGCATTAAATGTGCACCGGAGATCTATGAAGGGACTTGTTAAGTCTTTACGATGGATCGTGATCATTCCCCTGTTCTATTTTACGATCGCCTTTATTTACCGTCATGCGCCATCCATACAAAAAAAATGGCGTTTGATTTCACCCGGTACCACACTGGCGACCATTCTGATGATCCTGCTTACCTTTCTGTTTTCTTTCTGGGTAAATAATTTCGGAACCTATAATAAAGTGTATGGATCCATCGGCACGATCCTGATTTTAATGATCGTGATATATTTCAACGCAATGATTCTTTTAGTTGGGTTTGAACTGAATGTAAGTATACATTCCCTGAAAGAAAAAGCGCATGAGAGAAAGATCCATGACGAGGAGACTTTGCGGGAATTGGCCAAATGAATAATAATTGGTGATCCTTTAAGCGTTGATACTCCAGATTTTCCATAAAGCCTTCTGCTCGGATTCAGTCAATTTAATTTTATTGTAATGGGAAGCAGCCTGTTTCTGGCGGAAAGCCTCATACAGGCTGACAGCACAGGCAACCGAAATATTCAGTGACCGGATCATCCCGACCTGGGGAATTACGAAATTACCATCGGACAGGGCACGGATTTCTTCACTGACTCCATCATGTTCATTTCCAAAAACAAGGGCGACAGGATTTGTAAAATCAATTTCAAATAACGATACGGCGGAAGATGAAAGATGTGTCGTAAGAATAAGGGGAAATTTTTTTCTGAGTTCAGTAAAGCAAACGGATGCGTCTGAATGTTCGTGAACCGTTAACCATTTGGCCGCGCTACTACTACTCCTGGCGCCCCATTTTTTGTGTTTGCCGATTTTTGTATTCAGTACATACATATCCTGAATGCCTACCGCATCACAGGTACGCATAACCGCAGAAATATTATGGGGATCAAATACATTCTCCAGCACCACCGTCAGGTCCGGCTGTCGTTTGTGTAATACATTTTTTAGCCTTTCTTCTCTTTCCGGAGTCATTTTTTTAAGTTGGCGGTTGGCAGTTGGCGGTTGGCAGTTGCGTTAAGCGTTAAGCGTTGGGCTTTAAGCTTAAATGTTCTTTCCCTGCAGCATCGGCACGAAGGAAAAATTATCAAATATTTCTTCATGTATTACACCCGATTCATCTTTATGGATGCGAAGCATTTGCTGGATTTTTCCTTCACCGACCGGAATGACCATTTTACCTCCGGGTTTTAACTGCTCAAGTAGTTTTTCCGGTACCTGCGGAGCAGCGGCAGTTACGATAATCTTATCGAACGGCGCATAGGTTGGAAGACCCTGGTACCCGTCTCCATAGAAATAGCGGATAGAAGGAAAACCGCGCAGGTATGTAAACTGTTTATTGCGATCGTATAACTGCTTTTGTCTTTCGATTGTATAAACCTGGCTACCCATGATAGCCAATACAACAGCCTGGTAAGCACTGCCGGTTCCCACTTCAAGTACTTTTTCATGCGGTTTTGCTTCCAGCAACTGTGTCTGATAAGCAACGGTGTACGGTTGAGAAATAGTCTGTCCCTCTTCGATCGGAAAGGCTCTGTCTTCATAAGCAATCTGATCAAAGGCGGAATCGATAAAAAAATGCCTGGGTATCTCCAGAATGGCCCGAAGAACACGCTCATCTGTAATACCCTTTTTGCGGATTCCTTCTACCAATTGTTTTCTAAGTCCCTTGTGTCTGTATGAATCGGACAACACCCTCATGGCTGCAAGATAATTGAAGAATTTTTTACAATGCGTCTTTTCATTTGTAACTTTTCGTTTCAAAGGCTTCCATATCTAAAAATCCCCTGCATGAAGAAAAATTCTTCCGTACTGCTTTGTCTGATGATGTTTGTGGAATATTTTATCTGGGGTTCCTGGTATGTTACGATGAGTACATACATGGGTAACAATCTGCATTCCTCAGGCGTACAGATTGGAGCTGCGTATAGTGCACTGGCTATCGCAACAATGATTTCTCCATTTATTGTTGGTCTCGTGGCAGACCGTTATTTTGCCGCGCAACGGATCATGGGTGTATTGCACCTGCTCGGGGCAGTTCTTCTTTTTCTGGCTTCAACCGTCACTTTGAATGGACCGTTCTATTGGATCATTCTTGTTTATTCTCTCTTGTATATGCCAACGATCGCTTTATCGAATAGCATCGCTTTTTATCAGATGAGTGATCCCGGAAAACAATTTCCCTGGATTCGTGTTTTTGGAACTCTTGGATGGATCGTTGCGGGGAAACTGATCGGAGTGCTGGACTGGGAAAAAACCGGACAAATCATCAATACTTTTTATCTCGCTGCGGGTGCTTCTGCCCTGCTGGGAATATTTAGTTTTGCCTTACCGAATACTCCCCCCAAAGCAACTCGCCGGTGAAGCAACTGCTGCCAAGGCATTGGGAACAGACGCATTTGTATTATTTAGAAACAAAGCTTACCTGATATTTTTTATCGCAGCCATCCTGGTATGTATTCCTCTTTCCTTTTATTATGGATTTGCCAATGCCTTCCTGAATGAAATAGGCATGCAGGGAGCTGCTTCCAAAATGATTTACGGTCAGTTTTCGGAAGCCATTTTCATACTTGCCATCCCCTTCCTCTTCAATCGAATCGGTGTAAAGAAAATGTTGATTATGGGAATGGTGGCCTGGATCTTACGGTATGTTTGTTTTGCATATGGAAATGTAGACACGAATCTGTGGATGCTCTATGCCGGGATCATTCTGCATGGTGTGTGTTATGATTTCTTTTTTGTTACCGGATATATGTATACTGAAAAGAAAGCGGGCGCTGCTATTAAGAATGCAGCGCAGGGGCTGTTTACTTTTGCAACTTACGGACTGGGTATGTTTATCGGGACTTATTTTTCCGGATTCGTTGTGGACAATTATGTAAGCCCCGCAGGCCACAACTGGACCAGGATCTGGTTCGTGCCAGCTTATATTGCGTTGGGGGTACTGATCTATTTTATTTTATTTTTCCGCGAAAAAAAATCAGACTCCGGTCTGCGTGTCTCCGCCTGAATTATTTAATCTTTAAACTGAATGTATGAGAATTGCTATGTTAGGTTCCGGGTTCATTGGCCGGTTTTATGCTGAATCATTACACGGCCAGCGAAGCCGTGATCGTATTGTCAGTATTTATTCCAGACGGGAAGAGTCTGCTAAAAAATTTGCTTCTGATTATGGTTGTCCTCACTGGACAATCACCATGGAAGAGGCAGTTGCACATCCTGATGTGGATGTTGTTTGTATTTCCCTGCCGAACAATCTCCATGAAGCAGCAGTTATGTTATGCTGTAAACATAAGAAAGCAGTTATTACCACAAAACCTTTAGGTAGAAACGCGGTAGAGGCAAAACGAATGCTTGAAGCAGTGGAAAAAGCCGGGATTTTCAATGGTTATCTGGAAGACCTGGTTTATACTCCGAAATTTTTGAAGGCACTGGAAAGTGTAAAAAATGGTGCATTGGGAAGGATTCTATGGTCGAAGTCGAGAGAAACACATCCAGGTCCTCACAGCGACTGGTTCTGGGATCTGGAACAGGCAGGTGGTGGCTGTATACTGGACCTCGGATGTCATTGTGTGGAAATAGCCCGTGGTTTTATTGGCAAAGATATCAAGCCGGTTGAAGTGATGTGTTGGGCTGATACGCAGGTAAAGCCCATTGAGGCGGAGGACCATGCCATCGGACTTGTGAAATACGAAAACGGTGCGATCGGTCAATTCGAAGTCAGTTGGACATTTCGCGGAGGTCTTGATCTTCGGGATGAGGTTATGGGTACAGAAGGGACCATCTGGATCAATAATTTTTTAAGAACGGGATTTGAAATGTTTACGACGGGTAAAGGAGGTGATTACCTGGCAGAAAAAGCCGAGTCCAATTCGGGTTGGTTGTTTCCAGTCGGTGACGAAATGAATGACCTGGGATATAATCATATGTTTACCGATATGTTCAATGCCATTGAAAAAGGAATCGAACCAAAGGAAACTTTTTATGATGGTTATGTAGTGAATTCAATCCTTGATGCGGCCTATAAATCTGCCAAAACAAAACTCTGGGAACCGGTGCAACTGGATATATGGCGTGGTCAGACGGGTCTCACAAAACCCAGTAATCTCGTAGAATATGACAAGGATCATTATCTGATTAAAGAAGAAACGACCCATTACGGCGCGAAGAAACTGATCATTAAGAATAAGAAGAGCGGGGTCATTAGCGAGAGAGTACTTTAACACAAGTATGGAAGAATGGAAGTATAAGTCTATCCATTCTTCCATACTTCCAGTTATGGTTTCCCAATCTCATAGTGCTTCCCCTCCGTTATCCCTTTCCATTGATCGGCGCGGAAAGGAACTGCAGGAAAATCTTCAAAGTTGTATAGATTGGCATCGCTATTGTCATCAGACCAGGCATAACGCACAGAGACAGGCGACGTCACTTCATTGGCATATACCACTACTTTATTATTTTCCAGAAAGGCCTTTGCATAATGAAACTGCTGATCTGAACCGGCGATCTCAAATCCCCTGATATAACCATATTTATCTTTCACCATCAACCCGCTTCCTATATGGGTGAAATTCAATACCACTTTATTTTCCTGTATCAGCATGGATTCATAAACAGGACCAGAGTACTCCATGGGTTTACCATAAATATTATTCAACGCGATCGCAGCCAGACGTAAGCCCACATCTTTTTTATTTTTCGGATGAATATCATTCGGTTCTCCGATATCGTCGGTCACAGACATGCCGGTTGCCTTTAGATTCAAAGCATAAGTCTGGGCTTCGCGCAGTTCCGCCCAGCGGCTTCCTTTTTCACTATTCCCATTCTCTGCATTGAAACTGGCCAGCTGCACGAAATAAAATGGGAAATTTCCCTGACTCCAATGTTGCCTCCAGTCAGTAATCATTAAAGGGAAGGCCGTACGGTACTGATACGCCCGCCCGGCATTGGCTTCCCCCTGATACCATAGAACACCCCGGATAGCATATGGTATTAATGGATTGATCATCGCATTAAATAACAGACTCGGATAATCATTGGGTCCGATGCCGCCACTGTTTCCCGCAATTTTTGCAACACGGAAATGCCAGTTATCCCCTAAGGGTATGATACCGTTTTCGGTTTTCAGATTTACCGCCAGGGAATCTTCATAAAAACCTCCGCCGCCACCTGTATCTTCTATCCGAACCGCAATCAGGTTTTTCCCGGTTTTGAATACAGATGCGGGAACATGATAGGCTCTTTTCTCCGCCCAGTTTCTTGTGGAACCTACCCAAATGCCGTTTACATAGGTTTCATCATTATCATCAATTTTTCCGAGAGAAAGAATTAAAGGATTATTTGCAACACCCGAATCGAGTTCAAACTCTTTCCTGTACCAAACAATACCATCCAGCCCCGATAATCCCAGTGACTGATTTTCCCATATGTTACTGATACTGATAGCCGGCCAGCCGATGCTGTTATAAGTCGGATTTTTCCATTCAGTTTCCGGGATCGAGTCATGAATATTTTTTTCAATAGATCTGATCTGTCTTTCAAGTTTTAATTGTCTTTCCTTAATAACCGGTTCGATGTCTTTGCCATTCATGGAGGCAACCATTGATTTAAATGCCGGGCTGTTTTCAAATGCTCCACGGCTGATCCAGGATTCTATCATAGTTCCTCCCCAGGTTGAATTAATCAACCCCACGGGCACGTGTAAACGCTTTACCATTTCCTTTGCGAAAAAATAACCGACAGCGGTAAAATCTCCGGCGGTCTTAGAGGAACAAACAATCCAGTTTGCCGGCAGTATATCCTCTTTTGCTATACTGCTAACGTTCAGTGGAATTTTGATCTGGCGGATTTCCGGAAAATCAGCGACACTGATTTCAGAATCCGCATCTTTTGCATTTTTCAATTGAAATTCCATATTTGACTGACCTGAACAGAGCCATACTTCTCCCACGAGCACATCGTGAATGACAATATCGTTCTTTCCCTGAACGCGAAGTTCGAAAGGGCCACCGGCCGGCTCCGGGTCCAGTTTTACCAGCCATTTTCCATTATTATCAGCGATGGCCTGTTTTTGTTGCTGGTTAAAATTGATCGTGACCTTTTCATTCGGAGATGACCATCCCCACACAGGAACCGGCTGACTGCGCTGAATCACCATATGATCACCAAAAACCCCCGGCAACTTTATCTGACAATAACCCGTCATAGTGACCAGATAACTGGTCAGCAATAGAAATATACTTTTCATATACTTGAGTAGTGTAACAGGATTAATTCAATTTCAAATCAGCAATGATAGCCTCTATTTTTTTTTGCAGTAAAGTATCTGTGGCATCGAATGCGGAACGGCTTTCCAATTTCGTGTGGACGCTGAAATAAAATTTTATTTTGGGTTCAGTTCCGGAAGGACGTGCGGAGATTTTAGACCCGTCTTCCAGTATGAATTGAAGTACGTTGCTTGTTGGTAAAGTGATATTCCAGGTTTCCCCGGTTTTTAGATTTCTACCCGTGCTGGTTTGATAATCCAGTAGTTGAATAACATCAGATCCGTTTATCGCCGGAGGTGGCTGATTTCTGTAAGCAGACATCATATCGGCGATCTGCTTTTGCCCGTCCATACCCTTCCTGGTGATTGAAATCAGGAATTCTTTATAAAAGCCAAATTTCAGATAGAGATCAATCAGTTTATTATAAAGTGACTTTCCATTATTTTTCTCGTAAGCCGCCATTTCACAAAGGATTGCGACCGCACTGACCGCGTCTTTATCACGAAGCTTATCTCCGATCATAAGCCCATAACTTTCTTCTCCGCCGATCACATAATTTTCTGATTTCTCCTTCTCTTTGATCAGTTCGGCGATCCACTTGAATCCGGTCAGCACATTGTAACATTGAATATTTGCCTGACGCGCGATTTCATCTATCATGTCAGTAGTCACAATGGTTTTTATTACCATATCATTGGGCTGAGCGATCCCTTTTTCTTTTCGGGCTTCGATCATATAATTAAATGCCAGTACTGCAGTCTGATTTCCGTTCATCAATATCCATTCGCCCTTATCGTTCTTGATGCCGATTCCAACGCGATCCGCATCAGGATCGGTTCCCAATAAAATATCCGCGTCAATCTCCCTGGCCTTTTTCAGGCCCAGACTCATCGTTTCCTTTTCTTCAGGATTAGGATATGCTACCGTGGGAAAATTGCCATCCGGAGCAGACTGCTCATCCACTACATGCACATTGCTGAATCCGAACCTTTGCAACACTTCGGGAACTAATTTAATACCCGTACCATGTATGGGTGTATATACGATACAGAGATTATGTTGTCTTTCGATGACGTCCGGATTGATCGAAAGATTCTTAACCATGCTGATGTAGGCCTCATCCATTTCCTTACCAATCATGGTAATATGCGATTCGCCCCCCGTCCATTTCACTTCATCTACTGAGGCTATTTTTTCAACTTCCTGAATAACCAGATGATCGTGTGGGGGAACCAATTGCCCCCCGTCGTTCCAATATGCCTTATACCCGTTGTATTCTTTTGGATTATGAGAAGCCGTACATACTACACCACCCTGACAACCCAGGTACCGGATGGTAAAACTGAGTTCGGGTGTGGGCCTGAGTGATTGGAAAAGAAAAACCTTAATGCCGTTAGCTGCGAAAACTTTTGCTGCCGTTTCTGCAAAAAAACGACTGTTGTTTCGGCTGTCATGTGCTACGGCAACTTTTACCTGGATATTTGGGAAAGATTTTAGCAGGTAATTGGAATATCCCTGGGTGGCCATTCCGATCGTATATTTATTGATCCGGTTAGTGCCTACTCCCATAATTCCGCGAAGTCCCCCGGTTCCAAATTCGAGATTCTGGTAAAAGCTGTCTGTAAGTTCAGCAGGGTTTTCATTTTGCAGCCTTATGATTTCATTTTTAGTTTCCTGATCATAATTCCCCGTTAGCCAATTATTCACTTTTGCCAGAATCACCGCATCCATAAAACTTGCTTTAAATTTGAACCTAAGATATTGATTTTTACATGAACCAAACCCTACTTTTCATTCACGCCCCTATAAAATTCTTGCTGATTGCCGGACGCTTTTTCTTTTGATTTCGAAGATAGAAATATAATAGCGCGACCCCTGGTCATTATCTGTCTGCTGGTCACATCCATGACTGGTATTGCCCAGGATATTTTTCTTCCACCCAGTCCTGTATACCAGCCTGACCGGCTCAAAACGGTCGTGATTACAGAAGTAGCAACCGGTGTTGTTATTTCTGCGGGGCTATATTTTTTATGGTACCGTAAACATCCCAGAAGTCATTTTCATTTTTTTAATGACAATGGAGAATGGCTCCAGATGGATAAAATCGGACATGCTACTACCGCTTATAATGTAGGAGCCATTCAATATGATCTGATGCGATGGTGCGGTGTAAGTAATAACACTGCCATTACGGTAGGCGGACTTACAGCATTGGGATATATGTCGATCATCGAAATCTTTGATGGATTCTCTTCCAAATGGGGGTTTTCTAAAGGAGATATGGTCGCAAATATTTTCGGCGCCGCATTATTTGCTGCACAGCAAAAAGGGTGGAATCAACAAAGAATTTCAATGAAATGGTCCTTTCACATGTCACCCTATGCAAAATATTATCCTGCTGAATTGGGAACGGGTTTTTTATCACGCATGCTAAAAGATTACAATGGTCAGACGTATTGGTTGTCATTTAATGTGGCTTCATTTTTACCGACCAATAGTGGATTTCCGTATTGGCTGAATTTAAGCGCAGGTTACGGAGCCGAAGGAATGATTGGTGCCAGATCCAATCCTGCTATGATCGACGGCAAAATCATTCCGGATTTCCCCAGGTACCGAAAGTTTTATTTTGCCCCGGATGCCAATCTCTATAGTATTCCAACGAATTCGTCGCTGTATAATGCCGCAGCTTACCTGACAAGATTTTCAAAGGTACCGGCGCCTGCCCTGGAGTGGAGCAAGTTAAAGGGGCTGAGATTTTCACCTCTTTATTACTGACATTAAACGCTTAATGCTTAAAACCTAAGGTTTTAGCGGGGTTTCATCAATGTATTATTTTTCAGGTTTTGCGTTTAACGATGTCCTGTACGGATTTCCTTTCAAGCCGCACTTATTTCCACAAATAATTTTATGCTTTCCGCTGACAGACCTTATCCTAAAACTGGGCTTGAAACGATAAATTATATACTTTTGGGTACTGACAGGCGCCCTACCCTATTTATCCCTAAACCATGAGCAGCTATTTATTGCTTCGTAATAACAAGGAATCTGGTCCATTTACTTTGGACGAGGTTCAGGGTATGTCTTTGAAAACATACGACCTTATATGGGTAGTTGGAAAAAGTGCTGCATGGAGATATCCCGGAGAAATTCCTGAGCTTAAGTCTTTTGCACCTTCGGTTCCCGAACAGGGGGCAGATAATTTTCTTAAAAAAACGAATTCTGAAAATCAGGGATCTGATCTTTCAAATACCAAAATTCCGGATTCACTTAATAGTCAAAGACCGTCGACAAACAGTCAGCGTTCGGTAACCAACCGCTCTGTCTATATCAACCTTCCTGCCGAAAAAAAATCGGGCAACCAATTATCGGATCTGATATTGGAGGAATCAGGGATGATTACATCCAATAACCCCCAATCCGAATTTGATTTTACGGAAATTTATAAAAAGCAACCTTCAGCTGCAGCCAGATATTCGGGCAGAATTTTATGGATCAGTACAATAATGCTACTATTTGGGGCTGGCATTATGACTGGGTTTTTTATTTCTGATCGTAGAAAATTTTTCTCATCAGATGAAAATCATCCGCAAAATAATCCAGCTACACAGCAGGTAGTATTTAAAGAAAAAAAAGAAAATTCAGCCGTTTCCACCAATAACAATCCGGCAGTTATTAACAATGAAATAATCTCATTGAACCCGGATTCTGTAAAGAAAACAAATGGGATTCTGAAAAAAATAAACGGCGCCGCAGCTAAAAAAGTTATATCTGTAAATGCTGTAAATAAAGATTCTATAGCAGCTGAACAGGCAGTACTCGCTGCAATCAGGGAAAAAGACAGTTTAAAACAAGATGCCATCAATAAATCGGAAATGCTTTATCAGAGAATCAAAGCAAATCCTGAAAAATATCTGAACCTCTCGACAGGCCGTTATTCCACAGGTTTATTCGGAGGCATATCCAGTTTCCCCGTTACCCTTACCAATAATTCACCAGTAAAAATTGAGATGGTTGAAGTGATCATTGATTATATCCAAAACAATGAGAAGGTTTTTAAAACGGAAACCCTGTCTTTTAATGATCTTGAGCCCGGAGAAGATCTTACCATAAAAGCCCCCAAGAGTTCCAGGGGTACTAAAATATCCACTCATATACATAATATCAACATACATCAACCGGTTCCAGGCCCTTCCAATTAATGTTCGGTTAACATTGATTTCTCCTAAAGATCACAGCATACTACATCATTGGCATAATAGTTGAAATTCAGTAGGAGTTCCGTCCTCCTATGCAAATTCCATAATTCCACTATCGACTGTGATCGTCACGGGTAATTAGATTGTTCAATGATTTAATAAATTGGAAAATGCGCAGAGGAATATTGGAGCTTTGTCTCATCATTATCGTGGTGATTGGAATACATGCAGAACGCTTATTACATAATGGATCTATAGAAGGCAGGGTTTCTCCTGCGATGACCTCATCCTCAATTATAGCCATCAGAGGCCAGGATTCTGTCAAGGTTATCAGTAATGATGGCCATTTTGGGATGGAACTTCAACCCGGAGACTGGAGGTTGATTTTTGCCGTTAATGAACTTTATGGCATTTCCACAGAAAAGAAGGTACAGGTACTGGAAGGCAAACATATTAATCTGGGCGAAATTCGGTTAGCCCAATAATATTCGTTTGGGACCAAAATCGGGCTGTCGACAAGACCGCATTCCGCCGAATTGTTCTATCATTGAATATGAAAAGCATCGTCCTGTTTGGTGCAGGAAAATCAGCCACCTGTCTTATAGATTACCTCACCAGAATTTGCACGGAAAAGGATTGGATACTTACTATCGCTGATGCGGATGCGGAAGCTTTGCGCAAGAAATTGATCCCGTCTACATTTGTCCATGCGATTCAGGTTAATGTCGAAAGTCCGGGCGAAAGAAACCTGCTGATAAAAAAGGCGGATCTTGTTATATCCCTTTTACCTCCCGCACTACATATTTTAATCGCAAAAGATTGCATCTTCAATCTGAAAAATCTGCTCACCGCTTCTTATGTGGACGAGGAAATCAGAAAACTATCTTTAGCCGTCAGAGAAAAAAAACTTTTGTTTCTCTGCGAGATGGGTCTGGATCCTGGCATCGATCATATGAGCGCCATGCAAATTATTCACAAAATCCGGCGGGAAGGTGGAATCATAGATTCATTTCTATCTCATACCGGAGGCCTGGTTGCACCTGAAAGTGACGATAATCCCTGGCATTACAAAATAAGCTGGAATCCGGCTAACGTAGTAAGAGCAGGTTCATCAGGTGCCATTTATAAAGAAGATGGCAATATTAAAAAACTGAATTATGAAAGTCTATTTGAAAACACCGGAATAGCCGAAATAAAACCTATGGGCAAATTAGCCTGGTATCCCAACAGGGATTCACTAGCTTATATACCAGTCTATGGATTGGAATCGGCACGTAGTTTTATCAGGACCACACTCCGTCACCCGGATTATTGTTTTGGATGGAAGAACCTGGTGAAAGCAGGATTAACCAATGATGAAAAGGTCATTCCATCTTTTATTAAAACGATTTCGGATTGGAGCCAGCCACTATTAACTTTTGTAAATAATTCCAATAAATATCTATACGAGCAGCTTGGGTTATTTCAAAACGAACCGTTGCCGGCGGGTGCCCACACATCGGCAAAAATTCTGCAGGGTCTCATGGAAAAAAACTGGAAAATGAAGGAGACTGATAAAGACATGATCCTGATGTTACATGAATTTGAATACCTGCTGAATAACAGAAGATATTCTCTTCGAAGCAGCCTGGTCGTTAAGGGCGAAAATGCTTTGAGGACTGCGATGGCAAAAACAGTAGGGCTGCCGCTGGGCATTGCAGCCAAACTGATACTGGAGAACAGGATGACTATTTCTGGATTGCATATTCCCATCATCCCGGAAATTTATGAACCGGTATTGGAAGAACTTGCTTCGGAAGGAATTCATTTCCAGGAAGAAGTTAATTAACCTCCAGGTGTTGCGTATAAAGGGTTTTATATTGCATGTCCCGGAATATCAGGATATAGAGTCCCCGCTTCAGGTAAAGCGTATACGTTCCACTTCCATAAGAAAAATATGTTTGATCTGCCGGAACCACCTGGCCCGGTTTAGTACCGAAAGATTCAAACTGGTAATATGCCTGCACCAGGAAAATATTCTGATTTTTTGTCTTGACAGAAACAGGTCGCCTTCGATTGGATAAAGTAAGCCAGGTAGGTCTTGCGAAATAGTAAGTGGTTTTGGGATGAATTACAGTCAGGTCGTACAAAGTAGTTCCGGTTACATTCACCGGTTCATCATTTACAAGAGGAATTGAAGGAATTGTTAACGGAAATTTTTCAACATAAGCATCATAAAAAGCCTTCCCGAACGAAAAATTGCTCTCTTCTGTCATATCGGTCTGATCGATTGTGAGTGGATCAATACCCGTAATTCTTTTGAATGCCATGCCCATTGGAATAAAATCGGGCGAAATACTTTTTTCTGCAATATTTCCATAACTGCCATATACAAATATTTTTGCTTCCGGGTCATCTTTCAGAATCTTTGCAATATTCAAAGCCTGGATTGAATCCCTTTCAGTAGGTGTGTGATTATTGCCCTGTGGATCCTGATAAGCAACCAGTTTATATCCAAGTTCCAATGCCTGCCTGATCATTTCACCGGCCACTGGTTCTGTTGCAAAATGTCCGGTTTTATATGTGAGTTTTGTCAGTTCATGATCCGGCATCGGATTCAGCATTTCCATTGCCAGGTAACGATATCCCCTGTTGTATAAAACATCGAGTAACGAATAGGCAAAGGCCCGGTGAATAGGTTTATTATTTGCTTCATTCAACATGATCACCTTATAATTGGAAGCGATGAACGTGATAAATCTTTTTGCATCCGCATTTTTTATATCCTTGAGCTGCTGAATACTTTTTCCGATCTGACGGTACTCTACATCTGTCAGATGCGTCGTATCAGACATTTTTTGATATTCAAGAGCCGCAGCATAATCACCTGTGAACGAAACGGACTGGCTGAGCAAATCGTAATAAATGGGTACAGAAAAATCTCCCATAAATTTTTTGCCGTTGCCCAGTAATTGATAGAGCGGGTAGAGATAGTTAATGTTATCTCCGATGATATAATGCAGGTCCGTGTAACTGCTGTCATATGTATTTGGCAGCTGTTTCGTTACAAAATGCTGCAGGCTGATTAAGGAAGGATTTGGAGGAGTAATCTGGGCAAAACATAACCTGACGGAAGAAGCAACAAATAAAATAAACAGAAGGAAATATTTATTTTTCATAATTCTTATACCATACCCCCCATTTTCATTATGATCTGCCATTCTTCTTCTGTGACAGGTTGAACGGATAAGCGGCTGATCCGGACCAGTGACATGTTTGAAAGTTTTTTTTCCTTTTTGATCTGTTCGAGGGTAACCGGATGTTTTAATTTTTTCAGCGGTTTTATATCGATGGCAAACCATGCAGGATCGTCGCTGGTAGGATCCGGATAGGCTTCTTTTAAAACGGCAGCAATTCCGACGATTTCTGTTCCTTTATTGCTGTGGTAAAAAAATATTTCATCCCCCTTTTTCATCGCCCTCAAATGTAAACGGGCTGCATAATTACGAATGCCGTCCCAACGGGTGTGTTTGTCTTTTATCAACTGATCCCAACTATAAACTTCCGGTTCAGATTTGACAAGCCACTTGGACATACAGATTTTAATTATTAGTTATTAGTTATTAGTTGGTTCAAAGATAATGTTTGTTAAAGCTTAAAGCGTAAAGCGCAAAGCCTAAAGCATCCGGCATGGGCTGGCATTTCCGGTCACTGATCAGGTGACCAATGATAAAATGATCGCTATCCTTCATTAAGTTGTAGTTCAGTTAAAATCCTCCTTTAACAAAAGCTTTAAGCTTTATGCTTTCCGCTTTCAGCTTTCAGAAGCATCCAATTCAGGATCTGTTGCGTATATACATAAAAGGCTGTGAAAACGGCCAAACTCTTGCGACAGGTTGTTTTAAGGTCACCACCCGCCTGCCTTCGTGGCATGGTGGGTGGTTTATTTTTACCAGCCGCTGCTTAATACATCAGCGATATGAAGTGTTTTTAAAGGCAGCCCCTTGTGCCTGATATATCCATCCAGGTGCATCAGACAGGACAGGTCGGTAGAAATCAAATACTTCGCACCTGTTTTTAATGCATGATTTACTTTTTGATCCGCCATGGCAAGGGAAATGGATTCAAACTTTACCGCAAAACTTCCACCAAATCCACAACAGGTTTCCACGTCAACCATTTCAATCAGTTCCAGTCCTTTTACATGGGACAATAATTTGCGCGGTTCAGTTTTTATTTTGCATTCTCTCAACGCCGAACAGGAATCATGATAAGTAGCTTTTCCTGTTAAACTGGCATTAAAATTTTCCAGTTTGAGCACATTCACCAGAAAATCTGAAAATTCATAAATCCGTTTTCCCACGGCCTTTACTTCCTTATTGAAGGAAGAATCTATGAATAGTCCGGGATAATAATTCCTGACAAATCCCGTGCAGGATGCGCTGGGGGATACTATATAATCGGTGCCGGAAAAATCCTTCAGGAATTTCAGACAGACTTCCTTGGCATCCTCCTGAAAACCCGCATTGAAAGCAGGTTGTCCGCAGCATGTTTGGTCCGTATTATAATGAACCGTACAGCCAGCTTTTTCGAGTATGCGTACCATGTTGAATGCCGTATCCGGGAAAAGCTGGTCGACAAAACAAGGTATGAAAAGCTGGACTTTCAATAGTAATGCTTAAAGGGATCTTGAAAAAGAAATCATTTTTATCGCGGCATCGGCCGCTTCTTCACCTTTATGACCATGGATGCCACCGACTCTCTGTTTAGCCTGGTCTTCTGTATTAACGGTGAGTACACCAAATATTACGGGAACCGGAAGCTGCAGGTTTAAGGCAGTTATACCATCCGTTACCGAACGGCAAACAAACTCAAAATGAGGAGTATCTCCTTTGATAACGCAACCCAGAGCGATAAATGCGTCAGGTTTATTTTTGCCAGCCTTCTCCCAGTATTTTTTTATGGCAAATGGAATTTCAATAGCACCGGGCACCCGATAGTCCTGCCAATCAATTTTTCCTGATTCCAGTATTTTCTTACATCCTGCGAATAATTCATCTACGATAATCGCATTCCATTCGGTTCTGATCACAACGACGGATGCCTTTTTTAATTTTGGTGTTGCGGTTTTTGATTTTCCGGATGAAGACATGCAGGATTATTATTTAACTACTCCCAGTCTGGCCAGGTAACGGTCAATTTCAAAACCCCGGGGTGAAGCGGGATATTTATTCTTTAAGAGTTCGTACATGGAGATAGCATCCTGCGTTTTGCCCATGCTTTCGTATAAATAACCGGCGCGGAAAAGATATTCAGGAGAAATGATTTCATCCTCCTCAAAATAAGTTCCGGCTTTTTTATACTCCTCTGCGGCCTCGTTCTTTTTATTCAATTCTGAATATGCATCGCCCAAAAGACCATATGCTTTAGCCTGCACCTGAACGGCAGAGGTTTTAAAGTCTTTTAAATATTTCACCGCGTTATTAAAATCACCCAGTTTCAGATAACAGCTACCAGCATAAAATGCAGCGAGATTAGCTGCTTTCGTACCGCTATAACGGGAAATGATTTTGACAAAACCCGCATTTACCGCATCACCATTGAGAGCCAGACGGGTGGAATCCAAACGAAAATACTCTTCGGCCCGGTACATGGCCCCGGCTGCGTCTTTCTCTTTAGGATCGAGTATGAATTGTTTATAGGCAAAATAACCTAATATCACGATCAGTATCCCTGCCAGGCCTATGGCAGCCTTCTTTCCGTAGTTGTCCTGGAAATGTTTCCATTTATCAACTGGTGAAATTTCACGTTCTAATTGCTCACGATGTTTAATGTCGCTCATGTTTGGGAATTATGAAACAGGCTTGCTGCTTTTCAATCTTTAATAAATGGATAATTCTTATCGATGTAAATGTCTTTGTAGACCTCATCGTCATTCGGGATGGGTGATTCTTCTGCGAATTTTACGGCTGCGGCAACAGTTTCCGCAACCCTTTTATTGATGGCATCCAGTTCCGCCTGCGTAGCATATTTTTTTGCCAGAATGGTGTCCGTTACCTGCGCAATCGCATCTCTTTGTTTGTATTCTTCCACTTCTTCCTTTGTTCTGTATTTCTGGGGATCTGAAATAGAGTGACCTTTATACCGGTATGTTTTGATTTCCAATAAAGTCGGTCCACCTCCGTCCCTGGCGCGCTTGATGGCCCTGGAAACACCTTCGTGCACAGCTTCCGCGCTCATACCGTCGATGGAATCAGCCGGCATTTCATAAGAATCTGCCAGTTTATAAATGTCTACCACGTTGGACGTCCTTTCTACAGAAGTGCCCATCGCATAATTGTTGTTTTCGCATATGAAGACGACAGGCAGGCTCCAGAGCATGGCGAGATTAAAAACCTCGTGTAACATTCCCTGGCGGGCGGCGCCATCTCCAAAGAAAGTCAAAACAGCATTGTCGGTTCCCTTATATTTTTCCGCAAAGGCAAGACCGGCACCTGTTCCGATTTGTGCGCCGACAATTCCATGACCTCCAAAGAATTTTACATCTACACCAAAGAAATGCATACTACCACCTTTACCCTTTGCGGCACCGGTGGCTTTTCCATAAAGTTCTGCCATACATGCGTTGGGGCTCACGCCTTTGGCAAGGGCGAGACCATGGTCACGATAACCGGTAATGAAGGGATCATCAGGCCTCGTTGCAGTCATACATCCGGCGGCAATGGCTTCCTGGCCAATATAAGCATGAAAGAATCCGCGGATCTTTCCTTCCATCTTATACTTTTCTTCTGCCATCATTTCAAACTGCCGGATCAACTGCATGAGTTCATACCAGTATAAGTAGGTTTCTTTGGAAAACTTGGTAGCCACTTGCTTAAATTTGATTTAAACCAGCCGGATTGGCGGGCGGGGTGCAAAGATAAGGGGTAAACGGGAAAATTTCAGGGAATTAGCGGGATTTGGAGACTGTTTTTTGCCATTCCAACAGCTTAACCCTTAATATATTCTATGCAAAAGGCGTTGATCCGCAAGCTGGTATTTTTCCGGCCCCAAAATTCCGCCTGATTCAATCAGCCCGGTTACTGAATAGACGACTCAGGGGATGATTTTATTCACTGACCCCTCAGAATATCTGACTGGAAAATCCCGATATCAGCTGACAACGGCGGGCAGAATATTTTTTCCGTTCTTTTTGTTTCGGTAGGATCGAATCCCCCCGCATTATCTGTGGGCGAATACATCAATGTAATTGAACAGGGTCTCAAAAAATATCTTCGGAAACTCAGCGGATATCCTATATCGTTAGTCACAGCGTATTGATTGCTGAAGAGTCGGTGGTCATGATTTTCCCGTATTGACCATTGAAACAGAACAGATGATACGGATGCCCGCTAATAACTAAATTACACCTCCGTATATCGGATCAGCCTATGCTATCTCTCAGGAATATTACTCTGACTCAATATAAAAATTATCTGCAGGAAAGTTTTGAATTTGACAAACCGATCGTCGGCATTTATGGAAATAATGGCGTTGGTAAAACAAATCTCCTGGATGCAATTTATTATCTGAGTTTTACAAGAAGTTATTTTTACAAATCCGATTTGCAGAATGTGCATGATGGAAAATCAGGATTCCGGATAGAAGGAAATTTTCAAACGGAGGATGGGGATCAGCATGTCGCGTGCATTGTTCGGGAAAATGGGAAAAAAGAAGTGTTGCTCAATGACGAAATTTACCAGCGGTTGTCAGGACATATTGGAAAGTTTCCCTGTGTGATCGTCACTCCGGACGATGCCCGGATCATTACGGAAGGAAGTGATGAACGAAGAAGATTTATGGACGCATTACTCTGCCAGATGGATCCGCTTTATCTGCAACATCTGATAGAATATAACCGTCTTCTTCAGCAACGCAATCAATTATTGCGCTCACTGGCTGAAAGCATTTCTACCGACAGAAGTCTGCTGGACGTATATGACGCCCAACTACAACGGCCTGGCACTTACATTTTTGTAAAGCGGCAACATTTTTTTCATGAGATATTGCCTTCCATAGAATCTATATATCAATATATAGCAGGATCCGACGATGGCCTGCATTTATTTTACCAAAGTGATTTGTTGTCCGCGCCCTATGCAGAGATTTTGTACAAATCGCGGGAGAAAGATTTAATGTTACAGCGAACCCATGCCGGTATTCACCGTGATGATATTGATATCCGGCTAAAGACTCTTCAATTTAAAAATATCGCTTCCCAGGGCCAACGGAAAAGCCTGTTGTTTGCAATGAAGCTGGCTGAGTATGAGATGTTGAAAACGGCCAAGGGATTCGCACCCATTATTCTGCTGGATGATGTTTTTGAAAAACTTGACGCCCGTCGAATGCATCAATTGCTGGCAAGGGTTTGTGAACCCGGAAACGGACAGCTTTTCATTACGGACACCCATGAAGGCCGTATACGGGAACATTTGGAAAACTTGTCTGCAGATTATTCTCTTATAGGCTTAAAGCAGAAAGCGTAACGCATAAGGATTTAATATTGAGAGGATATCATAGATAAAAACAAAATCTTATAATTTTCAAATTATGTTTAGCCTTAAGCTTTGCGCTTTGTGCTTTGAGCTTAAAACTTACCTTTGACCAATGAGTGAATATTCAATGGCGGAAGCAATGAGAAAATTTCTTCAGCAAAGCAGGCTGAAGGGAAGTGTACTCGCGTTGCAGATTACGGAGGTATGGGAGGAGATCATGGGTAAAACGATCGCCCGTTATACAGACAAAATTGAAATACACGGAACAACATTATATATCCAGACCGCAGTAGCGCCTTTAAAACAGGAATTGCTTTATAAGAAAGACAAAATCAGGGAAAGGGTAAACGAAGCACTTGGAGAAAACCTAATACGTGACGTCGTTATTCGCTAATGAACTAATTGTCTTTACACATTGGACCTTAATCGCGGATCCACCACTCGATATAACCAGTCTGTCAGTATATTGACTGTGATAAAGACAAAGGAAGTGACGAGAACAGATCCCATCACTACCGGAAAATCAAGTTTGGCCAGCGCGTCTACAGTTATTTTTCCTATGCCCTTCCAGCCAAAAATGTATTCTACAAAAAAAGCACCAGCCAATAATTCTGCAAACCATCCTGTGATAGCTGTGATCACCGGATTCAATGCATTTCGTAATGCATGCCGCCAGATGACTTGTTTCCTGCGACAATCCTTTAGCATAAGCAGTACGTATAAAATCCTGATTTAAAATATCGAGCATCGACCCCCTTGTTAATTGCGCAATAATGGCCATGGGCCTGATACCCAGCGTGAGTGCGGGCAATATTGCATTGCGAAGCTGCCATTGGCGGCCGTTAAAGGGATCAGTATCAAACAAGCTGCCCGTCATTTGCAGTCCGGTATACTGGTTGAGTACAAAACCAAAAATATAGGCGATCACAATGCTCATAAAAAATGAAGGAGCCGATATGCCCAGCACGCTGGTAAAAATGGCCGTCGTGTCCAGCCATGTGTCTTTTTTTATGGCCGCCAGAATGCCCAGGGCCATACCCGTGACCGTGGCAATAAACATAGCCAGGAAAGCCAGGATAATGGTTCCGGGTAATGCTTCCATCAACATGGACCAAACTTCCTTTCGCGTTTGGTAAGATCGACGCAGATAGGGGAATTTTAATGTCAGCCTGGTTTTATTCCCGATCTCTATCCCATGTATATTTTTTTCCTTGAGTTCTTCTTCCTTGTAAATACTGACCGGAGAAACGTCATTCAGGTAATAAACAAACTGTCTCCATTTTGGCTGATCCAGATAAAGATCCTTCCGGATATTATTTAAGGTACCTGCATCTGCGCGTTGGCCCAGGATCAGTCGGGCAGGATCTCCGAAGCCCTGAAATAAAAAAAATACGATCACTACCACACCCAGCATAACAAGGCTTCCATAAAAAAGACGTGAGAGAAACTGGCTGATCATAATTAATTTGGACTTTCTATTGGCTGTACGGGTAGTTCTGCAATGGAAGGGATCGCCATATCCAAATTTGCATAACTCCATTTATCCAGGATGCTTGCTTTTTTTAACAGGTATAAAGTAGGGTCTGCCCTTGCTGCGGTTTTAACAGCTGTCGCATCGCAGCCAAAAACGGGAATATCATTACTGAGCGCATTATTATTAAGCCAGTTCTCCCCTTCGGTCCGATTGGATGTTACAAGGATTACCGGAATATTTTTTGATTTCGCCAAAGTATACAGCAAAAGAAAAGTTTTATCCCATGCCTGGCTGCTTTGTGGAAAACTCCTTGAAATCAGCATCAGTTGATAACCGGGCCTTCCCAGTATTTGTACGGTACTGTCAGTTCCGGATGAACTGATAAGTGAAAAATCTTTTATTTCCGGCTCAGCATTTCCTTTTCGGATCAACTTGTCATATCGTTTGATAAAAGTATAACTGCTGTCCAGATCTGCCGGCAGTTCATTGGCTGTGTATTCCATGGTTTTGTGGTTCTTTTCATAAACGAAATGAATGACACTGCTATCGGGAATAGCTCCCGGCGGTGGTTTCATTTTTTCGAAAATGTTTGCATTTTTTTTAAATGGCAGACAGTCTATCATTGGTAAATATCGCAGTGCGTACCATTGAACGGCAAATGAAAAAACAAGTGTAAGAGCCAGTATAATGAGGGCACTTCTGGACGAAAGACGGGATTTTATTTCATTTCTGAATATAAACAAAATGGCAATCAGCACCAGTAAAATCAGATCCTTAATAAAAGAACCCATCGCCTGCAACGGGATACAATTTCCGAAGCAGCCGCATTCACGAACCTTGCCGGATATAACCGCATAGCCGGTTAAGAAACTGAAAAAAATAATCAACAGGAGCAATAACCAGGCGAAGAGACGCATGCGCCATCCAATGATGACTGCTACACCTGCCAGTATTTCAAATACAATCATGACAATGGAAAACCCGAGTGTATAAGCGTCCAGCGCTGGCATATTCCAGACTTCAAAAAACTCCTGCATCTTGTAACTGAGTCCCAGTGGATCATTTGCTTTGATTAGTCCGGAGAATATAAATAAGATGCCTACGAGGAGCCGTGCTGTATTCAGAAAGGTTTTTTTCATTTGAAGATATTAATGTGCGTGGCGTTCTTCTGCAATTCCGATCAGGGCAAAGATTGCATAATTAATAATATCGGTCAGGTTGGCATCAATGCCTTCGCTGATCAGGGTCTTGCCATCGTTCGCCAGGATCTGTCGCATACGCTGAAGTTTCATGAGGATTAAATCGACAAAACTTTCCTGACTCATTTCCCGCCATGCTTCGCCATAATCATGGTTTTTATTTTCCATGATTTTTTTTACAAATGAAATCTTGTCATCATAAAATGCGGATGTTTTTTCAATGGACAGATCCTCAATATCTTCTTCTTTCATATCCAGTTGAATTAATCCAATGACTCCGTAATTCACTATGGCCTGGAATTCGCCGCGAATATCCTCCCCCACCCTTTGGGAACCTTTTTCCTGAATGGTGCGAATACGTTTGGCTTTGATATATAATTGATCCAGGATGGATATCATGCGGAGTACGCGCCAGGATGTGCCATAATCCGCTGTTTTTTTCAGGAATATGTCACGGCAACTTTTCACTGCATTTTCATACTGACGGAGAGTATCTTTCATGCCCAAAACTAATATTTAATAATGAAGGTTTAAATTTACGCATTCAATATGTATTCACTGAACTGCAAGGGCCGGTTACTCTGCTGGAATGATCCCATCGTAATGGGTATTCTGAATATGACGCCGGACTCTTTTTATTCCGGCAGCCGTATACGATCGGAAGAAATGTTATTGGATCAGGCTGAAAAGATGTTGACGGAAGGTGCGTCTATTCTTGACCTGGGAGGATTAAGCAGCCGGCCGGGCGCATTGGAGATTTCTGCAGAAGCCGAACTCAGGCGTGTGGTACCGGCGATACATTTGCTGGCTACCCGTTTTCCTTCTGTGATTATTTCGGTTGATAGTTACCGTTATAAAGTGGCGGAAGCTGCATTGGGAGCAGGCGCATCCATGATCAATGATATTGGGGCAGGCGAAAATGAGGCATTGGCAGAACTAGCGGCTGCCGAACATGTTCCATATATAAGTATGCATATGCGTGGAAATCCGGGAACCATGCAGGATTTGACACATTATGAGGATGTTACGATGGAAGTTTTGGATTTTTTTATACGGCGCAAAGCTGAAGGTATACGGTTAGGGCTTACAGATATCATCCTGGACCCCGGATTTGGTTTCGCTAAAACCACTGCTCAGAATTTCTTATTACTAAAAAATCTTAGATTACTGGGAATACCCGACCTGCCGCTGATGGTTGGAATATCGAGAAAGGCAACGATTTATAAAACATTGAATATAAAACCTGAGGATTCCTTAAACGGAACCACGGTCATGCATACACTGGCATTACAGGGTGGAGCTCAGATTCTGCGTGTACATGATGTGAAGGAAGCCATCGAGGCAATCCGGCTATGGACGTCCTATGCATATGCATAGGACGTCCCCGGAATGAACTATTTCTTGTGCACAGGTGCCGGAGCGGCGTGCATATTCGGCCTGGTCTGCGCACCGGGCATCGCAGGCATTTGATTTTCTACCGGTGCATCCGTTACATCCACGATTTTCACATCGAAAATGAGATTTTCAAACGGTTTTTTACCTGGCCCTATTTGCTGATCATAAGCCAGAAATGCAGGGATATAAAGCGTCGCGGTTGATCCTTTCTTTAAAAGAAGGACACCATCTTCCCATCCCGGAATAATTCTATGACTACCCACTACAAATTTGATGGGCTGACCATCTTCCTTGTCATTTGTCTCAAATACTTTTCCGGAAGGGAATAATTTACCTGTATAAATGACAGCTACCTGTTTGCCGGAATCGATGACTGGTCCGTCTCCAGGTGTCTTTATTTCGACAAAAGTCCCTTTGGCCGTTTTAGTCGCCTGTATATTGTGTTCCTTCAGGTAATTTTCTACCTGTTGGGTTTGCTTAGCATGGAATCCCACCAGCAATGAATCCCTGTCTTTCTTAACCAATTCTTCATTGTCAAATACATCTTCCACGCGCAGGGTAAGTATAATCTTATCTTTCTTATGAATGAATGGTGGCAAAGGCTGAGCGGATTTTTTTTGAATGCTGTCAGCCAGCTGGATCACCACAGCACTGTCACCCTTTCTTAATAAAGAAAAGATTTCAACCGGACTGTATGAATTCGGAGGCACACTATCAATCGGAACATAAGCCGGCATGGTGCTATCGGAAGTAAACAGAACAGAATCTTTTGTTCCACTTATTTTCTGGCTGAAGTTTAGTTTGATGAACTGTCCTCTTTTAACGACCGGATTTTTCTTGTCGGATATGATTTTATATAATAAGCCGGATTTCGTTTTATTTAATCCATGATTATCACAGGAAACCAGTAACAGAATTCCAAGGAGTGCAAAAAGAAAAGAATTGATTTGTTTCATTGCAGATTTATTGTAATTGTAAAGCGTTTTCTTTAACTGAAGCGCGGAAGCGCTGCGTTGTTTCTTCCAATGTATGACTGCTCCTTCCCCCGGCAGCATTGCGGTGACCACCGCCCTCAAAATAATTACGTGCAAACTGATTCACGTCGAAGCCACCCTTACTTCTGAAAGAACATTTGATTTCTTCGTCGCGGTCAATAATCAGCGCCGCAAATTTGATACCCTGGATAGTCAGCGGATAGTTAACTAATCCTTCAGTATCACCGGTTCTGATCTGGAATTTCACCAGATCCTTCCAGGGAATACTGATCAAAGCAGTATTGTATTCATACATAACTTCCATTCTGTTCAACAAAGCATGCCCGAGAAAACGAAGCCGGTTTTCCAGGAAATTATCAAAGAGATTTTCATGCACTTTAGAATGGTCCAAGCCAGTGTCTTTCAGTACCGCTACCATCCGGTGAACAGAAGCTGAAGCTGAGCTAAAACGGAATGAACCTGTATCTGTCATCACGCCGGCGTATAGGCATTCGGCCACGTCCTGATTGATTCTGGCGCCCTCTGATGCCGACTCAATAAAATCGAAAACCATTTCGCTGGCCGAACTTTTGGACGTGTCGCTGATGCCATAAGCAAATACTTCTGATTCCGGCTGCTGATGATGATCAATCAGAATTCGGATACCTGGGGCTTTCCGAATAGGTTCGGTCATTTTTCTCGTGCGGTGCAATACGTTAAAATCCAGACAGAAAATCCAATCTGCCTTATTCAATAATTCGTTCGACCGAACCGTATTAAGTTCATAGTCTATCACTTTTTCGGCACCGGGCATCCATCCAAGCCAATCGGCCCAGTTGGTAGGTGAAATAACAGTTACCTGGTGCCCCATGGTGATCAAAATATGATAAAGGCCTAATGAAGAACCCATCGCATCTGCGTCAGGCTTCTGATGCATTACAATAACAATGGTTCTCGGCTTTTGCAGTAAGGGAATTATTTCCGTAATAGGTTGCATGTAAAACGGTTGCAAAGGTGCAGAATTAAATCGCCATTCCCAAATCTCCTGTAAAATGTATTACCTTTGCCCGCCAAACAAAAACCAAAATGAGTAACCGCAGTTTCACTATGATAAAGCCCGATGCGTTCGCAAACGGGCATTCGGGCGCTATCCTGGATATTATATTAAAAGCAGGATTTAAACTCATCGCTCTCAAAATGATCCATTTGTCAGCTGAAAAAGCTGGTGAGTTTTATGCAATTCACCGTCAACGCCCGTTTTATGGGGAACTCGTTGAGTTTATGAGCCGGGGTCCGATCATTGCCGCCATCCTGGAAAAAGAAAACGCAGTTTCTGATTTCCGCAAATTAATTGGGGCTACAGATCCTTCTAAAGCCGAAAAAGGCACTATCCGTCAGTTGTACGCCGAGTCAATTGGCGAAAATGCGATTCACGGAAGTGACAGCGACGACAATGCCCGGATTGAATGCGATTTCTTCTTCTCTAATCTGGAAAGAATCTAGGAACCGGAAGAGAACTTTATAATGGAATATTAACCGCATCCGGACGGTAAAACACCCCCTGTTTTTTATATTTAATTAACCAGTCATATCTAGCTGATTATCAGCCGTAAATAGGTATAGGCTTACATTAAATAAACCTTTGTAAAATAACCCCAATGGACCAGCGTTAGAGGGAATCAACTAAACAATAGACTCTATGAATTTCCGACCTTTAAAAACCGCTGGCAAATGGATAGCGATGACTACAATCATCGGCCTCAGCCTTGGATCCTGTAAAAAATCTGATGTTTCAAACGTAACGGCATCAAACGATTCAAAAGCAGCTACGCTTTCGGACTCATCAACAATTGCCGAAAATGCCTATTACGACGTTCTCAATAACGTTTTTGTCGGTTATTCAGATAACGTCAGTGCGATGGGTGTATCCATACAAAGTGGAAAGACGACTATATTATCAACTGGTACGGAAGGCGCGGGTACCGGGCATATCAGTTGTGCGAATTATACGATCAGTGATTCCACTCCAGGACATTATCCAAAAACGCTAACCCTTGATTTCGGCGCGGGATGTAGCAGCATCGATGGCGTTGTTCGCACAGGAAAGCTAATTTATACTTTTAGCGGACCGCTATTTACTCCCGGTACAACCGTTTCTGTTTCCTTTAACCAATATACCGTGAATGGTTATGGTATCCTGGGGACTTATGCCATTACAAATAATTCAACCCAAAATGCTATCAGCTTTACAACCCTGGTAACAAACGGTATCCTGACTTGTCCTGATGCAACTAATTTTCATTATAGCCATAATAAAACGTTTACACAAACGGCCGGCGCAAGCACTCCGTTTAATATCTTAGATGACGTTTATGCTATCAACGGAAATAGTGCATTCTCTTCTTCTGATGGATCCAGCCTGGTGCTAAACGTTACAACGCCCCTGGTCAGAAATTTCACCTGTTTGAATATTACACAAGGCGTGGTTTCTTTTGTATACAATCAGGGTATCAGCGGTACAATTGATTTCGGTGACGGCACCTGCGATAATACGGCTACGTTAAAAGTCGGAAGTATTTCCAGAACGGTTACCCTTCGGTAAGCTAAAAGCGCAAAGCGTAAGGCGTAAAGCCAAGGAAAAATATATTGATTCGCGAATCGAAAGATAATTTTAATAAAAAATCCTTCTCAATTATGGGAAGGATTTTTTATTAAAAGCTTTACGCCTTACGCTTTGCGCTTTCAGCTTATTCAGTTAACCCGGGAACCTGTTCCTTCAACTGGGCCAATTTTTGTTTTCCGTAAGAAAGTCTTGTAATAACCACAAATAATACCGGCACGATGAAAATGGCCAGTGAAGTGGCAGCCAGCATCCCGCCCAGTACGGTCCAACCGATGGTTGACCTGGCTACACTGGCTGCACCTGTTGCCAGGGCCAACGGTAATACACCCAGTATAAATGCCATGGAAGTCATGAGGATGGGACGCAGACGAAGTTTAACTGCTTCGAGAGTCGCTTGAATAACAGGAATGCCACGGTCAACACGCTCTTTGGCAAACTCAACAATCAGAATCGCATTTTTTGCAGAAAGTCCGATCAATGTGATCATTCCGATCTGTGCATACACATTATTTACAAGAGATGGTATCAATGTCAGGGTCAGAATTGCACCAAACATGCCAACCGGCACAGCAAGCAAAACGGAAAAAGGAACTTCCCAACTTTCATATAGTGCCGCAAGAAAAAGAAATACAAATACAATTGATAATGCGAAAATCAGCAGGGTACTGCTTCCTGCTTTTAATTCTTCGCGGCTGAGACCTGCAAATTCATAACCGTATCCGACGGGCAGCGTTTGATCGGCTACTTCCTTTAAAGCTGTTAACGCCTGACCACTGCTATAACCTGGTTTTGCATCGCCGTTGATTTCAGCTGTTCTGAAAAGGTTGAAGTGGGAAATAAGTGCAGCATTCTCTATGACTTTGTACGATGTAACTGCACTCAGGGGAACCAGATGTGCCGGCGATATTTTTCACATAATAAGTATTCAAATTGCTGATACTGCCACGGTAATTGGAGTCTGCCTGCGCTACCACGCGAAAATTTCTTCCGTATACCGTGAGGTCATTTACATAGGTACTTCCCATATAGGTTTGAATCGTATTATATACGTCAGTCAGTGAAAGACCCAGCTTTTTACATTTGTCACGGTCCACATCCAGTGCATAGGCAGGCGTTCGGGCATTAAAGAATGTGAAAGCCCTTGCGATTTCAGGCCTCTTGTTTACTGCCGCAACAAATGCATTGACATTCTTTTCAAAAGTCTTAATATCGTCTGTACTTCCTTTTTGTTGAAATTCAAAAGTAAATCCACCCGTCTGACCTAATCCTGGAATGGCAGGTGGGGCAATGACCAGAATATTGGCTTCCTTTATCGCTGCGAATTTTTTCTGAAGGGTTGCCGTTATACCTTTTAGCTGGAGATCTTTGTCCTTTCGTTCGTCCCACGGATTCAGGGAAGTAAAAATAGTTCCACTGTTTGCTTTGGTAGCAAAAGTGATGGCGTTTAAACCTCCCAGAGCTGCATAATGTCTTATCCCTTTCGTCTCAGCAATTATTTGCATTATTTTATTTAGCGTTGCAATACTGCGGGTTGTTGAAGATGCTTCGGGTAACTCATATGTTATATACAATCTTCCTTCATCTTCCTGCGGAATAAACCCGCTTGGTTTGGACCGGAATAATAAAAATACTCCGACACATATGCAAGCCAGCAGGACGATCACATAACGCGATCTTTTGATCCATGTGTCCACATTCCTGGTATATCTATTGGTAACGCGTCCGAACCAATTATTAAACTTGTAGAAAAAGAAATTTAAGCCTCTGGAAGATTCACTCATATGCATTGGCCTTAACAACATGGTGCAAAGAGCCGGTGTCAGAGACAATGCAACAAAGGCAGAAATTAAAACAGAGATCGCAATCGTTATGGCGAACTGCTGATACAATCTTCCCACGATACCCGGAATAAATCCTACCGGTACAAATACTGCAGCCAGGATCAGTGCAATGGCGACGACCGGACCCGAAATGTCTTTCATGGCTCTTTCTGTAGCTTCTCTGGGGGTTAATTTATCAACGTCAATATAATGTTGAACGGCTTCCACAACTACGATCGCATCATCTACCACGATACCGATGGCGAGCACAAATCCAAATAAGGTCAGTGTATTGATCGTAAAACCAAGCGGTATAAAAAATATAAATGTTCCAATAATAGAAACAGGGATTGCCAATACAGGAATCAGTGTTGCTCTCCAGCTTTGCAGGAATAAGAACACGACCAGTATAACCAGTCCCAAGCGCTTCGAGCAGCGTCTGTACCACTTCGCGAATGGAAACCTGTACAACGGTGATAGACTCAAAGGGAACAACATAATCAATATCCGGAGGGAAGGATTTCTTCAATTCATTCATCGCTGCATACACACCTTCCGCAGTAGCCAGGGCATTGCTGCCGGGAGCCTGGTAGACCAGGAGGTAAGATGCCCTTTTGCCATCCACAAAAGAATTGCTGGCGTAACTGAATTTTCCAAGCTGCACACGCGCAATGTCTTTCAGATAAACAATCGAACCATCTTTTGGATTTGACCTGACCACAATATTATTGAATTGGTCTTCTGTGGAAAGGCGGCTATTGGCAATGACCGAATATTCAAATGCCTGATCAGAATTTTGCGGAGGTGCACCGACGGAGCCAGCCGAGATCTGGACGTTTTGCTCCTGCAGTGCATTGGTTATATCCGAGGATGTAAGTCCCAATTGCGCCAGTTTATCCGGTTTAAGCCATATGCGCATACTAAAATCATCTGCGCGGCTAAATACATCCCCTACTCCCTTCACACGTAATAATACATCCCTTACAAAAATATTCGTGTAGTTGTCCAGGAATGTTGTGGCATGAGTACCCTTGGGTGCATATATGGCCACCAGCAAAAGGATGCTTGGATTTCTTTTCCTGGTTGTGACTCCCAGTCTTTTTATTTCTTCAGGCAGCGAAGGCGTAGCGATGCCGACACGGTTTTGAACATCCAGCATGCCGGTATTGACGTCTGCCCCAATTTCGTATGTGACTGTAATGGTAGACTGGCCATTGTTCGTGCTATTACTTTGCATATACGCCATACCCGGCGTTCCGTTTACCTGTATTTCTATGGGCGTCGTGACGGTTTGCTCGACTGTTTGAGCATCCGCACCGATAAAATTACTGGTCACCTGAACGGTTGGTGGTGTAATATCAGGATACTGGCTTACAGGCAGGCTATTTAATGCCAATAACCCGACCAAAACGAGGACGATTGAAACGACGATGGCCGTAACCGGCCTTTTAATAAAAGTATCTGCAATCATGCTGCTATCGGATTACGATGATTTTCTTTTTGATGAATCTGCTTTCGGACGACCCGTTGAATCGGCTCCCGGCTGATGAAGGTGCTGCCACTTTAACCTTGGCTCCGTTCTTTAACTTTTGGACTCCATCCAATACAATGGTTTCATTTTCTTCAAGACCCGATTTAACAACCACCATATCCCTTATCTGCTGACCAATAAATATTTTTTTCTGGGTGACCGTGTCGGCATTCACCACAAAAACAAAATATTCAGCCATCTGTTCAACAACAGCCCTGATACGGTATCAATATTGTTTCTGCGCCGCTGTTGTTTAAGACTTTCAGGTTAGCCGACATACCTGCCCTGAGAAAATTCGTCGGATTGGGAAATAGGAATCGTATTTTGATAGTGGCGGTTTGTGGATCTACTGCACGGTCAACAATATAAATAGTTCCCGGATATGGGTACTTGGACTGGTCCGAAAGGATCAATGTAAAAATGGAATCGCCAACCAGCTTATGTTCTCTGCTTTGCCTTTCCATAAATGGAATCAGGGTTTCATCCAAAGCGACGTCCGCTGCAATCGGGTTATCCGATGAAATGGTATTCAGCAGTGTTGTACCTGGAGAAACCGAAGCGCCTATTTTAACCTGAGATATTCCAATCGTTCCGGAAAGTGGGGCATAGATCGTTGAATAGCGCAGGTTCACTTCAATCGCGCTGACATTGGCCTTTGCTGCGTCTACCTGTTTTTTCCCCGCCTCCAGATCGGCTTGGGCATGTTGCACGGTTTGCTGGGCAATGGCATCCTGTTTACCGAGTTCCTCGTAACGGTCAGCATCCTGTTGAAGTTTGGTCAGATTGGCTTCGCTGGAATGTAACTGTGCAACAGCCTGTTCGTATGCTCCACGATACTGTTGCTGGTCTATTGAATAAAGCTTTTGTCCCTTTTCTACGAATTGTCCTTCTTTGAAAAATACACCCGTAATATAACCAGCAACCTGTGGTCTCACTTCCACTTCATTGACGGATGTGATGGTCGCAGGATAAGAATTGTAGTATTGAGCACTTCCTTTCTTTACAGTGTAAACATTGACTGATACAGGCGGAGGTGGCGGTGGCGGCGCCGGATGGCTGCAGGAAAACAAAGCAGCTGCGATCATTAAATAAACAAGCGGTTTATAATTCATAACAGGAAGATTAATAATTATATTTTAAAGTTCCCAAAGCTCTCTCTACGTCAATCCGGTCACTGAGTACCTGGAAGATCGCATTCGTATAGTTAACCTGGGCCGAAAACAAATCATTGTTTGCAACAACAACATCCAGATAGGTTTTTATACCTGACCTGTATTGCAGTTGTATAATATTATAAACCTCACGGGCCAGATCCATATTTGCTTTTTGTTCGTAGTAGTTGTTTAGATCAGCTTTAAAAGAAGATAAGGCCTCAACATATTGTGTACGGATGGAGTCAGCCAATGAAGTAAAATTATAATTCAACCGGTCAATTTGTAATTGGGCTATCCGAACCTGTTGAATTCGCTTAGTACCGGTAAAAAGTGGAATGGTCACGGACAAACCTGCATAAGAATTCGGATAGTTGTTTTGGTACAGACCCTTGAACTGATCATTATAGTAATTCAGATTATATTCACCGAATGCCGATACAGTTGGTAAAAATCCCCATTTATAATATTTCAGGTTATACTCATACAGCCGTTTTTCAGTAACCAGTTGTTGAAATTCAATGCGGTTCTTGATATCTACTTCCTGTAGCGTGTCGAATGAAAGTACTTCTGCTTTCATCCGGGCACTGTCAAAAACCACTTCCAATGTACCGTTCGCCGGATAACTCATATATAATTTTAAAATGGCCAACCTGGACTTCTGCGTTTCCAATGCTGTTTTTCGATTTGCGTTTGCATTGTTCAGGGTAATAGTAGCACGCTGATAATCTGTTTTGTCCACGATGCCACCTTTATATTGATTATAAGCATCCTTCAGACTTCTGGTTAACAGAACAATATCGGTATCGAGCAGGGCAATCTGCTGCTTTGAAAGTAGTACGTCGAAAAATGCCTTGCTGACATTTGCAACAACCGCTATGCGATTATTAATGGTATTCTGTTTTGCACTTAACCTGACATCTTTCGCAGATTGTTGCGCAACGATTACGTCCCTGTTAAAAATATTTTGATTCAGACCAAAATAAGCACCTGACTGATTACTTGTTCCAACGGGTGAAGCTGTTCCATTGAAAATACCGACAGATTTTTGGATATTATATTGGTAATTTCCGGAAAAATTAATTTGGGGATACCACTCTGAAAGCTGGGATTTGATTTCACGATCTGTGATTTGTTCGTCAATCAATGCCTGGCGGATATTTGTTTGATTATCCAATGCAAATTTGATACAATCTTCCAGCGTTTTGGTGCTGGAGCTATCCGTTGATTGTGCATTGGCCGTAACCAGTAAAATCATTACTGGAATAAATAGAATAATTCTTTTCATAAAATGTGAAAAATAATCGAAGTCTGCTCTTAAAAAAGCAACTTCATGGTCGCCGGAAGCAAGCAATGGAATGCAAAAATAAGATATCCTGATAATAATTAAACGTTTGTTTAATTTATTTTAAAAAACGATCAGGTCAATAATTTCCGAAAGGAATAATTCATCTGTTTTATCAAAGGTTGCATACAGTGAGTGGTCCACATCCAGTACTGCAACGACTTCGTTATTACGGATCAGGGGAAGAACAATTTCAGATTTAGACAAACTGCTGCAGGTGATATGACCTGGGAATTGATTTACATCCTCAACAATAATGGTTTTCATTTGTTCCCAGGCAACCCCACATACTCCTTTGCCCTTTTTTATTCTTGTGCAGGCGATGGGGCCCTGGAATGGACCCAGCACCAGTTCATTAGCTTTCACAATGTAGAATCCAATCCACAACCAGCCGAATTGTTCTTTCAGAGCGGCCGTTATATTTGCGAGGTTGGCAATTAAATCAGGCTCACCTTCCAGGAGGCCTGCAATCTGCGGAATAAGTTCCAGGTATTGTTCCTCCCTGGTTCCTCTTTTTATAATCAAATCTTCCGCCATCTTTTAAAATTTACGGGATCAAAGGTAATCCGATATATTCAATGCCAAGGCCGGGTTTTCCCGAAAGGACTACTTTGCCATCTTCGATTATCAACCCGCTGGCAATATCTTCATCCAGCAAAAGTATTCCATCCATATCAACGTAATCCAGCAGAGGCAACAGGTGTCCGACAGCGGCCGATCCGATACTGCTTTCATTCATGCTGCCGGCCATTACTTTCATGCCCAATTTCCTGGCTGTTTCTATCATACGAAGGGCAGGTGTGATTCCGCTGCATTTAGTCAGTTTGATATTGATGCCATGAAATAATCCCTGACATTTTTCTACGTCCTCAACAAAGACGCAGGACTCATCTGCAATCAGGGGAATGGGCGATTTTTCATAGAGCACCCGCATGTCTTCCAGATTATCTTTTGCCAACGGTTGTTCGATGAATTCCACACCGCATTCATGCAGGGCAGGTATCAGATCAAGAGCTTCCTGAAGGTTCCATCCTGCATTTGCGTCTACGCGCAAAACCGCATCCGTATTTTTTCTCAACGCATGGATAATATTAATATCGTCAGGGGTTCCCAATTTTACTTTATATATCGGCCATGGTTTTTCCCGCATTTTCTGAAGCATTTTTTCCACACTGTCAATGCCGATTGTGTAATCAGTCAGCGGCCCTTCGGTGATATTTAATTTCCAACAGTCATATAAGGGTTTTTTCTGAAGTTTTCCATAAAGATCCCAGGCCGCTATGTCCAATGCACAAACGAGGAACGGATTTTCCGGAATGAGATGATGCAGAAAATGCCAGAACCGGGAAGGTTCTGTAAAAGCAAATTTTTCTATCACCGGTTTTTTCAATTCCAGGTCAGCAATCATTTTTTCAACGGTTATTCCGTAATAAGTAATCGCTGGTGCTTCCCCATAACCGGTCTGTCCAAATTGTTCAATACTAACGACCAGGGTTGGCTGATGCGTTTTCGTTCCCTTGGATATTGTAAATGGATATTTAAACCGGAGATTATAAGGAATGTGTTGAATTTTCATCGGGTTCATTATCTGCCGGATGATTTGATCATTTCCCTGAGTTGTTCATTAAAAGATTTTGCTTTGAGGAGATCTTCGAGATAGATATGTGTCCGGTACCGCCAGTAATAATTCGGGATCGCCGGTACATTGATTCTCTCATCATTTGGATTTTCCCTTCTTATATTCTCATCCATGCCCAGCAAGTCCTGTAGCTGAAAAATGCTCCACATGGCGGGAGAATGAAGATGTTGCTGCACGATGGCTTTGTTAATCCATGCATCGCAGAAATAAGGTGCTTCGCCCCATTGTCCCAGTTCTTCGTTAAAGAATTTCTGAGTCTTGACCCGGTCTTCTTCCCACCATCCCCTGATCGTGCTCATATCGTGGGTTGAAGGCGTAACGACCGACAAATAGGGCGCAGAAGCAGGATTGAAAAATTCCTTTGTAACATCCTTTGGCATGCGTTGGATTTCGAGACTAAGTATTCCGGTCTCTTTCATCACATCGGGCACACAGGAAGGTACCATGCCCAGATCTTCTCCGCAGACCAGCATATTGGTTGATCTTTTCAAAAGCGGAAGTTTTTTCATCGCTTCCTTCTTCCAGAAATTATCCTGACGACGATAAAAATAATTTATATACAAATCCCGTAACTGGTTTTGCAAATGCCAGTCAAGATAACGGAAAGATGAAGTTGATTCCATGGAAATGCGAAAATGAAATTGTTTTCCGTCTGATCCTTCCACTTCAAAAAGGATCAGGTTTGAAATTAGATTCATCAACACTTCCCTGCTTAAAATATCGTTGAGCTCTGTCGTTTTATCTTCGAAATAATCTGCAACTTTTCTTTGCGTATTTACAAAATCCCTGATATTGAATCTACCCTGTTTGGTTTCTTCAAAATAAATTGATTTTACGTTTTCGGTTTCAGTTCCAAAATATTCCCATAAAACAGCTTCATTGATAAATGGCTTTGTGTAGCGGTCCGTATCAAAATAAATATTTCTTTCATCGAATTCCACCCGGTGCACCGGAATGGCATGTTCAAAATGTCCCATGATTCCCTCTATTTGTGTAACAGGGATACTCCATATTCGAAAAAAACCCAAAATATGATCAATCCGAAATGCATCAAAGTAAATGGCCATCTGGGAGAAACGGTTTTTCCACCACTGGAAAGAATCTTTGGCCATTCGTTCCCAATTATAGGTGGGGAATCCCCAGTTTTGTCCTTTGATAGCAAAGGGATCAGGCGGGGCGCCGGCCTGCAAATCCAAATGGTACAACTCAGGAGATACCCACGCATCGCAGCTATGCCGGTATACGCCAATGGGAATATCACCTTTCAGCACGATTCCGTTTTCATGGGCATATTGAACCGATTTTCTTAACTGCCGGTAAAGATGATATTGAACAAAATAATGAAAGGCAATCTGGTCGTATTGTCTGGATTGGGGTGAAACAAGTTTATCTACGGCCAGTTTGGTATACCGTCCGAATGTTTTCCATTTGCTGAAATCTACCGTGTTATTAGAATCTCTCAGGTAACAAAATGCTGCATAGGGAACCAGCCAGGTTTTATTTTGTCCAAAAAACTGTATAAAATCTTCATCGGCCAGAAAGTTTTCTTTCTCGGCGGCGAATATTTCTTTCGCTGCTTCTATTTTGGTCCGCATAACGGCCTCATAATCCAGGTCTGGCAAAATGTTTAACTGCTTTTGAATTTTTTTCAGCGGTTTAACGAGTGCTGCATTTTTCTTACCGGCCATTTCCTGCAAATTCAGATATAAAGGATGCAGCGCAAATGCAGAGATGGCTCCATAAGGATATGAGTCCAGCCAGCTTCCTGTAGCGGATGTGTCATTGACGGGCAGAATCTGGATCAGTTTAAGTCCCGTTTTGTGGGCCCAGTCAACCAGCAGGCGGATATCAGAGAATTCACCAGTTCCCAGAGAATCCCTGCTTCTCAGGCTGAATACCGGTAAACTAACCCCGGCTCCCTTCCATGTGCTATTCGGAAGCCTTATAAATCCATCATGTTGAATGTTCAGATTGCCTTCCCGCGTATCACCCAACAGGATCCGGTTAGGACCATTTTCGAAATGTATTAGTGATTTGTGTTTCGTATCGTACACTCCGTATTTGTAGTGCACGGGAAAGGATAAATCGGTTAAATTGAGTTCAATCGTCCACCAGCTTCCTTGTTTATGCAGGATAAGCGGTTCGGCCATGGACCATTCGCCCAGTGTTTTGCCATTGCCGGAAATACAGACAGACTCGCTCGCGTGAAGCAAGGGCGCTTTTATTTTAAATATATGGGTATAAGATTTGGGTGTTTTCCTCCCTGATTTTTTAGAATGACGCGGTAACAGGATTTCCTGAAACGGAGCGGTATAAAAAGTGTTTTCGTATTCGCCTGCATGATTCCAGGTATCAAAAATCTGCAAGTCGTCGTGTCGGGAATTAAGCTTGATTTCACGATCACTGCCCCATTCCAGCACCATACTCCCATCTTCCATTTTCAGCTGATAGAAATACTGTACGGGATCAACTGGCAGACCGGCCAGTTCAATCGAAATCTCCCAGAAATCGGTGTTCTTATATTTCATAAGAACCGGCTGGGTATTTAATTTATTCTGATAGCCCAGTTCAGGGATATTTCCGCAGATATAAAGATCCTGACCCGGTTTCGTACTAAATCTTAAGTAAAAATGTATTTTCATCCTGGATGGAAGTTCAAACTCCTGGTTGTTAAGAAAGCTGACGCGCTCACGAAAATACCAAAACAGCATCTTGTAATAAAATTAATGTCAGAGCGCAAACAGAATGAGGAATTGGAATATATTTGTGCAACAAAAAACTACATGGAAAACACTAAGAAATACACAGGTCTTTACTGGATCCTATTTATTCTTTCGGTGATTGCATTTATTGGCCTGTACCAGGTTATCGGCGGAGTGAGTATACTGGTTCTTCCTTTCAATTGCACCTTTTTTGCGAAGGCCCTGGATATCATGTAGTGCAGCTTCCTTACTTCCTGAAATAAAAAAAACACTGTGTTTAACTACAGTGTTTAAAACTTCGAACCTGCACGGAGCCTTTCCGTGTCGCAGCGCTGATCATTCTATATTATATTGCCCATTTTCTGGTAATACGAGATGTCTGTTTCATTCCCCGGTGAATTTTCCAGAGGTCCACTACGGCAAATCGTTTCTTCTGCGCAGGCATCACGAGTCCGGTTGCGAGTGTTTCTTTCACTTCGGTTGTCAGTTTCTTAAAGGTTTCAGTATCCATCTGTACAATAGATGGCATTACGACTTGTTTCATAAAAATTACTTTTTTAAGATTAAAAAAAATTCTGAGCAATAGGAGGAGAACACAAAAGAATCGTTAGAAAGAAGTGTAGTACCTATTTTGATCTTGCAAGACTGTTAATTGCTCTTAATTGAGATGCAAATATACGACGCATTCGCATCGAGTCAAACCCTTATTATAAAAAATTATATCATGTCCAACGTTGATTTTCATACATAACTGCTTAAATAATAAGGGCTGACGCATTGGTCAGCCCTTATCTCCATTTCCTAAGTTAAGGTCATTTAACTTCTTCAAATTCAGCGTCAGTAACGTTTTCTGCATTTTTGCCTGCGTTCGAATGTTCGTTACCGTTAGGCTGGCCGTCAGCAGCAGATTGCGGACCTCCTTCCTGGGTTCCTTTGTATAAATGTTCAGATGCAGCGGTCCATGCGGTATTGATTTCTGCGATCGCAGTATCAATTTTTGCAATGTCCTGTGCTTTCTGGGCTTCTTTCAATTTTGTAAGAGCAGACTCAATCGGAGCCTTTTTATCGGCTGGTAATTTTTCTCCCAGTTCTTTGAGTTGTTTCTCTGTCTGGAAAACAAAACTATCGGCCTGATTGAGCTTGTCAACACGTTCGCGTGCTTCCTTATCGGATGCTTCATTGGCCTTGGCTTCAGCTTTCATCTTTTCAACTTCTTCCTTGCTCAAACCACTGCCTGCTTCAATTCGGATTTTCTGTTCTTTTCCGGTTCCTTTATCCTTCGCTACCACATGCAGGATACCATTTGCGTCGATGTCAAATGTTACTTCAACCTGTGGCACTCCGCGAGGTGCTGGTGGTATGCCATCCAGGTTAAACATACCCAGACTTTTGTTCTGATTCGCCATGGGCCTTTCACCCTGTAATACATGAATCTGTACACCGGGCTGATTATCGCTCGCAGTAGAGAAAGTTTCTGATTTTTTAGTAGGAATCGTTGTATTACTATCAATCAGCCGGGTCATCACACCGCCCATGGTTTCAATTCCAAGACTCAGCGGTGTTACATCCAGTAACAATACATCCTTTACTTCACCAGTTAATACAGCGCCCTGGATTGCAGCTCCGATGGCTACTACTTCATCCGGATTTACACCCTTATTAGGTTTTTTCCCAAAGAATTTTTCAACGATTTCCTGCACTTTCGGGATTCTTGTACTTCCGCCCACCAGGATCACTTCGTCGATTTGCGAAACACTTAATCCTGCATCCTTCATCGCCTGTTCGCAGGGCTTGAGACATCTTTCAAAAAGTTTATCTGACAGCTGTTCAAATTTTGCACGGGTCAGTTTCTTTACAAGATGTTTGGGAACTCCGTCAACAGCCGTAACATACGGCAGATTGATTTCTGTTTCAGTTGAAGATGACAACTCGATCTTTGCTTTTTCAGCGGCTTCTTTCAGACGCTGTAAAGCCATCGGATCCTTGCGGAGATCGATATTTTCATCCTTTTTAAATTCGTCTGCCAGCCAGTCGATGATGATCTTATCAAAATCGTCGCCACCCAGATGGGTGTCTCCATTCGTTGATTTTACTTCAAAAACACCATCTCCCAGTTCCAGTACGGATATGTCAAATGTTCCGCCCCCCAAATCAAATACTGCAATTTTTTCATCCTTACCCGCTTTGTCCAGCCCATAAGCGAGAGCTGCGGCGGTAGGTTCGTTCACGATACGGCGAACGTTCAAACCGGCAATTTCACCTGCTTCTTTGGTAGCCTGGCGTTGTGCGTCATTAAAATAGGCCGGAACGGTGATAACAGCATCCGTAACTTCCTGACCCAGATAGTCTTCGGCAGTTTTCTTCATTTTCTGAAGAATCATGGCGCTAATTTCCTGAGGCGTATATTGACGACCTTCTATGTCAATTCGGCAAGTATTGTTGTCACCTTTTACGACTTTATAGCTCCAGTGACTGATTTCATTGGTTACTTCATCATAACGGCGGCCCATAAAGCGCTTTACGGACGAAATCGTGTTCGTTGGGTTGGTAATTGCCTGGCGTTTAGCCGGATCACCTACCTTACGTTCTCCATTTTTTAAAAAAGCGACCACAGATGGTGTGGTGCGACGTCCTTCTTCGTTGGCGATCACCACCGGTTCATTTCCCTCCATCACGGCAACACAGCTATTAGTGGTACCCAGGTCGATTCCGATTATTTTACCCATAATATTGATTTATTTAAGGTTAGTATTTAAAGTTTCATAACTGAATGTCAATCATTATGCCATGCAGGAAATAGTGCAAAAATGGCAGTTTGAAAGCTTAAAGGCTAAAGCTCAGGGCTTAAAGCCAGTTTATCCGTCAACCTGATGGATGCCATTGACCAAACGTTTTTCCCTCAAGACTGTCGACGGTCAAACGGTTATCGGTCATCGCTCCGTGAATATTTAGCCAGAATGGAAATTCCGGCGGCTTATGCGATCTGGGTCTTGGGCTTTGGGGCTTTCAGCTTTCTTCCTATTAGAAACATCATAATAAACGGCCATGACCCTGGATTCTGAAAGGATTTGCCTTCCCGGATCCACTTCCATTTATTCGCTAAGGGAAATTTTTTCGACTGACAAACGTCTTAACCAGAAAATGCCAATTTTTCTTTCGGGATTTTTTTTGGATAGTTTCGACTCCTGAAAATTGCGGAAGCTGGTTTGAAAATAAAGCATGCCAGCGAAGTGTGGGTTCCACCCAGGCATCTCCATAATTCCCTCCCTGCGTGAAATGCATAATATCAATATTGAAAAGGACGGCTGCCTTCCAGTGTTGTAAAACATGAAAGGAGAAATCAATATCATAAAGATGAAATCCACGCAGGTTAATTTCATTGAATCGGGCGTTTTTCCAAACTTCTCTGCGGATAACCATAAAAACGCCATCCATATTTACAACAGGTTCTAAAACGGAATTATTCGGATTCAGGTAGAAATGTTCTATATGACCGTCTTTGTTCTGATGATGAATATTACAAAAATCGAATTCCTTGATACCAGTTAGCCACCCCGAGGCTGTTTTACTCTTGTACTTTGCTCCCGCAATGCCAATCAATCCGATTGCCGGATATTCATCGAACGCCTTTTTCAAATTCTCCGCCCAGTTCATTGTATCAAACCTGATATCTTCATGAATAAAACACCAGTATGGATATTGTGCCTTAGAAGCGAGAAAATTGTACACTTCAGTAATAGGCTTTTGTTCGGCCAGGTTATCCCAGACTAATATTTCATATTCACATCCTATCGTTTCACTTATATTTATTTTTAAATTTTCGAGAAAAGAAGTATTAATGGAACAAACCAGAATAGAAAACATATAGATTAGGATTGTAGGGAATTCCCCTGATCTCTGTAAATTGTACGCTTCTTGAAATAAATTCCATGCAAAATAAGTCGTTTGGCAAAAATATCCTGCAAGGCATTCGTTTAAGGATTGGAAAGATATTTCATAATCCTTACCATAAGGTCAATGTTGGACCCATCAGTAAAATTTATTACAAACATCTGAATTCCGGTAAAGTCCGCTCACACAAACTTTTTGGCAAAGACTTTTTTTTTGTAAGTCCCGCCGAATTAATGCATGGCTTGAATGAAATTTTTATTGAGGAAATATACAAACAGCGTCTTCCTAAAAATCCTTATATAATAGATTGTGGCGCAAATATTGGCCTAAGTATTATCTATCTAAAACAAATGTTCCCAGAGGCAGAAATAATTGCTTTTGAACCCGACGAAAAGAATTTTAATCTTCTGCAAACAAATATTAAAAGCTTTAACTATAAAAATGTACAGGCACGAAAGGAAGCTGTTTGGATTGAAAATACAACACTTCAATTTGCGAGCGAGGGGTCTATGTCAAGCAGAATTCATACAGAAGATTCCGATAATATTGTTCCGGTAAAAGCGATCAGGCTAAAAGATTATCTGGACAGACCAATTGATTTCCTGAAAATAGATATCGAGGGAGCTGAGTTCCTAGTGATCAAGGACATAGCAGATCAGTTACATTATATAAATAACCTGTTCCTTGAATATCATGGCTCATTTTATCAAAATGAAGAATTAAACCAAATATTTTCCCTGCTTGTTGACAAAGGGTTTTCGTATTATATAAAAGAGGCGGCTTCAATCTATGATCACCCCTTTGATCGCAAAAGAACAAAGAATATTAATTATGATGTTCAGTTGAATATCTTCTGCTTCCGAATGAAACTTCTTAGCTAATCATACTTCAGTTTATATGGTTTTACTTTTTCTCTTATAAAGTCTTGCGTGGAAATCGTCTTATTTATAGTGTTTTTGACAGCGGTGTTACTTTTTTCCACAGCATATGTAATTCCGCCATATTTATTGAGCTTTTTTGAAAACCAGTCATCCGCGTCAGAAATACGGGCGGCCGTTTTTTCATGAAAAACGGATTTTAAAAGAGGGGTAAATGAATTGTATAAAGATGTGATAAACCCTGGCTTGTCTTTTTTTCTGCCTTCGACGATTATTCGGGGAATCACCAGATAGGGAGAAAGTGTTTTCTCATATTTAACTGAGTACCCTTCGGTTTTTAAGTAATCCAGTGTATGAATATCAAAAGCATTAATATGGCCATGGGGAACCTTATTTTTAATATTTTCCTGAACGAGTTCCGGGGATTCATGAGGAACCGTTATAATCAATACATTTTTTGTTATTCTTAATAACTCAGCAATTGCCTGTTGGTAGTTTGTAACATGTTCCAGGGTCTCACTGCAAAGTACTATATCGAACGTGTTATCCGGAAATGGCAACGAATGGATGTCGCAGGGAATGGCTTCGATATTATAAATTTCTTTAGCTCTTAGACATGCCGAAACTGAAAGATCGGTACTCATGACATCTGCGTTAAACAATTTTCTTACTAAATTGGCAGTATATCCCTCAGCTCCACCGATATCTATAAAGGTTTTAAATGTATATTTATTTATTGTATTTAAAATAGATTTGGTCAACATATATCTGGAATATCCGAACCTGATGAATTATTAGATCTATATCCGTAAATAGGTTGATGGGCATAGTAAATTCCGTCGATTTCCTGGTCGAAACGCTCGTCCAGGAACTTTTTCGTTATCATCGGTATAATTATCCATTCTCCAAAAATAATGTTATTATATAATTGACTCCTGTCTCTTAAAAATTGCAAAAACATGAGGATTTGGAATAAATTCTATTTTCTAATAAGGATTTCGGAACTATTTGTTGCCTGTTTATAATAGATACAATAGACTGATGAATTGTTCCACTGTATCCGGATTCCCTGATCTCCGCCAGGTTCTTTATTTCAAGATTCCGCATCAACCTCCACCATGCATCATAAATCAATATGTTTCTTAATTGTCGGATTCCTATTTTGTTTAACAAGTAAAAATTCTCGGGAATTTCTATCATCCGCTGTCGAAAACAGTCTTGCGTGACCTGTTCCTTACCTAGGCCAACCTGGATCAGGATTTTATTCAAATAAATTGCTTTAGAGTGCTAAGATGCGAATATAAAAATCGATATCTACCAACCATTTTAATTTTTTATCATACTCTATCCTAAATCTTTTTTATAAATTGTAACACTCGGAGGACCGATGACGTTACTCGATAAAAGAGTTGAGGGGTTATGAAAAAGCTGCCACAGCCTAAACGGATTTGCCTCTATTTTTTTTGACACCTAGTTCGTCCAAATATTGATTTTCAAATGCTGAAAACAGGAAGTTAGCATGGGGATATTTCCTGATTGCATTTGCAAATTCCGCAAGTGAATTCCTATTAGTAAACCAATCATCATCATGCATTATTTTTATCCATTCGCCCTTTGCATGGCGAATGCTTTCATTCCAGTTTTCGGGTGTTCCCAGCGTCGTAATATTTTTAAAATATTGAATTGCAAAATTCTCATTATAGTCGGAACAAAGCCGTTGCACGGTATCATCAAAACTGTCATCTGTTACAATGACCTCAAAATATCTGAATTCTTGATTTGAAATGGAATCTAACAATCGCTTTAAGTATTCTGTCCTTTTATACGCTGGTATGCATATAGTTAAAAAGATTGGATTATTTTCAGGCATTTTTAGTTTAAGGTGTGATTCACTCACATTTTAGTATCGGGTACAAAAATAACGAATATAAATTATTCTCTAAGGTCTCATGTATGAGTTGGAGCTACTCTAAAAAGGTAAGTTCCTGATTATAAGTAAATTTAATTACCACATTAAATAACACTTAAAAACCAGGAACTATGTCTAAAATTAAACAACTCGATTTTGCAGGGACAAACTATTTTCTGCGGAATTGATGTACATAAAAAGAGCTGGCGAGTCAATGTTCGCAGCGATGAATTTGAGCTGGAAGATTATAGCCAGGATCCCTGTGAGGAGCTGTTATTGAAACATTTGCAAAAAAGATATCCAGGGGCAAATTTTCAGGTAGCCTATGAAGCCGGCTTTAGCGGATTTGGGATACAACGTTCTTTGAAATCATCGGGTAGTATAGCTGTATGGTAGTTAATCCGGCCGATGTCCCTTTAACAGACAAGGATAAAAAGAGAAAAAGTGACCGGATTGATGCCCGTAAAATATGCCGTCATTTGTCTAATCAACATGCTGCGGCCCATTTATGTGCCTTCTATTAGAATGGAACATGCCAGGACATTGGTGCGTCAGCGCATCCGGCTGGTTAGTGATCAGACGAGATGCAAAAACAGGATATGGCATTTTCTGATGTTTCAGCGGACTTAAAATTAAACATGGATAAACCAAATGATTACTGGAGTCGCAGGTTCGTAGAGTCATCTAAAAACCTTGGCTTGCCTAACAGCCTACTGTTGCGACAGACCCTGGATACAGCATTGGAAGAATATTTATTAATCAGAAAACTGGTTGGTGATATGACCAAAGCAAATACGGGCACTATCAGCACAGAAAACACTTGTAAATACGCAGAAGTTGATACAAGGTATACCTGGAATCGGATTGTTGAACTCAATGATTATTATTACCGAGCTACAGGACATGAAACGATTTAAAACCCTAGATAATTTATGCTCTTATGCAGGTATTGTCCCAGATACAGGCAGTTCAGGAGAAAGTAAAATTATAAAAGGTATTACCCATCGCAGCAATCATCACCTTCGAACAGCTATTGTCGAAAGCAGTTGGGTAATCATCAGAAAAGATCCGGCCATGCTTCATTTATACAAAAAATATTGCGCAGCTATGGTCCCCAACAAAGCGATTATTAAAATCGCCAGGCACCTGCTGAGCAGAATTAGATATGTTTGGACAAATCAGATAGAATATGAAATCGGACTTGTTGGCTAAGTCCGGATAAAATATAAAGGCTCAATGGAGAAGCCTTTATATTTTATTCCGAGTTACGAAAATTAATAACTATCAGTACTACACTTTTCAAAGTTCTTTCCAAGGCATCCACCGTTCAGTTAAACACTGCAGCTCCGTTAAACGGAAAGACTGCTTTCTAAGAATACAGGTGCCTTTTAATAAGTTGAAAAAGACCTTGCAGCTCTTTGCGCTCATCGCAGCAAAACATCAAAGAAGACTGCTTATTGAAGTGTACTTGAATAGATGTAGGCTGATCAAAATAACAAGGTTATGGAGTCATACTAAGGGTAAACCCTTAGTCGGGAAATTATTTTAAAAACGATGCAGCGGAAACTCATCATTGAAGTGTTTACACTTAGCTGGTAATCACTATAAAAAAACAAACACAAATATTTGAATATTTAATCACAAATACTATCTTTCGTCCTAAATCAAAGCTAACTTCCATATGAAGTATTTTTTGTCGATTATTGGTACTTTATTAGTTTATTTCATTTTTTTTACAGTTGGTAGTCAAATTACAGGATGTTCCAAAACAACTACTCAGCACGATACCACCATTAAGATAGTGACCGATACAGTCAAAACGACTGTTACTGTACGGGATACATTAACAATACGAGATACCTTATATACTCTCACCGACGGTTTAGTTGCTTACTACAATTTTAATGGAGCAAACCTGAATGACAGCAGCGGAAAAAATAATAATATAGTTTTTAACAATGCAGTACCTGCTAAGGACCGGTTTGGTATTGCGAATAACGCATATGCATTTGATGGAGTTAACAGTTATATGAGAGTGCCGAACAGTGCTTCCTTAAATCCTGCTGCAGGTATTACCATGTTTGCTATAGTAAAAGTGAATGGTTTTTACAAAGGTGCGTGCAATGGCAATCAAATTTTAGGGAAAGGCGTTCCAGATGACGTTTTAGGATATTATGCTTTGCGATTTGACGACGCTTCACTAATTGGGGCTTTAGGTTGTTCAACAAGTGCTGATACAAGCAAGGAATTTTTCTACGGTAGTTATGGTGATAATATTCCAAATGGGGCTGCAGCGGGTACCCTTAATGACAGTTTTCCTTTTATACATCCGGGAGAATGGGCAACGGTTGCGTTCACCTTTAACGGGTCCGTATCTAAAATTTATTTAAATGGCGCCTTATTAGCCACCACTGTCAAATCTGTTCCGTTTACTGCTAATTCGGCGGATCTTTTTATTGGCAAAACAAATTCCGCCACCTTCCCCTATAATTTTAACGGAATAATCGACGAAATAAGAATTTATAATAAGGCTATTCCGGATAATCGTATTGGTATTCTGAATGCACTGATTAAAAAGACATTTATCACTCCCAAAATGATGTAACCATTATTTGGTAAAATAGAGGCTGTTCAGAAATACTGGGCAGCCTTTTTTATTAGACAAAATTATCAGATAAAATATGACTCTGAGCACAAAAAATGTTTTGTACTTAATTAACATCAGTTCCTTTAACGATAATATTGTCCGGCAAGCCGATTTTTTTTTGATCCGGTAATAATTTCAGAAAAAGTTCCAACCCTTCTTTCTTTTTTTCATTCATATCATAACTCAGATTTTGGGTAAAATAACTGTGCAGATCAAAATCAATGACGGTCAAGTCGTCCAAAACCCGGGATATATTTTGAATGCCCAAAGTGTTAGCATCTTCGAAGCGACGAACCCATCCAGGATCCAATATTTTATTACTAATCCAGGCAGCAAACACAAATGGTAAACCCGTCATTTTTTTCCATTCTTCCCCCAGGTCATAGAAATGAGTTGATTTTTTTCTTTGTTCCAGTGCACGATCACCAATTACAACGGCCGCTGTGTTTCCCCGGATTTCACGGAGAAATTCATGATCTGCCGGTACGAACTCCGGTTTTTGTTTCCAATGCATCTCGAATAAAATCTCCACAAGCGCGACGGATGTACGGCTCTGGTAGTCCAATATGACAGTCCTGATATCTTTAACAGGAACCTCACTGAACAAACAAACTGATGCAACAGGCCCATCAGATCCTATACAATACCTCGTATTGATATGGTATTCTTTCATCTGAGGAATGATCGAAACGGGGACCAGACCGATGTCGATCTCATCCAGGAGCAGCATCTCGGCGATCCGGGCAGGATATTCAGTAATCAGCGATATTTCATTGATTATAGGAGAATTTTCGATTCCGTACAAAAGGGGTTTGGTATTCAGATAACTCACAGCACCCACCCTTATTTTTCTGTCCAACGCGATTAGTTTAAATTTGGCTGCAAAAGTAGGGAAGGCATACAAATAATCCCTATTTACGATTCAGTATATGGAACTTCACGCACTGACAGCTATTTCACCGATAGACGGCAGATACCGCAGTCAATTGCATTCATTGGGAGAATATTTCTCTGAATATGCATTGATCAAGTACCGCGTGCAGGTTGAAGTGGCCTATTTTATTTTTCTTTCAGAAAAGAAGTTTTTTACTATTTCTGCCAATACAAAGAAAACATTACAATCGGCTGCGGAGAATTTCAGTTTGGAAGATGCCCTGGAGATAAAAAAAATAGAAAGAACCACCAACCACGATGTAAAGGCAGTTGAATATTTTCTGAAAACTGTATTGGAAAAAACGAAAAATGCGGAAACCAGGGAATGGATCCATTTTGGTCTTACATCGCAGGATATTAATAATACGGCCATTCCCCTTCTCTGGAAACATGCAGTAGAAATCGAATACCTGCCTTTTATTTTAAACCTGAAAAAACAGCTAAGCATCCTGGCTAGTGAATGGCGTAATACCGCGATGCTGGCGCGCACCCATGGCCAGGCGGCGTCTCCCACCACCCTTGGCAAAGAAGTGATGGTCTTTGTAGAAAGAATTCAAAACCAGGTAGAACTCCTGATACAGATTCCCTTCATGGCTAAGTTTGGTGGTGCAACCGGAAATTTGAATGCTCATATAGTTGCTTTTCCAAATAAAGACTGGACCAAGCTCGCTAATGAATTCATTGAAAAGGAACTCGGATTGAAACGCCAGCAGTTTACAACACAGATCGAACATTATGACATGCTCGCTGCGCAATTTGACTGCATGAAACGAATCAATACCATACTGATTGATTTCTGCAGGGACCTGTGGACCTATATTTCGATGGATTATTTCAAACAGAAAATAAAGGAGGGAGAGATCGGGTCCTCGGCCATGCCGCATAAAGTAAACCCGATTGATTTTGAAAATGCAGAGGGAAATCTTGGCATGGCAAACGCTATCTTTGAATATCTCTCTTCAAAATTGCCTGTTTCCCGCTTGCAACGTGACCTGACAGATTCAACCACATTGCGGAGTATCGGCGTCCCCTTTTCGCATTCTATCCTGGCTTTAAAATCCATCGAGCGCGGCCTCGCCAAACTGGTACTGAATTCCGATAAGCTCACACAGGATCTGGAAAATAACTGGGCCGTGGTTGCAGAAGCCGTACAAACTATTCTAAGGCGTGAAGATTATCCCCAGCCATATGAAGCCCTGAAAGCCCTTACACGTGGAAAGAATGGTATCACAAAACAGTCCATACACGAATTTATCGACTCACTCGATATCGCCGCGGTCGTGAAAAAAGAACTCAAGAAGATTAGTCCCCATAATTACACGGGGGTCAGGTTGAAATAGTATGGAAGTATGGGAATATGGGAGTATGAGAGTAATACGGTGAATTTCTTCAATTTCATGCGTTAAATCCTCTTTTTCGTTATAATTAAACTTTACAGATTTGGGTTTATAAAACTCAATTCATGACTTTTCGTGACGGTCCGATTGTAAGAAAATCAATGTCTTTTTCGATATCGATTATAAAGTATTGTGATTTTTTAAATGATAAACGAAAGTTTATCATCTCAAATCAATTGTTGAAATCCGGGACATCTATTGGCGCTAATGTTTTCGAAGCACAATATGCGGAAAGTCGATTGGATTTTATCCATAAAATGAAAATAGCTTTGAAGGAAGCCAATGAAACCCTTTATTGGCTGATTTTGTGTGAAAAAATGGAAGATCTCAATGTTCAGCAAGAAACACTGGATGAATTAAATGAAATGATGGCTATTCTATCCAAAATAATAATCACAAGCAAAAAACGATTGAATTAACACTCCCATACTCCCATATTCCCATACTCTCATACTTTATTTGTGTATCTCCGACGTATAGTGAAACTCAATATCCGGATTATTACTGATTTCCGTTTTCAGGAACCATTCGCTTTGGGCAAGGTAAACCAGCTGTCCGTCTTTATCCTCCGCGATATTATTTTGTTTAAAACGAACGAAATCCAGTAATTTTTTTTCATCCCGGCTGGTCAGCCAGCAGGCTTTAAAAAAAGGAAGTGTATTGAACTGTACGGAGGCGGAGTATTCATGAAGGAGCCGGTATTGGATTACCTCAAATTGCAATTCGCCCACACATCCGATGATTTTTTTGTTTCCTCCGAACTGGGTGAAGAGCTGCGCCACACCCTCGTCCGTTAGTTGCAATAATCCCTTTTCCAGCTGTTTGGTTTTCATCGGGTCCTTATTCTGCACTTCTTTAAAAATCTCCGGTGAAAAAGATGGAATACCTGTGAAATAAAAATCGGCGCCCTCGGTTAAGGTATCCCCGATTTTAAAATTCCCCGTGTCGAATAATCCGACTACATCTCCCGGATAAGCTTCTTCGATCACATCCTTGTCACGGGCAAGAAAACTATAAGGATTACTAAAACGAACATCCTTGTGCAGGCGTACGTGGTGAAAATATTTATTTCTTTCGAATTTGCCGCTGCATACCCTGATAAATGCGATCCGGTCACGATGTCTGGGATCCAGGTTTGCGTGGATCTTAAAAACAAAACCACTGAGTTTTTCATCTTCCGGACAAACCATTCCTTCCGTCGTTGGGCGGCATTGGGGAATGGGTGCGATGCGGATAAAATTATCCAGCATTTCACGTACGCCGAAATTGTTTATGGCAGATCCGAAAAATACCGGACAGATTTTTCCACTGAGGTATTCGTCCACGTTCAAAGGGCCATATACGCCATCCACCAGTTCCACATCTTCGCGTAGAATGGCCGCATCTTTCTCTCCCAGTTTTTCATCAAGCAGATGATCTTTGAGATCTTCGATCTGAACCACATCTTCATCGGAGGCTTTTGTATTGGCCGTGAATAAAATCAGGTTTTTATCGTGGAGATTGTATACACCTTTAAAATCCTTTCCGCTGTTTATGGGCCAGGTTAGCGGGTGCAATTTTATCTTTAATTCATTTTCGATTTCTTCCATCAGTTCGAACCGGTTTTTTCCGTCACGGTCCATTTTATTTACAAAAACAATGATCGGTGTGTCACGCATACGACAGACCTCAGTCAGTTTCCGCGTTTGTTCCTCCACCCCATTCACGCTGTCAATTACCAGTATCACGCTATCGACAGCTGTTAAGGTCCTGTAGGTATCTTCCGCAAAGTCCTTATGACCTGGAGTGTCGAGGAGATTGATCAGCATATTCTTATACTGAAAGCTCATGACGGAAGTGGCTACTGAAATTCCACGTTGCCTTTCAATTTCCATAAAATCGCTGGTAGCGTGTTTACGGATTTTATTACTTTTAACCGCACCGGCCGTTTGAATAGCGCCTCCGAATAATAGGAATTTTTCAGTCAGCGTCGTTTTCCCGGCATCGGGGTGGGATATGATGGCAAATGTTCTTCTTCTCTCAATTTCAGATGTATACTTCATGTGTAGGACCCGGATCTTTTCCCGGAAGCGCGCAAAATTAAGAAGTTCCGGGGGATGAGAAGGATCTTTCTATGGATTTGCCAAATGATTGTTATATCCATTATTTAATAAATTCAATGGCAGGATGATTTCCCATTGATTCGGACCCCTGCCTTCATAATCCGGATCCAGAAGACGGCTATAACGGACGCCAAAACTCAATGCCAGCTGGTTCCACCATTTTGTATCAAAAAATATTTCGATGCCCGCTGAACGATACTGGGATTGTACGCCCGGTCCATTGGTAGCATAGAAAGGAACAGCCGTATAATCAAAAAATGCATTCGCGCGAATCCGCAAAAAATAAACCAGCTCTGCGAAACCCCAGTCAGGATAAGCCAGCGGAAGATTATAATTAACTCCAAATCCATACATCTGATAAAAATTTTCTCCGGAATATCCCCGGGAAAAAGGAAAGCTGTTGGTAAACCTGACCTGGTTCAAAGAATCGCGCTGTTGCACTGCCCCTTTAAACACCAGACTATGTGTAGCTGTGAGTCCCGGGAAATACAAACTGGCAGAAGCCAGAAACTGATTTCCTGCGATATTTGAAATGGCCCGGTTATATTGTAATAAAAGCGTTTGCGCAAATGAAGGGTAGATCTGCATTCTGCCGGCCTGAAGCTGGTGGCTGAAGAATAGTTGTGGATCCAGACTGAAATAAGAACTGTTTGCAATGCTGTCTTTATACAAGCCCTTGAAATATTGTTGATGATAAGTGATATTAGCGCCGCCTTCCAGGCCCGTGATCCATCGGCCCCTGCTCAGATTAAGGGGCACAGATAGTCCGAGATAAGGAAGTAATTCATTCCAGTATATCTTTTGTCCTTTGAAAAAAGCATTGCGGTCAATCCTGTATTCGGTGCCTATGTTGATGAACGGGAAAAGGCCGCCATAGGTAAAATCCGCGCCAACTTTCTTGTACTGTTCATTGCTGTTATATCCGATATATATTTCCGATTGAAAAGTATTCAGCACATTTTGTCCGAGTAGTGCCAGGGTATAATCAGGGTCATTAATATAAGGTCGCCAGCTATGAAAGTTAAAAATATGGGTTCCTGCACTATAAGGTTTCAGTTCAAAGCTTGAATCCGGAATAGGAAAGGGAATCTGGAAAGACGGCTGATCAAGGGAATAGACCCTGTGTTTTTCCGAGGTATCCAATATGTTAAAGTGAATGGGATTTTCATCAAAAGCATTTTTTGCATTTGCCAGTTGCAGCCGGAAACCAGCGCTGGTAAAGCTATTCCAGGTTATTTTGTCATCAGCTGCTGATAATTGGTAGTTGCCGCTGCTCGCATCGGCTTTCAAACGGTATATATTTCCGTCGTGCAGACAGAAACCCTGATCCTGCCCCTGGAATGTTCGCGTAAAATATATTTTATTGTTTTTCGTCGAAACAAAACCAATCGGATCCATCGACCAGTCAACCAATACCTGCTGATTTCCTGCAGGAAGACTGATTTGCATTAATGCCATCTGACCCCGGTTGTTTCGAACAGCAGAAATCAACAATTGATCAGTAAGAAATTTTGGATACGTATAAATAAGCATTTCAGGGTTGGGGACCCGTACTGAAATTTTTCCAGAGTCCATACTCAGAATATCCAGGGAACTTTTCCCTGTGATGGACATGTTGACGGCGACCATTCGTTTCCCGTCGGGAGAAATATCGGGCGAAAAATATTTTGTTTTAGAAGTGAGTCTTCTGTCTCTTTTTGTATTCAGATCCATCACACGAATCACTGAATAGTCCCGCCAGCCCCAACGCAGGTCCGGTTCGTAAGCCGCATAGACCAGTTGATGGTTCCTGTATGAAAAGGCGTCATCGATGGCTACTGCACGGAATTTTAAACGTCTTGGTTTTGCATTTCCGGTTTCCTGTTCTGCGAAAAAAGGCGGTAGATAATAATTGCTGTTCACGAAGATCAGGTGGTTACTGTCTGTGAACTGAGGGAATAATTCATCCGCAGCAAAGTGGCGGCTTGATTTTCCAAATATGGCCTCCGGACTATTATATGCGTCGTCAGATAGTTGATCCTGAAAATAATCCAGCGCCCGGGTACGAAAAGAATCGAATGAGATATTTGCATTTCTCTGAATGGATTTTTGCAGCGGGTAGAAAAGTCCTTTGAATGCTGCAGCCTCATCAGCAGTCCTGGCCCAGAAATCTTTTCCGTAAACATCTCTGCCATAGGCGACCATCATATAACCCAGGGGATAATAATCCGGCGTATAATCACGGTATGAACCGTTGCGGAGTTTCATCCAGGAATAATTTTTTTTTGAAACCCAGAGCGCCTCATATCCCGTAAGAAAAAAAGGAAGCCTTCCCCTGCCCTGCTGACTGACCAGCGTTTCCTGGTAAACAGCGTCTCCCTCGAAAAACCAGTTGGGAACGGCTACACTGTTTGCAAAAGCGAGCCCGTCCTGCCCAAATAAAAAATAAAAAGCCTTCGCCAGGCCCACACAAAAATTGTTGTACTGCTGAACATGCCGGTATTCATGAATGGCCAGCATCTGGTTCCACGGCAAACTGCCCAGTTCAAAACTATTCTGCGGAGGGGTGAGTTGAAATTCACTTCTGAAAGGAGCCAGCTGCACATATCCGTTCGGCACGATTGTCAGGTTATGAAATACGATATCAACTTTCTTTTGACGGCTTCCAATGGTTGGTAAAGTTGTTTTGCTTAATGCAGATACCAGAAAACCGACCTGCCTGGCTTCTGTATCCATGCCCGGCGGGAAAATTATATTGGCCGGAATCGTATTGACAGATTTCCATTTAACGGAGGGAGGCGTTCCGCCAAAAATCTGAGCTTCAGCCTGCGCAGTAATCAAGGCCGCTAAAATGAAGGACAAATAAGAAAATCTCTGCATCAAAGTTTGATCTGGAACAAATAATGAAATTAGGCCATCAGGTTCATAGACGAACCATTATAATTCCTATAACTTCGAATTAACGCATGAAAGTAAAGTCGAATTTATTTTCCATTTCCAGAAACGCAGATTCTTTGCTGGCCGCTTTGATCGGGTTTTTCCTGATCCAGATTTTTTCCAGACATAGCGGTATCGGGGTTTCACCGGATTCAGTAACCTATATAGCCGCCACCCGGCATATGGTGGACGGAATCGGATTTAAGTCATTCGATAATCTGCCGGTCGTGGATTTTCCCTTTGCATACCCGTTTTTTTTAACAATCATTTCATTTTTATCGCGTCTGGATCCTTTGCAGTTTGGTCCATGGCTGAACGGTATATTATTCGGGGTATTATTATATATGTCCGGCAGTATCATGAACGGATTTCAAAAAACAACCGGATGGTATAAACGAATTTTACTTTTTTGTATGCTGTGCAGTCCTGCTTTGCAGGAGGTTTACTCCATGCTTTGGTCTGAAACCGTTTTTCTCATCCTGATTCTGCTTTTTATTTTCAGTATAACCAATTATCTCACATTTAAATCAAAACGCTGGCTTTGGATTTCGGCGGGGATCTGCGCCATCACTTGTTTAACACGCTATGCGGGAGTGTTTCTGATGTTAACCGGTGGGACCGTTCTGATTTTTAATAAAGAAAATCCACTGCTCAAACGAGTCATGGATTGTCTGATATTCGGTATCCTTTCTGTCCCCCTGTTATTGATCAATATTATTCGTAATTACTGGCTAACAGGACTGGCTACCGGAATCAGACCCAAAAGTGAAGTTGGTCTGTTGAAGATTATGGAATATTTCGGAGATGTACTTTGTGACTGGCTATTATTGAATAGAAGTCCTGGCCTGGCCGTCTTTCTGACGATACTGGTTTTATTAATTTTTGCATTTATCATATTTATCAGGCGGTATAAACGGTCTGCAAACGGATTGGAATATGTCATAGCCGTCAGCGGACTGATCTATTCGTCGTTCATGATTTTTTCGTATAGTATTACCCGTTATGAACCATTTACGAGCCGTTTATTGTCACCGATTTATATTCTCCTGTTATGGAGCCTTAGTAGCTGGCTGCCAGCTTTTATTGGCGAAAAATCCATCCGGACGAAATGGGCTCTGGGACTTCCCGTCTTATTTTTAGCTGCCTGGTTCATAAACAAACAACTGGCAGCAGACTGGGAATATTATGATGGTGTAAAGGATGCGGGTATTCCCGGTTACCAGGAAGACCCTTTTGTCAAGTCTGAGATTGTACAGTATCTAAGAACAAATAAAAAAATATTTGACCCTCAATTTCCTGTTTATTCTAATGCCGGCGACGCAGTATATTTTGTAACCGGCCAGCCCGCACTGCAACTTCCGTTTACTGATTTTCCAAAAAAGGTTGATGCATATTACAACGGGTATTACGACCACCGCCATGAATACCTGGTCTGGTTTCAGAACGAAGAGGACCTGCAAATGCCTGCTCTCGATACCATCCTGAAGCATAAGGACATGGTAGTTCTGAAACAGCTAAAGGATGGAGCGGTTTATATAACCAGGTAGTTATTAATTATTAGTTATTAGTTATTAATGAAGTCTGATAATCTTATTGCAAATTAAAGTTTGCTTACAATCGGCATTAATAACTAATAACTAATAATTAATAACTATAATGGACGCAACCAGATATTCCGAAACTGATCGGTTCGCTTTGATCACCATGCGCCTGTAATTTGATCGGTGCGGGTCCATGTTTGATATAGTGTGGGAAACCGATATACTCTGTGCCTCCGATTAAATGATAGTTGTTTTGTACCAGCACACCATTCAAAAAAACGGTCACCTCCCCTGGTGAGTTGAGGGTGCCATCTGCTTTGAAACGTGGAGCTTTCCACACGATTTCATAATTCTGCCATTCTCCTGGTTTGCGTGATGGATTAACCAGTGGAACGCCTTGCTTGTAAATACTTCCAACCTGTCCGTTTACATAAGTTGTGTTATTATAATTATCCAGTATCTGCAATTCATACCCCACGTCTGAGCCGCTATCTGAAATACAGGCTAGAAAAATACCGCTGTTTCCACGCCCCTGGTCGGAGCCGGCTATATTTTCCGGAATACGGAATTCCAGGTGCATTTGATAATCCTGAAATCGTTGACGTGTCATGATTCCCTTGGCTTTTTTGTCAACGGTCATAATATTATCATGTACTTTCCATCCCGCCGGTTTCGTTGAATCAGGACCCTCCGCGCGCCACAGATTCAGGTTCTTTCCATCAAATAAAATCAAAGCATCTGAAGGCGGCTCAGCATCTGTCTTGCCCGGGTGTAACGATGGGTGGAACCGGACTGTAGATTTCGGTAACCGTTGCTTTTTCAGCATTTTCCTTATTTCTCTTTGCCCTGGCAAGGCTATCTTCCGTGGATTGTGCAGATACGGAACAAACAACCATAACCATTGATAGGGACAGAATAAAACATTTTCTCCATGATGACAAAACAATAACGTGCATATTCAGTTTTTTAAATTGAATTCAAGTTAGCAAAATCCTGTGAAGGAGAAGGCATTTAATGAAGGCTGTTATTCCTTCTCGATCGTAACGTCAGCGGCGTATTCTTTGCGGAGAGAATCTTTGATATGTGTTGTATCCCTGGCCAGGGCAGGAAACTGAAAATATACTTTATAAGTGGAATCCACATGATAGTAATGTGCTTTCAGGTTGAATCCGATTAACTGGTTATAACGTTTCATGGCACGCGCCTTATCTGTAGACAAAATGATGAATTTATAAGGCGTTCCTTCATGCAGAGCGGCAACGGGATGTGGTGTATCCGCAAGTAAAATTTTAGCAGTATCCTTGCGCAGGGTATCTTGTTTGAGCGTATCTGCCGCAACGGGCACTTGTTGCTGTACGACGGAGCTGGTATCCGGGTTACTATCGGAAACCGTCTGGCCATTTTTTTTATACATCATCCATCCACCCAACCCTACAATCACAAGTGCCGATATGAATGCGAGTATTTTCAGCCCGGTTCTGTTCTGTACTGGCAAATTTTCAGTCAGTTGTCTTTTATCTTTGGCGTATACTTTTTTCTTTTCGTTATCAGCTGACGAGCTCGTTTCTTTTATCAATGAATATTCTCCCGGACTAAAATCAAATTTGCCCGCCTTGTTCTTTGTGATCGTTCCGATTCCTTCCAGATAAAAGGGTTTACCGATATTCAGCATCTCCATTCCCAGGTTCAGATAAGAATCCAGGTCAGAGATCGCCAGTGGTTTGATTTTCCCCGTCTGCTCACAAATGAAGATGATGAGTTCTTTATCCGCTGCAACTATATTTGCGTTTTGAAATTGAACCGCATTGGGTGTGGAATGCAGGTTACGGTCATGTTCGTCGGGAAGAATGACAGATTTGTCAAGGGTAAAAATACCCAGACCGGGAAGAGACATCTTCCGGTTAGTATATAAATACTGTACGAGCAACTGGGGTATCTTCAAAGTCCTGGATTTACTTTTTAAAAGTAATTAACGAACGCGAATCAGACTAAATAATTATGCGAAATTTAAAATAAAATATTGAAAACTAACCATATACCTGCCGAAACCTCCAGTTTTGTTCAATATTTGCACCTATGATCAAAATAAAGCGATTCCATGATGCTCAGTGACCAGGAAGAAGCATTTATTGCCTATTGGGCCGCCAATCGGGAAAAACATAAGCGAACTTTCCGGCAGTTTCTTCTTGGAATTCCCCTGGCGCTGCTTTTTGTAATACCGATCACGTTGAATTTCTTCTCTGGCTGGTATAAAAGGGCAACCATGATACGTGATACGACGGACTTCAACCCGGGCGTTTTGTTGCTGGCGCTGATACTTATCGTGGTTTTTATTGCCATTTTTTCCAGGAAATTCAAGTGGGAACAGAATGAGCAGCGATATATCGAATTGCTGGCAAAGAAGGAAAGGCTCGAAAAATCTGAAAAAAAATAAACGATGCAGCATTTCAGACTATGGAACTGTCTTATGTTGAAGGCTAACGTTTTTATTAGAAGGCCGTAACCACACTACCTGCTAAACCGACCCTGGACATAAGTTCAGGGTTTTTTATTGTAATTTAGGCGAAACATGCTTCTTGCCGTACGAACCCATTTCAGTTTTTGATATCTTCAAAATTGGTGTTGGTCCGTCCAGTTCTCATACTCTGGGCCCCTGGCGGGCAGGACAGGCTTTTATCAGGTCCCTGGATCAGAAAGGAATACTAGCAGATCTCAATCATCTTCGTGTTTTATTATATGGTTCCCTCGCAAAAACCGGGAAAGGGCACGGAACCGATATTGCCATTCAGCTGGGCCTGGCCGGGTATGATCCTGTTGAAATCGATACTTCGATCATTCCATCAATTATTGAAAGTATTCAGAACGAAAAAACACTTGCGCCGGGTCTTCCGGTCTCTTTTGATCCTTCAGAGGATATTGAGTTCCTGGTGAAGGAATCCCTGCCCTATCATCCGAATGCGCTCAGCTTTCTGGCCGACTTTCATAACCATGAACCCATTGCGGAAACCTATTATTCTATTGGCGGTGGTTTTATTGAGCAGGAAAGGGGAATGTCTGCTGGAAAAAAAACCGTACAGCTACCCTTTCCGATCGATACAGCCGGAAATTTATTGCACTGGTGCATGAAAACCGGATTGACCATCCATGAAGTGGTGATGGAGAATGAATTGGTTTGGCGGGAAGAATCTGAAGTAAAAAAACAACTGGCCAATATCTGGCGGGTGATGAAAGAATGCATCTATAAGGGTTGTCATTCAGACGGTGTTTTGCCTGGAGGTCTGCAGGTAAACCGGCGGGCCTCGGCACTCAATAAAAAACTACTCAAAGGAAAAAGATATTCAGATTACCAGGAATGGGTTGAAGCTATAAAATCTGGAGGCCGGGATTTTCAGTATATCCTGGACTGGGTAAGCTGTTTTGCTCTGGCGGTGAACGAAGAGAATGCATCCTTCGGTAAAGTAGTTACGGCCCCAACCAATGGGGCTGCGGGCGTAATCCCGGCCGTATTGCAATATTTTATTTGTTTTACCGACGGTTTTATGGAAGAAAAAGTCATTTCATTTCTGTTAACGGCAGCAGAAATTGGGAGCATATTTAAAAAGGGGGCCACTCTCTCTGCAGCTATGGGGGGGTGTCAGGCCGAAATCGGTGTCTCATCGGCAATGGCCGCAGGCGCATTAACAGAAAGTATGGGCGGAACACAGCGTCAGGCGCTCATGGCTGCTGAGATTGCGATGGAGCATCACCTGGGTCTCACCTGCGACCCCATCGGAGGACTGGTGCAAGTACCCTGTATAGAAAGAAATACGATGGGAGCTATCAAAGCAATTACGGCTTCCCAGCTCGCACTTCAAAGCATGCCTGATTTTGCGAAAGTATCCCTGGACGCCGTCATTCGCACCATGTGGGACACGGCGCTCGACATGAACAGTAAATACAAGGAAACTTCAGACGGGGGATTGGCGATACAGGTTCCTTTAAGTTTGCCGGAATGCTAAAAGAGTTTAAAAATCCGGATCGGAATCATTTCGGTATCCACATTCGAAAGTCGATTTTTCGATCTACCCGAATTCAAGGTTGAAATCAGGATGCAACCGGTTCGACTTCTAATGATAAAATTTTGATGGACTCCTTGTCAAGCTCAATTTTCACGGCTTTCAGCAAATCTTCTAATTGTTGAACACTCGTCGCACTCGCGATCGGAGCCACCACGGCGGGACGTGTCATCAACCAGGCCAGTGCGGTCGTCGCGGGAGCTGTTTTATATTTCATCGATATTTCATCCAGGGCGGATAAAATTTTCATTCCCCTTGCGTCTAAATACTTCTGAATACCCTTGCCACGAACACTTTTTCCAAGATCCTCCGGCCCACGGTATTTCCCGGTTAGAAATCCACTTGCCAGCCCGTAATAAGATAAGATGCCTATATCTTCCCTTACACAAAGAGGCTGAATGTCCGTTTCAATACTACGGTCATACAAATTATAAGCCGGCTGCAGCGTTTCATAACGGGCATAACTATTCGCTTTACTGATTTCCAGTGAAGCTGCCAGGCGGTCTGCCGTGAAATTGGAAGCTCCGATGGCCCGGATTTTTCCTTCCCGTATCAGATCCGTATACACACCCAACGTTTCCTCCATAGGTGTATGGGGATCGTCATCATGTGACTGATACAGGTCAATATAATCAGTTTGTAACCTCTTCAGGGAATCATCCACAGCCTGGCGGATGTATTTGGCAGAAAGTCCCGTTTTTCCGGGTCCCATTGGTTTCCCGACTTTCGTACAAATCACGATGTCCTTCCTGTTTCTTCTTTTCCTAATCCATTGCCCGATGATTGACTCGGATTCTCCCCCTTTATTTCCCGGACCCCAGGTGGAATATACATCTGCCGTATCAATCAAATTGAAGCCTGACCGTGTAAATTCGTCAAGTATGTCAAAAGCGACAGGCTCTTTTATTGTCCAGCCAAAAACATTTGTGCCCAAAGCAAAAGGGGCTCCTTCAATCCCCGATCTGCCCAAACTTCTTTTTTCCATTTACCGTTTTTTTATATTTACAAATTGAAAGGCTGAAAGTTAGAAAACAGCAATTTTTATTTTTAAACTACTCGTTGACGATGGAATCAGTTTCTCACGCGCTGGAAGTTCGGCATTTGCTGAAAGAAGATTTATGGCAGGTCCGGGAACTGGCACTTCAGATATTTCCAATTACCTACCAGGAGATAGTTGAACAGGAGCAGATAGATTATATGATGGACCTTTTTTATACTTCTGAAAATCTCCGGAAGCAATTTGAATCGGGTCAGGTTTTTCTTATCATTTATTCAGAAGGTAAGGCGTCAGGCTACGCTTCCTATACGCCACTCAATGAAAACGGGGAATATAAATTAAATAAGATTTACGTAGACACCCGCTTGCAGGGTAAGGGACTCGGAAGAGTCCTGCTCAATGATGTGATCTCACGTGTTAGAAATGCTGGCGGGAAATCTTTACAGCTCAATGTGAATCGCTTCAACAAAGCGGTCGGTTTTTATAAATCGATGGGATTTGTATTAAAGAAAGAAGAATTGCTGGATATCGGAAGAGGATATTTTATGGATGATTATGTCATGGAAATAAGCCTTAAACTCGCAAAGCCTAAAGCCCAAAACTTTTGTCCGTCAACGCGTCAACTGTCAACCGTCAACTGTCATCGAAAGATACCGTCAACCAATTATCCCGCCACAATTGGCACATCCGGGACTTCATTCCCCATCGCTGACTGTTTCATTTTGTGGGTGAGTTCGTGGCCGAAATATTTTTCAATTGCCTTTTCCATACCATATATAAGAGGTGTCAACACGATGGCCATAATAAATTTATAGGTGTAGTTCACCATCCCGATGGCCAGAATTTGCTGCCAGCTGAATTTTCCGGCGAAGGCAATGAACAAAACAATATAGCTGTCCACCAATTGCGAAACGACTGTCGACCCGGTGGCGCGGAGCCAGACATGTTTTTCACCCGTCAGTTTTTTAATTTTATGAAAAATGGTCACGTCAACGACCTGGCTGACCAGAAAAGCGACCAGGCTCCCGATAATGATGCGCATACCCTGCCCGAAAACGCCATTGAATGCAGCCTGCATGTCGGGCACACCACTGGTTTGGTTACTCACCACCCAAAAAGAAGCGGGCGACGTATTCATGGCCATGAAGAACATGAGATAAGCATATGAGATCAGGGCGACAGCTATATAGGAAATCCTCCGGATGGCCTTGGGACCGTAGAATTCATTGATGATATCTGTCATTACAAATTCCAGGGGCCATAACAAAACACCACAGGTAAGTGTAAACGAAAGTCCGGATTGCCCAAAGAGGGAAAAAGAAAATGGCTTGAATCCCAGGGTGCTTTCAAGTGAAAAGATTTTGCCGCCGATACATTCTGCAATGAGCGCATTGGCCACAAAAAAAGCAGTAAAGAAAACAAAAAGTTTGCTGGGTTTGTCATCCAGGATTTTACGAATCATTTAAATAATAAGATTAATTGGATGGCCATGAACCCTCCGTTTATGATTATAAGGGAATGTGGGATACCTTCCGTCCGTTTTTTAGAAATGCGAATAATAAGCAGCCAGAAGTTCACTACAATATTCAGCAGGATGGCCAGAAAAAATCCCATCACGATAATAAGAGAACTGATCCCGGGATCCGAATTTTCCGGATGCTTAAGCCATAATATGGCAAGCGCAAGCATGAAACATACATTACAAATGAAAGCCGCGCGACATAACATCCTTAACAAAGCCATAGTTCAAAAATCCAAATTTCTGCATAAAATAGCATTATTTTGCCTGATTAATCAGTTTCAGCAAATATGAATTCATCGCTTCTTAAGAAAGCCCTTCCACATGTCATCGCGGTTGTTGTTTTTTGGATCGTTTCTATTGCTTTTAATAAAACGGCACTGGAGGGGAAAACACTCAGGCAGTCCGACGTACAGGGCTTCACAGGGATGGCTCAACAGTCAATTGAGTTCAGAGAAAAATATGGACACTATCCTTTGTGGACCGAATCCATGTTTGGCGGCATGCCCGGTTATAATATTGCTTTTGAAGGTACTTCACCAATCAATATCGGCTATCTGAATCATTTATTTTATGTAGGGCCGCAACCCATTTACTATTTCTTTATCGCCTGTGTCTGTTTTTATATTCTCACACAAGTGCTTGGATTAAGTCTCCTGATTTCGCTCCTGGGTTCAATCGCCTATGCATTTGCAACTTTTAATCCGATACTGGTTTCTGTTGGACACAATACGGAACTGATCGCCATTGGTTATTTGCCGGCAGTGATTGCAGGGGCACTGCTGATACTTCGTGGAAAATATCTGGGCGGAACGGCATTGATGACGGTGTTTTTCGGACTGGAAGTAAGTACACAACATTTGCAGGTTGTTTATTATACGGGGATAATGACCGGTATTATAGCCATTGCTTATCTGATAACGAACCGGAAGGAAATTAAAGTCAGACATGTTTTAATAAGTTATTTATTAATCGCCTGCTCATTGGTCATTGGATTATTGAGTTATGCGTACACCCTCATGCCCACAAAAGAAGTTGCTGAGGAAACCATGCGCGGTGGCAAATCCCAACTAACCCCGGTTGACAAAAAAAATAAAACAGAAGGTGGCCTCAATAAGGACTATGCTTTTTCATGGAGCTATGGAATACAGGAAACACTAACCCTTTTTGTTCCCGGTATGCAGGGTGGCGGATCCTCCGGCAAAATGATTACCGACAATTCAAAATTTGCAGATAAATTAATGGAAGCAGGTTTACCTGAGGATAATGCGCTTGAGATGGCAAATGCTTATGCGTATTGGGGAGAACAACCATTTACCAGTGGGCCCGTTTACCTGGGAGCAGTGATTTGTTTTCTATTTATAATAGGAATGGTTTACGTGAAGAGCTGGCATAAATGGTGGATATTGTCTATTTGTATAGTCGGTATTGTGATGGCCTGGGGAAGGCATTTCGAATTCGTAAATTACTTTTTATTCGACCACCTGCCGTTTTATAACAAGTTCCGTGCACCCTCCATGGCACTTATCATGCCGCAGTTGGGATTTGCCCTGCTGGCCTCGTTGGGATTACAGGAATTTATCAATTCCACGGAAAGAAAGGAATTGGATTTTTCTAAATTCAAAAAGGTATTGTATGTATCCGGCGGACTGATATTGCTTAGTATCCTCATATTCTTTATGAGTGATTTTAAATCCGACAATGATGCCCGGATAAAGGATCAGTATGTTTCCAAAATTACCCGCCAGATGGGTCAGGGTAAACAGCCAACTGCTGAAATGCAGCAACAGGCCATCCAGACTGTGAATACATGGATGTCGGCATTGCATGAAGATCGTAAAAGTATATTCGAGGCCGATTTGCTGCGGAGTATCGTTTTTGTGGTTTTGGCTGCAACACTTTGCTGGTTTTATTTTAAAGGGAAATACAAACCGGTGATTTTAATATCCGGTTTGTTCGTCCTCAGCTCCTTTGATATTCTGAGCGAAGGAAAAAAATATTTGAGCGAGGATACCTATACGGAACCCGAAACGATTGAAGCAGCATTTACTATGACGGACGCCGACAAACGCATAAAAGCAGATCCGGAAAAAAATTTCAGGGTACTGGATATGAGCAGCGGTGATCCCTTCCAGGATGCTCATACATCTTATTTTCATAATTCAGTTGGCGGTTATCATCCGGCCAAGCTGGCTCTCTATAACGACATCATCGAACACCAGCTCACAAAGGGCAATCAGCGTGTGTACGATATGCTGAATACAAAATACATTATCAGGAAGACACAGGACGGACGGGAAGAAGCCATGTTGAATCCGGGTGCTTACGGTTCCTGCTGGCTTGTTTCGGATATACATTTCGTAAAAAATGCAGACCAGGAAATGTCAGCCCTGGATAGTATCAACGTGCGGGATACGGCGATCGTTGAAGAAATTTTTAAGGACAGGATTCCTTTTATGCCTGTGAAAGACAGTGCTGCCAGTATTCACCTGATTGAAAATTTAAATGACAAAATATCCTACCAGTTTAAATCAAAGACAAATCAGTTTGCGGTTTTCAGCGAAGTATATTATGATAAGGGTTGGAACGCTTTTATAGACGGAAAGTCCGCCCCTTATTGTAAAGTGGATTATATTTTACGGGGCATGGCAGTCCCTGCAGGTGAACATACCATTGAGTTTCGTTTCGAACCGCAATCTTATATCATGGGTAACCGTTTGAGCATTTGGGCTTCGATCATTATTTATTTGTTGCTGATCACGGCGGCTTTGCAGCTATTCGGCATTATAAGGCCAAAGCCCGTTTTAAGCGAAAAGCTTAAAGCATAAAGCTTAAAGCTGGAAAGAGGAATGTTTTTGCGGACAATTAAATGGCCGTCATAATTTATCATGGCTACAATCATAAAAAGAGCTTTAAGCTTTACGCTTTACGCTTTAAGCTTCTTAAAATGAATATAGTTTCACTCGTTTCTTATCCCTTCCTCCCAGCAAGAACCGGAGGACAAAAAGGTATCGCCCTTTTTTACAAATATTTTTCCAGATACCATCAGTTGACCATTGTCACAACTGAAAAGAATCAACCGGCATTTGCTGATGGATATGAATTGCTGAACATAATCGGTAATTCAAAACTTCGCTATATCAACCCTTTCTTTTTTTTCAGGCTTCGGAATCTTATTCGTCAAAAAAAAGCAACACACCTGATCCTGGAGCATCCCTATTACGGCTGGCTGGGTATTCTTTTGAAGAGAACATGTGGCGTAAAACTCGTTGTTCATTCGCATAATATCGAAGGGCTTCGATGGAAGAGCCTGGGAAAATGGTGGTGGCGTATTTTATGGAACTATGAAAAAATAACGCATCAACAGGCAGATTACAATTTTTTTATCCAGGAGGAGGATAGAAATTATGCGATCGACGCATTCCACCTGGATGCAAAAAAATGCCTTTCCGTCAGCTTCGGAACGGAAATACAGGTACCTCCATCTGCAGAAAGTCACGAATCTTCCTACCGGTTTTTACAGAAGGAACTGCGAATCCGGGATGACCTGCCATTATTATTATTGAATGGCTCATTTCAATATTTACCCAACCGGGAGGCCCTGGATAATCTGTTGTTTAAAGTGAATCCTTTATTACAACAAAAAGAAATCCCTTATTTAATTTTGATTATTGGTCTGGAAATTCCGGAGACAATTAAAAATGCATCCTATCCAAATGTTAAGATATTGGGATTTGTTGAAAATCTCGAGCTCTATCTGACAGGGTGTAACGTATTTCTGAATCCAGTTCAATCCGGAGGGGGAATTAAAACAAAACTTGTGGAGGCGTTGGCATTCAACCTAAACGCAGTGTCAACTGAAAACGGAGCGATCGGTATTGATCCTGCTCTTTGCAATGATAAACTAATCGTCTGCCCCGATAGCGACTGGAATTTATTTACTGAGGCAATCTCACGTGCCATCAATTTGAATAGGGTGATGCCACAAAGTTTTTACGAACAATTTTATTGGGGAAATATTACGAAGCGCGCAGCGGATTTTATTTCCGGTTGACGGTTGACGGTTGACGGTTTGTGGATCGTATATCGTGTATCGTTATACGAGTATCGATTTGCGATCCACGATTTACTATGCATGAAAAAAACAGACTTTTGACCAAAAAGAAATGGTGCATGGTTAAGGAAAATCCTCAATCATGCACCATTAAAATAAAATTAGAAAGCCTTAATCTTTGCGCTTTAAGCTTTGAGCTTAAATCACCATTTGTCCACTTCTTCCAAATGATCCGTACCGGATGAAGTTGGCTGGGCCGTAACCGTGACCACTTCTGCTTTAACAGGTTCCGGTTCAGAAACATTCACCACAGGATCCAGAGGGGATTCAACCTGTTCATGATTTTCATGATGTCCTTCTCCATTTTCCTGTACCTGGTCATGATTGAATGCATCGAAATCAAAGTCGGGCATCAGATCAGTCTTAACATAATCAACTGCTTCGGTAAGTGCCTTGATAAATTTATTGAAGTCTTCCTTGTACAGGAAGATTTTGTGCCGGTCATATCCATCTTCATTAAATTTCTTACGGCTTTCGGTAATCGTCAGATAATAATCATTGCTTCGTGTAGCCCGTACATCAAAAAAATAAGTCCTCCGCTTACCGGCCCTGATTCGTTTGCTATACACGCTTTCCATTCTTTTGTCATTGTTCTCGTACGCCACGTTCGTTGTTTTAGGTAAAAAAAATAAAGCAAGCCCATACAAATATAATATTGTTATGGAACTGGCAAAAAATTCCCCAATTTGTGTAGCACCGCGTGTTTTTACGCAAATCAGGTCAGTCGCGGGTTTGAAGCTCCTCTCCTGTCTTCTGTTGCTGTTCGTAGAGGCGGGTATAATGTCCATTCCTGGACAGCAGTTCTTCATGGGTGCCCGTTTCTACCATCCTTCCCTGATCAAGAACTACAATCCGGTCAAATTCAAAGAGAGAGAAAATCCGGTGGGTAATGATAAAGGCAGTTTTATTCTGAAGATAATTATAGAGATTGCTGATAATTTCCTTTTCCGTCCGGGCATCCACTGCGCTGAGGCAGTCATCGAAGATGACGATTTCATGATTTCCGGCCAGTGCTCTTGCAATGGATATTCTTTGTTTCTGTCCTCCACTCAAAGTGACGCCTCTTTCACCGATCATTGTATCATAACCAGCGGAAAACTGTAGAATTTCTTTGTCGATACTCGCATATTCCGCCGCATTTTTCGCTTCGGCCGGAGATTTACGTTCCAGTCCGAAAAGGATGTTTCCTGTTACTGTATCGCTGAAGAGAAATACATCCTGAGGAACATAACCGATCTGATTCCTGAAATCGGGCAGGTCAAACGTGCGGATATCCTTTTTATCCATCAGTATGGTTCCGTGGGTCGGATCATAAAACCGCAGAATTAATTGGGCGAGCGTGGTTTTACCACTACCCGTTCTTCCGATAACGGCAATTTTTTCCCCTTTGCGCACCTGCAGGTTGAAATCCTTTAATGCATGAATCCCGGTATGCGGATAAATAAAATCTACATGATCAAAGGATATATTTCCGGTGAGAGCCAGTTTAACCGGTTGCCGGATGTCCTGAATAGTAGGTATTGTTTCCAAAAATTCATTTAGTCGTTTCTGGGAAGCCGAAGCGCGCTGGATCATACTGGCTACCCATCCGATGGCGCTGACAGGGAACGTCAGCATCGTAATATAAATGACGAATTCTGTGATGGTACCCAAATCTGTCTGATGTGTGCCATGAATTACATAAAGTCCGCCAATCATAATGGTCAACAGGGTGCTCAGGCCAATGATCAGTCCCATAGAAGGAAAATAGATGGCTTCTACTTTGGCCAGACCAATAGCGTTTTTCCTATATTCCTCGCTGTTCGCACTGAAAAAACGAAGCATGGCGGATTCCTGTACAAAGGATTTAATAACCCGGATGCCACTATAGGATTCCTGCGCATTGGTCGTCAGTTTACTCAGTAATGCCTGGATCCTTTCACTTTTTCGGTGGATCAGATTATTGACCATGTAAATCGTTATGGCCAGAATGGGTAAGTGGCGCAAGCACATATAAAGTAAGCAATGCATCCTTTCGGATCATGAAATAAAGACTGAAACCAATGGTTGCCAAAAGGTTTGCGAGATACATAATTGCAGGCCCGGTATACATTCTCACGCGACTCACATCTTCCGCCATCCGGCTCATGAGGTCACCTGTGCTGTGGGTCTTATAGAAAGAAGTATCCAGCTGCTGGTAGTGCTGGTAAATTTCATTTTTCTGATCGAATTCAATATGGCGGCTCATGACGATCAAAGTCTGTCGCATGAAGAACATGAAAATACCACCGAGAATAGCCAGTAACAATAAGGTAAGTCCGGAAATGGCCACTTTATGTTTAAAACTCTGGTCCGTGGAATTTAAACTCCGGATAAATTTTTTTACAAGAATATCATAATTGGCTGTATCAGATCTCTGCGTTTTGGCAATATTGATTTGTGCTGCGGCCGAAACGGGGTGCGGCGATTTTGCCTGGACCTGTGATGTCAGTTCCTTCTCCACCGTATTCACAACATATCCTGTAACCTGTGGAGCGAGAATGCGGAAGTAATTGGAGAGGAGCACAAAAAGGAGGCCCAGCAGGAGCCTCCATTTATATTTCCAGAAGTATTTATTGACAGCCTTTAAATATCTCAAACGCCCTCAGGTTGATTCAGTGCAAATTTATGATTGTTATGCGTAATGCGTAAAGCGTAACGCTTAAAGCCCTGTAATATAGTTTGGCATTGGGAATCCTGATGACTGCCTTATTAAAAAAAGCGCAAGACATTCAGCTTTACGCCTTACGCTTTGCGCTTAAAAGTTAATTGCCAATGACTACATGCTCTTCTAAACGTTCATCATTGACAATTAACAATTGACCATTATACTAGACAGCTTCTTCTTTTACACCATATGGAGTAGTTACCAGTAAATGACCCTGCAGGTATTTCTCTGCATGCTGACTGGAATCCAATCCTTCTTCTTCTTCAGTCGTACTTACACGGATTGGGAGGATCAGGTTGATAAATTTGAAAATTAAAAAGGACACGCCAAAGCTGAATGGAACAACTACTAACAAGGCTTTGACCTGTGTCCAGAAAAATGCCGGATTTCCGTAGAACCAGCCATCAGCACCGGCTGAGTTGACTGTTTTTGTAGCGAATATACCGGTCATCAGCATACCGACCATACCACCAATACCGTGACATGGGAACACATCCAGTGTATCATCCAGTCTGGTTTTGGAACGCCAGTATACGGCAGTGTTTGATATAACAGCTGCCACCACACCGATGAAAATACTTTGCGGAATGGCGACAAATCCTGCTGCCGGCGTAATAGCTACAAGACCCACAACTGCTCCGATACAGAATCCGAGTACCGATGGTTTTTTGCCTTTAATAACGTCGAAGAACATCCAGGATAAACCAGCAGCACCAGCGGCAGTATTTGTAGTGGCAAATGCTGAAACGGAAAGAGCACTGGCTGCTCCTGCAGACCCGGCATTAAATCCGAACCAGCCAAACCAGAGAAGACCGGTACCAATCAATACATAGGGAATATTGGCCGGTGGAATTTCTATATGGTCAATATGACTTCTGCGTTGTTTTAAAACAATAGCTCCCGCCAGCGCCGCGCAACCCGCTGATATATGAACTACGGTTCCCCCCGCAAAATCCAGGGCTCCCCATTTAGCGAGAATACCATCCGGATGCCAGCTCCAATGAGCCAGAGGGGCGTATACGAGCAGACTAAATAAAATCACAAACAGAACATAAGAAAGGAACTTGATACGTTCAGCAACAGCACCCACAACCAGTCCGGGTGTAATGATCGCAAACATCAATTGAAATAAGGCAAAAAGGGTTAATGGTACTGTCGGCATGAAAACCCACGGTTTTCCGGAGTTAACACCTTTAAACATAAAATGAGTCATTGGATCTCCTATCAATCCCAATCCTTTCACATCGGGTCCGAAACAAAGACTGTATCCAACTACAATCCAAAGCACAGAAACAATGCCCGCAGCGATCAAACTTTTGATCATCGTCGAAATCACATTTTTGCGGTTCACCATTCCGCCATAGAAAAAAGCCAGTCCGGGGGTCATTAAAAATACAAGGGCTGTGGCAACAATGATCCAGGCAATATCTGCCCCATTGTATTTGCCATCATCAAAATTTGTTAAAGAAGGTACGAATAGAGCCAGTAAGGAAATGAGAACAAGTAGGACGAATGGTGTCGCTGTTTTTAATGTGACTTTGTTCATGCTGAAAATAGATTTAGTAAATAAGATGTTAACGAGGACTAAAATCAGCTGTAAATTAAAACAAAATCATATTATAAGTAACATTATAATAAAATTAATATGTATTATTTATAAACATTAGGCCGTTAATAAGACGAATTTTTATCATAAGTTCTGTTTTTTTAATTCATTTAATCGCAAATCCGGCTGCCCGGGCCGTAAAAGCCATATATAAAATGGATGGACTTTGCATTCCCGTACTTGTCATACAGGCCCCATCGGTCACAAACACGTTCTTACATTGATGGAGCTGATTCCATTTATTGAGCATGGAAGTTTTGGGATCTTTTCCCATCCGGCAACCACCCATTTCGTGAATATCCCTGCCCGGGGCCCAGTGCCGGTTTTGAACGACTATATCTTTAACTCCGCCATTTGTCAAAGTTTCAGCACCCTGCTCCATGAAATCTTTCATTAATAGTTCATCATTCCGGTCATAGGCGACATCGGTAACCAGCAGGGGTATACCCCACGGGTCCTTTTTGTCCTTGCTCAGATAAACCCGGTTGGATTCCTTAGGGACGGTTTCCCCCTGCATATACATATAACAACCCCAGTCGCCAGCCTCAGATAAAGCTTTTTTATAATCTGCCCCGATTTCCGGTCCGTCGGTACTGGCGCCCCTCGTTCTGTAACAACCCATAAAAGCCATATAACCGCCCACGAAATCCATGTCGTGCTTTTTGAAATTTCTGAAGTTGTTCATCATAGCTTCGGCTGGTTTTCTTCCATAATAATAGGTATCATGGTATCCTTCTATCCTGCCATTCATGGTGCCCAGGTAGTTGTGATGACAAATATATTTTCCTAATATATCGTGATCATTTCCAAGGCCATTTGGAAAACGATTGGAAGTGGAATTCAACAGGACCAGGTTGGTATTTAATGCAGACGCGTTCATGAAAATAATACGCGCAAAATAATCCGTTGTTTCATGACTAACGGCATCGATTATGCGAACGCCGGTGGCCCTGTTTTTCTTTTCATCGTAAATAATGGAATGCACTACACTATGCGGACGAACGGTCAGGTTGCCCGTGCTCGCAGCCCAGGGCAAAGTAGATGAATTGGAACTGAAGTAACCACCGAACGGGCAACCGCGCATGCAAAGATCACGCGCCTGGCATTGGCCTCTCCCCTGTTTTTTATGAATATCTCTGGCTTCTGTCAATTGCGCCCAACGGCCATGTATCATCCGCCGGTCAGTATACCTTTCACTGATTTTTTTTGCAAGATCCTTTTCAACACAATTGAATTCAAAGGGCGGCAGGTATTCCCCGTCTGGCATGGATTCCAAACCATCCTTGTTTCCGCAGATCCCGGCGAATTTCTCCACATGAGAATACCAGGGTGCAATATCATCATAACCAATGGGCCATTCAATTCCATAGCCATCCCGCGCGGGTGAGATAAATTCGTATGGGCTCCATCGCGGACAAGCCCTTCCCCAGATCAGCGATTTTCCACCCACCTGATATCCCCTGATCCAATCGAATGGTTTTTCCTGTTCATACGGATGATCTTTATCCCGGATAAAAAAATGCTGTGTGGATTCGCTAAAACCGGCCGCCCGCGTGATCAGCGGATTTTCTTTTACAAACTTTTCCGGCATTTTTTCCCTGTGGGGAAATTCCCAGGGTGCGAGCATGGCAGTGGGATAATCTTTCAGGTGTACAACGTCCCGTCCCCGTTCCAAAACAAGGGTTTTCAATCCAGCCTCGCAAAGTTCCTTGGCCGCCCATCCGCCGCTTATTCCGGAGCCCACCACGATGGCGTCATATGTATTCAAATATTTCCTTTTTTTAATTCTGAAACGGCATGATCAACGGCCCTTGCGGTAAAAGCCATAAAAGTGAGGGAAGGATTTTGCGTGCTGGTTGAAACCATGGCGGCTCCGTCTGTTACAAATACATTCGGACAGAGGTGAAACTGATTGTATTTATTCAGAAGTGAAGTTTTAGGATCTTTTCCCATCCGGCAGCCGCCCATCTCGTGAATATCCAGCCCAGGCGCTTGTTTGCTGTCGTTTGCCTGTATGTCCTTACATCCGGCCATCTCGAGCATTTCGGATGTCTGCTCCAAATAGTCTTTCATCGATTTCACATCGTTCTCATCATAGTCCACTGAAAAAACCAGTTCCGGTATTCCCCAGGCATCTTTCTTTTCTGTACTCAGCCGCACATGATTGGTTTCCTTCGGAATCGTCTCGCCCTGCATCTGGGAAGAAACAAACCATCCTCCGGGTTCTGAAAGATTTTCTTTTAATGCGGCACCCATTTCTTCTTCAGCCTGAAATTTCCCCCGTCCCCGGCCTGCGCCAAAAAAAACCATGTACCCCCGGAGGAAATCCATTTCCTGTTTATGCACATTCCGGAAGTTTGGCATCATGGGTTGTGTGGGCCTCCTTCCAAAATAATATTTATCAAGCGGTCCGTCGAAAGCAGCGTTTACACTTCCCCGATAGTTATGGAAACAGACATATTTTCCAAGTAATCCATTGTCATTTCCCAGGCCATTCGGAAAACGGTTGGAGACAGAATTCAGCAGGAGCAGATTTGAATTCAGAGTAGCCGCATTCACAAAAATTACTTTCGCATGATAAATAACTTCTTCTTTTGTATTTGCATCTATCACGCGGACACCGGTGGCTCTTTTTTTCTGCTCATCGTAAATAATCGAATGGACCACACTAAAAGGCCTGATGGTCAGGTTACCCGTTTTCAGGGCCCAGGGTATGGTGGATGAATTGGAACTGAAATATCCGCCGAATGGGCAGCCTCTTTCGCATTCGCTGCGCGCCTGGCAGGGATTCCTACCTTGTTGCAGATGAATCTCCCTGGGTTTAGTCAGGTGGGCACAGCGTCCCTGTACCACGTGCCGGTCTTTATAATGTGCATTGATTTTTCCGCTGATATCTGATTCGACGCAGTTCATTTCCCAGGCCGGCAGAAAGTCTCCATCCGGCAATGTATCCAGCCCGTCGAAATTTCCGCTGATCCCTGCGAAGTGTTCCACATGACTGTACCAGGGCGCCAGTTCTTCGTAAGAAAGAGGCCATTCCACGGCAAATCCATCTCTCCCGGGACCCATAAAATCATATTTACTCCACCGCTGGGTTTGTCTTGCCCATAGAAGTGATTTTCCCCCGACCTGGTATCCCCTGATCCAGTCGAAAGGTTTTTCCTGTACATATGGATGTTCGGTGTCCTTTACAAAAAAATGCTGGGAGGTTTCATTAAAAGCATAACAGCGGTTGACGACCGGGTTGTTTTCTGTTACCGATAAGGGAAGCTTTTCATGATGTGGAAAATCCCATGGATTCATGGTTGCTGTCGGATAATCTTTCAGATGGACTACATTTTTTCCCCTTTCCAGCACCAGTGTTTTCAGTCCGTGATCACAAAATTCCTTGGCGGCCCAGCCACCGCTGATTCCTGAGCCGATTACGATGGCATCATAGGTGTTTTGAGCTGCAGATTTATTATTAATTTGAAGGGTATCTCCGGGCATAGTAATCGTTTAATTCTTTGAAGTTAAAGGCAAAAACAACCTGGAAAAATTAAATGAATAATTTTTATTATTATATTAAATAAACTTACCTATGCATCGGAACTTCACTAATCGCATATGAGACCATGGCCCGAATAGTGCTCTGTGTAGACGACGACCCCGATGACCGGGAATTGATTAGAAATGCAATTTTTAAGGTAGACCCTTCCTATACCGTTGCCCATGCCACGAACGGTAAAGAGGCACTGCAATACCTTACAAGGGCTGACGAATCCGACCTTCCCTGCCTGGTAATCCTGGATATCAACATGCCCGTAATGGATGGCAAACAAACCCTCGTTGAAATAAAAAGTAATGACAAATGGAACCAACTGCCCGTTGTCGTTTTCAGCACTTCTGCCCACCCCTCAGATTTATTCTTCTGCCAGCAATTTGGTGTTGAGTTAGTTACCAAACCGGCCAACTTCAACCAGATTACCATTGAAGCGGAAAGGCTGCTCCAGCACTGTGCGGAATAACTTCGCGCCTTAAAGTCCCTTAGCATACCATTTGCATAGACAATGGAGGTAAAATTCAGTTTATGGCACTCAGGGAATACAATAAAAAACGTGTTTTTAATAAGACTCCGGAACCCAGGGGTGGAAAACCTGCAAAAGATGCATTGCATTTCGTAGTGCAGAAACATGACGCTACCCGGCTGCATTACGATTTCCGTCTGGAAATGAACGGCGTTTTAAAAAGCTGGGCCATTCCCAAAGGCCCTTCACTGAATCCGGATGACAGAAGACTGGCGATGATGGTGGAGGACCACCCCTACGACTATAAGGACTTCGAAGGCATCATTCCCGAAGGAAATTACGGAGCAGGTACAGTAATCGTGTGGGATGAAGGAACGTATGAAACACTTGAACCGCAAAAATCAATAAAAGAAGAAGAAAAATCTTTGCTGGCCCAATTGAAATCGGGATCCCTCAAATTCCGGTTGTTTGGAAAAAAATTGAAAGGTGAATTTGCACTTGTACATATTAAGAATAATAATGGCAGCGGAGAAAACGCATGGTTATTGATTAAGCACCGGGATGATTTTGCTTCAACTACTGATATAACAAAAAAGGCAAAATCAGTGCTCTCAGATAAATCAATCGCGCAGATGGAAAAAGACAAAAGCGCGGATCAATGGATTTCTAAACCAAAGAACAAGAATTCCCCTAAATCCAAAAAGACTAAATAACCTGCCTTATTCAATATGTATAAAAGGCAATTCGACAACAAATTCTGCACCCAGGTTGGGTTTACCGATGGCTTTTAAAAATCCCTGGTGACGGTTTACAATCTTTTTGCATAAAGAAAGTCCGAGTCCGGTGCCTTCATAATCATCCCTCGCATTTAGCCGGGTAAACGTATGAAATATCCTTTCGGCGTATTTGGGGTCAAAGCCGATCCCATTGTCGATCACGCGGAACTGCGCGAATTCCTTATGATCGATAACAATAGTCTTATAAAGAATCCGGATTTGTGGTGTTATGTCTGTTCTTGAAAACTTGAGCGCGTTGGAGATCAGGTTATAAAAAAGCTGGTAAACTAAAATAGAATATCCCTGGATTTTCGGTAGCGGGTCTATTTGAACAACCACCTTTCTTTTCTGAATAACCAACTCAAGATCTGTTTCTACGGAACGGAGAATTTCATTCAGATCCAATTCCTCAACACCCTGCCGATAGCCGTCCAGCGCAGCATAGCTCAGAACACCTTCCATCATCAGTAACATCCTTTCAGTTGCACTTTGTATTTTAGATAAATATAATTTAGCGTTGTTGTTAAAAGACGAATTAAATTCTTCCTGTAATAAATTGCTGAATATTTTTATTTTCCGGATGGGTTCTTTTAAATCGTGACTGGCCACATGCGCGAACTGCTGCAGGTCTTCGTTGGACCTTTCCAATTGTTCCGTGCGTTTTTTTACAAGGAACTCCAGTCGTTCCTCGCTATGTCGTAACAGGGCCTCCGCTAATTTCTGTTCATGGATATCCGTAAATGCACCAACCCATTTAATGATCTCATTTTTTTCTGACCGGATCGGTTCTCCGTGAACATGAAACCAACGGAATTCTCCATCCCGTCTTTTTAAACGGGCTTCTGCCTTGTAAGTGGTTCCTGTTCTTTTACTGTTACTCCAGATTTGGTTTAGAATCTGACTATCCTCGGGGTGAACAATCATCGCCCAGGTTTTTTCGTCGTGTGGGTCCAGCCCGGTATATTCTTTCCAGCGTTCTGTTACAAATTCCTGTTTGCCTTCTGTATCGGTAACCCAAACCAGTTGAGGAAGGGCCTGTGTGAGGTTGCGGAAATGCTCTTCACTTTCCCTGATTTTTTGTTCTGCCTGTTTTTGAAATGTAATATCGGTTGAAGTAGTCAGCACCATCACCAGTTCACGGGCCTCATCCAAAAGCGGTGATGTGGTGGTCAGGATCCATTTGTGCGTACCATCTGATTTCTGAACAAAATGCATGATCTTTTGAGCGGCCTTTCCCGTTTGCAAAGTAATAGCCGTTGGCGTGTCCTCCATGGAAAGGGATACCCCTTCTTCGTCCAAAATTTCAAATAGGTCGGTTACGCTTTGATGATAGCTCGTCAGATGTATTTTTTTCGTTGCGTTTTCCCCCGGGATCAATCCGTTTAAATTCGCGGCTTCGGTATTCAGAAAAAGAATTTTGCCCTCCTTATCGAACAGGTAAATGGCCGCGGGCACATTTCTGAAAGTGAGTTCCAGTTGCTCATTCGCAAGGCGGAGCGCAGCTTCACTATCTTCCAATTTTTTGGCGGCTATCATGACAGCTTCCGCCCGCCTCCGTTCTTCGTCCATCGAATCAATCCCATTCAGCGCACCGCTGATAATGCCGGCAACCTGTTCCGCAAAGATTTGATATTCCCCATCAAATTGTCTCCGGGCACTCAGTCCCGCAAACAGAAATCCCTTTATAGTCCCTTTATTCCCCCGCAAAGGAATTAGCATGCCTTCAGTGGGTGATTCCGGCCAGAAGTTTACAGGTACACGATCCATGTACAAACGAACGTCAGCAATATATTTGGAAGAACCATTTTTAATCAGATCCTGGATGGGTAGTTCTCCCACACGGATGTCCGGTACAGTGCTTGCTACCAGCAGCGGATTTTTCTCATCAGACAGAGAATAGATAAAACAAAATGGCAGATCCGCAGTATTGTTTTTCAGCAAACCCATTACTTTTTGATATACTTCATCTGCTGAGCTGGCCGTACTGATCTTACGGGAAAGTTTTTGTAATAGTGCTGCCCTGCGTTCATTGATTACGCGATAGGTTGTTTCTATCACTGCATTGAAAATGCCGTCCACGTTTCCGTCTTCTCCATAAACCGGAGTAAAAGTAAAATCAAAATAGCATTCTTCTGTATAACCATGTCTTTGCATGGGCAGGAGGGCATCTTTTGATCCGCCTGGTTCACCTGAGAATGCTTTCGCAAACTGGGGCTCGATGTCGTTCCATATTTCCGGCCACACTTCCTTTGCCGGCCGGCCAAGCGCCCAGGGATGTTTATTACCTGGTATCGGTGACCACGCATCGTTATATAATAAACAAAGTTCTTTGCCCCAGTAAATCGCGATCGGGAAATTTGAATTCAGACAGATATTTATTGCAGACCGTAAACTTTGTTTCCATTTGTCAACGTCGCCAATAGATGTTTGCGACCAGTTGAAATGCCTGATACGCTCACTCATATCTCCATGGCCGGATAAAAAAGCGGGAACCTGAAGTTTTGAATCTGAAACGGGACTTAAATCCATCATTTTTTTGACGGTAAAGAGATTAAATTAAGGAATTCGTACGAAAGAGCCATTTTTATTGCCGAATGGCCCGTTTTTTTGAGGGGATACATTTATTAAGCAAAATCCGATCCAACGATATAATACTAAGGCCTAAAGCCCAAAGCCTAAAGCTTAAAACTAAATCAAAGTAATAATGTAATAGTGAATATCCTTTACTATTACATTTCCACATTCAAAATAGTTTTAGACTTTAGGCTTTGGGCTTTCGGCTCATATCTTTTATTTGAATGGTAAAGTTTGATTACATCGATTGATTTAGTATTGTCGGAGAATACATTTCAGGAAAATTTCATATGCGCAAAAGTTCATGGATATTACCGGCTCTTTTATTTTTTGTTTCCTGTCACCCGGCAGAAAAAAAAGAAGCTACAGATTTTCTTGCAGAGAATATCGATACCACCATCAATCCGGCCAATGATTTCTTTTTATATGCAAACGGTAGCTGGATCAGAAGAAACCCGATACCCACGGATCAGAGCCGATGGAGTGTAGGTTCTTTGATAAATCTTGATATCTACAACCGACTGCGTACAATTAATGAAAAAGCAGTAACCGAAAATGCTGTGCCTGGAAGCATCACACAAAAAATCGGTGATTTCTGGTTCAGCGGGATGGATTCAGCCGGTATTGAAAAGGAAGGTCTGGATCCCCTCAAACCTGAATTGGCAAAAATCGAAAATATAACCAGCCTTGATGAATTTCTGCAAGTTGCGGCAGAGCTTGGTAAATCTGGTGTTGATGCATTGATGGGTGGTGGCATCTATCAGGACGAAAAGAAAAGTGACCGGATGGCCTTACATCTATTGCAGGGAGGACTGGGTATGCCCAACCGTGATTATTATTTCAATACGGATGAAAAATCAATGAAGGTCAGGAATGCATATCAGGTTTATTTGAATAAGTCGTTCAGAACGTTGGGAAGAGACAGCGCATCCGCACTGAAATCTGCCGGTGAAATATACCGACTGGAAAGCCGGTTGGCAAAAGCTTCCCGTAAAATTGCAGCCTTGCGGGATCCGAATGCGAATTATCATAAAATGGATCTTTTACGTATCCAAAAATTATACAGGAATGTAAACTGGAAAGATTTTTTTGCCAGTTCGGGTCTGCCGGCAATGGACTCTGTTATCGTCGGACAACCTGAATTTATCGATGCCCTGAATCAGGAATTGAAAAAGACTCCACTGGGGGTTTGGAAAAATTATCTGGCGTTTCATCTATTGAATAACTCGGCACCTTATATGTATGAGTCTGTTTTCAATGATCGCTTCAACTATGTGCGTACCGTCTCGGGGGTGCAGGTTCCCAAACCGCGATGGAAACGGGTGCTGGATGCGGAAGAAAATGCGATCGGGGAAGCGCTGGGACATTTATTTGTGGATGAATATTTTCCGGAAAAATCAAAGAAGCGTTACAACGATTTGGTGGAGTCGATGAGAGTGGCCTATAAAGAAAGGATCACACACCTCAGCTGGATGAGCGACAGCACTAAACAAAAAGCATTATTAAAGCTTTCCATGATTTCAAAAAAAGTGGGTTACCCTGATAAATGGCGGGATTTTGGTGCAATGGTTATTGACCGGGGACCATTCGTGCTGAATGTGCAAAGAGCAAGTGCATGGTGGTATGATGACCAGGTAAAAAAGTTAAATAAACCCGTTGACAGAACAGAATGGGACATCACGCCGCAGACCTACAATGCTTATTACAATCCAAGTAATAATGAAATCGTCCTGCCTGCTGCTATTTTTATGGTACCGGGAAAAAGAGATGAAGAGTTGGATGACGCTTTCGTTTACGGTTATACCGCATCATCGACCGTCGGTCATGAAATGACGCACGGATTTGATGACCAGGGGCGGCAGTTTGATGAAATCGGAAATCTTCGTGACTGGTGGCAGCCCAATGATGCAAAACGATACAAGGAAAACGCAAAAAGAATTATCCGCCAGTTCGATGAATTTGTTCCTGTTGACACCATTCATATTAATGGCGATGCAACCCAGGGCGAAAATATTGCCGACCTCGGCGGAATACTCATCGGATGGGATGCATTTGTTAAAACGGAATCATATAGAAAAGGAGAAAAGATCGGGGGTCTCACCCCCTCCCAGCGTTTTTTTCTGGGATATGCCTATGGGTGGCTTTCGGAACAAAGAAAAGAATCCATAGCTTCCCAACTGATGACGGATGTGCATGCAACAGCAAAAGAAAGAGTGAATGGTCCAATGGCCAATATTCCTGCATTTTATGAAGCGTTTGGGGTAAAACCGGGAGATAAAATGTACAGGCCGGATAGTTTGCGGGTTAATATCTGGTAAAGCCTAAAGCTTAAAGCCCAAAGCCTAAAACTATTTTGAAAAGGAAATCTTATAATGAAACAGTTTATCGCCCATATCGCACTGGTAGTAAAAGATTATGACGAAGCCATCGAATTTTACACACGGAAGCTCGGATTTACATTGGAGGAAGATACCACGTTATCAGAAACAAAAAGATGGGTACTCGTCAGGCCACCGGGATCCGGCGACTGCTCACTCCTGTTAGCCAAAGCAGCAAAACCTGAACAGGAGAACGCTGTCGGTAATCAAACAGGTGGACGCGTTTTTCTTTTTCTGTTCACCGACAATTTTGAACGTGATTACGAAAATATGTTGAAGATGGGAATTCATTTCGTAAGAACTCCGGCCAAAGAAGAATACGGCACCGTGGCTGTTTTTGAAGATTTGTATGGGAATCTCTGGGACCTGATTGAGCCCTCCGTTAAAAAATAAAATGCAACATTATTTCAGGCTCATTACAAATTTTATGAGTTTCAGTTTCCGTTTCGTATGGGGATAGTATTTGAAATTGAGCTCAAACCAGTTGGGTTTCTGAAAAACACTCTTATAATGGGTGAATGTATCAAAGCCGGCTTTTCCATGGTAACTGCCCATGCCACTGTTACCCACGCCACCGAATGGTAAACTGCTGTTAGAAAAATACATGACTGCATCATTTACCGCTCCTCCGCCAAAAGATATCTCGCTAAGTATTTTCTTTCTGACAGCATCATTATTAGTAAACAAATACAAAGAGAGTGGTTTGGATTTTGATTTGATGAAGGCTATAGCGCTGTCCAGATCGTCGTAAGATACAACCGGGAAAATCGGACCGAATATTTCTTCGGTCATGATCTTATCCGTTGGCAAAATATTTGAAAGAACGGTCGGCGACATGGTTCGTTGTTCTTTGTCTGTCTGACCACCGACAAATATTTTTTCCTCATCAATCAGACCATTTAATCTGTCCAGATTTTTTTCATTGATGATTTGAACATAATTACCATTCGACAGTGAAAAATTGGATTGCTGAATTTCAAGTTTCAGTTTTTCAAGTAATTCCTTTTCTACACTTTGATGAACGAGAATATAGTCAGGTGCTACGCAGGTTTGTCCGGCATTCAGGAATTTTGCCCAGACCAGCCTCCTGGCTGCCATACGGAGGTTGGCGTCTTTCTCGATGATCACGGGACTTTTGCCGCCCAGTTCCAATGTGACGGGTGTTAAATGCTTTGCCGCAGCCTGGTATACAATTTTTCCCACGGAGGCGCTTCCCGTGAAAAATATCTTATCAAATGGATTATCCAGCAGCGCGGTCGTTTCGGCAATTCCTCCTTCAACCACGGTCAGGAAGGCGGGATCGAAATGTTCGTTGATAATACGCGCCAGTGCTGCACTTGTATTTAAAGTCAGTTCGCTGGGTTTAAGTACAACGGTGTTTCCTGCAGCGATAGCTGAAATAAGCGGTGTCAGCGTAAGATTGATCGGATAATTCCATGCACCGATCACCAGGCAAACCCCCAGGGGTTCCGGAATAATATAACTGCTGCCGGGGAAATTAACCATATCGGTCCTGACCCTTTTTATTTTGGACCAGCGTTTCATATGACTGATGGCTATATCAAGTTCATTAATGGGAACGGCGAATTCAGTCAGATAAGTATCAAATCCCGATTTTTTGAAGTCCATATAAATAGCATCGTACAATAGCTTTTCATTTGTCTTCAGTAGTTCCTTTAATTTTTTCAGTTGTTGTATTCTGAATTCAACCGGTTTCGTGTGGTTCTGACTAAAGTATGCTCTTTGTTTTTCCGGTATAGAGTTCATAAACTTATTTTTAAACCCGTTGATTCAGTTTTATCTCTCCCCACAAATGACGGATTATTTTTTTGATTTTTTGATCTGTTCATTCAATTCATACTATCATTTGTCCAATTCGTGTTGTTTGGCCTGGCCTGACGGTGAGCAGAAGAATAAGTTTGCAAAAAAACTTCTAAATATTATTTTATGATTACAGAAACAATAGAAGACACACGTAAAAAAGTATGGTCGGTTTTATTAAGGGTGGAAAAAGCACTGGTTGATAAAAACGCGACAGAATTTGAGCAATTACTCTCGGCCGATTTCATCGGTGCGACGCCCACCGGTCAATCCTTTACAAAAACTGACTACATTAATCATCACTGCAAGCCGGGTTTCGGCATTCTGGCCTTAACCGGAAACGATATCAAAAAATCGTCAATCCGGATTTATCATAATACAGCTGTCATTAACCGCCGTGTACATTCCACATTTAAATTGCCAAAAGGAAAAATATTGGATTATGATGTACAAAGGATAGAAGTTTTTGTACAGCAAAACAATGAATGGCTGATGGTAAGCGGACAGGGAACACAGGTTATTCAGCAAGTACTGCCCCTCGTATTTGAAAAATGATCTCGTTCGTGTTTCGAACGAACCAGTATAAAACAGCAATAAAATTATCTTTTTCGATTTATTCTATATACAAAAAACATAACCAGGACCGACAGTAAAATCAGCACCAGGTAACTGTATGCCAGATTTTTTTCATCACTGGCTGGAATGAAATACACGATACCATAACTCAACAGGGAAACGATGATATAGTTGACACCACCAGAAAGGCCGCTGGCGATACCCGCATTCTTTGGAAACAGGCCCAGGCTATAGGAAAAATAATTATTAAAAGCAAAACCGGCTGTCACATGGATGATAAACGCAAAAAAGATCAGGGTAAATAGGTTCATCCGGAAGTTCAGACTGATTAGCATGGCGCTTATGAAAATGATTTGCAGGAAAAGATTGATGAATAATTTTTTATAAAAGGGTTTTCGAATGGTTGCTTTGCCGGCAAAACCACCTGCCATCCAGGCCGTGCCTAGAATCAATGAACAATAACCAGCGGTAACGGGTGAAAAAGACAGGTGATGTTCAATGATAAATGGCCCTGTCATGTTAAAAACCATCACCATCGAATAAGACAGGCCCAGCATAAGTAACCCCAATGTGAAACTGGGCGTAGCCAGCATGTTTACATAGACACCGGTAATTTTTTTGAAATTGAAAATCGAATATTCAACCAGTGTTTCTCCACTGAAGATCAACTCCAGTAAGGCGATAACCAGTGCAAAAGCAGCCAAAAAATAAAAGTTGGACTGCCATCCGAATGCGGTTTCAAGGTAACCTCCAAAAAAAGGCGCTAGTATGGGTCCTGTCGACCACACGATGGTAAACATACTCAGGTAGCTCTTTAATTGATCGCCGGAGTACATATCCACAAAGAAGGCCCTTTTGGCTACGATGATCGCTGCCACTGTAATGCCATGAACAATCCTCATCGCGTAAAAAACATAAATATTCTGCGTAGTAGCAATGACCAGACAGGATATTGCGAATACAATCAGAGCCCATAATCCGATATGATAACGGCCAAAACTATCCAGCAGGCTGCCAATAAACAATTGGGATATGCCATAGCTAACCAGAAAAATGGTAATGGTAGACTGCACCTGGATACTGCTGGCATGAAGCGACTGCCCCATCTGTGGCATGGAAGGAAGATATATATCGACCGCAAAACCCGAAAGTGGAATCAGGGCAAACGCCAGAATGGTGGCTGTAAACTGATATTCTTCCCTGATTCGTTTAACTGTTTCTGCTGGCATCCATTGTTTTAAGTAATTGTAATTTATTGAATATTGGGTAATGAAAGCCATGGTACCCGGCAATAAAGGGGTGATAAACAATAATCAAACAACAACAAGCCCCCCTGCAAGAACTATTTTTTATGTAGACTACGCTTACACTCCGGAAAATCCCCCGCATTGGTTAATTTTAATGGTGGAACAAATCATAATCGCAGTAACCATTGCCCTTCTATATGCTTTTCGAAGATTCAGAAAAGCGCAGCACAGATAACCTGTTTGAAAATTACTTGTTGGTGTTTTAACCCCATAAAATATTTGTTATGTCAACAATGAATAATCTAAAAACCTTTGTCTCAAAATATGTCTCTTTAACAGATGAAGAATTCGAATATTTTGTAAGCCTTTTTGAAATAAGGCATTTTAAAAAGAAAGAGTTGCTCATTCGCGAGGGTGAAGTCGAAAAATATATTAACTATATCGATTCAGGATCTGCAAGGCTATTTTTTTTGAAGGGCAAAGAGGAAATCGTCATGGAATTTGCCATTGAAAATGACCTGATCAGCTGTTTTAATTCATTTTTCTCTAATAAGCCGTCTCATTTTTCAATTGAGTCCATGGAACCGTTGACCGTTTTTTCACTCACGCATGAGAATTTGGAAACCCTTTTTGCTTATAGCGTCAAAATAGAAACGCTTGGTAGATTATATACCAGAGAAGCATACCTTAAAAAAACGGATTTTGATTATCATCGGGCAAGGAATACTACGGAAAAGAGATTTGTAGAGTTTGTTCAGAATAACGGGAACCTCATTCAGCGGGTACCTCAAAAATATCTTGCGTCATATCTTGGAATTAAGCCGGAAACCTTTAGCCGCATGAAGCATCTCATAAGAAATCGTGCGGATAAAAAGGATAAAAAGATGCAAATTTCTTAATACAGGGGAGTCGTTAATAATTCATGTCCCTTCCGTTTTGGAGATCACGAATGTTTTTTTCAATTTCTGCCTTGTTTCCTCCTTTGGCTTGCAGAAGTGCTTTTTCCGCAAATGGAAGAGCTTTCTTGTATTCGCCAAATGCCGAATACCCACTTGCCATACCTATATTGCTAAATAGCGTGTTGGGATATTTATCATAGACCATCTTAAATATCTCGAATGCTTCTTTTGGATCGGACGCGATCAGGCTATAACCATACGTATATCCCTGTATCATATCCATCAATGGCATGGCTTTTTTCATCACTTCTGCTGCTTCGGTTTTGCGCCCCAGGCTATCCAGTATGGCAGCCTTTGTTTGCCATGCCGTGAAATTGCCGGCCCCACCGAAAATAGGACTCAGAGAACTGTCGGCCCACATTAAACCTTCTTCGAGGTTGGTGTTATTTGCGGCGCAATAAGCTGCCGCCTGATTCCATGCCTGCCAGCTTCCTGGCAGAGCTTTATCGCCGCGCAATTCTTTCCGGAAGGATTCTAGCTGCGTTTTTTTCAGGTCTACATCAATTCGAAAAGGAATTACCAGTTTTTCCCATTGTAATTGAATGATCGCACTCGTGGAGGTCTGATCAGCAAATTCATATTTAAGCCATTCCACACTTTTATCGGTTTTTACCGGCTTCACTTTTACGCGTAAAGCATCTTCATCCGGGTTATAAAAGAAATTTCCCCAGGATGTTGAATTTTTTGAGAAGATGAGTGTGCACTCGCCTGGATCGTATGCCACAAAAAATCCATACCTGCCCGCAGTCAGATCATGACCTTCGATCTGGACATCAGTTGTAAACTCAATGGTTGTATTCTCATTTGCACCAGCGCGCCAGGGTGCTGGTTTTTTAATGCCGTATCCAAGTTCGGTGTAACCTACCGGAATCAGTTCGCCCCAGATATGGCCTTCCCTCTTTTTAACGCCGGGCCGGCTGTAATGTATTATGACATCGGTGATGCCGATCTGCTCGCTAATGGATGCTTTTTTATTACCACCCCTCGGAGTAGTTGTAAGCTGGGCTTCAACAGACACTGCAAAGGAAGGATGAAGCAAAAGCAGTAGAAGGTAAAATGTAATAGATTTTTTCATCGTGCGAAATAGGTTAGTGTATTATATAAAAATTACCGTTTACATGATTGGTTGTACAGATGAAGAAGAAATTTATTTGCTCACATTGAACAGGAAGGAATTTCGTTTCGCGCGGCTGAACATTTTTATTTTTTTGGCCGGATTAAATTCTATCGCTTGTTTCATGACATCTATTGTGATAATTGTAGCAAACTCCTTATCCAAACTGGCCAGGGCAGTTTGATGAATCAATTCAGCCGGGAAAATTTGCCCGTTAATTCCTTTTTTATCAAAGGTTGCCGTTGCGGCCGCAACAAGAAAAGTCTCATACCCCAGATTTCCGGCCATCCTTGTGGTTGTTGAAATGCAATGGTCGGTCGTTAATCCGGCAATAACCAGAGTCGTTATTTTAGCATGATCGAGTTGTGCCTGCAAATCAGTTCCTATAAATGCACTATTCACATTCTTTTTTATTATTGACTCCCCTTCTTTTGGAATTACCAGGTCGTTGAATTGATTTCCGGCATGGGTTTCATGTAGCGGAGAAGATGGATTGGTGGAACAATGTTGTACATGAAAGACAGGCAAATCATTCTCCCGCCATACGCTCAGCAGTTCACCTGCCCTGAATTCCGCATCCGGGTTATTTCTCTGTCCACCCCAATATTCAATGTTCGCAAATCCTTTTTGAATGTCAATAAGAATCAATGCCGGACCGCCTGGTTTGCTTATACTCATATCCCGAAAGTTTCATTGTACCAAGGTTCTGCTTATGCAAAGCAAGTATGTTTTACTGATAATATAAAATACTTAATTTTGATTAATTGATAACTTATTTTGATTACAATGGACATCCAGCAGATTAAGAATTTCCTGGTTTTATGTGACACGCTCAATTTCAGAAAGGCCGCGGAGCAAATAAATATTGTTCAGCCTGCTCTTAGCAAGCAGGTTCAATTGCTGGAAAATGAAATCGGTGCCTTGCTGTTTAACAGGAGCAAACGAGCCGTAACATGTACGGAGGCGGGTCTGTTTTTTCATAAAGAAGCGCAAAGGATATTGCAGGACCTGGACAAAACAATGATTCGAACCGCACAGGTGCATAATGGTGAAGCGGGTGAGGTCAGAATTACCCATTCGAGTTCTGCCATGAACACCGTGGTCCCTGCTTTTTTGGTAAAGGTGAAAAATAAGTGGCCGGAATTGAAAACGATAGCGCAGGAAACTTCAAACTTTCAACAAATTGAAATGCTACTGACAAGGAAAACAGATTTGGGTGTTGCACCAAATATTGTATTACCTCCGGAAATGGGCTCAAAAATATTATACAAGGAAAATTTTGTGCTGATCTTACCTGTGGGTCATCCCCTGTCAAAAAAGAAACTCACCGATTTATCTGTTTTAAAAAAAGAGACATTTATTTTACCGCAGCTTTCGACGGGCGTTGGTTATGTTGAAACGATATTACAGATTTTCCAGGGCTTTGGGTTTAAACCAAAAGTGGCACACGAGTCAGCACATTCCATTGGTGTATTGCGACTGGTAGAAGCCGGTCTGGGTATTTCCATTGAACCCATGTCTTCTGTTCGGGGAGCGAATATGAATATCAAATTAATTGAATTAAAGGAACTTCCCCAAAAGGTGCAAATGGTCCTTTTTTGGTTGCATACGCGCGAGGAAGAATTAAGCAGATTTATCACGATGTTTTGAGTGTTGATTCAACCAGTATTTTAACTTGTACCTAAGTTCGGTGCCACTAAAATCATTGATCTGAAATCGACCTAAACGATATGATAAAGAATTATTTGTAATTACTTTCGGATCTGTTGTAAAGCCTAACGCAATATTGTTTTGTGCAACAACTAAAAGAGTATCGTTATTGAAACTACCGTAGGGATAAGCGATGGCGCTGACGAACGGCAACCCTTTTTTATCCAGGTACTCTTTGCATCTGACAATTTCGTCTTTTTGAATATCTATAGGATGACTTGCCAATGCCGGATGGGTTTCGGTATGCAAGCCTAATGTAAATAATCTATTATCAGATAAATCCTGAAGTTGCCGGGCGGTCATAGTAAGATTCTTAGCCCGATCACCTGGAATAAAATCAGCCCATTTCTTTACTTGGTTCATCAGAGCAAGTATTTCATTATAGGCCAAAGGCCGAAACAGGTTACAGATTTTGATATACAGTTCGCATCGGTTAGTCGGCGGTTTCCCGGACCATTTCCACAACTCCTGTTTCTGCTTAATATCTTCTGTTAAATCTTCAGCTTGAAGATTGAATTTGAAAACCCCGGAACCTGTATTTAAAATAAGATCCTGCGGGAGCGTTTTTGAATGTAGTATAATGGATTCCAATTCATCCCACCAAAATGACTGTTGTTTTTCAATAAAGTAAGTTGGAACAAAAAACGTGGCAGGGCAAGCATATTTTTCTAAGATTGGTTTAGCGTACAGGAAATTATCAACATAGGCGTCATCAAATGTGATAAAAACTGTATTGGATTTTATCTTTTTGTTCGCTAATTGTTGAATAAGGGCAGTCAGTGGAAGTATGTCAAAGTGCTTAGTTAAGGTTTTAATTTGATCCTCAAAATTAACCGGATTCACTGCTAACTGCCAGGGATCAGTATCAGGATCACATATCCGATGGTACATTAAAACGATTGCCCTGGGTTCGCTCCGTCGGAGGAAATGTTTAATCGCTCTTAACATCTTTATAATGCTTAAATTTTATTTTGTAGCGCTAACCGTTATAATTACCTGATAATGTTCGTCATGGGAATCGATCTGTTCCCGGGTTAATTCAGGCAAGCCCATCCCATATAAAAAGGCACTTGCAGCAAGTACGTTCCCGTGTGTTTTGATTGAGATGTTTTGAGTTGGAAAATGCTCTTCCATCATTCGCTGCATAGAGGAATTTGTAAATGACCAAAGCCAAAATTTACCCCACCCGTCCTGCGCAATATGACTGATGCCGGGTACTGTGATCAACAGTGTGCCATTAGGTTTTAAAACTCTGCAACAAGTTTTAATCGCACCTTTAAAATCATAGATCAGATGTAAAGTTTGGGTAAGTATGATACAATCAAAGCTGTCAGATGGCAGATGTGGCGCATTACTCAGATCACCAATATATGTCGCCTGATCATTCGTGTCATCAACATGCAAAATATCGCTTTTTACTATTTTGTCTCCCTCCATATTTTAAAGTATACGCATTGTCTCCTATCTCCAGCACCCGGCCTTTGATTGTTGACGAATATTCATTAAGAAAATGCTCTATATAATACCGATCAATTGGGCCGCCTCTATCATAGCCAAATTTCTCGCTAAAAGGATTGATACGATTGAAATCACCCAAATTAATTTTGCCTACACCAGGGATTAATGGTTTCTTAAAAGCCCTGACGTAAATCTTCTTCAACAGATTCATAAAAGCCCTTTTATAATTTTTCTTTTTCCCGGTATAATATTCAAATGGCTGATCGATAAACCTTTTATATAAGCTTCTGCTATTTTCTTTTAAAGTCTTTATTTCGGTAACATTCAAATCATCTATTCCGGCATATAATTTATCGATTAAAACTTCATAGATCTTTTGCGAATAATAGGATTTCCAGAAAGACACCCCTGTTTTATAAGAATCTTTTTCGATGGCAGTTTTGAGATGTTTTTTTTGAAACGATAATACGAGCAGTGCATATTTTAACATCCCGGAATAGTTAGCCGACATATTACTTTCATGTTTTCTATATACAGCAATGAGTTGAGTGTGGTAAATAATAGGGAATAAGCGGGTTACTTGTAGATATAGATCATAATCTTCACAATAGCGCAATGATGTATTATATGAAAAAACCTCAAATACCGAAGCCCGGTACATAACAGTTGCGTGCATACCTATGAAGTTTCCCTTTAACAATTCAGGGTAATAATTGTCTTTTAATTCCTGCTGTATCACCCAGGTCTTGTCTTCGGGTTCATAGTATAACTCATAGCCACCTGCAACAAATGCGGCGTTGACATTTGAATTTAAAAAACCGACATTAATTTCCAATGCAGTTTTTAAAAGCCAGTCGTCAGCGTCCAGAAATACGAAATAATCACCCTTCGCATACTGAATGCCGGTATTTCTGGCTGCTGATAGACCTTCATTTTTTTGATATATATATTTGACATCCGGAAACCTGGCACTTACTTCCCGGGTAATATCGTCAGACCCGTCATCAACTATTATTATCTCGAAAACCTGATATGATTGGGACTTGACACTTTCAATAGCCTTTGTCAAATAATCGCCATGATTATAGCAAGGTATAATTACCGAAACCAGGGGTCTTACTAAATTCGCATTATTTGTCATGGCGTTTAATCAGGGAGTAAATGATGGTTTATTTTTGTTTTTCTTATAGAATCTTATTCCCGAAAGAAGGCCTTTTATTTCACTCGACAGGGTTTGATAACGGAAGGGATATCTGGGAAACCCATTTTTAATATGAAAAGCATAATATTTCAACAAGTCAAAATACACATACCTTTTATATCCGACTTTTGGATCTTGAGCATGCTGAATGAGAGCAGATGCCGCATGTCCGCGCATGTAACCGAATAATTGTTTATGCAGTTGCTTTAATTCCTTTCGGTGTTCGTGATATACTATAGCTCTTGGGTTATAATGAATGGTCATGTTTTTGGCCAGCATCCTGTACCAAATCTCAGAATCACCGCTGCAACCTGCGGCACCCACATCTAATCTGTCGTCAAAGTAATTAACATCCTCAATGGCTTTTTTTCTAAAAGCCATATTGGCACCCGCTCCGATTTCCCAAACTTTTGGGATGGTAGTTTTATAAATAAAATCCGCATTAAAAAAAATGTCTCGATATCCCTTGTTAAAACCCCAGTTTTTTTCAAAAATCTGTTGACTCTCGGTTTCAAGGGATGTGGCGATCACCAAGCCGGTCATTGCATCAACATTTTCCGGCAAAAAAGTTTGCCAAATATTGTATGACCACAATGGATCAACCATTACATCGTCATCGGTGTAAGCCACAATCGGAAACTGAGCCAAACGAGCTCCTGTGTTTCGTGCTATATCTAATCCGGGACGCGGCTCTTCGCAATAGCGGACAGCACTATATCGCTCTGCTGTCAATTTTGTGCTATCATCTGTTGGCGCATTGTCTACCACAATAATCTCATGCGGTTTACAAACCTGCCTCATTAAGCTGTCGAGACATTGCTTTAAGCTTTGGCTACGATTTCGGGTGCAGATAACCACAGAAATATCTACCCCATCGGGGATATTTATTGGCAAATAAGGAGCAAGCAATTGATTCATTAAGGATACAAAAGCCGGCAAATCCCCTAAAGAAAACGTTGTTTTAATACGATCTGTCAAATTACTTGAAGGGTCGTAGCTTTTTAATGTTGAAATAATTGCATTGAAAACATCCTCCTCAAATTTATCATTGCCCGGCTCTTCAACATATAAATGACCCAGTGATATGTTTTGCCACCATAACACATAATAATATTTTCGGCCGATTTTAGGTTTGTCTATCGACGATATACTTTGTTTATTCAATAGTATATGCTCGATAATATATGGTAATACTTTTGGCATGTGTTTTAATTAGAGCGGCCTTTAATTATTTTTCGATAAGGATCGCTCCAGATGTATAGTAATAAAATGGTTATCCTTGAAATGATATACCTGTCTCTGTAAATACCCAAAATGGTCTTGATTTGAGTATAAGCCAACTTATTATTTTTATTTGTAAACCAGGCGCCAAAGGTTTCATTGAGCACCCAATAGACATAGTTTTTTTTCGCATTTCTGAGCAATTTTTGCTGGTCATTTACAGGAAGATAGCTGACTATTTGAGCGGTTACCCGGTCAATATCCTTAACGTTTTGCCCGGTTTGATAACTACGCCAGGTAATTGAATTTTGATGTTGCCGGTATTCAGCCAAAAATTCCGGACAATAGGCGGTAGGATAGTGTTTTGCTATTCTGGCCCACATTTCCCAGTCTTCTCCATAATGAGCTAAATAAAAACTCCCTAAGGCTTCATAAACCTCCCGTTTTACAGTGATAGCTACATATTGCAGACGGGGATACTCAGCTAACTTATATAGCCAGTTTTCCAGGATACATATTTTATTAGCCTCTATTCGGGATTGATGTGAAAAAGCACCGTTACTGTCAATATGTTCCCAGGCTGTAAAAGCAGCACCAGCTTCCGGAAATTGTTCAAAAACCGCGTTCAGGGCATTATAATAACCTTTTTTAATTCTGTCATCGCCATGCAGTAAATGAATATATTGTCCCTGTGCGCGATTAATACATGTTTCAAAATTTCTGAGGCTGCCAACGTTTTCTGACTGCCGATAGTAACCCACTCTTCCCCGCCCGACTTTTTCTACTAATGTTTTTACGTCAGCGTCGATACTGTGATCATCTATCACCTCAATTTGCATTTCTTCCGGGCCCAAATCCTGTGACAATACGCTTTCAATGGCCTCTGCCAGGTAATTCGAACAGTTGTATGCCGGGATCATCACAGACCATTTTGGCCGCGGCTTCCCATGGGTAACAGGCGCAATATGGGGCGGCTCTTTAGGTATCCTTTCCATTGTTTATCTTAATTATTTCGGCCCGTCTTAATGCTTTAAGTGTTAAAGGAAAATCTGGCCTTACAAATCCCCACCATTTGTCATACCAATTGGTGCTTTCCCGATAATCGGCAACATCAAACATCAAACATTCGTTATAGGAATATAATTCAGACGATGTGTCTTTAGCAAAATGAAGTGTAAAAAAATAGGTACCATCGTTCAGAAAGTTACCCGGGATGGTGCATTCCCCTTCGATCAGGCCCTCGTTATAAACAGTTGCTTTTGACGGTATATCAAAAATACAATCACCAGCGAGGGTGAATAATAACAGATCGGTTGATAAAACGATATTATCTGAGGCGTTATAAAACCGAAATTTTATAGTTAAAGGTGTTCTGATATCTATTACCGCAAATGGGTCTGACAGTTGAGGTATCAATTCGATATATAATACCCGTATGAACTCATTTCCGGCTGCTTCTTTAATGGTCGGGAACTCTTTTTTCCAGCTTTTTTGATGTAATGCGCTTAGATAATTATTAATTACTGATTTTGAACTACCCCTGGCGCGAACGCTCCCCTTATCCATCCAAATAGCGTTTGAGCAAAGGTTACTTACTGCCTGTAGGTTGTGACTTACAAACAGTATCGTGCGACCGCTCTTCGTTGAAGCTTCGTTCATTTTACCTAAACATTTCTTTTGAAATTCTGCATCTCCTACCGCCAGTACTTCGTCAATAATTAAAATATCTGGTTCCAAATGCGCTGCAACAGCAAAGGCTAACCGAACATACATTCCGGATGAGTACCGTTTAACAGGAGTATCGATAAACGCACCGACTCCTGAAAAGTCAAGAATTTCATCAAACTTCTGTAGTATCTCGGCTTTCTTCATACCAAGAATGTGGCCGCTGATAAAAATATTTTCCCGCCCTGTGAGTTCGGCATGGAATCCGGTGCCCACTTCAAGTAAACTGCTAACACGTCCACGCCCCCGAACAATACCTTCTGATGGTTTAATGATGCGCGATAATATTTTTAATAATGTTGACTTACCTGCGCCGTTATGCCCGATGATGCCTAATACTTCGCCTTCTTTGATTTCAAAGTCAACGTTTTTAAGCGCCCAAATATGGTCGTTATTATCAGTTTTTTTTCCGCCGCTTATCTGACGACCGGGATCGTCTTTTTTTAAAATATTGTTTTGCCACCATAATTGCATATCGCGTCGCAACGACCCCGACCCTATGGTACCAAGTCGGAACAACTTTGAAATATTTTCAGCCTGAATTACAATGTCGGACATAATATTTTAAATAACATCCATTAGACGATCACTCATTTTATTGAAAAGCACAATACCGAAACAAACAATGATGACCATAAAGCCTGTACTATAAAAAAACTGGAATACATTGATATTTCCTTTACCTAAAAAAGCAAAACGAAATAATTCAAATGGCTCTGAAAGAGGATTAATATTCACTAACCATTGAAGTTTTTTAGGAACGATTGCCAGGGAATAAAATACCGGGCACACGAACATTAATAACCTTATGACTAATTGCATCAACGGTAACAGATCACGGTACTTCGCCGTAAGGACAGAGAATATGAGTCCACCCCCAAATCCGATGCCCGATGTAACTATGATTGCCGGAAGTATCAAACCAATATGACTAATCTCAAAGCTGGCTTTATGTATGATAATGAAAAATAAATACGCTACCATAAGTAAAAGCAACTGTATTAAGAATAGCAATAATTGCAGCCATAAATTTGATAGCGCAACTATGATCCTTGGGAAATAGACCTTGCCGAAGATCTCTGCATTTTGCGAAAACGTTTTTGATGTTTGTAAAAACACTTCTGAAAATAAATTCCAAAGGGTAATACCTATCAAATAAAAAAAGAATGGTGAGACGCCATCCGTTGGAATACCTATCAACCTGTTAAATACTAACACATAGGTAAAAACGGTTAATAACGGTTGTAATAGTACCCAGAATGGCCCCAAAAGAGTTTGTTGGTACAACCCTAAAAAATCCTTTCTGGTTAATTGTAGTAATAAATCCTTATGTGAATAAAGCTCTTTTAAATTGATATTCCACCAGGATGTTTCCGGCTTGATTTCCCAATCCCAGGTAGCCATTTTGGGCGCATTTGATTGTTCATCCTTCATATTAAACATCAAAATGTTTTTTTAAAGTTTTAGTCCTGGTGTTTTGCAACATATGGGATATCTGCTTGTACCTTAAAACATACATTGCATAAAATCGCAAAACCCATAGCATTGTTCCAACGCCCTTATTAAGATTCAATGCACCCTTTATTTGTTTAAAAGCGGCGTCTTTCTGGTCTAATAATAAACCGTTAGCAATTCTCACGCAGAATATTGCATAGTAGGCTGCAGCGGCCCTTTTTGTTTTTGAACGCTCATTCTTGGGCATGTTTTGGGAAATAATATCTATTACCTTTTTCATATCGGTAATATTTTGGCCGGTAAGGAAACTCTCATGGCTAATTCCGATTCCATGACCAGCTCTGTAAGAGGCAAGATATTTAGGTGAATATGCTACCGGAAACGAGCGTGCGATCCTTGTCCACATCTCCCAGTCTTCCCCAAAATGAACAGCATAAAAGCTTCCTATTTGTTCATAAGTACTTCGTTTGACAATGATTGCCGGCGGTTGTATCAATTGCCTTATGGCAATTTTGCTTAGAAAGTCAGGAATTATGCCCGATGTTGCTAAAATGCACTTGTTTGTGATTGGGATTGGGTTACTGTTATGGTCGATATAATTAAAGTTAGTAAAGGCTGCACCTGCTTCCGGGTAGGTATTAAACAAAGTACCGATCTGTTCATAAAATCCTGACAACACTTTATCATCGCCATGGAGAATATGTACATAATGACCTTTCGCTCGGTTAATACACGTCTCAAAGTTTCTTAAACTACCACAATTTGTTTTTTGCCGATAATACCCTACGCGCCCTTTACCAATTTCGTCAACCAATTTTAGAACGTCTCCATCGGTACTGTGATCATCCACGATTTCAATTTGCATGAGGTCTATACCAGGATCTTGTGAAAGCACGCTTTCCAAAGCCTCTCTAATATAATCATAGCAATTATACACAGGGATCATTACAGACCATAGAGGTCTTTTTCCATCGATAACCGGTAATATGTCTGGTGGATTATCTGGTATTCGATCGGACATAAAACATTATTGCTAAAAATTTCTGTAGTTAAAAACCAATCTTAATGAAATGTAAGAAGTAAGATTTCTTCAATAGGATGTTGGCCCACCAGTAAAAGGCGGAATATGATTTACATAGCAGGCAATACATAGTTCAGGAAACTCTTTTTGTGACGGATTACGAATTCTTAAATTCAAATCCATCACGGTAAAAAGAAACTGCAATCGTTTGTGATCGAAATAAAAATCAACTAATTAAGTAGGCAATTCTGGCGCCTGGTACAACCTGATGGCAAACAAAATTTAATTAGTTATCGTTAGATTAACGATTCATTATATAGGCAATACAAATATTCCCTGTCGCTCAGCGATATTAATATCCTTAAATATAGTAATTTTTTCATACATATATTAATGATCATACTTTTTTCTTTTGCATTCATTCATTGAATCAAGGTTTTGTCCAGCCCGAACCACAACCTGGCTTTGTAATTGGTTGATGTTTGTTTACCAGGCCACATTTTGCACAAAACCCCAAATTGCCTGCAGGCATTTTATTGACACATTGCGTCATCCCCAGGTAAGGAGCCGCTTTTTCCTTCGGTTAAATTTGCCCGTTTTAATTTGGGTCAAATTCCACAATCCATTCAATACCATATTTGTCTCTAAACATTCCGGCGTATGTACCCCAAGGACTGTCGCCAATGGGCCCTTCAATATTTCCACCTGCTGATAGTCCGTTAAATATTTTGTCTGCTTCTTCACGGCTTTCTGCACTAACTGATATTTTCGACCTGTTCTCGCTTTCGTCTACCCGTCCCATAAATTCGGGAACGTCATTGGCAATTAATACATTGTGTTTGCCAAGCGGCAATGCAATGGTCATTATTTTATTTGCTTCCTTTTCTGCTACCGGAAATTCAGCGCTTGCCAGGTCTTTGAAACGAATGATCTTGGTGAATTCGCCGCCAAAAACTGATTTGTAAAAAGTGAATGCTTCTTCAGCATTTCCATTGAAGTTGATCCAGGGATTGATTGTTCTCATAACTTTATTTTTTAGTTTTTAATTTTTTCTGTTCTTTAGTTGTTGATAATAATTCGTCAAGTTGATTAAATTGAATTTCCAAGTTTTGCCTGAACTGGGCTAACCAATTGTCAAATTCTTGCATTTTTTTCGCATTAAAGTGATAATAGATCTCCCTGCCGCTCTGCTTCGGTTTAATCAATTCGCATTCGTGCAATACTTTAATATGTTTTGATACTGCCTGGCGGGTCATATCAAATTTTTCCGCCATTGCATTGGGTGTTAATGCCTGGATAGCAATTAACGTTAAAATAGCCCTTCGTGTTGGGTCTGATATGGCCTGGAATATATCTTGTTTCATTCTTGATTATTAATTGTGCAACCCTCAGGTTGCAAATATATATGCAACTTTTGAGTTGCGCAAATATATTTGCATTTTTTTGTCGATTTATAATGACGGGAAGCTTAGTAGTAATTGTGATATTCATTACAATAACTAACTAAACCCTGTCTTACTTTAGATGAAGAGAGAGGGACGACCTTCGGCCATCCCCTGGTGGAGTGGCTCGCAGAAATAAAAATGCCCCTTGCGGGGCTTTATTTTAATTGGCGGAGAGAGAGGGATTCGAACCCCCGGAAGTTTGACCTTCAACGGTTTTCAAGACCGCCGCAATAGACCACTCTGCCATCTCTCCGGGCGCAAAATTAGGGTTTGGCGAATTATAGCAAAATATAATTGCTGTTTTCCTTAACTATTCTTTGTCTGTCAATCTTTTATCTGCGATGGAAAGCCGCTCTTTAACTACAGAATTCACCTTTTACAGTGGGAAATTTATAGAGATTCAGAAGCGGTAATCAAGATGTTGTACAGACGAATTCCAGAAGAAATCCAGAAGAATTCAAGACGAATTCCAGAACAATCTCAGACGACAGAAGACGTAAAAAGACGTAAAAAGACGTAAGATCAGAAATATCCGGGAGAAAAAGCCGTTATTCCGGAAAACGGAAATTATGGCCGAAATTAAAGACAACTATGTTGTACAGGGAATTAAAGGAAGGGTGGGGAAACATGCGGTTTATAAGATCATCAATGGGAAAACCTTTATGACAAAATACCCCGACCGCAGCAATGTAGTCTATACCAAAGAGCAAATCGAATTTAGGAAAATTTTTGCGAAAGCCGCAAAGTTTGCCAGTGAAATTGTAAATGATCCGGTTAAAAAATCAACCTATCCCCGTCAGGGCCGGAAATCCATTTACCATTGTGCACTCTCCGATTTTATGAAAGAATATAAACGAAAAAAAGCAGATGAATTGTCTGCCGACGCGGATAAATATTTAAACAGCCGCAACAGCTTCCTCTCCATAAAGCTGGTCACGGAAAGAGAGAGATGGTGACGGAATGAGGTCTCCCAGGCCAAGCAACGGCCATTTTTTATCAACCGCTTCAATTGTTTTTTCATCGGCCACAATGATATTGGGCCAGTCCCGGTGAAAATCATCCATGGCTTCTGTTTTCGTAGTTCCGTCCAGTCCCATACAGGCTATGTATTTTTTCTCCTCTCCTTCCTTCAAATAAAAAGGAATCCCTTTTCGGATCCAGGTTATTACAGAACCGCCAGAGTGCTACCGGTAAATTGGAAGGATCAATATTTTCATCTACATAGAGAATCAGTTTTACGCCGGAATCGGCAATATTTTTTCAGCAAATAGCCCGATGCAGTTCACGAACCTGTCCTTTGCGTGTTTTTGAAACGGATACGATCAGGCAGGGAATTTCCCTTTCCAGCAACTGCCGGTTCACGGATCTTGATTTCCGGAAATGCATCCAGCCAGTCATTGTCGGGAAAATGAACATATTCCCGGACAGCATATCGCTCGTCCATTTCTTCTTCAAATTTTTTTGTTCCGTCGATGCACATTTTTCCACCGAATCCTAGCTTGCTGCAACTATGATCCAGCACATCCATCGGTCCCTGGGCAAATGCAATATCTGTTGCGGGATTCAGATTTTTGAAAACATATTTTGCCAGCGATAAATAATCAGTGATCGAAACGCCTTCATCCACCAGCACCAGGATTTTATTGAACATCATCTGACCCGCACCCCACATGGCACTCATTACTTTTTGTCCGTGACCCGCAAATGTTTTATGTATTTGTGCAATCACCAGGTTATGAAATACACCTTCCACCGGCATTTCCATATCCACGATCTCGGGGATCATCATCATTTTCATCGGTGCGAGAAAAATTCTTTCCGTCGCTTTTCCCAAGCCAGGCGTCTTCCTGCGGTGGAATGCCGACAATCGTTGCGGGATAAATTGCATTTTTTCTTATGGGTAATGGCCGTTACATGAAAAGACGGATACCAGTCTGGCAACGAATAATATCCTGTATGATCACCAAATGGTCCTTCCCAGACCGGAGCTTCTTCCGGATCCACATATCCTTCAATCACTAATATCTGCATCCGCAGGTACTTCCAGTTCGGGTTGCGTGAGGCATCGCACGAGTTCCACTTTCTTCTTTCGTAAAAAACCGGCCAGCATATATTCATCCACATTATCCGGCAATGGCGCAGTAGCCGCATAAGCATATACCGGATCTCCACCCAGGGCAACGGCCACGGGCATGCGCTTTTTTAATTTCTTATAGGCTTCGAAATGACGGGCACTCACTTTATGTTTATGCCAGTGCATGCCTGTCAGCCGCTCATCCCATCACCTGCATCCGGTACATGCCCACATTCCGGATGCCGGTTTCCGGATCCTTGGTATGAATTACCGGAAGTGTGATAAAAGGACCTCCGTCTTTTGGCCAGCAGGTAATGATGGGAAGTTTATTCGAGGTCCGGTGATTCCATAATCACTTCCTGGCATTCGCCCTTTCCGCGCACAACTTTTGGCATCCAGGCGGCGAACTGGGTCAGTTTAGGAAGCACTCGTAGTTTGTCCAGGATGGATTCCTTGGGACCCGCCAGCATTTTAAAAAGGGATTCGATTTCCTTACTGATATCGTCAAGCCGGGACACTCCCAGCGCAATGCACATTCTTTTTTCACTGCCATAGGCATTCATCAGTACCGGGAAATCATAACCGGTATTTTCAAAAAGTAGTGCTTTGTTTCGTTGAAGCTGTTTTGCTGATCCGGTCGGTGATCTCAGCAATTTCCAATTTTGGATCTACATATGTTTTTATCCTCACCAGTTCGCCCGCCGATTCCAATGCGTTCAGGAAATCACTTAAATTATTAAATGCCATCTTTTCAGTTAGATGGCAAAATTAGCCAACTAATCTCATTGTACATTGGTCGGACAATCCGTTCTTCCCCTGCCGTAATAACCGTTTTTACTGGATATCAGTGCAATGCTTACGCGAATACCGGTATAATAATACATGTCCTTGTATTTTGGACCTCCCCGTTTGGTGCCTGCCACGGGATAAGTCTGGTCACCACCTTTTAATTCATTTGCGCGATAAGCCATTTCAACGGCCTTTGGGTCCCTTCGCATTTTGCAAGAATCGTTTGGTCAACATAAAACGTACTCACATCGTCCAGATAATCAGTAAATGTTTTTCGGAATCCAATTTCATATGCGAGTACTACATTTTCGCTCACCCTGAATTTAATTCCGCCTCCAAAGGGAATGGCAAATTGTGTCAGGCTATATGGTTTTTGATCCGGGTATTGGGGCAAGTCCCTCACCTTCCGTACTCAGTGGTCTCAGATATATTTTCTGGCCCAGTGTATCATATGCGTACGGGTTGTTATGAAAAACAGCAATTCCTGCAAAAAGAAACGGAGAAAATTTTTTTTGTGTGATATCCAGGAAAGTGTATTCCCCCAGCAGGTTCCATTCGATAATATTCGATTTGAAAACTCAGGTTTCGGAATACGAGATCCGGATTATTATACTGATCCGATGCGCCCACTTTCATAATATGATATTGCTGACGGACAGAAAAATTCCGGGTAATATCATATTGTGCACCGGCACCAAAAGCAAAAATAAGACTGATCAAATGTATAAGCCTTGGCCTGCAAGATCTCCGGAATAATTGGAAAGGCCCCCGCTGTAACGTTTACGTGCCAGCGCTGGGCCTGCAGAAATCCGGGAATAAGCAAAAGGGAAAAAAATAACGATTTCATGTATTAAAAGATTTTTGACGGATAAAATCTTTCAATGAACAAGGATTTAAACGCGGAATTCAGTGGAAATTGGAAAAAAGGCTGGAATCAGACCGCTAACGCAAGTATTGCGCCAGTTATTGGAGGGAAGCGGTTAAAAATAGTTTGAATTATAGTTAAATGCAAGCCAAAACAGACCGATTTCCATAATAAATCGTATTTTTTCAACTTTGCAAACGATTTCCCTGTTGAATGAGAACTGGCCTGCCCGTGTTGCTTTTGTGATTGCTTAGCCTGCCCGTTTTTTCCCAAAAAAAGAATGCGCGCTTACCTGATTCATATTCATCATACCGGCTGATCCGATCCGGATTGACGGTGTATTGGATGAACCTTCCTGGAAACAGGCGGAATATGGCCAAGAATTTCTTCATGATCCTGCCCATGGATACCTCCTTTGCCCATGTGAAAACGGAAGTACGCATGACCTATGACAATAAGTTTTTCTATCTGTCCGCAGTTTGTTATGACGGGTATGCCGGGTCCCTATATGGTGGAATCCCTGCGGCGGGATTTCAGTTTCACCAAAAACGATAATTTCATTTTCTTCCTGGATACTTATGGGGACGAAACCAATGGGTTTACATTTGGCACCAATGCTGCCGGTGCGCAATGGGATGGCACTATGTATGAAGGCGGCAAAGTGGATCTGAGCTGGGATAATATCTGGTATTCAAAAGTGAAGGAATATCCGGATAAATATATCATGGAAATTGCCATTCCATTTAAAACCCTTCGATATAAAAAAGGCTTTGTCCACCTGGGGAATCAACCTGAGCCGGAATGATCTGAAAACCACGGAAAAATCAAGCTGGGCACCCGTTCCAAGACAATTTCCTTCAGCATCCCTGGCTTATACCGGTGTTCTGCTCTGGGATTCCGATTCCACCGGCTCCCGGCACCAATGTTTCTCTGATTCCTTATGTACTCACCCGGGCAATCAAAACCTATGATCATACCCTTCCCACGCAATATAAAACCATGGTGGGCGGAGATGCAAAAGTTTCCATTACTTCTTCACTGAATCTGGACCTGACGGTGAATCCTGATTTTTCCCAGATTGAAGTGGACAAACAGGTGGTTGACCTCAGCCGCTATGAATTGTTTTATCCGGAAAAAAGACAGTTTTTCCTGGAGAACGGGGATCAGTTCAATAATTTCGGATATGCCGATATCCGACCTTTTTTCTCCAGGAGGATTGGTCTGGGTGTGCCGATAGAATTCGGTGCCAGGCTAAGCGGAAAGCTGGATAAGAACTGGCGGATCGGCGCCATGGATATGCAAACAGGGACGGTTGATTCTATCGGATTGCCGCAGCAGAATTATGCCGTGCTTGCATTGCAGCGAAAAGTTTTCTCCCGATCCAATATTGGATTTTTATGGGTTAATAAACAGTCGATCGACTACGATCCGATGAAAGATTCCGCCCATCCGCAGTACACGACGTTATAACAGAACTTTTGGTCTGGAATATAACCTCGCTTCCGCCAATAATTTCTGGACAGGCAAACAACTGATCATGAAATCTTTTACTCCGGGATTCGACCGGAAACGACTGGGTGGTTGCCGGCAATCTGCAATATTCCAGTAAAAAATGGCTGATCAATGGCGCCTATCAATATATCGGAAGCAATTATAAAGCGGAAGCAGGATATATTCCGAGAACAGGATATATCCGGTTTTATCCGCAGGTCTCCTATTATTTTTTCCCCAACCAGGGTCCGATATTGAGTCATGGTCCGCAATGGTTTTCCAATTTTTATTATGATGAAAAATTCAAAACCACCGACAATGAGAATATTGTCGACTGGCTTATTACTTTCAGAAACAAAGCGACACTGACCCTCGTTGCGCATGCAGGATTATGTGCAATTGCAGGCGCCTTTTGATCCGACCAATACCGGTATCGCTTACCTGCCCGTTGGCTCCAGTTCATAAATGGTTTACCGGCGGCGTTGATTTCTTTTCCAAACCACAAAGCATTTTTACTTATGATTTTTCAGTTCGGTATGGGGGTTATTATGCACAGGGAAATAAATTGACCATTCTGACCGATGTCGGTTTCAGGCTTCAGCCCTTTGTAAGTATTACCCTGACGACTTCTTATAACCTGCTCGACCTTCCGCAGCCCTGGGGAAATACACGTTTCTTACTGGTCGGTCCGCGTATCGACATTACGTTTACAAACACCCTCTATTTTACCGCCTTTGTTCAGTATAATGAACAGATAAAAAATATGAATATCAATACACGCCTGCAATGGCGGTACAAACCGGCTTCTGATTTCTTCCTGGTGTATACGGATAATTATTATACCAATCCTTTTTCCGTTCGCACCAGGGCCGTTGTTTTGAAACTGAATTACTGGTTAAATATTTAATGAGCTTAAAGCTCAAAGCCCAAAGCGTAACGATTATTCATGAGAGCGGTTTATAATATTAAATACTTGTATTATTTCTTTTACGAACTGTATCTATTTCGTTTAAGTGGTTGTCTGAATCAAATCGAGGTATCAGTCAGCTTTGGTTTTATACTTATAGCAGTGATCCGGATCCGGATAAGAGTTCTCTGACTCCCGCGAATTTTCTGGAATTAAGGAACGACAAATCATTTACTTCTGATCTTGGTAAATTTCAATCCGGCCACTGGGATTTTAAGGATCAGCAATTGTTTTTGATGCGGACAATGGAGAAATTAATATTCTGCTTGTCAATTTCCTGAAGTCAAAGGAAATGCAGGTGCAGACCGGAAATTCAAAGGCTGCCAATTTCGACGGACTTCCTCTACCGGAAACTGTAAAGGATCCATTTTCAAAAGTCAAATAATTTATGGAGAAAAACGGCAACTTCGAAAGAGACAGACGAACAGTTAAAAAAGCCGGTTGAGAAATCATTGTTCGTTTTGGGTCAGTTATTTTAACTGGGCGCTCGACAATGAATTGACAACCGTGGATGTCAGAAGTACACCATCGCCCATTAAGATTTATGGTAATGGATTTACGATAAAGCCATACAATGATCTTACCAGACACTGGAAAGGATATTTTTATGATAGTGCGGATTGCACCAGGGCAACGACAATACTTGAAGAAATTGTCAAACCCATACGATCGCCTGGCCACATACGGATAATAAGTATAAATTGTTTATTTCAGCCTTTCAGCAAATGCAGCATTTACTCAAATGATTTTCTGATATGCATATTTGCATATTTTAAAATTAGTTTTAGGCTTTGGACTTTGAGCTTTCGGCTTAAAAGACTTCCCCGAGGTTTACAAAAAAGCCTCTTGATCCCTGGGTTCCCCAGGCATAATCGAGGGCAATATTTGTTCTTGAAAATTTATTCAGCATGATCCGGATGCCCAGACCGGCACCGGGAGAAATGACTTCATATTTTCCGGTCAGCACATCTGAAAAAGTTTCAGCATTCGCAAATACAACCCCTCCGAATAATCCGTTCCGGGAAATAGTAAAACGATATTCCGCCTCCTGATCTATCATATTCAGGCTTCTGAACCTTCCCTGAATATATCCCCTTCCGGTATTGCTGAATTCGTCCCAACCCGTGCTGGGCAACAGTAAATAAGGGGGGTTACCACCTAACGTGAACCAGTTATAGCTCCAGAAAGCCAGAATGTTCCGGGAGTTATACGGAAATTTAATATAGCTTCTGAATTCGACCAATAATGATTGCCAGTTGGCATCACTTCCCATGAAAGTAAATTTCGGCTGAAAAAGTATGGAAGCATATATGCCCTTTTGGGGATTGATCGGATTTCTTCTGGAATCATATTTCACAATGAATGAAAGTCCGGAAGCTTTTTCAGTGTCGGACAAGCCGTATTGTTGAAAATCGGTTTCATGATCGGGGGAGGATTTACTTCTGAGATATTCCAGAAATAGTCAAAATCATATCCAAGTCCGGCATACAGATTGGATACTATTTTTTTGAGAATCGCCTGATGTAGTTTTATGTAAGAATAATCCACATTATAAAAGCTATCCTGTTGGGTATGACCACCCAGTCCATAGGTTTCCGAAGGATATTTCAGATAACGCCAGTCGCTGAGAATATTATATTCATTATTCTTTGTCCATATACTGGATGCTATCGGAAAAATAATCTGGCTTTTACTGGTATAAGCGATGCTGGTGATAACGGTCGAAATATTTTCCGTTTCATGATTGTGTGCACTGGTAAAAAAAGCAGCATTGGCGCTGATCACTCCGGCAAAGCCGGTTTGTAATGTATAACCAACGGCCGGGAATGCGCTGAAATGAACCCGGCCTTTTTTATTCACCGACTACGTCCTCCCTATCCACAGAATTCTTATTCAAAATTCTCTGGGCGATATCAATCAGATCAATTTGTTTTATACCCGGATTAATGATTGTGTCCGGTACAGATTGAGCCAATAAAAAAACCGTGGGAGAAAATAAAACCAGTAATAGAAAATATTTAAACATCAGCACCCTGTTCCAAAGCATGAAGATATCTATGCAATACAATTGAATCAGGCCCTTGGAAATCAGAACGGCTTAATTAACGAATCGTTAATACTCTTTAACAAGCAGGACGCGGGACGTGGGAAGCAGGACGCATGAGGTAAAAGTACATCCTGGCCTCCTTCATCCTGCGTCCTGCTTACTTCGTCTTCGTACTATCCTTAACCTCTTTCTTTTTATTGAACAGGCTCCCAAATGTATTCTTGAGTGTTTGTTCTGCATTTTTCTGGGTGGTCTCAAGCACTTTACCCGAATTCCCGGTACTGTCCTTTTGACCAGCGAGGGCTTTACCCAGGTCTGTTTGAATATCTTTTGCCGCCTGGTTTTTTATAGCAACGGCGGAGTCCTTCGCCTCGTTCGTTTTGGCATTCACGACCGTCTTTACACTGTCTGTTGCCTGTTTGGCAAATACAGCAGCCTGTTGTTTCACTTCCGCAGCCAGATCCGTCCCGGTCGAACTTAAGTCTGTTTTGATCTGGGGATTCGTCAGCGTACCAACCATATTAATTTTCAAATTAATGTTGTCAGAAACTTTAACGGGAATACCCTTAGCGACTGCCTGCTGCGATAGATTATTGAGCAGGTTATTGGCGTCTGCCCCCATCATGGCCCTCGGTACCTTCATCGCAATTACATAATTGATCGACTGATCAAAGCCATGCATACCACCGATTTCCATGTCTATATTGTTGTATTTATAATGGAATGGCTGAACCAGGACCTTTCCATTTGCAAATTCAAAATTGAATCTGACATCTTTCAGGGATGTTCCATTCAGTTGATCTATGTGAATGGACTGTGCCAGTTTTTCAACCGGGGCAAATTTCTTGAATACACCATCCACCAGGAAGAGATTGCCTTTGCCTGTTAAAGTCTTTGTATCGGGCATCATATCAGCACCGAGCCTGCCGGTCATGGAAAGCTGCGCATTCATCTTCCCGTCTATATATTGACCCATGGGCATAATCTTCTGAACCGAGTTGAATGCATAAAATGTTTTTTGAATATCCAAGACCCTGTACGTCATAATTAAAAGATATGTCGGGATTTTTCTTATCCCTTTTTGTAGAATAATACCCGCTCGCTTTCAATAATCCGTCCAACGCGCTCATCTGTACATCTTTCAGTCCAATGGTTTCATCATTGATCGCCATGGCGCCGCTCAGGTTTGAATAATCCACTTTATCGTAATGCAGTTTGTCTACTTTGGCATGGATCAGTATGCTCAGGTTTTTTGGTACTTCGAACGGAGGAGATACCGTTTTATTTGTTGCTGTATCCTGACCAGCCGGAACAGTTGCCATCAATTTGTTCAGATCAATCTGATCTGCATAGAGGTCCAGATTTCCGGATAGTGGTTCATCTTTTAAAGCGTATCCTATGGCATTGTCCAGAGAACCCTTCGCAGTAAAATGACTCTTTAAGTATTCCGCATGCGCATCGCTAAGCGTAATATTTTTGGGGTTGAAGCTAAATGCTGCATCGTTAAGTACAAAACCATCCGGGTAGTCTTTGCTTGTATAATTGATATTTCTCAGATTCAGTGTTCCTGAACTTTTGATTTTGTCATAGTCTTTTTTATCAATCGCCTGTTTGGTTCCGGAGAATGAAATATCCCCCGCCATTGTTCCGGAAATGTTTGTACCGGCCGGGAATGTAGTGAATTGCTTTGCATTGGCGAGGTCGAAACTGCCTTTCAGTTTCCCGTCGAAAACCATATTTGATACGGGTGTTTTAATAGTGAGGTTGAAATCGACCGGGGTATGTTCCTATTTCGATATGCGCTGTTGGGATTTGAATCAGGGTATGATCGGCGAGGCCATCGGGGTTTTGAAATGCAATCTGAATATGACTGTTCCTGATGGGCTGTGGAAAATCCGGTGAACCATAATTCAACCCGGAAATATCGATGTTACCGTTTGCTGAAAAATCACCCGCCTGTTGTTTTGTAATGGTTGACATGTTTCCTTTGGCAGTCGCATTCGCGTCCAGCATTCCGGACAGACTGGTGCCTGCCGGTAGTTTGACAAAGCGGGTGATATCGGCGAGGTTTAATTTTCCTTTGACAGATGCATCGATATATTGAACGGTCATTGGATTTTTAAAAAGCATCCGGAAGTCAAACGGATCTTTTCCGAATTCGATATGGCCTTTTGAAATATCCACGACGGTATGGTCTGTTATACCATCGGGGTTATCAATCTTCATATCGATGCCGATATGCTGCACAGGCTGTGGCAGATCAGGGTATTGAAAAAATCCATTCTCAACCTTCATGCTCATACTGTAAGCAGGGATTTTAGTTGAATTATATTCACCTTTTACAAATCCATTGAAGCTGGCCGTGCCGCTGGTTTTAATTTTATCAAAATCGGTTTTATATATCGAAGGGATCAGAGACAATAACGTTTTAAATGCAGTCGAAGGTGTATTGAATTTTATATCCATTCCATAGGTTGAGTCGTTGACGAATTGGAAATAACCTTCGGTAGCCAGCTGCAGATCATTCAAATGAATGTCATCTGTTTTAAAACTATACTTATTCGTTTTGTTGTCAACTTCTATATCTGCCGTCATGGCTGTTTTTGCATCGATCAGGTAGGGAATTTTTGTATATGTAAATGAAAGGGATTCGGCAGATGTTTTTGTACGGAGTGTAAACAGGTCAGAAGTAAAATCCCCGCTGCCTGAATGATTGAGGTGCCGGATTTCGCTGCTCATATCAGAGGGCATGTCGATATAACTGATAAATGCGTCTTTGATTTCATAGGATTGCAGATGCATATGAAATGCGGTGGCTGTGCCGGCTGTTGAAACAGCTGACGTGTCGGGTTTACTGATTTCCCAATTTGCCTTTCCGTCCTTATGCACAATCACATGTATACGCGGCTTGTCCACCGTAATACTATAAATGCTTATATCGGATCCGCCAAACAGGCTGAACAGATTCAGCGCTACATCGATCTGGCTGGCGGATATCAGGGTGTCCTGGCTGAACGATCCGTTACCAATGATCTGCAGATTTTCCAATCCGACAGCAAGCCTGGGGAAATGCCTGAAAAGGGAAAGATCCACATCTGAAAAATCGACCCGGGCATTTATATTTTTATTAACCTGTTCCCGGGCAAGGGCGAGAATTTTTCCTTTAAATATAAATGGAAGACTAAAGGCAAGAAGCAGGAGAACGGCTAAAATAATAGCGGATAGTTTTAAGGTTTTTCTTAACATCGGAAAAGTATTTATTGGATTTGGGCACAAAATACATCATAGGGATGGGAATTCTCTCTAACGGATGTTAAAAGTGTTAACGATAAAATGATATATATAGTACAGCTGAAATTCACCAATATACCGGGGAAGTAACCCCGTTAGGCTAAGAATTGGACTGCCTGTTTATGTAATTATTTCTACAACCTTATAAAATATTGATTTTTAAAATATCATACCATCCCGGAATTTTTGTTTTTCATTAAGGATTGTTAAATGCCTGAAATAAAATTGGCATGGTTTTTCCCTTATGGTAATTAATCCTCCCACTACGAAAAACACATATATAGACTACTCACCCCCGAATCGTAGGATTTTTCGTTAAACCTCAAAATTTATTTAAAATGAAGAAAGTTTTATTTGCGGCCTTCGCAGGCCTGTGTGTTGCGTCGTCTCTAATGGGAACTACTGCCACTAAAACAAAACATGCAGTGGCTTTTAGCGCACTGGATACCGTTCCGAAAAAAGATACTTCCAAGTATGCTATGATTCTGGATACCGTTCCGAAAAAAGATACTTCCAAGTATGCTATGATTCTGGATACCGTTCCGAAAAAAGATACTTCCAAGTATGCTATGATTCTGGATACCGTTCCGAAAAAAGATACTTCCAAGTATGCTATGATTCTGGATACCGTTCCGAAAAAAGATACTTCAAAATATGCGAGTATCGCGCATTATGTAATGGATACAGTTCCCAAAAAAGATACTTCAAAGTTGGCGGACTACGTAGCGATGAAATAACGCTTAGAGATCTGGTGTTAACGAAATCAACGATGGAAACATTTCTGTCGTTGATTTTGTTATTTTATTAAGTCATGCACGGTTATGAATTTCCCAGTTCTTTTTAAATACAGATGGATTTTCGCCAACAACTTTGTTGAATAATTTATTGAAATAGGAAATACTTTCAAAGCCCACAGCGTAGCAGGTTTCAGTCACATTCTGATCCTGCATCAGCAGATTCTTTGCCCGTTCAATCCGGTATTGATTTACAAAATCAGTAAATGTCATATTTGTCTGCCTCTTAAAATATCTGCAAAAGGCCGGCGTAGTCAGATGCACTTTCGCAGCTACTTTATTTACATCGGGCCGTTCATCATAATGCGCGTCAATATATTCGTAGATCGCCCCCATCCTGATTTTATCTTTTAATATAAAGGATGAACTGGATAAATCATTATTTAAAATAATTCGCTCTTTTGTATCGGCCAGGATTTTGAAAATACTGATCAGTTCAATTAGTTGATCGAAAGCGCTTAGGCCATCCAATTGTTTTAATTTTTCAGAGACGATCTTTTTTGTTTCTCCATAAAAGGCAATTCCATAATCAGCATCCTTAAATAACTTGTTTATCGCTGAGAGTTCCGGGGTAAGAGAAATAGCCGTTCCCAGGAAATCGGTTTTCAATTGAATGACGATCTGGTGATAATCACTTCTTAGCCGGTAATCAAAATTGAGATGCGGCAGATTGCCGCCCATGAACACCAGGTCACTGTATGTATAACTGGAAATATGGGTTCCGACATGGCGAATGCCCGCATCCGCTTCGACGTATACTAATTCAATCTGTGGGTGATAATGCCAGAAAAACGTATTCTTTAGCCGGGGTGAAAATATCTTAAAAGACTTTCCCGGTTCGAATACGATCTTTTCCAGCTGGATCTCATTCATGTCCTGAATTATGTAATAATCTCCCATTAAGTTAGCAATTAAGTCAATACAGAGCAAATTCTTGTCAATAGATGGGAAACTAAGCGGTGAAACCCGGCATAGCTTTGTGTTATTAAATCAAACTATATGATGCAAAAAACGATGGCTCCCGCCCCGCCTACCATGGCTCATAAGGAAATCCCAGGAAATCCTTCCACTGCAAAATCAAGTCAGATTAAATTAAATGATCGCAGCAACGGTCAGCCTCTTCGTTTACTCAGCGAAGATGACTGGGCTTTCTGGGTAAAGAATGGATATGTCATTATCAAAAATGCTGTGCCAAGAGAACAGGTGAAAAAACTGGCCGATTATCTCTGGGAATATGAGGATAAAAATCCTGATGATATGGACAGCTGGTATAAAAGGCCCAACGTGAAAATGGAAATGAAAGAATTAAATAATACCGGTATGGTGGAAATCTATAATCACCAATATATGTGGGATAACCGGCAATTCCCGAAAGTGCACCAGGCATTCGCCGACATCTGGGGGACAGAAAAACTTTGGGTCACCATTGATCGCGCAAACCTGAATTTTCCCCTGAGACCAGGATTTGAATACAAAGGCTTTATTCATTGGGATTATGATCCCGAAACAAAACCTCAAAATGTACAGGGTGTGCTGGCATTGGCAGATCAGACAGATGAAAACATGGGCGGCTTTCAATGTATCCCCGAGTTATACAGAACCTATGATACCTGGAAACTTACACAGCCGGAAGACAGGGATCACTACAAACCGGACATTACTGGATTAGAATTGGAAAAAGTGAAACTCGAAGCCGGTGACTTATTAATCTTTAATAGTCTGGAACCTCATGGCATCAGGGCCAATACCAGCAAGGATAAAGTCCGTGTCGCTCAATACATCGCCATGATGCCCGCACAGGAAGACAATGAAGAACTCGTGCAATGGCGGATCAGCAGCTGGAAAAACAGGGACGCTATGCAGGGATATGCATTCCCGGGTGATCCGCTGGAAAGAGAAAAGAAGAATCCGGTGGCTGAACTCTCTTCACTGGGTCGCAAATTGTTGGGGATCGATAAATGGTAAGTGTACATGTAAGAATTAATTCCGGAAGAATAAATCGGGAATAAAGAAATTATTCTGAATTCCCGTTTTTTTTGATCACATTGCATTCCCGCCGGGTAAATATTCAGATAATCTCCTTCCGGTAAGGAACAGAAGACTGTGCACCCATCCTCGTAACAGAAATGGAAGCGGCCCGTACGGCGAATCGTATTGCATTATCCCATTCCATATTTTCGGTTAGGGCCACTGTTATGGCGCCATTAAATGTATCCCCCGCCGCAGTCGTGTCGAGTGGCTCCACAACCGGCGCATTGATCTTTATTTTTAATTGGTCATTCTGAAAAAATGCTCCCTCCCGTCCCAGGGTAATAATGACATTCTCCACCCCTTTCTTTAGTAAAAAATCGGCGGCTGCAGAAGCGGATATTTCGTCTTTTACCAGAATGCCGGTCAAATCAAATGCTTCGGTTTCATTAGGCGTTATCAGGTACAATCCTCTTAATAACTCATCATTTAATTTTTGTGCGGGCGCGGGATTGAGTATAAGTTTCTGTTTATTTACTTTGGCTAGTTTCGCTACATAATTTATTGTGTCCATCGGGATTTCCAATTGCAGCAGGATGATACCCGCATATCGGAGATTTTCCACTTTTTCGATATCTGCAGGGAACAGATTCGCGTTGGCACCGGGAGCGACGACGATACAATTCTCCCCCATCGCATTTACGATGATGAGCGCGGTTCCGGACGGATTGCTTTCATCAAAGAAAACATAGTTCGTATTGATATTTTCTTTTTTTAATCCTTCCAATGTTTGTCTGCCGAAAATATCGTCACCCAGCTTGGTTACCAGCGTTACATTTCCGCCAAGTCTCGCCGCAGCTACAGCCTGGTTTGCACCTTTGCCCCCCGCATTCATAAAGAATGTGCCCCCTAATTTTGTTTCTCCGGGTAAGGGCAGTTCATCCGTTTTAACCACCATGTCGGTGTTGGAACTGCCTATCACCAATATTTCATTCATACGTTTTAAAAAAGGTTCGTTTCAATTTAATACATTTTTGATCAAAGCAGCTTCATTATAAAAACTACATTTATGGCGGGAACTTCGCCAATGAAAAATGAATTATTACATATCGCCTTAAGTCAGAGAATTCTTCCTGCGGTGACTTTTTCTTCGGCTGATGAAGCATTACCCGTGGCTGAAGCGATGCTTCGGGGTGGACTGCGGGTGATGGAAGTCACTTTTCGCACAGCAGCTGCGACGGAGGCGATCAGACTCATCAGAAAAAATTTGCCTGAGATGTATCTGGGTGCTGGTACATTGTTATCCGTTACTCAATTAAAACAGGCCATGGATGCAGGTGCCCAATTTGGTCTCGCTCCAGGTTTCAATCCCGCTGTTTGCAAAAAGGCTATCGAAGATAATTTTCCTTTTATACCGGGCGTCATGACACCTTCCGAAATAGAATCGGCTGCCGGGATGGGATTTGAAATATTGAAATTATTTCCCGCGTCCCAAATAGACGGTGTGCATTTTTTAAAAGCGATACTGGATCCCTACCAATCATTGCAAATAATGTTTATACCGATGGGTGGAGTTTCTCTCAGCAATATGAACGAATACCTGAATCTCAGAAATGTAATTGCCGTAGGTGGTTCCTGGCTGACAAAAACTGAGTTCATAAAAGCAGGACAATTTGATAAGATAACCGAATCAGTAAAGGAAGCGTTATTAAAAATTAATGGATAAATTTCTGAGTTGTGATTGGGGTACGTCAACCTTCAGGATTCGGCTAGTGGATGCCGTGAAAAGGGAAGCGTCTGCTGAACTTAAAACAAATGATGGGATCGCGGATACCCATCAACAATGGCTTGCAGCAGGCAGACCGGAAGCTGAAAGAATTGATTTCTACCGGCGAAAATTAGGCGATGCGATCAGCCATTTATCAGGAGACGTCGTGAAAGGTATGCCGGTCATTCTTTCCGGCATGGCTTCTTCGAGCATTGGACTGGCAGAACTTCCCTATCAGGATTTCCCTTTCAGTTGGGACCTGGCGCAATTCCCGGTTAAAAAAATAAATGAGGATGAAAAATTTTCACATCCTTTATATTTAGTATCCGGATTTAAGACAGATCATGATGTGATGCGCGGTGAAGAGAGCCTGTTGCTGGGATGTGATATACCAGATAACGATGAGAGAATATTTATTTTTCCAGGCACCCATTCCAAACATGTGTTTGTTAAAGATAAATCGGGCATCGACTTTAAAACATACATGACTGGCGAAATCTTTAACCTGTTGGCGGAGAAAAGTATATTACGCCATGCAGTTGAAAAAGGAACAGACGAAAGATCTTTTTCGGATGGCTTTAAGACAGGATTAGATGGTAATATATTACATCATGCTTTTATGGTTCGTACCAGGCAATTACTGCAGCATGCAAACCCTGTGAGCGGTTATCAGTTTCTGAGCGGTCTTTTGATTGGCGCTGAACTTGCTCAGCTGAAAGAAACTCATTGCCCCGTGTATGTAGTTTGCAGTGAACCTTTAAATCAGGCTTATCTTACAGGTCTGAAATTAATGGAATCAGACAGGGAGATATTTTATTTGAATGCCGATGAAATGCTGGTAAGGGCCCATTGTAAAATAGCTGATCAGTTTTTTAAAAATATAGTATATGAAAAATAAAGATTTTCCACTGGTTGTTTTTTTTATTGTTGTACTGGCTGCCTGTAACAACCACCCCGCCGGAACAGAAAAAAAGGATTCTGTTGTCTCAGCGCCCGTTGTGAGCGAATCTCCAAAGCATATCAGTATCCTGGATGCAGAAGGGCAGAATCTGTTGGACTCCACTGCGACTATTGAAGTGATAGCAGAAGGCTATAAATGGACAGAAGGTCCGGTGTATGTCAGTGACAGTGATTATCTTTTATTTTCCGATGTTCCAGCTAACAGGATTTACAAGTGGAAACAGGGAAATGGCGCAAGCATCTATCTGGAACCGTCGGGATATACAGGCACGGTTCCGAAAGAAAAAGAACCCGGCTCCAATGGTCTGGTGATTGACAAAAAAGGGAAACTCGTATTGTGTCAACAGGGCAACCGGCAGATTGGCCGGATGAAATCTTCATTAAACGATCCCAAGGCGGTCTTTGAAACGATTGTTTCTTCTTACCAGGGCAAAAAATTTAACAGCCCCAATGATGCTGTTTATGCCGCCAACGGAAATTTATATTTCACCGATCCGCCCTATGGTTTGGAAAAGGGAATAAAAGATAGTAGTAAGGAAATCCCTTTTCAGGGAATCTATCTCGTAAAACCGGGAGGCAAGGCGTTACTTTTTACAGACAAAGTATCTTATCCGAATGGCATTGCGCTTTCTCCCGATAACAAAATTCTCTATATATCCAACTCGGACGGTGATAATAAGGAATGGACGAAATATGAATTGAACGATCAGGGATTCATAGCAAAGGCTTCTGTCTTTTATCATGTGTCTGCCGAAGAAGGAAAATTACCCGGCAGTCCGGATGGAATGAAAGTAAATGCGAAGGGATATATTTTCGCCAGCGGTCCGGGTGGCATATGGTTATTTAATCCGGCAGGTAAAGTGCTGGCCAGAATTTATACTGGCGAGCTGACTTCGAATTGTTATATAGATCAGGTGCACAATATGCTTTACATGACCTGTAAATCCTTTGTCATGAGGGTAAAATTGAAACCGGAATAAAAAACTTTTTATTTCATTGAATCCAACTCCAGGTGGTGCTGAATGCCTTCCAGCACTCCTTTGGCCAGCGGATTTTTTGTAAAATAAATTGACTTATTTTTTCTCAAATCTTCCAGTTCCGGACTATAGTTTGAAACTACAATTCCATTTGTTTTCGCTTTGAGCATATCCTCATCATTACCACTATTGCCAGCTGTAATGAAACGTTCCAGGGGAACTTTCCATTTGTAGCTCAGGTAGCGTACGGCACTTCCTTTACTGGCCCTAAATGGCAGCAGGTCCAGGTAATGATTTTCAGTAAGTAATATTTTGGCCCTCAGCTTTCGGTCGTCGAGAAATTTATAAAGATTGGCCAGATCATCTTCATCAAAATGATCATCCACATAGTAGCTGAGCTTAAAACGCCACTGGGCATCCGGCTCCTGTAAATGAATTCCCGGGAATCCGGATAATGCCTGTTCCAATTCAATTCTTTTCCATTGATAGTCGATATGGCTTTCCCATCCTCTGTCGGGAATAAATTTATCCGTGTAATAAATTTCAGATCCTGCAGAACAGATCAGTATATCTGGTTTGGGGAGATCATAATCCTTAAATGCCTGTTCTGTTATATGCCGGTTTCTGCCACTCGCCACGCCAAATGCCACTTTGTTACTGTTGTTTACGACCCATTCTTTAAATTCTTTCAGGCCGTTCGAATTGTTGCCTTCAACCAGGGTTCCATCCAGATCCGAAATGACAATCATTTCTGCATTGGTCAATTTTTTTCCATAAGCAGTTCTGTTTTTGGAGCCGTGGATCTCATTATTTTTATGCGCAAACAGTTCATTAATTGCATCAATATATTTATTTGCATAGGATGTCCATGAATACTGCTGACTGGTTCCTACAATTCCGTTCGTAGAATATTTTTCCCATAATGTCTGATCGGAAATAATTTTTTTGAGTGCCTCTGCGATGGCTTTGGGGTTTTCTACATCTACCAGTAACCCATTTTCGATCTGTTCCAATATCTCTTTTGGACCACCTGTGGGTGATGCGATCACCGGTAATCCGCAAGCTGCAGCTTCCACAATCGTCAATCCAAAATTCTCCCCCGGTGTTGCATTGATAAATACCCCCTTTTTTCGTGCAACGATTCGATATATTTCGGGCACTTCCAGCTTGGGATCGTTTTTTTTGGGAATGGCCATTTTGCCATACAGGTCGTATTTATCAAGCAGTAACAACAGATTTTTAAGGATATCCTGTTCGTCCTCCGGCATCTGGCTGATATCTTTACGGACCCCTGCAAATATGGCCAGATTGGCCATGGCCTGTAATTCCTTATCCTGTCCGTAGGATTGAATAATCGCTTCAAAATTCTTTCGTTTGTCCGCCCGCCCGATGGAAAGGATCAATGGTTTTGCGGGATTGAACAGGAATCGCTCAATATCTGAATTAACCCGGTAAATCGCCTGTTCCTGTTCTATAGACATCTTAAAGGACGGCATATCCATTCTGTAGAAAGGATAGAAAATATCCAGGTTCACACCGGGTGGTATCACTTTAAATCTGGCCGACTTTACATGATCATACAGCGCGTATTGCGTATCAATAGTATGCTGGGTACTTTCAATAAAAACATCGGCGGTCTGTAACACATTTTCTTCCACGGCGATCCGCCGTTCCATGTTAAATTTTTCATTAATTCTTTCAGGCGCCATCCCCTCCTGGATCAGTATATTTTTTTTATTTCTTCCCAGTGAATGACCAGTGGCGAGAAAAGGGATCCCATATATTTCACTAACCTGACCTGCGAGGTAGTTGCCATCAGCATAGTGGCCATGCACCACATCCGGAAAATCGGCTTCCTGATCAATAAATCGTATCGTTTTATCTATAAACTCGTCCAGGTGATCCCAGAGTGTTTCTTTCGGCCTGTAGGAATGACCGCCGCAGGACATTCTGACAATACGGGCTTTTTCATTGACTATTTCAACCTCTCTTTCGTAAGCTGCCGACACCCTCTTGTCAATGATGCGACGGGTAAAAAGATCCACTTTACGAACCTGTGGATGATGTGATAGATTCTCCAGCAATTCCAATACATATTTTACCTGTCCTCCGGTGTCCTTGTCCCTGCCGATTTCGGGATCATTAAATCGGATCAGCCCATGGGGGCTGAATAATTGTATGTAATATTCCTTCATTGTTTTTCATTTTGCACTAGCTTAACATTTGAAGGGCATCCAAAATCAGTCCAAAGGAATATTATTACTTTTTTTTAAATGGATAAAAACTGGTATGTACTCAGGATCAGGATTTAGTGATTGGGAAATCGGCGATATCACGGTTATTATACATAAGGGCATTTATCATTTGTTTCATCTGATTATTCCCAACCATGACTATATCGCGCACGCAGTTTCAAGAGATGGGATCTCCTGGAAAAGAGTGAACAATGCTTTATTTGTTGGTAATCCCGGTGAGTGGGATGATGATATGTTATGGACTATGCATGTGGTCGAAGTGGGTGACAAATTCGAAATGTATTATACCGGGTTGCAACGAAAAGACCGGGGAGTAATTTCAAGGATCGGATATGCCGAATCAACGAATCTGGTGGATTGGAAAAAAGACAGGAAAGCGATTTTCCCCATTGCACCGGAAGGATTCTTTTATGAAACGTCCGAAACAAATCCCAGAAAGTGGCTGAGTTTCCGTGATCCCTTCAGAATTGAACACAAAGGAGAAATTTATCTGGTTGTTGCAGCACGCACTGTCGCAGGGCCCATATCCCGGAGAGGATGTGTTGGTCTGATAAAAATTACCAATGATAAGGTTGAACCAATGCCGCCCTTGTTATATCCGATGGTATATGATGACATTGAATGCCCTTGTGTATTTGAATTGAACGGGCATTTTTATATACTGGGATCCATCCGGGAAGATATAAAAATACGTTATTGGTTTGCGAAAGATTTTTTTGACGAGTATCATTCCTTTCATGCGGATGTGTTGTTGCCTCAGGGAAATTATGCAGCCCGTACGGTGCAGGATGGAAAACATTTGCTGGTGTATAATTTTTTTTACGCCTATGGAAAAATTGATACGCATCGCGTATTGCCACCACCAAAGGAACTGGATACGGATGATCGTGGAAGGCTGGTATTAAAAAGTTATTACCGCTGGGAACAAATGGTTATAAAAACGATACCGCAGGCAGGGTTCGGGAAAGTGAAAACCCTGCTTAATAATCCAACAGCTTCTTCTACCATTGAACCTGATAAATGGACTTATGGCGCAAGAAGCGGTTATGAGATATTTTGTTTTGAGAAACCCTCGTCCAGTTTTATCTGGGAAGGATTACTAACGGTAGAGGGAATGGGGAAACTCGGATTGGTCAGCGATATTGACCAGGATGGAAATGGCTATTTTATTTCCTTTGATGTTTCCAATGGATTGGTAAATATCAGAACCTGGGGATTTAACCCATTGAACACCCGCCAGAATTTTGTTTTCTATGATATCCAGTCGGGAATATTTACGGTCAATAAAGAAAGATCTTTTTACTTCAGGCTGATCAGCTACGGTAATTATATCGAGCTCTCCATTGATGGATTTGTCAAACTCACTTTGATGGATTATACATTTTCAGGCAATAGTATTGGCCTGTATTCTGCATCTTCTGTTATTTCATTACAAAACTCCAAAGTAATGATATTGCCAAATCCCCCGGGGGAATATGCCAGCCAGGAAGAGACTCAAAAGTTGACAATAGGAAATAAGAAAGTCTTCTACTAAGTGAAGAGGCTTTTTTTTGTCGGGACGACTGGATTCGAACCAGCGGCCTCTTGCACCCCATGCAAACGCGCTACCGGGCTGCGCTACGTCCCAGATTTCAACAAATATTTCCTGCGGATCAGGTTCTCAGGATTAATCGCTTTGAACTGCTTTCAGTGTCGCAATTCGCTGGCGGGATGCAAATTTAAGATAAAAACCCATTGCCCGAAAATGGATTCATCCGTATACCTTATCTTCGCGCAATTCCTTATAGATGAAGCTGCTAATCAAACAGGCTTGCATTACTGACCCTCTCTCTTCCCATCACGGAACCATTCAGGATATTTTAATAGAAAACGGCACTATCCGTGAAATTGCGCCATCCGTTTCTGAAAAAGCGGACCAGGTTATCGACCATCAGGGACTCCAGGTTAGTCCGGGATGGGTTGACATTTTTTCAAATTTTGCTGACCCCGGGTATGAATATAAAGAAACACTCGAAACAGGAGCTGCAGCAGCTGCTGCGGGCGGCTTTACTGATGTGTTTCTTATTCCGGACACAAAACCGGTAACTGACGGAAAATCGCAGGTAGAGGTTATCCGGCATCGTAATAGTGTGTTGCCTGTTACCATTCACGCCATTGGTGCCATTACAAAAAATTTAGAGGGCCGGCATCTCGCCGAAATGTATGATATGCAAAACAGCGGCGCTGTCGCATTTTCTGATGGCCTGCATCCGGTGCAATCTTCTGGCGTACTTGTAAAAGCACTTCAATATATAAAAGCTTTCGACGGAGTGATTATTCAGATCCCGGATGATACCAGCATTTCGCCCAATGGATTGATTCACGAAGGAATTATTTCCACCCGGCTGGGTCTTCCGGGTAAACCCATGATGTCGGAGGAACTCATCATTGCCCGGGATATAAAACTGGCCAGATACACCGATTCCCGGATTCATTTTACAGGTATCACATCTCCCAAATCCATTGAATATATACGCCGGGGTAAAGACTCCGGAATTCAGATTACCTGCTCGGTAACACCATATCATCTTTTTTTTAGTGATGAAGCGCTGGTTGATTATGATACCAACCTGAAGGTATACCCACCCCTTCGCTCCAAAATAATTTCCGAACAGCTAAAACAAGCCGTGATGGATGGGACGATTGACTGTATCGCGTCACATCATCTTCCGCATGAATATGACAGCAAGATATTGGAGTTCGAAAATGCGAAGTTCGGAATGACCGGACTGGAAACTTCTTACGCTGTTGTTCAAACTTTATTGCCCGATTTATCGGCGGAAAGGATTTATGCATTGTTCGGAGGAAACGCCCGCAGGATATTTAACCTCGACCCCTGTGTGATCGAAAAAGGTAGTCTGGGTAACATGACCCTTTTCGATATGGAATTTGATTGGACATATGACCTGGCGAAAACGGTTTCCAAATCGAGGAATTCGCCATTTTATGGAATTCCTTTAAAGGGTAAGGCGATTGGTATTGTTGCAAAAGGGAAACTTCACCTGAGTAATTGATTGCTAAATAAAACGTCTAATATGGAAAAGAAATCTTCTGATTATTTGGGCAAGGGCCTTATGCTTTCATTAATACTGATAGTGATTGATCTCATTGGCGGATTCGCACATCTCCGCTTCGAATCATGGTTCAAATGGATTTCAACTTTTGTTGCTGCGATCGCCATTATCGTTTTTTGTATACAATTCGGAAAACGACAGGTTGAGGGCGTTACTTTTGGAAAAGTCTTTGGGTATGGGTTTAAGATATCTCTGATTGTCTCTGCATTAATGGTTGTTTATAATCTTCTCTCGATGTACGTCATATTTCCGGAACTCATCGATCAGATCCTCACAAAAACGAGAACTGATTTGCAAGCCGCAGGTAAATTGACCGACGACCAGATTGATACCCAGGTGGCAATGACAAAAAAATTCATGCAACCCGGGATACTTTCAATCTTTGTTTTTTTGATCACTCTTTTTTTTAATACCATATCGTCTTTGCTGGGTGCGGCATTTACAAAAAAGACCGAGCCCGATGTTTTTAAGGATAAGTCTTAACAGGTTTTAATTTTTAATCATGACCCCGGTATCAAAAAACAGGATTGGATTGCGCTACGGTCTCATTACCGGCCTGTTATATTTCATTTTGCTTTTTTGCCGGTATAAGTTCTTTTCTTACAATCCCCGGTACTTTGTATCATTCGCGGTAGTAGCCTATCTCATTATTGTAATGATGTATTTGTTTACTGCCATTGCCAGAAAAAATGAGTTGGGAGGATACGCCGATCTGAAAGAAATATTTACTGCCGTTTTTATTGTAATACTGATCACCGAACTGTCATATATCATTTTTAATCTTGTATATTTTAAAATAGTGGATCCTGCCTTTTGGGAAAATTTTCAGGCATCCACACCCATCGCACTGCAAAAGGCTCATGTTCCGGAAGAACAGATCGGGCAGCAGATGAAAAGTTTTAAGGAAATGGAGATTCAATCGCATCCCGGTAACCTTATAGGAGGTTATGGTATTAGCGTAGTCATTGATAGTGTTTTCGGATTGATCTTTGCAATTATTTTGCGAAAACGAAATCCGGCAATCAAGAAATTTTTTGAAGGTCCCAAGCAATCATGAGTATGGATATATCTGTCATAGTGCCGTTGTTAAATGAAGAAGAATCGCTTCCCGAATTGGTGGCCTGGATAGGCCGTGTGATGATTGCCAACCGGTTTAGTTATGAAGTGATTCTGGTGGACGATGGCAGTACCGATTCCTCCTGGTCCGTGATAGAATCCCTGCATGAGCAAAACGATTGCATAAAGGGTATCCGTTTTCAAAGGAACTATGGCAAGTCCGCCGCACTGAATGAGGGATTCAGATCCAGCCATGGAAATGTTGTGATTACGATGGACGCGGATCTGCAGGATAGTCCTGACGAGATACCTGCCCTTTATCAGATGGTTACCAGGGACGGATATGACCTGGTGAGCGGATGGAAAAAACTTCGCCATGATCCGCTTTCTAAAACCGTGCCTTCCCGTTTTTTTAACTGGGTAACTTCTAAAGTGTCAAAAATTGAGTTGCATGATTTTAACTGTGGGCTGAAATCTTATCAGAGCAGAGTGGTAAAAAGTATTGAAGTCTATGGTGAGATGCACAGGTATATTCCCCTCATCGCAAAATGGGCAGGATTTAAAAAGATTGGCGAGAAAGTGGTAGAGCATCATGCCAGGAAATATGGCGTATCCAAATTTGGCGTGGGTCGCCTGATTACCGGGGGACTTGATCTGGCTTCCATTATGTTTGTAGGCAAATATGGGAAGAGACCCATGCATTTGTTCGGGACCTGGGGTATGTCTTTCTTCCTGTTTGGATTTCTGGTATCATTCTACCTGGCTTTGTCGAAAATATTTTTTGATAAAACGGGTTTTACCCAACGTCCGCTTTTTTTTGTGGCACTGGTAGCGATGGTGATCGGTACACAACTTTTTGTAACCGGATTCATTGCAGAATTGATTTCCCGGAATGCTCCCAACCGAAATGCATACCTGGTTGAAAAGAGAGCAGGATTATGAAAGTAATTATTATCGGGCCGGCCTGGCCTCTTCGGGGTGGTCTTGCAAGTTTTGATCAGCGGCTTTGCAAGGCCTTTATGGATGAAGGACATATCTGTTCCATTTATTCCTTCTCATTACAGTATCCGGGTTTTCTTTTTCCCGGTAAAACGCAGTTTTCTTCTGACCCGCCACCCATGGGAATCGAAATTCATCCATCGATCAATTCTGTTAATCCGCTGAACTGGCTGGTGATTGGTAATCGTTTACAGGAGGAAGCGCCCGACCTGGTGGTAGTCAGATATTGGTTGCCCTTTATGGGACCCGCACTGGGTACGATTCTGAGACGGATACGCAAGAATGGTAAAACAAAAATTGTTGCCATCACCGATAATGTACTGCCTCATGAAAAGAGGCCCGGTGACAAATCTTTTACAAAATATTTTCTTAAAAGTTGCGACGCCTTTATTACCATGAGCGAGGCCGTCATGGAAGACCTCCGGAAATTTGAAAAAACAAAACCGGCCAAAACAGTTATTCATCCCCTCTACGATAATTTCGGAGAAATCATTTCAAAAGAAGAAGCCAGGAGGTTATTAAAGGAAAAGTTGGGCCTTCATATTGGTGAGCATGAGAAAATACTGTTGTTCTTTGGTTTCATCCGGAAATACAAGGGACTGGATATCCTGATCCGGGCGATGGCTGAACCAGGCATCCGGGAATCGGATATTCGTCTTCTGATTGCCGGAGAGTTTTATGAAGACAGTGAATCCTATAGCAGGTTGATTAATGAGTTAAATATTTCAGAAAAATTGATTCTCAAAACGGATTTTGTTCCTGATGGTGAAGTTCAATATTATTTGTGTGCAGCAGACGCCGTTGTACAACCTTACCGGCATGCAACGCAAAGTGGTGTAACACCTCTCGCCTATCACTATGAAAAACCCATGATTGTTTCCAATGTGGGAAGTTTTTCGGAACAGGTCCTGCACGAAGAAACCGGGCTGGTTACAGAAGCCGATCCGGCATCTCTGGCCAAAGCCATTATGCGATTCTACGAATTAGGAGAACAATATTTTATTCCTCATCTTCGTATGGAAAAGAAAAAATATTCCTGGAAAAACCTGGTAAATTCCATTCTCGAATTATCTAATGATATACAGAAGTAAAGCTCCTCTTCGCATCGGTCTGGCAGGTGGCGGTACGGATGTAAGTCCGTACAGTGATCTTTATGGCGGCGCTATCCTCAATGCCACCGTTTCGCTGTATGCTTATGCGAATATCGAAATCCTTGAAGGTGAAGAAGTGCATTTTGAATCCATTGACTATAAAACCAAACAAATCATTCGCAAGGGATCTCCCATCGAATTTAATGGTGTGCTTGATCTGCATAAAGGCGTTTACGACCGCATAAGGAAACAGTATACGGGCATGCCCGCAGGATTTAAATTGTCAACTTTTGTTGATGCGCCGGCAGGTTCCGGTTTGGGAACTTCTTCTACCCTGGTCGTTGCTATTGTAGGTGCTTTTGCAGAGATGTTGAAACTTCCGCTGGGCGAATATGACATTGCCCACCTGGCCTATGAAATAGAACGCAAGGATTTGAAAATGGCGGGCGGGAAACAGGACCAGTATGCAGCTACTTTTGGCGGCGTCAATTATATGGAATTTTTTGACGATGAAAAGGTAATTGTCAATCCGCTTCGTGTAAAACAACAATATCTGTTTGAACTTGAAAACAATCTGCTGCTTTACTATACAGCGACCAGCCGGGAGTCTGCGAAGATCATCACACAGCAAAGCCAAAATGTGGTGGATAAGAAATCCGCTTCAATTGAGGCCATGCATCAGCTGAAACAACAATCGCAGCGAATGAAGGAAGCATTATTAAAGGGCAGGCTGCACGAAATTGGTGAGATCCTGGACTTCGGCTTTCAGCAAAAACGACGCATGGCAGAAGGTATTTCCAATGACCGTATGGAAGAAATTTATCTTGCCGCGAAATCGGCTGGCGCTACAGGCGGGAAGATCTCAGGTGCCGGTGGTGGGGGATTTATGATATTTTATTGTCCGGGTAATACAAAGTTCCAGGTGATGGCCAAACTGAGTGAGTTTGGTGGTCATTGCAAAACCTATCAGTTTGTGGATCATGGTTTGACCACCTGGACCATTTAAATTTGACATATGATTGATCACATAAAAAAAATAATCAACGCTTCCATAGTAGTCAAGCAAAAATTGTTGCTGGATGAAACGATGTTAAAAACAACGAATGACGTGGTGGACACGATCGTCAAAGCGTTCAAAGCGGGCAACCGTGTTTATTTTGCAGGCAATGGTGGTAGTGCAGCCGATGCACAACATCTGGCAGCTGAATTTTCCGGAAGATTTTATACAGACCGGCTGGCACTGCCGGCAGAAGCACTTCATTGTAATACCTCTTATCTCACAGCAGTCGCCAATGACTATAGTTTTGATGAAGTATATGCCAGGTTAATCCGGGGCATTGCTCATCCGGGCGATGTGCTGGTTGGATTATCTACTTCAGGAAATTCCGGAAATATCATAAAAGCATTTGAAGCGGCCAGACAAAAAAAAGTAATCACCATTGGGTTTACAGGTGAAACAGGTGGCAAGCTTAAACCCCTTTGTGATTTTTTATTCAATATTCCCTCCACGGACACGCCCAGGATTCAGGAGGCTCATATTCTATTGGGGCATATTGTTTGTGAACTGGTAGAAAGAGATTTCTTTAAATCCTGATAAATTATGATAACAGAAGCAATTATTCTGGCGGGCGGTCTGGGAACGAGGCTGCAACCCGTCGTAGGAGACCTTCCCAAGTGTCTGGCTCCAGTTGCAGGCAGACCCTTTCTGTCCTATCTGCTGGACAGCGCAAAAAAACAGGGGATCAAAAAATTCATTTTTGCGCTTGGACATAAGACAGATCAGATTGAAACTTTTGTAAAAAAATCGCTGCCTGAAGGATCATATATTTTTTCGACAGAAGAAGAACCATTGGGAACCGGCGGAGCTATTCATAAAGCTTGTAGCCTGGCTGAAGGACCGAATGTTATCGTATTAAACGCCGATACCTATTTTGGTATTATGTATTCAAATCTTTCGATCATTCATGAACTACGGAAAGCCGATTGTACGCTTGCCTTAAAACCGATGAAAGCATTTGACAGGTACGGAGCCGTGGAAATTGAAAGACAGGTGGTCACCGGATTCGGAGAAAAAAAATATCGTAAAGAAGGTCTTATAAATGGCGGCGTGTATGCGCTTTCCGTTGAGCCATTTCTTCAGAAATCCTTTCCGCGCAATTTTTCCTTCGAAAGGGATTATTTAGAAAAGGAATACCGTCGCGCAAAATTCCTGGCATTGGTGTCTGATGCTTACTTTATCGATATCGGTATTCCGGAAGATTACCAGCGGGCGCAGGAAGAGTTGGTGGCAAATGTTGGTTGACGGTTGGCGGTTGACAGTTGACGGTTGTTCAATTTCACAATTGCTGATCATGTATTCTTTAAAAATCAAAATGTTTTATATCAAGTCATCAGCATACCGTCAACCGTCAACCGTCAACCGTCCTCTGTCAATTGTCAACCGTCAACTGTCAACTATATCTAATCCCGATACCCATGTCATTTAACCTCTCTCTCATCGATCACAGCTGGACTTTATTTCTGGACAGGGATGGTGTTATTAATTATGAAATTCCGGGGACCTATGTAAGAAACTGGTCAGAATTTATTTTTTATTCCCAGGCGCCTGAAAATATTGCTTATTTCAACACCCTATTTCAGCGAATCATCCTGGCCACCAATCAGCGCGGGATAACACGGGGACTTATGACCCTGGAGGATCTGGAAGATATTCATCAGAACATGATCAAAGGGATTGAATCGAAAGCTGGTAAAATAGACCGGATTTATTATTGCGTGGATGCCAGTGAATCCAGTCCCTGCAGGAAGCCGAATCCGGGTATGGCCTTACAGGCTGTCATGGATTTTCCTGAAATTGATCTGAATAAGTCTCTCATGGTTGGAAACAATATCAGTGATATGCTTTTTGGAAGGAATGCAGGTATGAAAACGGTGTTTCTTAAAACAACCGATCCCGACCGGAAATTACCAGACGATCTTATTGACCTTCATTTTAACAATTTGGATGAATTCGCTGCGTCCCTGAGAAAATCATAAAATTTTGAAAGTATTATGGTTTGTCCCGGTAGTTGATAATCTTCCTTGTAAATTGTGACTGATTTTCAAAATGTATCCATGACCCTGAAAAAATACTTTTTTCTGCTACTCTCCTTTTTAAGCCTGCATTCCGTAAGGGCCCTGGGACAAGCCTCTGCCGGAAAAAATATTTCTTCAAGTGAATTGGTGCAATTTGAAAAACAGCAGGACTCCTTAAAATCTTTGGCTGATGATATCGTAAATGCCCCTGAACCGAACCAGCGATTTCGTGCAGACAGTTCATTCATACGCATGCTGGTCAGATCACTAAAAATTCCCCATTCATTTTATTATCCGTTTGATTCTCTTCTTACGATTTCAAAATTATATGCACCGGACAGCAGTTTTAGGATATTCACCTGGCAAATAAAAAAAGACGTTTATGTTTTTCTTCAAAGAGGTGCAATCCAGATGCGTACCTCAGACGGATCGCTGAAACTGATTCCACTGCATGATGTTTCCATGTTTTCTAAAAAACCGCAGGATTCGGTACGTGGAGCAAACAACTGGATCGGAGCGATTTATTATCGGATTATCCAGAAGAATGTCAAAGGCAAAAATATTTACACCCTGCTTGGTTTTGACGACTTCACCATTAACAGTAATAAAAAATGGATGGAAGTACTCACATTTAACGAGCAGGGACAACCGGTATTTGGCGGCCCTTATTTTTCATTTAAAGATGATTCCGCTAAAGCTTCAAAAAAAGAGGTTGATCGTTTTTTTATAGAATATAAAAAAGAAGCCGTCACTACGTTCAATTACGATTCTTCCCTGAATATGATCGTATATGATCACCTGGTTTCTGAAACTGATGAACCGAACCGAAAAGAAAGCTATGTACCGGATGGGGATTATGAAGGATTTGTGTGGCAGAACGGTCAGTGGCTCCACGTGAATAAAGTTTTCAACGCCACTTTACAGGAAGGTCAGTTTCCGGTGGAAAAGAAGATATTGAATGATGCCGGGGGCGTGGATGAGAACTTGCTGAAACAGCCCCCGAAGAAGTAGTATGGAAGTACTGGAAGTATGGAAGTACTGGAAGTGTTAGTGATTTAGTTATATCAGAACTTCCATACTTCCATACTTTCATTCTTCCATACTTGTGTTTAGTTATTCATCCAGCTTAAGGACTGCGAGAAACGCTTCCTGCGGAATTTCAACATTTCCTACCTGGCGCATGCGTTTCTTTCCTTCCTTCTGTTTTTCCAACAGTTTTCTTTTGCGGGAGATGTCTCCTCCGTAACATTTCGCTGTAACATCCTTACGTAAAGCACTGATGGTTTCACGTGCGATCACTTTAGATCCGATGGCCGCCTGTATGGCGATCTGAAATTGCTGCCGTGGGAGAAGTTCTTTCAGTTTTTCACAAAGTTTGCGACCGAAATCTGCCGCCCTGCCCCGATGTATCAACGCGCTTAATGCATCCACTTTTTCTCCATTCAACAGGATATCCATTTTAGAAATATCCGCGTCCCGGTATCCTATCGGATGATAATCAAAAGAAGCATATCCCCTGGTTTGACTTTTTAGTTTATCATAAAAGTCAAATACGATTTCCGTCAATGGCATTTCAAAATGAAGCTCCACTCTTGTAGGAGTTAAATAGTGCTGATTCAGCAGTATACCCCTTTTACCTAAACATAAAGTGATGATGTTTCCTATATATTCGGGCTTTGGTAATGATCTGGGCCTTGTATAAAAGGTTCTTCAATCCTGTCTGTTCGTGTCGGATCGGGCATTTCAGACGGATTATTCACCATGATGGTTTCATCCCTGGTCGTATGGGCGATAAAACTCACGTTTGGCACAGTTGTAATGACCGTCTGGTTAAATTCTCTTTCCAGTCGTTCCTGTATTATCTCCATGTGCAACATGCCAAGGAAACCGCAGCGGAAGCCGAATCCGAGGGCCTGAGATGTTTCCAGCTCATATGTCAGGGAAGCGTCATTAAGCTGAAGTTTGTCCATGCATTCACGCAGTTCTTCAAAATCCTCCGTCAGTACGGGATAAATACCTGCAAAAACCATCGGCTTTACTTCCTGGAAACCCTGAATCATTTGCGGATTAGGATTTGAACTCAGGGTGATTGTATCTCCGACTTTTACCTCTTTGGCATTTTTTATACCTGTTATGATGTATCCGACATCTCCGGCGCTGACTTCAGGCCGGGGTGCCAGTCCGAGCTTTCAGAATACCCACTTCATCGGCAAAGTATTCCTGGTCTGTTGAAACAAATTTTATTTTATCGCCCTTTTTCAGAACCCCGTTCATGATCCGGTAGTAAACGATAATGCCGCGAAAAGAATTGAATACGCTATCGAAAATAAGAGCCTGGAGCGGAACATTCGGATCGCCTTCCGGAGCCGGTATTCGCTCTACAATCGCTTCCAGGATTTCATCCACACCAACCCCGGTTCTGGCGCTGGCTAAAAGGATAGATTCTTTTGTACAGCCTATGAGGTCGATGATCTGATCGGTCACTTCCTCCACCATCGCACCATCCATGTCTATCTTATTGATCACCGGGATAATTTCCAGGTCATTTTCAATGGCGAGATAAAGATTTGAGATGGTCTGCGCCTGTATTCCCTGAGATGCGTCAACCAGCAATAAAACGCCTTCACAGGCTGCCAGCGCACGGCTCACTTCATAACTGAAATCCACGTGACCCGGCGTATCAATCAGGTTTAAGATATAATCCTGGTTGTTCTGCCTGTAGTTGATCTGAATAGCGTGACTTTTGATCGTGATACCCTTTTCCCGCTCAAGGTCCATATCATCCAGTACCTGCTCCTTCATTTCCCGGTCACTGATCGTATGAGTGACTTGTAAAAGACGGTCGGCCAGGGTTGATTTTCCGTGATCAATATGAGCGATAATGCAGAAATTCCGGATATTCTTCATGGGGTTCCCTTCCATTTTTAAGAGCCGCGAAGGTACGTAAAAAACCCAAGGCGGCAGCCTTGGGTTTTAATGTGGTCCCGCATAATGCGGGATGGAATTGTGGATGTGTGGAAATGGGGAAATGGTCCCGCACGTGCGGGATGGGAATAGTTGACTGTTTCTTGGTGTATGCGATTTCCATTCCTTTGAATTCCTGGCCTTTTTCAGTGAAATACATTTCCAAAACCTGGTGTGTATCATCCACGAATTCAAAGTCACCCAATAAAATCACCCGTAATTTTACCCGATGGAATATTGTTTACTTGGAAAATCGGACCTGAATATCAGTCGCCTTGGGTTTGGATGTATGTCTCTGGACCCTAAGGATCCACGAGGAGAAAATATATTACACATGGCGATGGATGCAGGTATGAATTATTTTGATACCGCAGATTTGTATAATAAAGGGGAAAATGAAATGATGCTGGGACGTGCCTTCCGTGATAAAAGAAAAGAATTGATACTGGCCACGAAAGTTGGAAACCAATGGAGAAATGATGGATCGGGATGGGACTGGAATCCTTCGAAAAAATATATCCTGTCTTCCGTCGATCTAAGTCTTGAACGATTACAAACCGATTATATTGATTTATACCAACTGCATGGTGGTACGATTGAAGATCCCATCGATGAAGTGATCGAGGCATTTGAAATGTTGAAATCAGCTGGCAAAATCCGCTATTATGGCATTTCCTCGATTCGTCCGAATGTAATCAGGGAATATATAAAAAGATCTTCCATCATTAGTGTGATGATGCAGTACAGCCTGCTTGATCGCCGGCCTGAAGAAGAGATGCTTTCTCTGTTAAAGGAAAACCAGATTGGCGTGCTCGCAAGGGGTTCTGTTGCCAAAGGATTTTTGGTTTCTAAACCGGCAGAGCCGTATTTGAGTTATTCGAAGGAGCAGGTTACTATGGTAGCGGATCGGATCAGAAAATTTTCACAACTCCGCTCTGCTGCTATTACTTCCATTTTGTTCGCAATGCATCACCCGGCGGTTTGTTCGGCAGTTGTCGGATTAAGAACCATTGAACAGTTGAAAGATGTTTTGAAAATAGTTTCAGAACAGCCACTTTCAGAAAACGAAATCATAGAGCTTTCAAATATAGTACCAGTAAATTTATTTGAAAACCATCGTTGAATCCATATGAAATTAATTATTTATGAAACCACACATTTCGAAATTCTGCCGGCTATGCTGGATCTGGCACTGGCCGAATCAGCGAGTCTCGCTGTTTTCCTTGATCACGTTTCTTTCCTGAATTTACATTCTGATGGAGACCCTGCCATCCGATGGCCCGGCATACAGTTTATATTCAGAAAAGAAGGTGTGCCGAATAGAAATTTTATCAGATTACTTTTCGATTTTGCACAAAAAAATGATTATACTCACCTCCATCTGAGTACGTTGTCGAATAATTATTTATACTTTGCCTGGAAGATAATGCGGGCGCCATATTTAGAGGTGAGTCTCACTGTACATGAGGTCAATTTATACCGTTCTCTGTCTTTTAAAAACCTACTTGGATTCACGGAGTCAATCGCTAAATACTATTTCCATAGAAGAATAAAGCGGCATCGTGGACTCGTTCCCGGTGTACAGGCTGAACTGGAAGAATGTTTTCCGAAGGCCAGAAACGTCTTTATTCCATCCCGGTTTTACGAAAAAAGTATTGCAAAACGGGGAATAGGCCCTATGAAGATTATAGTACCCGGTACAATAGAAACTAAACGGCGTGACTATGAGTTCGTATTCCATTTTATCTCTAAATATTTAAGCAAAATAAATTTTACAAGTCCCGCTGAGTTGATTTTTCTGGGAAAGGCCGGAGCTGAAGATGGAAAGAGCATCGATGCTTTAATAAGAAATTTCGCAAACAATATTTTAAAAATTAGTTATTATGAAGATCATGTTTCATCTGAGGAATATGCAAAACAGATGCGTGATGCAAAAATAATCTGGAACCCGATTCGTGTACACACAACCGGAAGTCGCGGACAGGAGGAACATTATGGTATTACAAAGTCAGCTGGCTTTACAGCCGACCTCATCCAGTTTCCTATGCCTGCACTAGTTCCTCAGGGATTCGACATTCCTTTTTATTTCAAGCATTGCATGATGCCTTATGAGAATGAAAATGATTTATTACAAAAAATGACCTGGTTATTAGAAAATGACCTGTCAGATCTAATTCATCAAATTGAAAATGATATATCTGTACTAATTCCTTCTCGTTACAAGAAAGAATTTGATGCGTTGATTATTTTCGATTAACATCTTTTAAATATTTACTGGACGAAAAAAGGGATTTACGAAGTGGTGAAAATCTTTCCAATTTTGATATTGTAATAGCAAATAATACACAATATTGCCTGCCAGTATCGAATAAGCCGCCCCGGTTAATTTGAAATATGGAATCATGAAACTAGCAAATGCGATTGTTGTTATTAACCCAATGATACGACAACGGATTACTTTTTTTTCTCCTCCCGTCATAATAAAAAAGACATCAGATAATCCCATCGAAGCATTCACCAGGGTGGATAACAGGAAGATTGGAAGTATTTTAATCGCTTCTCCAAATTCTTTTCCGTAAAGGGAAAATATATAAGGAGAGATTATAATAAAAAAGACACCTGTCAAGAGAGAGAGCCAGAAAGCATTTCGGGCAATCGTAAATGAAAGCAATGACGCATCGCGCATGTTCCCGTAGTGTATTTTTTCGGAAAGAAGTGCCGGAAATGACAAATTAAGCATGGCGACAGGATAGCTGAATATATCCGCAAACCGTGATGCGATCGTATAGTGTCCTACTTGCGAAGCACCCACAAAAAGGCTCAACAATAAAATGTCAATACGTATTGATAAAAGATATAAGACGTTCAGTATAGTATAACGGAAATTAAGGCCAGTATTAAACTTGATTTCACGATGGTTTGAATTTCCGGACATATTTGCGAACAGAGTTCGTATGATAATGGAAAGTACTATGATCACGATAAACAACCCGCCGATACTAGCCAGTAATGCTTTTCCCGGTGTTGCAGGACCTGCCAAATAATAGAACAACAAAATACATAATGCAAAAGCAAGCGGTCTGGCTACTTTGTCAGCAAACTCACCATTGATAATGCTTTTCATTGCCCGCAGGAAATAAAGCAGATTGTTCATAATTACATAACAGGGTATCAGCATCAGTGCATAAAGGAAGAAGTGGAAATTTTTCCGAAACACTGTTATGTTTGAATAACTTATCAGAAGATAAAATAAAAATACAGATAATGTGACCGTGATCAAATTGATCTTCAGCGATCCGAATAGTTCATGGGTGAGGCTATGTTTATCACTTTTCAGATTTAATGCTGGAACCTGCGCCAGATGCCGGTCATCCATTCCGAAAATGCCAAGAATAGCAAATAGAACAGCCCACCCGGATACCAGGCTGAAGATTCCGTAGGCATAGTCACCGTATAATCTGGCCAATAAAATATTGCTGCCAAAAGTCAACGCTAAACCAATAAATTGCAATGAAAAGGCAAGTGAATTACGGGAAACAATAATCTTTTGCAACGATTGAGAATCTTCCCAGCCCATTGACTGCAATATTTTATTCACCCAGGTCAACATTATGCGAGTGCCCGAATGATTTCTATAAACTCTGTTGCATTCAGGGATGCGCCACCTACCAGTCCCCCATCGACATCCTTACTTCCAAAAATTTCCTTCGCATTGGCGGCCTTTACGCTCCCTCCGTATAAAATGGATATCTGATCAGCGATGGCAGCATCGTATTGGTTTTTCAAAGCCGAACGAATATATGCGTGCATTTCCTGTGCCTGTGCCGTGCTCGCTGTTTTACCCGTTCCGATGGCCCATATGGGTTCATAGGCGATCACGACCTTCAAGACTTCTTCGCGGGTTAAATGGAACAGCGATTCCCTCAGTTGTTGTTCAACAAAATTGTTTTGCTGATTTTGCTCCCGGGTTCCCAGTGCCTCACCACAACAGAAAATAGGTGTTATTCCATTGGCCAGGCAGAGATTCAGTTTGTCTGCCAGCATTAAGTTGCTTTCTCCAAAATATTCGCGACGCTCACTATGACCAACGAGGCAAAAATTAATATCAATGGACTTTAGCATCTCCGTCGAAACTTCTCCTGTAAAAGCGCCCGATTTCCTGTCAGAACAATTTTGAGCGGAAATAAAAAAGTTCTTTCTAAGCTGAACGGTGTCGATGGCCATTTCCAGGTAAGGAAAAGGCACAGCGAAAACAGCTGCATGATTTTCCTTTAATGAGATATCTGTTGAAATAATGGTTTGTAATAAGGCAGTTGCCTGTTGATATGTCAAATTCATTTTCCAGTTGGCCGCAGCAATTTGCTTTCTCATTTAAGTTGGTTTTGTTGATCGAAAATATTTTTCAGTTGTTTTATTTCTTCATCATTTAACGCATGACCCTTCAGATTTTTCCATTTGCCGATATGCTGGATGGCTCTCTCGAAATCATATACCTCCTGTTCGTAACCCCAGCTAAAGCTAGGAAGATAAGACGGAGTGGCTCCATTTCCAAAAACGTGCGAAGCGGGACCTACAACGGTTCCGGTGTTAAAAGAAGTATTGATTGCAGACCGTGAATAATCGCCCATCATCAATCCGCATTTCAGTCCTGCATTTATAGCCGTTTTCTTTATAGGATTCCAGAGCTTAACAGATCCGCCGCTGTTCTTCATATTTGAATTGGTACTACCGGCACCCAGGTTACACCACTCTCCAATGATTGAATCACCGAGATACCCGTCGTGCGCCTTATTAGAGTATCCGAAGATGATCGAATTTTTAATTTCTCCTCCAATTACGCAAGCCGGGCCGATGGATGTAGCTCCATAAATTTTAGCACCCATTTTAACAACCGACTTTTCTCCGAGAGCAAAAGGTCCCCTGATCATGGAGCCTTCCATTACCAAAGCATCTTTGCCAATGTAAATAGGGCCTTCACTTGCATTCAGATAACTGTGTTCAACAACCGCCCCCGGTTCAAGAAAAATCGCGGAGCCCGTCAGTTTGTTAGTGGAGGAAATCGCAGCGGTAAGTCGCCCCTTTGTAATGAGATCAAAGTCTTTTTTTATTTCTGATAAATTATAATGAAGAATATCCGGAAGCTGCAAAAGCATAGCTGTTTTTCCCAAAGCAAATCCTGCCTTGAGATCACCTATGGATTGAACCAGTTCCTGGTTTGGAATAATATTAGCAGGTATATAAATTCCCGCCGGAAAGGAAAGATTGTCTTTCAGATGGTAATACCACTTTTCCCGAATGGTTAGAATACCACACCGGAAATCTGCCAAAGACCTGGTCAATGAAAAGGGAAAAAAGTCATCCACGAAAGAACCGCTAACCAGTGAAGGGGCATTCATTGATTAAAACTAGGCTTTAATCCGTTTTTCAAAAAAAAATCCTCCACGCTTTTGGCGGGAGGATTCTTTGCAGAATTATAATCATTACGATTTTTTCTCGTAGCGTTTTTTAAATTTATCAATACGTCCGGCAGTATCGACCAGCATATTTTTGCCTGTAAAAAAAGGATGTGAGGTATTTGAAATTTCCAGTTTGATTAACGGGTATTCGTTACCATCTTCCCATTTGATTGTTTCGCGGGAATTCGCGGACGACCGTGTGATAAAACTCGTGCCGTTACTCATATCGCGAAAAACGACCAGCCGATAATTATCAGGATGCAGATTCTTTTTCATAACTATTTTTTTGACCGTGCTCTTAAATTTCAATTCCCGGCACGAAAGGGAGCGCAAAATTAAGCATTTTGGCATTCAGAACCAAAGTTTATGGATCGTTAGCTGCTAATCTCTGGTTTCTCATTCTGGATTACGACGGCCTTGAGCAAAGAATCTACCTTAAATAATTGCGAAATTCCCGGAGAAAGAAAGGACGTTCATGGGCGGGGGGTCCCAGGAACCTCCCAGAAGCCTCCAAGGAACCTCCCGGATTTTCCTGATCACTTAGTATTTGAACAAGGCTTTAATACGAATGTAAACAGGCAAATTACCCGGCTTTGTGCTTTGAGCCTTGCGCTTTAATCTTATGATCGCATATTATCAAACTGCAGGGGGACACCTAAGTTAGAAGTTCGGCAAAGCTGCATAACTGACTGTAAATCATCTAATTTCTTACCAGTTACGCGCACCAGATCATCCATAATAGCTGCCTGTACCTTCATTCCGGAATCTTTGATCAGTTTGACTATTTTTTTGGCGTCCTCCTGTTTAAGACCATTTCTGACGGGTACTTCCAATTTAGTGACTTTTCCGCTGGGGTAAGGTTCCTTGGACATATCATAAGCCAGCGGATCTATGCCCTGCTTAATAGAACGGCTGATGAGCACATCGGTAATCTGTTTGATTTTCATATCACTGGCCGCTTCCAGATCGATTTTCATTTCCTTTTTATTCAATTCGATGGAAACAGGAGAATCCTTAAAATCAAATCGATTTTGGATTTCTTTCTTGGTAACGTTCACGGCGTTATCCAGCGTTTGCGCATCTATTTTACTTACGATATCGAATGAAGGCATAATCAGAGATTGTAAATGTAAAAGTAAAAATAAAAAGCCTGCTCAGGTGCTGAGCAGGACTTTATTATCTAAAACACGCGTCATCTAATTATTTCCGCCTTTCTTTAACCTGCTGGATTCATCGTCTGCCCCACCCGAATGATGATTATTTTGGGCTCCCTTGATCGCTTTTCCAAATCGGTATGTAAACGTCAGACTCAGCTGGCGACTGTCCCTTGTATTATGAAAAGTTGCCTCAGTTTGTTGAAAATCGATGGACCCTTTCACCTGCTGGGTATAAAAAATATCCCGCAATCCCAGTTTAAGAGTTCCTTTTTCCTTCATGATTTGTTTGGCTATAGCTGTCGAAGTCTGGCCCATGGGTTGAACATAAATCTGTCCTTCAATGCCACTGGTCCTGTACCATCCGGATAATTCTGCGCTCCATCCATGTTTGAATTTGAACATATTGGTCATATTGGCCATTCCCTGAATAGCATGTACATCCAGGGCCTCACTATATAGTTCCCCGGTGTATTGATTATAATTGACATTTACATAGATTGTCGTATTCCACCATTTTGTAACTGGCATATTCAGGCTGACAGCAATTCCCGCATTTTCTCTTCTTCCGATATTACCCTTGCGTACGATAGTTGCATGTCCTTCCTGTTGAAATGTTTCAGCAAAGTAATTTTGTGTATTGCTGTAGTTCAATGTAGTGGTCAGCATATTGTGATATGTATGTGATACTTCAATATTGGTACTGATCTGAGGCTGCAGGTATGGATTGCCAGCCTGATAAGTATATTCGTCCAGAAAAAATAAAAATGGGTTCAGGTCTCCATAATCCGGACGGTCTATACGTCGTCCGAAATTCACATTGAATGTGTTCTTATCATTGAGTTCATAAGAGATGTAAGCAGTAGGAAATGCATTGACGTATGATTTTTTGAAAGAAGAATCATTATTGTCCACTGTATAAATATTTCCGTATTGATGTCCATCATAATTAGTGTTTTCAACACGAACCCCGGCCTGGAAATTCCATTTTTTATATTTTTTTGTCAGATTGAAATAGACGGCATTTATATTTTCATGATAAACAAAATAATTGGTCTTGGTAGTATCAGGAATATATTCGTTTCCACTCACATCATAATAATTCGCTTTATTGTCCGTTGCAACAAAACTGGTTTTCAGTCCGGCTTCCAGTTTGAAATCGTTCTGAAACGGATGGGTATAATCGGTTTTGAAACTATATATTTTAATGGTAGAAGGAAGATCTCCGCTCAGCGTATTTGAAGACAGGGGTTTCATGTTCGGATCATAGGTATAATTCTGAAAAAGCTGATCGCTGGAAGATTTATAATAAATATAATCAGCATCCGCCGTCAATTCGCGACCGCTGGAATCAAACTGCCTCCTGAAATTCAGGTTCACCGTGCCGTTGGTCCATTTACCGTGAATATTTCCGATCGACTGAACCAATGAATCCGTTACATCATTCGCATTCTTCAAAGTAATATTACTGATTGAATTATCTGTTTCATTATTCTGATAACCGCTGAGGACAATGCCTAAAGTTGTTTTACTATCAAGAAAATAATCTGCTCCCAGTTTTAAATTTATTTCGGGAGACAGAAATTTCATATGCGTATTCTGTGTAAAAATGGAATTGATATTATCGGTTCCGGGATCCAGATAATTTCTGTTGATATCCAGATTCTGGAATCCCTGCCAATAGGTATAACCGCCATTCAGGAAAAAATTAAATTTTGCTTCGCGGTCATTCAGGTTGAGGCTTCCACCCGGTTTTGCATACTCACCCTGCGTATATGTAAGTGTGGCAGATCCGTTAAAACCCCTGGCTTTGTTTTTCTTTGTTTTGAGATTGATAATACCCGAATTTCCTGCCGCATCATATTTAGCAGACGGATTGCTCATGATTTCCAGCTGATCAATCGCTGATGAGGGCAGACTCCTCAGATATGTCGCCAGTTGGGTGCCCGACATATACGTTGGTCTGTTATCAATCATTATCGTTACACCCTGTTTCCCCTTGAGACTGATATTACCATCTTTGTCAACCGATACACCAGGGGATTTTTCCAATACATCCATTACCGAGGTTCCCGCATTCGCCGGCGACGCATCTACATTTACCAGGATGCGATCGTTTTTTTGCTCAATAAAGGGTTTTTTGGAAACGACCACGACAGATTGCAATTCGTTGTTTTTCCTTTTAAGATCAAAAGCGGGAAGTTCTAAGGATTTATTTCCTGCGGAAATGTTGAAGTTAGCTCCATTGACAGTTTCATATCCTACAGCTGAAATCCTGATATGATAGTTCCCGGCTGGAATGTCTGTAAATATAAACCTGCCTTCCTTGCTTGTAACAGTTGTTTTAGACACGGTTGTATCTATTCCTTTAAACAGTGAAATGCTTACTGATTCAAGAGGCCCATTGTTTGCTTCCCGAACGATTCCCTGAACCTTTGTTTGTGCACCCAGATATCCGGAAATGCTTAGCATTAATATGGTTATGATTGTCTTCATAATAATTAGTTTAGCTTGGTACTATTGTTTGGTAGTTACAGGACAAAGATTGGTACTAAGCATAACATAGAACAATGCATTGTGTTGGAAGGCTGATTTTATTGATGACCGGGATATCCCTTGTCAGGCATTGGACGCAAGCCGCAAAAAAAAGTTGCGGTTCAGGAGTGAATTGGGATAAAAGCGGTTTTTATCGGATTAGCGGCATGAAGGATTGCTGGATAAAAGCTCGAGTAAATCGAATACTTAATTGTAAGTCAGCAGATTGTGTGGTCAAACAAATAAAAATGTTACGTGATTGGCGTAGGGCTTATCTGACCATTCCTGTTTTGCTTTTTGAGGAAATAATATAGCAGGAAGCCGCCAATTACCAACAGTGTGGAAATGATTTCGGCCTGGGTTGGATGAAAACCAAAGATTGAATACCGGGAATTAACACGGATTTTTTCGATAAAAAATCGCTCAATTCCATTGATGATGAGGTAGAATGCAAACATGGTTCCGGGCACCTTAAATTTTTTGCGAACTGACCATAGCAGGAAAAACAACCCCAGGCATATGACGGTTTCATAAAAAGGCGTTGGGAAAACAGGAATCGGGAGATAACTGCAATAGGGTCCGCTACAACCCGGGATCTTGATGCCTGCCCCAATCACATTGTGGGGATAAGGATAGCCGAATAGCCAGTTTGGAAGAAAGGATGGTCCCTTCACTGTCAGGTGGGGTACATTGAGTGAATGAAATTCACTCATAAAATAATCAGTGTTTTTATCAACCTGGATTTGAAAATTCTGTATTGTGGAGGGGATCGATTTCAGATCAGGTCCTACAGCATATGCGCTGTTTGGTATTCCCCAGTCGCCATCTCCCGAGACCTGGCAGCCAATTCTTCCCACCCCGTAAGCCAGCATTAACGCAGGTGCAGCTGCATCATTCAGATACCAGAAACCAATTTTATGTTTTCGTGCATAATACCAAATGGACAATGCAGCGATGATTAAGCCACCGTAAAATGTAAGACCGCTAAAGGAAAGCAGGGACTCAACCGGGTTCTTTATGAATTCATCCCAGGTTTCCAGGCTGTTAAAAATTTTAGCTCCCAAAAAGCCAAAGATGGCTGCAAAAATAACAATATCCCCTACCCGGTCATGGGGCCAGATTCGAATTTTTCTCTCTTCAGGAGTTTGTAATTTTTGTTTATTTTTTTCCCACCATTTTAACCCGGCAAAAAGCAATCCCAGGGCAAGGCCGGCCCAACCATTTCCTGCAGAAGAGAATATAAAATCAGCCGGATTTTGGGTCAATGGTGAATTCGACGTAAACAGGCCGATGATCTTGTATCCAATCAGAAAACCCAGTATGAAATTGGTAAAGAGTTCGCCCGGACTGGCAATTTTACCAACTACGATGGTTTCTTCTTCAGCTTCCAGGAATCCCTGTCTTTCTTTTCTTTTCAACTCAAGGGTAAATACCATGGCTGCTCCGATAAAGGCGAGGGCCACAAAAAACCCGAAGGAGTTTATAAAATGAAGGAACTTCAAATCCAGGCCAAACAGATCCTTGACCGCGTAATATAAATTCGGATACATAGGAGCTGCAAGATAAGGGTAAAAACCTGACGGAAGCTTCGTATCCTTGCCTGAAAATATTAACCAATGTATAATATTTCTGTCATTGGTGCCGGTACAATGGGGAATGGCATCGCACATGTATTTGCCCAGCATGGATTTTCTGTTCAATTGATTGACCTGAATGAAAAACAATTAGAGAAAGCGATGTCCGTGATTTCAAAGAATATGGACAGGCAGGTACAGAAAGGCTTATTATCTGATGAAGAGAAAGGCAGTGCATTACTTCGCATTCATCCGGTTTTGAAGCTGAAGGAAGGTGTGCAGGAAGCAGATATTATTATTGAGGCAGCTACGGAAAACGAGTCTGTCAAATTGCAGATTTTCCGCGAGCTGGATGAAGCGGCGGCACCCGGAGCTATATTGGCCAGTAATACATCTTCTATATCTATTACAAAAATTGCATCAGTAACTAAGCGTCCGGGTCAGGTTATCGGCATGCATTTTATGAATCCCGTACCGTTGATGAAGTTGGTTGAAGTGATTAATGGATTCGCCACAATGCCCGAAGTGACTGATAAAATTATAAAGTTAACCGGACAATTGGGTAAAACGCCCTGTGTAGTGAATGACTATCCCGGATTTATCGCTAATCGCATTTTAATGCCGATGATTAATGAGGCAATCATCAGTTTACAGGAAGGCGTTGCTTCTGTTGAATCCATCGATACCATCATGAAAATGGGCATGGCCCATCCTATGGGACCTTTACAATTGGCTGATTTTATAGGCCTCGATGTTTGTATGGCCATTTTAAAAGTCCTGTATGAAGGATTTGGAAACCCCAAATACGCCCCTGCCGGCCTGCTGGTCAATATGGTGGCATCGGGAAAACTGGGAATTAAATCAGGAGAAGGATTTTACGACTATAAAAACGGATCCAAAGAGTTAGTGGTCAGTGCCAAATTCAGATAATACATACTACTCTCATACTCCCATACTCCCATACTCCCATACTTTTCTATAGTAAGAGATCGTATCCGCACCATAATTCTCGGATTTCAAAAATTTCAAATTTTGAATATCTGGTGCCGGAATGCCCCCGGGAATCATTAACTCGTTATTCGTAATCGTACGTATTTCATCCCAATTCTCATCATCTATAAAGGACTGCAATAATTTCGGGCCACCTTCTACGATAACACTCAGGATATTTAATGAATGTATAGCAGATAAAATGGAAGATGTTTCGGATTTTCCGGGAAGTAGTTTTTTAAATAATAAATTTCCCGCCTTTAAATCGGTCGAATTATTCAGCACAATCGTTTGACCGCTCCCGTCAAATAATTTGAGTGAATCCGGCAGCCGAAGACTGAGATCGATTACCATACGAATTGGATTTTTTCCATCCCATAAACGGACCGTTAATTCGGGATTATCCAACAGGGCAGTATTCGTTCCAATCAATATGCCCGCCTCTTCACTCCTCCATTTATGAACAAGTCGATTCGAATACCCATTCGAAATCATTTCCCGTTTGCCCTGCATTCCGGACATTTTATGATTCGCCGATTGGGCCCATTTCAAAATAATATATGGTCGTTTTTGCTGATGGAATGTGATAAATCGCCTGTTTAATTCTATGGATTCTTTATTTAAAACCGGATAGTCCACCTGCACGCCATGAGCCAAAAGTTTTTCTATACCTTTTCCATTCACTTCGCTGAAAGGGTCACGACAGCCAACCACTACCCGGGGTATTTTTTCGGCGAGGATCAGATCCGTACATGGGGGAGTCTTGCCATGATGAACACAGGGTTCCAGAGAAACGTATAAACTGGATTTTGGAATCAGCGAACGCTCAGCAACTCTTACTGACCCTATACAGTTGACTTCCGCATGCGGCCCTCCATATTGTTTATGATATCCTTCGCCTATTATTCTTCCTTCATGGACCAGCACAGCCCCTACCAGTGGATTGGGGCTTGTATAACCTGCACCCAATTCGGCCAGTTTCAGGCATCTTTCCATAAAAATATCGTCTTCGGGAATTCGGCCTGATTCATGCGTTTCTTGTGAGAGTGAAGACATAGACTGCAATTTAATTCATTGTAAGTTTGTTCCATGACAATTGAAGTTGCTAACAGATTACTCCTTTCGAGCCTTTCGGATCTTTACGATGAGCGGGAGGCGGCATCCATAAGTTCAATGGTACTGGAACATCTTACGGGTATGCCCAAAAGCCTTCGCCTTTTACAAAAGAAAGATCTGTTGTCAACAAAGCAGGAACTGTTGTTCCGCTCTTATACACAGGAATTGGTAAATCACAGACCGGTTCAATATGTGTTGAATGAAGCCTGGTTTGGCCCCATGCCTTTTTATGTAGATGAAAATGTTTTGATTCCCCGTCCGGAAACCGAAGAATTGGTTGACTGGTTGCTAAAAGACAATTCATTAAGAGGTCCGGGAACAATAGTTATAGATATCGGCACAGGTAGCGGATGCATACCGGTATATATTAAAAAAAAGAGAGAGGATTTTAATGTGCTTGGATTCGATATCAGCGAAGCAGCATTGGAAATTGCAAAAAAAAATGCCGATAAACAGGATGTACACATTCATTTCTTTCCATGTGATATCCGTGATCAAAATCAATGGGAAAAAATCCCTGCGATGCATCTTATCATTAGTAACCCACCTTATATTCCGGAAAAGCAAAAACAAATACTGGAAAAACATGTAAGAGATTTCGAACCCGGTCTGGCACTTTTTGTACCGGACGATAATCCCATTATATTTTATAAGCTGATTGGACATCTGGCCTTGCAAAAATTAATGCCCGGGGGTACACTGTTTTTAGAAATACATCATGATTACGCGAAGGATATCATGGATTGGTATGAAAAAAATGGATTTTCACTGGAATTGAGAAAAGATTTTTCAGGAAATAACCGAATGATAAAGGCCGAAAGGATCTGAATATGTAAAACAACCATACAATCTATTATTTTTGCGCATCTGAAAATATAATGAAGACTATTTTTCGCTTTTTAACTCTTTCCGTCTTTTTAATTTCTATTGATAATAAGATAAGTGCTCAGGACGCTTTGCTGAGCGATTCTGCATGGAATTTTCACTTTCAGTTCACTGGTATCATCCAGTATAATCCACCTTTTCATTCCCCTTACCTGGGCCAGAATAGTTTTCTGCCGCAGGCGGCACGTGCTTTTTCGGTGACGACCACAGCTTTTTTGGGAAGAAAACTTTGGCCCGGAGCATCCATCTATTTTAATCCGGAAATGGCGGGCGGACAAGGGCTGAGCAGTACACTGGGCATTGCAGGTTTTCCTAACGGGGAAACCTTTCGAATTGGAGCGGACCAGACGGTTGTATATGTCGCCCGCATTTTTTTACGACAGCAAATTAATTTGGACAAAGAGCATTTTGACACGTTGGATGACGCAATAAATCAAGTCAAAGAGAGAGTTTCCACCAAACGATTAACCATCAATTTTGGCAAAGTTGGAATAGCAGACTTCTTTGATCAGAATGCTGTGAGCCACGACCCGCGCACAGACTTTATGAACTGGTCTTTGATGAATAATGGGGCCTATGATTATCCGGCAAACACGCGCGGATACACCGGGGCCCTCGTTTTGGAATATTACACGCCAGGCTGGGTCCTCCGTGCAGGTACTGCCCTTGAACCGACCTATGCAAATGGCCCCTACCTGAATTTCAATTGGGCGAAGTCAAATAGTGAGACATTTGAAATTCAAAAGGATTATACAGTGCACAAACTCCCCGGAACTGTCAGACTGCTCTTATATTACAATACATCAAAGGCTCCCGCATATCAAACAGTTATCAATGAATATAAAAATGGCACAGATACTTCCCTGAATGTGATATACGGCACGGCATATGGCGGAAAGAAATATGGAATTGGAATCAATTTGAATCAATCCCTCTCGAATCGTCTGAATAGTTTTTTCCGATTTGGATGGAATGATGGCAAAACAGCTTCCTGGGCGTTTGCGGAAATTGATAATAGCATCAGTTTGGGATTACGGTATTATGGTATCGGCAGGAAAAGATCCACCGATAACATCGGATTTGCCTTTGTAAGCAACGGAATTTCTTCCGATCACCGCGATTTTCTGAATATAGGTGGTTACGGGTTTATGATTGGTGATGGTAAGCTCCCGAATTATAAAAGGGAAAATATTTTAGAATTATTTTATGAGGTAAAATTGTTCGAAAATCTTTTTACGACCATCGATTACCAATTTGTTTCTAACCCCGCGTATAATCATGATCGTGGCCCCGTTTCATTAATTGCGGCCCGTGTACATATCTATTTTTAGAAAATACCTTCATCTTATTGTACACCTTTCTTATCCACAGCCAGTACGGTTCTGGCGCCCAGTTCACGGGCAATGCGCATGACGGCTACCACGTCATCGATGGGCACCGTTTTATCAGCATTGATAACGATGGAGGGCTGATCCGTTTCCTTGGCAAGAAAGGGTTGCAAATGGGCTTTGAGATCAGCAATATTCACTTTCGTAGTACCTACAAAATATTGCTGGTTTGCGTCAATGGATACTACAACAGTCTGCTTTGATTTGGTGTCACTTTTTGATTTTGGCTGTGAAAGTTTGATCACGTTGGGATTGGCCAGTGTAGAAACGATCAAAAAGAAAAGAAGCAAAATGAATAGGATGTCATTCAGAGGACCTGTATGTACCTCGCCTTCATCTCTATGTTTGTTACGTAAATTCAAAAAAACTGGTTTTAGTATGAGAGTATGGGAGTATGGGAGTATGGGAGTACTCTCATACTCCCATACTCTCATACTATTAACTTAACGTGTTGGTTCTTGTAGTATGTCAATAAATTCAGCACTTGCCACTTCCATTTTATTGGTTGTCTTATCAATTTGTGAATTCAGGTAACGGTACATAATATAGGCGATGATCCCGATAATTAAGCCACCGGCCGATGAAATCATCTTTACGTAAATACCGCCTGCAATATTTGAAATACTATATTCTCCGGTTGATGCGATATTATAAAAAAGCTGAAACATACCGATGATGGTTCCCAGGAATCCGAAAAGCGGGGCTATATAACCGATGACGGATAAAATAGAGACATTTTTTTCCATTTTATACAGTTCAAGCCTGCCCACATTTTCCATGCTTTTCTCTATGGCATCAATGGGTTTCCCGATCCGCTGAATACCCTTATCAATCATGCGGGCTATCGAGTTGTTAGTATTCTTTGCCAGGCTTCGGGCCGCCATGACATTATTGTTTACAATATGATCCCGGATGATATTCATAAAGTTTTCATCCGTTCTGGAAGCTTTGTTGATAGCCATCACACGTTCAATAAAAACAAATATTGCAATTACCAAAAGGATCGCAAGTGGTATCATCAGCGGACCGCCCCTTTCCAGAATATCCCAAAGATTTTGTTTTCCGGGAGGCGGGATAATACCTGCCCGGGCCAGACTGTCTTTTAATTTCGAAGAATCGATGATGATCTGCAGAAAGAATAAATGCATTCGTACCGGTTGTTTAATTGAGGTAAAAATAACTATACAATTGTTAATTGTTAATTGTCAATTGTTAATGTTGTTTTCTTTTTCATTAACAATTAACAATTAACCATTGACAATTAACTGACGTTTTCCTTCTTCATCATCATTGCCTGGATCTGCATCATCGTTTTGTTCATACCATCGCTGCTGCCATCGAGGAAAATCACATTTCCCTTACCGAATTCTGCAAAGTTTTTAATGGCTTCTGTCCACATGCTGAAAAGGATCACGTTCGTATCCAGATTTGCACGTTTCATTTGTTCAGCTGCTTCCGTCATACCCCTGGCTACTTCTTCCCGGAACAACGCCACCCCCTGCCCGCGAAGACGGGCGGCTTCTTTTTCCGCTTCGGCCGAAATTTTTATGGCGTTTCCTTCAGCTTCTGCTGCTTTTGTCTTTGTGATCAGCAGTGCCTGTCCTTCATTCTCAGCTGCTGCTTTCAGGTTATTGCTGGCCACCACCCTGCTCATGGAGTCAATGATCGCCTGGTCGAAAGTGATATCGTTAATTTGCAAATCGAGAAGATGATAACCCCATTCTTCGAGCGAATGGTCTATCTGATCCTTCACGTATTCAACAATATCCCTGCGAAGACCCAGGATCTCAGCCTGTTTTTTTGTAGCAACAAATGCGCGGATACTGCCCTCGATGGTTCTCGTCAGCGCTTGCATCAGGTCTCTTTCGGCAATGAATTTAAATGCAACTTTTTTGATCGTTTCCTCATCTGAGTTTTGTACAGCGTATAACAGCATACTCTTAAAATATACATTCGCCTGGTCCGTTGTGACCGCCTGGAATTCCAGTTCCACAGAACGGTTCTGTATACTGATTCGTTTCTGAATCTGCTCCAGTAAAGGAATTTTAAAATTAAGTCCGGGTTGTAATATTCTCCGGTATTTACCGAACATGGTAACAACGTCTATATAGCCCTGACTGACTGTTACCAATCCGCTGAAAAAAATAATCAGAATGGGAAGAACCCACCAGAACTGAACGAGAATTTCCATATTTCAATTAATTGTTAGACCCTCTTTATGATATTAGCCGCGGTGAATGTACTATATTTTGAAGATTGGAACCCGAATTCCGGCTTCGGACATTTATGAATTATCTTTGAAACCATGCATGAAATACTGGATGTTCTCATCGTTGGCGGAGGACCCATTGGACTGGCCTGCGGGCTGGAAGCCAAGAGGGCAGGGTTGAGTTATCTCATACTTGAAAAAGGGGTACTCGTAAATTCTTTGTACCACTACCCTTCCAACATGACTTTTTTTTCCACTTCCGAAAGAATTGAAATCGGAGATATACCTTTTGTAAGCAATAACATCAAGCCAACACGACCGGAAGCGCTGGAATACTACCGGCGTATTGCAGTTTCGCAAAAATTGAATATTCACTTACACGAAACTGTTACCGAAGTCCTGCAGCAAGGTGAAAATTATAAAGTGAAAAGCTCAATAGCGGAATATGTTGCAAGGAATCTCATAATTGCAACCGGATTTTATGATATACCCAATCTCCTGCATATTCCGGGTGAAGATTTATCGAAAGTAAGGCATTACTACAAAGAGCCTCATTTTTATGCCATGCAAAAACTGCTGGTGGTGGGCGCCAATAATTCAGCCGTTGATGCATCATTGGAAAGCTTTCGGAAAGGTGCTGAAGTAACGATGGTTATAAAAGGTCCTGAGATCGGAAAACGTGTGAAGTACTGGGTCAGACCTGATATCGTGAACCGTATTGAAGAAGGCTCCATCAAAGCTTACTTTAATTCCGATTTAATTGCCATTCGGGAAAAAGAAGTGGACATTCAAACGCCTGAGGGGAAAATAACAATACCGAATGATTATGTTTTACTGATGACGGGGTATCAGCCGGATTTTGCTTTTTTGGAAAAGCTGGGCATTGAATTGTCGGCAGACGAGAAAAGGTATCCCAGCTACAATAAAGAGTCCATGGAATCAAACCGCAGGAATATTTTCCTGGCCGGTGTGGTTTGCGGCGGGATGGATACACATATTTGGTTTATAGAAAATTCCCGCGAGCATGCCCGTCAGATCATTCAGACGATTCTAAAAAAAAGGCAACCGGTCTAGGATTTTCTCTTCCCAAATCCTGGACAGGTGGATAATTGTCTCCAGGCTTTTTTCCATGTCCTGAACGCATACATATTCATGTTTGCTGTGGAATGCCATTTCGCCTGTGAAAATATTGGGGCATGGCAATCCCATAAAAGATAATCTGGAACCGTCGGTTCCTCCACGTGCTGCAGATTCCCTTATTTCTATGCCTGCCCGTTTAATCGCTTCACGTGCATATTCTGAAACCTCCGGATGATTCACAAGTATTTCTTTCATATTCCGGTATTGTTCCTTTATTCCGAACTCAAATCTTCCGCCAGGAAATTTTTCCATCACATATTCCGCTTTATCCTTCAAATATTCTTCATATGCATGTAGTTTGGCCGTATTGAAATCGCGTACGATAAAATCCACGCGCATTTTTTCAGCATTGCCCTCCATACGCACCGGATGCACGAAACCATAGCGGCCTTCCGTTGTTTCCGGTGAGAATTCATCCGTTGGGAGTTCATCAATAAAAGCAGAAGCGATTTTTATTGCATTTACGAGTTTGTCCTTGGCATGACCGGGATGTGCCGATACGCCATAAAAAATGAAATGCATTCCGTCTGCCGAAAAAGTCTCTTCCTCAAAAGAACCCAATTCAGGACCGTCGAGTGTATACCCAAAATCAGCGCCCAGTTTTTTCATGTCCAGTTTATTCACGCCCCTGCCGATTTCTTCGTCCGGAGTAAACAGAACCCGAATCTTTCCATGTTTTATTTCCGGGTTTTGCATGAACCAATAAGCCAGTTCCATAATAATGGCCACTCCGGCCTTATCATCTGCACCCAACAGGGTTTTCCCTGAAGCTGTAATAATATCCTGTCCGATTTTTTCGAGTAAATAAGGATGTTCGCCAGTACTGATAATTTGATCAGGATCATCGGGCAGCATGATGTCTTCGCCTGAATAGTTTTTATGCAACAGCGGTTTTACTTCACTCGCTTTGCAATCCGGGGATGTGTCCACATGCGCACAAAAACAAATCACAGGAACCTTTTTTTCACTGTTGGACGGGATGCTCGCATATACATAACCGTTTTCATCGAGCTCCGTTTCTGTCAATCCCATTGCCTTCAATTCTTCTACCAGAAGATGACTAAGATCCAGCTGTTTTGCTGTTGAAGGTTGTGTGTTTGAATCCGGATTACTTTGGGTATCGATTTGGGCATATCTGAAAAATCGATCGGTCAGCGAAGAAGAATAGCCATTTAGCATAAAGAAAAATTAATAGTCAAATGAAGGATAAAAATATCATCTTTCGGTCATAATTTTATTCCATGGATAAATCCGGTTCCTTTAAACCCCTGATATCACAGGGCTGGCTGCGTGCATTATTATTTCTCATAGCATTCGGTTTATTGGCGGGCATTAGTTTAGGTGTTTATCTGTTTGCAATGCACAAGGGAAGCCCGGATACAACCGGGTTAGAAAACCTGATGAAGGGCAACAATCTCTTAGTAACGACGGCGATTATTTTCGCTATCAGCCTGCTACTCACATTTGTATTTCGACGTTGGGTTGATCGCAAATCATTTATTTCCCTCGGTTTGGATTTTAGCGGACATGGAGGGGAAGCGATTGCAGGCGGCATGCTTGCGACTTTTATTATCTGCGCCAGCAGTCTGCTTTTGAAAGTAACCGGCCATTTAAAATGGATGGATATTATTTTCGATTCCAGGGCTCTTTTTCTGTCTTTCGGCAGCGTGGTCATCATTTCCTTTTATGAAGAATTGATATTCCGGGGCTATATACTGAATAACCTGCTGGATTCCTTTCCCGGGTGGCTGGCGTTAGTAATCTCTTCATTTTTATTTATGATTTTTCACTGGACCGGGCAGTCTTCTATCGGGTTTTTTACCCTGACCAATTCGCTCCTGATGGGCCTTATATTGGGTCTGAATTATATGTATTCGCGCAATCTTTGGTTCTCTTTCTGTTTTCATTTCGCATGGAAATTTATGGAAGGACCTGCCTTTGGATATTCGGGGGATGAGTCTTTTCAAACTTTTCTGCAGCCGGAATTAAACGGTGACATAAATATCACCGGCGGAGCAAACGGGCTGGAGGGATCTGTGATCCTGACGGCCGTCGCCCTCCTGAGCCTGATTGCACTGTATTTGTTTCTTCAGAGAAAATTTAATCCACGATTTCAACCAGCTCCAGGTCGAATATAAGATCCTTGCCAGCCAGCGGATGGTTGGCATTGAGTACTATATTTTCGTCCGTAATATCCGTGATGGTGACAGCAAATTGTTGTCCCTCAGCGTTGTTCATATTGAGCTGCATTCCTATTTCAGGTTTCAGATCTTCCGGAAGCCTGTCGACCGGAAATTCAATAATCATGGAAGGATCTTCAGGACCATAAGCCTGGAGAAACGGAATTTCAATCGTTTTTTTCTCTCCCACTGTCATGCCCTGAACACCGTCGTCAAAGCCTTTTATTACTGAGCCGCTGCCCACAGTAAACTCCAAAGGAGTCCGGCCAGCAGAGGAATCAAACGTAGTACCATCAGATAATCTGCCGTGGTAATGAATTTTAATGGTGTCACCGGATTGAACGGCCATAATTTAATTTTTGAGGTAAAGAAAACTTTTAAGCTTAACGCGGAACGCGTAACGCTTAACGCTATTTGTGACAAAGTTAAATACTCTTGGATAAATGCAATTTCCCGAGACCTACTTTTATTAATGAATAGATGTTAATTTGTACCTGAATATATCAATATGAGATCCAGTCTTAAAGTATTAATTATTAAGCGTTAAGCGTTAAGCGTTTCGCGTTAAGCTCGAAAGAATGAATTCAAATCCCAGCATCATATTTATGGGTACGCCGGAGTTCGCGGTTGCGACTTTACAAGCCCTTTTAGAAAATGGTTTTCGCATTGCGGCGGTGGTAACTGCTCCTGATAAGCCGGCAGGAAGGGGCCTGAAATTATCTGAATCTGCTGTCAAACGATATGCTATTCAAAAAAACATACCCGTTTTGCAGCCTGTCAAGCTAAAAGATCCTGCATTTCATGAACAATTAAAATCATTTCAGCCGGATGTCCAGATTGTCGTGGCTTTTCGCATGTTGCCGGAAATAGTTTGGTCGATGCCTCCGCTGGGAACGATTAACCTGCATGGATCTCTACTTCCCCAATATCGCGGTGCAGCACCCATAAATCGGGCAATCATGAATGGTGAATTAAAAACCGGCGTTACCACATTTAAACTCCAACAGGAAATTGACACAGGAAATATTTTACTGATGGAAGAAATTTCCATTGGACCAGATGAAACAGCCGGGGAATTGCATGACCGGATGAAAGAAATCGGTGCCGGACTTGTTATAAAGACCGTTCGTGGTATGATGGACGGGACGTTGCAGGAAAAACCACAAGACGTAGTTGATCCGAAGGCTTTAAAAATGGCACCTAAAATTTTTGCATCTGATTGTGAGATCAGATGGGAAGATCCAACAGAAAAAATTTATAATCAGATCAGGGGATTATCTCCATTTCCCTGCGCTTACACACTCTTAGACTCTAAAATATGCAAGATTTTCCGTTCACGAAGGGAAATAAATAGTAAGGCTGGTAAAACGGGTAAAATGGAAACGGATGGCAAAACCTGGCTCCGCTTTTCAGCCTCCGACGGGTATATTTATATAGAAGAAATGCAGCTTGAGGGGAAGAAAAAAATGGGCGTTGCCGATTTTCTAAGGGGATACAGGTTTAAAGCTTAATGCTCAAAGCAGAAAGCGTAAGGCCAGGATATTCACGTTTTTAAAAATGATCATGAATACTGACATATGAGAAGAAGAAATTTTATTCAGGAGAGCATAGTGGCAGGAAGCGCCATGTTTCTGCCGGCAACATTGCTTACTGAAGCAGCTAATAAAAAAACACAATCTGACAAACCTTTCAAACTGAATTATGCTTTCCATGATGGCATGTTTAAAAACAGCGCGGGTAAGGATTTCACTGACCAGATACGTTTTGGATATGACCATGGTTTTCGGGCTATTGAAGACAATGGGATGATGGACCGGTTGCCTGCGGACCAGGAAAAAATTGGGAACCTGCTGTCTAAATTGAATATGTCGATGGGTGTTTTTGTTCAGGCGTTTGATCATTGGCCGGTCAGCACTTCACTTTGTTCAGGAAATGCAGAATGGCGTGATAAATTTCTGAAATATACCCGGGAGGCAATCGATGTTTCGAAAAGATGTACAGGCAAACTGATAACGGTCGTTCCCGGGAATTATGACCGTACAATACCTTTCGATTACCAAACTACACATGTTATTGAAGCTTTGAAACCAGCCGCTGAAATCCTGGAACCTCATCAGATCGTGATGGTTCTTGAACCTCTGAGTGACACGCCTGACCTGTTTTTACGTCATTCGTCGCAGGCATATGCCATATGTAAAGCGGTGAATAGTCCTTCGTGTAAAATATTATTTGATATTTACCATATGCAGAGGAATGAGGGCGATCTGATCAAAGGAATTGACCGTGGATATGAAGAAATTTCTTACTACCAGATCGGGGATAATCCAGGCAGAAATGAACCAGGTACCGGGGAAGTCAATTATAAGAACATATTCAAACATTTATTTAATAAGGGATATAAAGGCATGCTCGGTATGGAACATGGAAATTCCATACCTGGAAAAGAAGGTGAAGAGGCTCTCATTGCGGCCTACCGGGAAGCAGACTCTTTTTGAGTGTATATCTGGTTAATTTTATAAAATGAAGATTGAATGTTGGGCGATCGGCAAACCGCATGAATCCTATGTGGATGAGGGTATAAAAGATTTCACAAAAAGGATTGAAAATTATTATCCTTTTGAATGGCGATTATTCAGCTTAAAAAAAAATTCCGGAGCTTTTTCTCATGATAAATTAAAACATGACGAATCTTTGCTCATCATGGGTTCGCTCAAACCGGAAGACTGGCTGGTTTCACTGGATGAAAAAGGGAAATCATTTAATTCAAAAAAGTTGGCCGGATTTATCCAGGATCGGGGCAATGAGAGTGTAAAGAGATTGATTTTTTTAATTGGAGGCGCATATGGTTTGGATGAAACAGTATTAAAAAAATCAAAATTTATCTGGTCGCTTTCCACTCTTACATTTCCCCATCAGCTCGTGCGACTCATATTAGCCGAACAAATTTACAGGGCCTGCAGCATCGGACGCAATGAAAAATACCATCATGACTGAACAGTTTTGAATTCTGCAATTAAAGTATATCTTTAAACCCCTTAGCCGCTCATGTTCGATATCACACTGACCATTATTATTGTTACCTGCGTAATTACTTTAACCGGATTCAGAAATGGTAAGGTAGTCGACGAATTGATATTCTGGCCCCCGGCCATCAGTAAAAAACACCAGTATTATCGCTTTATTACCTGCGGTCTGATTCATGCCGACTACATGCATCTTATTTTCAATATGCTGACATTGTATTTTTTCGGAACTTTCATGGAAGCACATTACCAGGGAGAGCTCGGTTTGCAAAAATGGTATTATCTCGCATTATATATAGGTGCCCTGATCGTCTCCAATATTCCAACATATCTGAAACACAGAAACGACTATAATTACAGAAGCCTCGGAGCATCCGGTGCCGTATCGGCTGTTTTGTTTGCATTTATCCTTTTATATCCATGGCAACGGATAGTTGTATTGGTTTTTCCGGTTCCTGCCATTGTTTATGGAGTGTTGTTTCTAGTTTATTCAGCCTACATGTCCAGGAAAGGTGGCGACAACGTAAATCACGATGCACATTTCTATGGAGCATTGTTTGGCATATTATTTACGATTGCTGTGAGTCCGAATGTGGCAGGTGAATTTTGGAATAAACTGATCCATCCCTGATTTTAATCCTTTTATTTCCGGATAATTGCATGAATGAATTATGCTTCATTACGCAACATTAATATTTTATTTGTTGAAGCATCCATCCGAAAACGATTGTCTATCCGTTGACCAACAACCCAGATGATCTGGCTATCCATAACCAGGACCCAGACTTTTTCCTTGGCTGTTTTGGATAATTTCTGATCGATAAAGAAACGCGCCAGTTTTTTCTTTTTCTTCATTCCCAGTGGATAGAAATAGTCACCGGCCTTCCATTTTCTTAGTAGCATGGGAAACCTGATTTTTTTCGCATCCAGATACTCGGTTCCGGGTGGTGATATAAAATGTTCTGACCCTTCAGATCAACTTTGTATTGATCCGTATCCATCCCTCCGGATACTCAACTTCACACTCACCGTCAATGACGATATGGGTTGCGGATTCATCATTTACAGGGGCAATAATCAGCCATCCCCTGTTTTTAATAATCCGATGCGATGAACTGGAGATATATTTCCCGTTCGCACTGTCCATCAGACGGATCATTTCATCCGTTTGCGAAGGACTGAAATGATATTCCTTCATAATTTCAAAAAGAATGGTTTTCAGCGGAACAGCTTTTTTTAAAAGCAGAATAGGTATATGTATTTCTGATCCGATTTTTTTTAGCAATCTTTTTTTATGCAATACAATCGCCTGTTCATACAAAATATATGCTTCCGAAAACCGGCTGAGATTATTTTTCAAATTGAGCTGAAGATCAGGAAAAATGCTCATTACAGACGGGATCATCTGATTGCGGAAAAAATTCCTGGTATAATCGTCGGAAGTATTCGAACTGTCTTCAACCCATTCCAGGTTCTGTTTCAAAGCATAATCTTCTAACCGCTTCCGGGATATTTCTAAGAGTGGTCGTATCAGGTGCCCGTTTTTTCCGGGCATTCCGGTTAACCCGGATATACCTGTGCCCCTGAAGAAATACATGAGCATGGTTTCGATATTATCGTCCAGATGGTGACCCGTTAATAGAAATTTGTATTGGTCAACCCTGGTTCCGATAAACGTTTTAAACCATTCATAACGGAGATTTCGGGCGATTACCTGAATTGAGGTCTTTTCACTTTTAGCATATGCATGGGTGTCAAACTTTTTAACAAAAAAGGGCTTTTGATATTTGTCAGCCAGTTGACGAACGAAGGTTTCGTCCCTATCACTTTCGGCTCCTCTTAACTGGAAATTGACATGCGCAATCGCAAATTCCAGTCCTGCCATCGCCGATAAAGAAGTCAATACGACAGAATCCAGTCCTCCACTGACTGCCAACAGCAGCCGGTCGTTTTTTGCAATGCCCAGCTTTTGTAATGATGCCTGAAATTCAGCGAGTAGATTTTCCATAATCAATCTATGAAATCTTCGTATGCTGCCTGTAATTCGTTATATGCATGACTGTCGCCCGCCTGTCTTGCAGCGATCATGCCTTTTTCATACCAGTTTTTTGCATTTTCTGTTTCGCCTGTCCGTTCCAATAAACGCGCCAGATGATAATATGATCCGATATATGAAGGATCGCGCTCAAGTATTTCTAAAAATAATTTCCTGGCTTCAGCGTCATCGCCCAGTTTGATATATTCAAGGGCCAGGGCATGTTTTAAAAACGAATCCCCGGGAGAATCGATTAAGAAAGATTTCAGCTTTTCTATTTTCTCCATCGCGTAGATAATTTTTCGTTTTTTTTATCATAAACTTGCCATCTCAAGACTTACCTTTGTTTAGTTGCATAAACAACTTTAATTTTAATGTATACCATGAAGATTTTAGTCTGCATCAGCAAAACACCAGATACGACGGCAAAAATAGCCTTCACGGATAACAACCGGAAATTTGTCACTGATGGAGTTCAGTGGATCCTGAACCCTTATGATGAATGGTATGCATTGGTGCGTGCCATTGAGATTAAAGAAAAAGACCCTTCTGCAATACTTCACCTCGTGATGGTTGGTGGACCGGACTGCGATGTGGTGATCCGAAAGGCGTTGGCGCTTGGGTGGCGATGAAGCTATTCGAATAAATACAGAACCCGGAGATAGTTTTTATGTTGCAAACCAAATTGCGTCGATTGCAAAACCTGGTGGTTATGATCTTATTCTGACTGGCAAGGAAACGATTGACTATAACGGGGCTTCCGTTGGAGGCATGATAGCGGCTTTATTGGATTTGCCGTTTATATCCCTTGCAGCGAAGTTGGAGCTGACTGGAGATATCGTCACTTTGGTACGTGAAACAGAAGGCGGTGAAGAAACCGTTGAAGTGAAACTTCCATTGGTGGTGGGATGCCAGAAGGGAATGGCAGAACAACGAATTCCCAATATGAAAGGAATTATGGGTGCACGGAGTAAACCCCTGAAAGTTGTGGATCCCGTCGCAGCTGATTCGCTGACTGAAATTCTTTCATTTGAACTGCCTGCTGCAAAAAAAGGAGTCAGACTGGTGCCGGCAGACAACGCTGAAGAGTTGATCAGATTATTGCATGATGAAGCGAAAGTAATTTGAAGACCTAAAGATTTGAAAATAGCCATATTCAATTTTTCTGATTCTCTGTAAGTTTTAAAAATTCTCTTTTCAATTTTTCAAATTTTCCAGTTATGAGTGTTCTCGTTTTCATTGATCATTCTGAGGGACAAATAAAAAAGACATCACTCGAAGCTTTAAGTTATGGGGCGGCCCTTGGAAAACAAATGGCTGTGCCCGCTGAAGGTGTTTTACTCGGGAATGTTAACGGAGGATCTATCATCCCTTGGAAAATATGGCATTCAAAAAATTCATCAGTTAAATCATGATTCACTTAACCAGTTGGATACAGAGCAATATATCCGCATCATTTCAACCATAGCAGAATCCAGCGGATCTTCTGTAATTGTTCTTTCCCATACAAATACCGGAAGAGCCATTGCGCCGGGTTTGTCCGTCCGTTTAAAAGCGGGCCTGGTAACCGGGGCTACGGAACTTCCTGACACATCAAATGGATTCAGTGTAAAGAAAAATGTTTTCTCAGGTAAAGCTTTTTGCACAGTTTCCATAAAAACACCCGTTAAAATTATTTCCTTAAACCCCAATGTATTCCCGGTAACAAGCGGGACGGGTGCGGCGGAAATTATTCAGGAGAATATAACATTGAATGCATCGGCTGTCTCGATAAAATCGATATCTAAGGCATCGGGAGAGATTCCACTGACTGAGGCGGAAATTGTGGTCAGCGGCGGCAGAGGAATGAAAGGGCCTGAAAACTGGGGGCCGATTGAAGAATTGGCAAAATTGCTTCATGCAGCAACTGCCTGCAGTCGTCCGGTAGCAGATGCGGGCTGGAGACCGCATCATGAGCATGTCGGACAGACAGGCATTGCCATCGCGCCAAACCTTTATATTGCAGTTGGTATTTCAGGAGCTATTCAGCACCTAGCCGGTGTGAATCGAAGCAAAGTGATAGTAGTTATTAATAAGGATCCGGAGGCACCTTTTTTTAAATCTGCAGATTATGGAATTGTCGGTGATGCGTTTGAAGTTTTGCCCAAGCTGATTCAGGAGGTAAAAAAACTTAAAGGGCTGGCATAGTTCCTTTCATTTATCCTTCGGATCTGGTGAAGTAAAGGAGGATTATCTATTTTAAAGGGATTAGTTTTTTATATTTGCCCTTTTAACGAAAAATATGATTGCCTGAGGGGCGGATCCGTTTTATGAAGAAGATAGAATTGGAAATTGTGGCTTTGTCACACAGCATTACACAAACGCATTCGTATGCTGTGGTTCTGGGTGAAATCAATGGTCTCCGGCGTCTACCCATAGTCATCGGAGGATTTGAAGCCCAGGCTATTGCAGTCGCCTTAGAGAAAATGCATCCCAGTCGCCCCCTCACCCACGATCTGATGAAGAATTTTATGACCGCATTTTCCATTGATCTGCAGGAAATTGTTATTTCCGATCTCCAGGAAGGCATATTCTACTCCAAATTAATTTGCATCAGTGAGCACGACACGGTCGAAATTGATTCCAGAACCTCAGATGCGTTGGCCCTGGCTGTTCGATTCGGTTGCCCAATCTATACTTACGAAAACATTATCGAAAGCGCGGGCATTCTGATGGAGGATAGTGCGGGAAAGAAAAAACAACCCAAGGAAACTGTTACAACCGAAGGGGGCGCCAAAGAAGACCTGGGCGGATTATCACTGGAAGATCTCAATAGCCTGCTTTCAGAAGTCCTTGAGCAGGAAGATTATATCCGCGCTATCAAGATCCGGGATGAAATCAACCGGAGAAGAAAAGGACGCGCCGGATGATCGTTTTTCCCCATGCGAAAATAAATCTGGGACTTTCCATCATTTCAAAAAGACCAGACGGTTTTCATAACCTGGAAACGGTTTTTTATCCGGTTCCTCTCCGGGATGCATTGGAGATTGTCCCTTCAGACGAATATTCATTCATTCAAACCGGTTTAAAAATTACAGGTAAACAGGAAGATAACCTGGTTCTTAAAGCCTGCCGCCTGTTGGAAAAGCATTATCCCCAAATTAAACCATTGGAAATTCATCTGCATAAGATCATTCCCCTGGGTGCCGGGCTGGGCGGTGGATCATCCGACGCAGCAGAAACCATTCAATTAATTAACCGGCTCTGTAATCTTGACATTTCATCCGGCATCCTATCGGCTTATGCATCGGAACTAGGTAGCGATTGTCCGTTTTTTATGCAGTCCGCCCCCTGTATTGCTACAGGAAGGGGTGAAATATTGGAACCATTGTCCCTGGATATATCGAACTATTCCCTGTTGCTGGTACATCCGGAAATCCACATCAATACAGGGTGGGCTTTTTCTAAAATCAAGCCAACCCTTCCAAAATATAGTTTAAAACAAAGCATTTCAGAACCTGTGCGGGATTGGATTTATACTATTTCCAATGATTTCGAAATTCCGGTCTTTGAAGCTCATCCACAATTGCAGGTCATAAAAAACCGGCTTTATGAGGCCGGTGCCATCTATGCGTCTATGACAGGCAGCGGATCAACCATTTACGGGATCTTTGAAAAATCAGCTGTACCGGATATTGCTTTCGAAAATGCCAGTCAATCTGTTATTCATTGACCAATATCGGATGACCATAAAAAAAAGGCTTTGCGCTTTAAGCTTTGGACTTTCAGCTTTTTTGTATATTGCAAACTATCATATATCAGTCTCCCATATCAATTCTTTCTGGCAACCTCGATTTACTCAATCATCGAGGAACGCCTAACGCCTAACGCTTAAAGCAAACGCGTAACGCTTTTTAAGTTAATTCTTTTTTTACCTCTTAATTTTTTAGTTTTTATGCAAATGACTACCGTAGATTCTCATACCACAGCTTCTTACCTTGAACTGGAAAATCAATTTAGCGCGCATAACTATCATCCTCTCCCGGTTGTGCTTTCCCGTGGACAGGGTGTTTATGTCTGGGATGTGGATGGTAAAAAATATTATGATTTTCTAAGCGGATATTCCGCTTTGAACCAGGGACATTGTCATCCTAAAATCATAGCCAGCCTCGTTCAGCAGGCGCAAAAACTTACGCTTACTTCACGGGCTTTTCACAACGATCAGTTTGCCGAATTTGCCCGATTCATCACAGACTATTTTGGATACGATAAAGTTCTGCCAATGAATACGGGTGTGGAAGCAGTGGAAACAGCCATAAAACTCGCCAGGCGTTGGGGTTATGAATGCAAGGGAATTGCTGAGAACAAAGCGCGCATCATTGCTTTTGAAAATAATTTCCATGGGCGCACAAGTACTGTTATCTCATTCAGCAGCGATCCCGGTTCTTTTACCGGATTTGGTCCTTTTATGCCCGGATTCGATGTGATTCCCTATAATGACTTGCAAGCGCTTGCAAAAGCCTTGCAGAATAAGGATGTTGCAGCGATACTTATGGAACCTATCCAGGGGGAAGCGGGTGTGGTTGTTCCCGACGAGGGGTATCTAAGAAAGGCCTATGAATATTGTAAGCAGGAGAATGTATTATTTATCGGGGATGAAATTCAAACTGGATTAGGAAGAACGGGGAAAATGCTGGCCTGCGAGCATGAAAATGTGCGGCCTGATATTTTGATACTCGGAAAAGCACTCAGCGGAGGTGTACTTCCTGTTTCGGCGGTTTTAGCGAATGATGAAATCATGCTTACGATTAAACCTGGTGAACACGGATCCACCTATGGAGGGAATCCTCTCGCTTCTGCGATAGCGATCACAGCACTGTCTGTTTTAAAAGACGAGAATATGACAGAGAATGCAGCGCGCATGGGGGTTTATTTCAGAAGGGGCCTGGAATCGATTCAGTCTCCATTCATTGAAAAGATCAGAGGGAAAGGGCTGTTGAACGCTGTGGTAATTCATCAAACCCATCCCGAAGCGGCCTGGGAACTTTGCATGGAATTGAAAGAAAATGGATTGCTGGCCAAACCCACTCATGGAAATAAAATAAGATTTGCACCTCCGTTAATCATCAATCAGACCCAAATGGATGAATGTCTGGAAATAATTGAAGACAGCCTTGCCGTCCTGAAATAAGAACAGAAATTATTTAACTTACTCTGAATTTTATGGTAAACCCGGAAAACATAGACCTCCAGGTAGATAGCAAGACGCATAGTGCATCGGGAAGAACATATGATCAGCGCTGTGACTTTGCGTGATATCGTTATCGGGATGTCTGATGGACTCACTGTGCCTTTTGCATTGGCGGCCGGACTGAGCGGCGCGGTTTCAAGTACAAGCCTCATCATTATTGCAGGACTGGCTGAAATAGCAGCCGGATCCATCGCCATGGGATTGGGTGGATACCTGGCAGGAAAAACAGAAGTTGACCACTATAATTCTGAAATGAAAAGGGAATATGAAGAAGTTGAAACGGTTCCTGAAATTGAAAAACAGGAATTAAGAACTTTTTTTTCGTCACTGGGTCTTAGCAATGAAATTCAGAACCAGGCGGTGGAAGAAGTAAGCAGGGATAAAGAGAAATGGGTAGAATTGATGATGAAATATGAACTTGGACTGGAAAAGCCCAATCCCAAACGTGCGGCTCAAAGTGCTTTCAATATTGGTTTTTCATACATCGTCGGCGGATTGATTCCTTTATGTCCTTATTTTTTTGTTTCAAATGGTATTGAAGGACTCAAAATTTCATCGATCATTACACTGATCTGTTTATTTATATTCGGATATTTCAAAAGTAAATTTACGGGCGTAAATAAAATCGGCGGAGCATTCCGTGTGATGATGATTGGCGCTTTAGCAGCAGGATGTGCTTTTGCCATCGCCAGATTAATACAAGGACACTATTAAGCTTAAAGCTTAAGGCGTAAAGCATAAAGCTTTTATTAAGATCTGTGTGTTGTGCTGACGAAACTGACAATAAATCGATAAATAATTTATCCTTCTGCTTTTATGGGTGCTCTGGAGAGTAAACTACAGACGAGAACGATCAATGAAAATACAAGAATACCGTAAAGCCCGATTTTTATCTGCGGACAGATTGCCAGGCTAACAGGCAGCAAAAAGAAGATAAGTTTTCAATGCATAAGAGAAAATCAACACGGCTATAAACTGATTTACTCTCTTAGCCCACAATGTTGGAATCAGGAAAAGAGCAATAGATATCACGGAAAGAAAAATAAAGGCTTTTCCGGGTTTTCCATAGTTATTTCCCTTTGAGTAAAAACCTGTGAAATTCTGCTGAAGATCGGGATAATATGCCCAGGGGATAAAGCAGCAAATAATAAGAAGCAAGGCAGCACCGATGCCGAAATAAATAGCCAATTTCAAATTCTGGGATTTTATAATTTCACTTCTACTTTTCCTTCGAATGATTTTTCTGCAGGTCCGCAAAGCCAGATATTCGTGTATTTATTATCATAACTCCGATCGTATTTGACAACCAGCTTCCCTCCTTTCGTTTCGATGGTTACATCATTATATCCGACATCATTATGGTGGCAAACCAATGCACTTGCGGTAACTCCGGTACCACATGAATACGTTTCATCCTCCACTCCTCTTTCATACGTTCTGACAACGATCTCATCATCTCCCTTAGTCTGTACAAAATTCACATTGATACCGTCTTTTGCAAATGGTTCGCTGTACCTGATTTCTTTTCCCTCTTTCACTACATCCACACCCATCACATCTTTAACAAATTTTATATAGTGCGGTGAACCGGTATCTACAATAAAATGCCCGTTTTCCTCTTTGTATCCCGAAACATCTTTCATTTTGAGGCTAATAATATTTGATCCCGTTTCAATTTCTGCTTCATGTTGTCCGTCACTTGCTAAAAAATGATAGGATTCTTTATGAATACCCAGATCATATGCAAAACGCACCATACACCGGCCGCCATTTCCACACATGGAACCCTGTTTTCCGTCTGAATTGTAATATTTCATTTCAAAATCATATCCATCTTTCTGGTTAAGCATCATGAGACCGTCGGCCCCGATACTGAACCGCCGATCACAGATTCGTTCGATTTCTTCTTGTGATAAATTGGAAAACGCTTTGCTTCTATTGTCGACCAGGATAAAATCGTTACCCGTACCCTGGTATTTAAAAAATGGAATGTTCATTAGGTGCAAAGATAATTTTAATGAGTCATTGAACGTATTGTTTGAATCGATTTCTCGATCAGCCGCTCAACTGCTAACAAACCATTGGTCGAAAAGGTTTTACTGATGCGGTTTGCAACAATTACATTCAGACTGAGGCATTGATGTCCCAGCATACTTCCTAACCCGTAAATGGCAGAGGTTTCCATTTCAAAATTTGTAATCCGGTAGGGGCCAAAACTAAAACTGGTTAGCCGGTCAATGAGTTCCGGATGTTTTAGGCCGAGCCTAAGTATTCTGCCCTGTGGGCCATAAAAACCCGGACAGGTGATCGTAATTCCGGTATGATATCCGTCTGTAAAATGTTTTAATAAAAACCCGGAAGCAGACGCAATGGCCGGCTGTGCAAATTGTTGATGTAATTGTGTATGGGTTGTGAATGCCTGAAGGATTTCAAGCTCCGCCCCCCTCGGTTCCAGACGATAAAAATTCAGGAGGTTATCAATTCCCAGTCCGTGTGTGGATGCAACGAACGAATCTACCGGAATTTCTCTCTGCAAGGATCCTGAAGTACCCAGACGAATGATCTGTAATTGGGTCAGGTTTGGTTTAATAGTCCTTGTGGCAAAATCGATATTAACCAACGCATCCAGTTCATTCATTACAATATCAATATTATCCGTTCCAATACCGGTAGAAATAACGGAATATCTTTCCGAGCCGATCAATCCGGTATGAGATACAAATTCCCTATGTTGTTGTTTAATTTCAATACGGTCGAAATGTTTGCTCACAACGGGCACCCTGCCCGGGTCACCCACCAGAAAGATTTTATGGGATAATTCATCGGGTCGCAGGTCAAGATGATAAATGGCACCCCTGGAATTAATGATGAGTTCACTTTCTTCTATACGTTGCATTTCTATTGATCCGTTAGGCAAATTAGTCCGAATATACTACTTTTGCCCATCTCAAAAGGTTCCGTGGCCGAGCGGTTAGGCAGAGCTCTGCAAAAGCTTCTACAGCAGTTCGAATCTGCTCGGAACCTCTAATATTCCTCTAAATTAAATTACAATAGTTTCAACCCCTTCTAATCTGAAGGGTTGAAACTATGCATCCGGTTTTAAACGGACGTCAAAAATCAGTTGTTATTTATTTACAGGATAGTCCACCGTCGTAATGTTAACCACATTGGAAGGTTTAGTCTTTGTGATCGTCTGATGTGCGGGAGATGAAGCATAGGTAGTCAAATCTCCCTTGCTGTTAAAAGTAGTTGTGTAAATACGGGTGTTCTGTGATTTATCATTGTCGTCCCATCCCCATTCAAACGCTTTCACCATGGGAAACGCGTCGGCTGCCTCCCGGTATGTTTTGTCCACCATATGTTTGCTGCTATCAGATGTGCCGGGTTTGAATGTCACAATCTCAACATGTTTATATTGCTGCGACTTAGCTGTATCCGTCTGAGCTTTTGTTATTGCGGGTATGAAAACAAACAGAAAGAGGCCCGATATTATTTGTTTGATCTGGTTCATGTTTTTCAGTTTAATAAGTTATACTTTTTTCAAAATTAATATTCTATAGCAGGTCAATTATATTCCTTATCTATTTCGGCGATTATTTTTTCCATTAGCTGAATGCATAGATCGTAGCGTTCCAGGACCTGTACCGGACTACTCAGCGGCCGGTATAGATTAAACGCCTCGTCTGATTTAATGACTTCGATCATATTATCTGTTGAGTCGGTCAGGCGTTTGGTATTTTTAACCAAGAGATCAAAGAACATGTTTTTGATCCTTACATAAGCGTCCGTGCTGTGGAGTAAAGTAGGGATATTCTCTTCGTACAGATCCATGATGTCGTTTTGAAGAGAATCGTTTTCGATGGTTCCGATTTTCCCGGACGACTTAAATCCCTGAAACCTTCCATCGTTTGGATTCAATCCGGTAGTATTAGTAAGCCAGTTACCATAGGCATTTAGTGTATCCTTGTCAGGAGTCAGATTTTTCTTTAATCTGCTGAGATACGTGAAGATTTCGCTCTGTTTATGATAGGATTCTTTATCATTCGTCATTTCCCTGATATCCTGCGTCAGGTCGGCTTTCAATCCTGTAAGAAATTGTTTTACTTCTTCCTGCTGATGTTTGTGTTCACTCATATTATGGAACCATATAGAGATGCTGACAGCAAAAACAATGATGGTCATTTCAATCAGGAACTCCGATATTTTGTGCCAGATGGTGAGTTCTTTATTGAACCAGGTTTTATAAATTTTCCGGCTGTGTTTTGCTATCTCATCCTCTGCCATAATTGTACTGTTAGATGGTATTTTTTTTCAAGTTAACCATTTTTCTAACTTTATAAACGTCTGGCCATTAGCAGAAAATAGAAATCTGAAAATATTTAAATTATCTTCATGTCTATGTTTAATATCAGAGTCTATGGAATTCTTCAGAATAAAAACAGAGATGTATTGGTGTCGGATGAATTCATCCGGGGGAGCCAGTACACTAAATTTCCAGGAGGTGGTTTGGAATTCGGTGAGGGAACCCGGGATTGTTTAAAACGCGAATTTTTAGAGGAGATGCAACTGAAAGTTCTTGTAACGGATCATATTTATACGACCGATTTTTTTCAAATGAGTGCTTTTAATCCCGAACATCAGATCATTTCCATCTACTACCGGGTCGAAGCACTGGAAGAAATCCGCGTACCGCTCCGCATCCGGTTATTTGATTTTGATGATGCGCAGATGGAAGTATACAGAAAAACGGGAGAAACAGAAACATTTCGTTTTATTCCCTGGAATACTTTCTCAGCTGATTCGGTCAGTCTTCCGATTGACAAAGTAGTAGCCGATCTGCTGAAGATTAGCTGATCACGGGTTGTCCTGCTTTTATTGTACCCATAATAAAAGTGCTCTGAACCTGAGCTATATTTTCAACCTGTCCCAGTTTGTTCACATGAAAATTATAATAGTCATCCATGTTTTCAACCGCTATTTTAAGCATGAAATCAAAGGCTCCCGAAATAATGTAGAACTCGGTTACTTCGGGCATTTCTGAAAGCGTCTTAATAAATTTGCCACCTGATTTTTTATTATGTTCTTTCAGTGAAATATAACAGATGGCCATCAACCCTTTGTTGATCCTGGAATGATCCAGTAAAGTGGCATACTGTAATATTACGCCCTCTTCCTCCATACGCTTTATACGTTCATGCACTGGAGTTGCGCTCAAATGAACATTAGCCGCAATTTCCCGAACCGTCGCTTTTGCATTGGATTGGATATAGCGAAGGATCGCTTTATCCTTTTCATCCAGCGGCAAAATCGGCGCGGGCGATTGTTCTTTTAAGGCATCTTTTTGCATGTGATATAGCTTAGTTGTTCTGTAAAAGTACAAAAAATTGATTGTTTATACCAAAAATAGAGATCATTATCCGCTTCCTGTTCTACAAACCTACCTTTGAGTCACAAAACCATTTTACATGTCTACACAAACAAAAAATATTGATCTGACCCTTCCCTATAAAGTGAAGGATATGAGTCTGGCCGCCTGGGGCCGTAAGGAAATTCGTCTGGCCGAAGCCGAAATGCCCGGATTGATGGCTCTGCGAGCTGAATACGGAAAACTAAAACCGCTCAAAGGCGCACGAATAGCCGGCTGTCTCCATATGACAATTCAAACTGCCGTACTGATCGAAACCCTGATCGAACTGGGCGCCGAAGTACGCTGGAGTTCATGCAATATATTCTCCACGCAGGATCATGCAGCAGCAGCCATTGCCGCGGCAGGAATTGGTGTTTTTGCATGGAAAGGGCAAAGTCTGGAAGAAGCAGATTGGTGTATAGAACAGACTTTATTTTTCGGTGGTACTGACCGTCCGCTTAATATGATATTGGACGATGGTGGGGACCTTACGAATATCGTTCTTGATAAATATACTGAGCTGGTGCAGCACGTAAAAGGAATTTCAGAAGAAACGACTACCGGCGTACACAGATTGTATGAAAGAGTTGCAAAGGGCACTCTGCCAATGCCGGCTATTAATGTAAATGATTCAGTTACAAAATCTAAATTCGACAATAAATACGGATGTAAAGAAAGCCTTGTGGATGCAATCCGCCGTGCAACGGATGTCATGATGGCTGGTAAAGTAGCTGTTGTGGGTGGTTACGGTGATGTGGGTAAAGGTTCTGCTCAGTCATTGCAGGGTGCTGGTTGCCGCGTCATCGTTACTGAAATTGATCCGATCTGTGCACTTCAGGCTGCTATGGATGGATTCGAGGTAAAACGCATGACCGATGCTGTCAAAGAAGCAGATATTGTTGTAACAGCCTCCGGTTGCCGCGATCTGATCACCGAAAAACATTTTCGCTCTTTAAAAGACAAAGCCATTGTTTGCAATATCGGACACTTCGACATTGAAATCGATATGGCCTGGTTAAATGGTCAATATGGTCATACAAAGGATACCATCAAACCACAGGTTGACCTTTATAATATCGATGGTAAAGATGTGATCATTTTAGCTGAAGGGCGTCTGGTGAACCTGGGTTGCGCAACAGGTCATCCTAGTTTTGTGATGAGTAATTCCTTCACAAATCAGGTATTGGCTCAGATCGAACTTTGGCTGAACCACAAAAAATATGACAATAAAGTATTTGTTCTTCCGAAACATCTGGATGAGAAAGTTGCCCGTTTGCATCTGGCCAAAATTGGTGTGACTCTGGATGAATTAACCGAAACACAAAGTGAATACCTGGGTATTCCCGTGAAGGGCCCGTATAAGGCAGATCATTACCGGTATTAAGCTGAAAGCGTAAAGCGCAAAGCTTAAAGCTTTCTTATTTGAGTTCTCTTATAAATTATAAACCCTCTCATTTAATTAATGAGAGGGTTTAAATTTTCTATTATAATCCCTTGAAGCTTTGCGCTTTATGCTTTACGCCTTAAGCTTTAATACCCCCAACCTTTCATGATCGCAAAGTCTTTCTTTGAGGATTCCAATGGTGTCAGGCCTCCCTGGTAGGATTCCTGTTCAACAATAAACCATTTGGTACCACCGCTGGTTCGGCCAATATCACAGACTTCTTTCGTTCCTACAATTCCCTGACCTAAAATAGTGCTAACATATTTTTCCTTACCCTCTTTTGCCAGGATCTCATCTTTCACATGCATCATTTCAAATCGTCCGGGATATTTTTTGGCCACATCGATTGCTTTGAAGCCTCCGTTATAAAGATTCCCCATATCGAGTTGTTGTGCAACCAGCGACGGATCTGTATTGGTGAGGATAAGATCATATAACAATTCGCCATCGATTTTGGTCGTAAATTCGAAGTCGTGGTTATGATAACCGAACTTCATTCCGGATTTTTTGCAAAGCTCCCCTGATTTATTAAATACATCCATATAGGCTTTGAAATCCTTCATGTTTTTTCGGAGACTATCATCCAGCCATGGAGAAACCAGGTATTTCTGTCCGGCAGTAGCTGCGTCATCCACCGTATATTTCCATTTATCAGCAAAGTCGTTTTTTGAGAATTCATAATCATTGGGCAACATCTGCACATGGCCGCTGGGCATTTGCATTCCGTATCCGCTCAGCAGGGATTTAAAATCAGCCGGCTTATAACCATAAAATTTACGGTCCTTATAGTTGGCATGTTCAACATATTTATAGCCCATATCGGCCAGTTTCTTCAATGTGCCTGAAGGATCTTTACCCATATCCTCCCGAACTGTATATAACTGAATGGCGAGATAAACATCTGGATCAGCTGCAGCCATTAATTTATGCGAGCCAATAGCCAGTGCAGCGGCCGAGAGTCCACTGGTCTTCAAAAAATTCCTGCGGGATGTAGTCATGGCAATCGTTTTTTTGTTGAAATTAAATATACAAACAATAGTAATTTAACAATCAATTTACGTGTATTGTATGAAAGGTTCAATGAAAAATTATCCACTCAATTATGTAGCCCGGAACTTTATTCCTGTGCCTTAAGCTTTGGATCCTCCGCCTTGAAAGTATAATTTTTCTGAGTCAGGTAACTGAATGAAACCACAATGGCGGTAGTGATAATTTTGGAGATGGTGGGATATAGATGAAAGTGTTCTACAAAAAGCCGGATAAAAAAATAGTTCAGGATTACACAGATAAGAACAAGCAGGAAATAACGGAAAAGCTGAACACGTCCATGCAGGTTTGAGCCGGGAAATACGATATAGCGATTCAGCATAAATCCGGTGGGAAAACTGATCAAAAAGGATATAATGAAAGAAGCAACATGCGGCTTAAGGGAAATAAATCCCAGATGGAGTATTTGCTTTTGTAAAATAAAATTATAAGCCACGAAAAAAATGAAGATATCGAGAACCGTATTGAAGCCACCACAAGCTGCGTAACGAAATGTCTGCAAGGGGATGAACTTTCGGAAGGGGGGATAAAAAAAATCTATGAAAGAAATGATCTCCTTTTTTGGCATAATCCTCTAATTCCGGGCGCAAAGTTAATATAACGGTCATAAAGTCTAAACAACAAATACTACTTTTGCGTCCAATTTAACTTAAAATGGAGCTTGTACCCGGCATCAAACTGGCAATTCAGACAGTTCTGGCCGAAAAATATAATTATCAGGTCGATATTGACGACATTCTTGTCAATGAAACCAAGCCTGAATTTTCAGGCGATTATACCGTTGTTTTATTTTCCTTTTCCAAAATCCTGAAAACAAGTCCGGATAAACTGGGTCAGGAGTTGGGTGAATCTCTGCTTACTGTAAATTCCAATTGGGTTTCCGGCTACAATGTTATCAAGGGCTTTCTGAATCTGGAATTGACAGATTTCATACTGAAAGACTTTCTGAATTCCCAATACAATCAGCCATCATTTGGCAAACAACCATCCAACGGAAAACGGGTCATGGTTGAATATTCATCGCCCAACACCAATAAACCGCTTCATCTTGGTCATCTCAGAAATAATTTTCTGGGTTGGAGTGTAGCAGCCCTGTATAAAGCCTGTGGTTATGACGTCATAAAGACCTGTATTGCGAATGACCGGGGAATTCATATTTGCAAAAGCATGGTAGCATGGAAGCTTTTTAGCGGAGGATCCACGCCTGAGTCCACTGGTATCAAAGGAGATCATTTTGTAGGGGACTATTATGTGTTGTTTGGAGTTGAATTGAAAAAGCAGGTGGAAGCCGGCGTGGCTTCGGGTCTCACGAAGGAAGAAGCAGAGAAGGAAGCACCTCTTATGAAATCTGCCCAACAAATGCTGATCGATTGGGAGGCCGGTATACCGGAAGTGATTGAACTCTGGCGTACTATGAATAACTGGGTGTATGCCGGATTTGATATTACCTACCGGCGTATTGGTAGTGATTTTGATAAAATTTATTACGAAAGTCAAACATATCTGCTTGGAAAAGATCTGGTAGAAAAAGGATTAAAGAAAAAAGTCTTTTTTCAGAAAGAGGACGGCAGTGTTTGGATCGATTTGGTCCCTGATGGTCTTGACGAAAAGATAGTTCAGCGAAGCGACGGCACATCAGTTTATATTACGCAGGACATTGGCCTGGTTGAAAAAAAGTATGAAGAATATCATGCTGAACTGAGTATTTATGTAGTGGCAGACGAACAGAACTACCATTTTAAAGTACTCAAACTGATTTCTCAAAAGTTGGAATTACCATCTGCAGCAGGGATTTTTCATTTGTCATATGGATTGGTTGAACTTCCTTCAGGCAGAATGAAAACCAGGGAAGGCAATGTCGTGGACGCTGACGATATCATCGATGAGATGACGGGTATCGCTGCCAAACATACTGAAGAGCTTGGTAAGGTGGAAGATTTTTCAAAAGACGAAAGAAAAGAGTTATACGATACGATTGGTTTGGGCGCTCTAAAATTTTTCCTGATACGGGTGGATCCGAAAAAGAGGATGGTTTTCAATCCGGATGAGTCTATCGACTTTCAGGGATTTACCGGTCCTTTTATCCAATATACGCATGCCCGTATTAAATCTATATTGAGAAAGGAAACTGTCGGAGAATACCCTGAAAAAAAGGATGCAGCACTGTTCCCGTTGGAAAAGCAATTGCTGATAACTATGGAAAAATATAGTTTGTTAGTGCAGCAGGCCTGCGCCGAAATGAATCCTTCGCTGATAGTAAACTATGTTTATGGCCTTGCAAAGATTTTCAACTCATTTTATTCAGAACATTCTGTGGGCCGGGCAGAAACTGAAGAAAAAAAACAATTGCGTTTACGGATATGCGTTATGACAGCACATATTATTCAGTCATCTATGAGTCTTTTGGGAATTAAAGTCCCTGAAAGAATGTGATGTAAGTTTAACGACATACTTCCATACTTCCAGTCTTCCACACTTGATTTAATCTTCTTCCTTTTTCTTCATATTGAGCGCGAGGTTTTCTTCTCCCCCGTCCCCTTTGTTTTCAAGATCAGCAATCAGACCTTCGTCTGTGAGATCAAGCGGATGTGAATTTTTCCAGTCCTCATGCGCAATGCTATGAAGCCTCAGCACAACGTCTTCATCGTGCACTTCAATGGCTAATTCCCTTCTGTCATCAAAACTTCCGGGGGCGAGATTGATCGATCCAACAATCGCCCGACAGCCATCGGCTATCAGCATTTTCCCATGTAATTTTAAATGTCTGAGCGTATGAATTTTAATTCCCACATCATCCATGATTCGTAAACCACCCACGGCTTCTACCAGTTTATCTTTTTTCAAAGAATGCGGCGGACGCGCCATTACGTGAACTTTTACACCGCGGGTTGCCGCACGTACCAGCCTTTCAATGATCACGGAATCCTGATAGCGTTCATTTTCTACAAATAATGTATGTTTTGCTTCATCTATGAAGCGTGCGATCCGGTCTCGTCCATTGCCGGTACACCAAATCATGTGGGCGTGTTCTCCCGGATTGAAATCCGTCCGGTTCCAGTCAGCCAAAAAGCAGGCAACCACTTCGTCCACTTCATGTTTGTAACTAGTGGTAATTGCATAATCGCGGGTTACAGTCAGGTTTTTGGTTGCCCAGTTCAGGGACTTTATAAAAGCAGTGGTATCGTCGATCACCATCGATTTCTCGTGCGTAAGGCCAAATTTGGGATTACTGTCTTTAACCTCAACGCCGGCTTCTTCCAGGCGCTTGCGGGTTTCGCCATTATCTTCCTCACCACTTCTTCGCGCCGGATTCAACATCACCTGTACTTCGATGCCTCTTTTTCTGGCAGCGATCACCGCATTGATCAGATCCGGGTCAGAAAATACAAACATCTTTATCTTGATTGAACTCTTAGCAGCGTCAATAGCGTCTACAATGGGTTTTTTCGTATCGTCGGGCAGGATGATGATGGTCCTAATGGAAGAATCTTTTGACATATTAATTGTTGCTTTTAAAGTATAAGTTAATTTAATTTCGAATCAGCTACGGGTTCTGTTCCTGCCTGTATATGATAAAGTTCTGCATAAATTCCGTTTCGGGCCACAAGTTCATCGTGTGTTCCCTGCTCGGCCACATATCCCCCTTTCAACACGACGATTTTGTCGGCATCGCGAATGGTACTGAGTCTGTGCGCAATTATGATAACTGTGCGGCCTTTCATCAAACGTTCCAATGCCTCCATCACAAGCTTTTCCGATTCGGTATCCAATGCTGCTGTCGGTTCGTCCAGAATTAGAATCGGTGAATTACGAATGATAGCCCGCGCGATGCCAATTCTTTGACGCTGTCCGCCGGAAAGTGTGAGTCCCCTTTCTCCTACCATTGTATCGTAACCATGGGCCATTTTTGAAATAAATTCATCTGCATTGGCCATTTTGGCCGCTGCCTCAATTTCTTCCTGGGTCGCACCTTGCTTGCCATAGGCGATATTGTCCCTCACAGTCCCAAAGAAAAGAACCGTATCCTGTAATACAAACGCTATTTGATCCCGCAAACCGGTGTCACCATGCAATTGATATTCGGTAATGTCGACGCCATCGATCAAAACACGTCCTTTGGTAGGATCGTAAAAACGCGGTATCAAACTGACAACAGTAGATTTTCCTCCGCCAGTAGGGCCGCATATGCCAATCCTCTGTCCAGCTTTGATTGAAAAATGGACATCACTCAAAACAGGTGACTCGGGATCATATGAAAATGCCACATGTTCAAATTCAATATGCCCCTGCACATTTTCAGGAATTTTAGCATTTGGTTTTTGAGGTATGACGGTATCTGTATCCAGAATAGCCTGTATGCGCTCCAACGCCACCGAAGCCTGAGCGATCGAGGTTGTCATTTTGGCCAGGTCCTGAACCGGTTTAAAGAATTTTGCCAGATATGAAAGAAATACAGTCAACCCTCCGAGTGTCATGGCTTCAATAAGTACCAGATGCGTACCCCGCCAAAGTACAAAAGCGGTACAACATGAAACAATCAGTGCCACCACGGGAGATAACAAGGATTTGACTTTTCTCGCCCTCAATGAAGCCTTTACCGTGTCCATACTCACATCTTTCAAATGTGTTTCTTCCAGATCCTGTCTGTCAAATGCTTTAACGGCACGCACTGACTCAAGTCCCTGTTGAAGAACAGAAACCATGGTACTTTGCTCTGCTCTTACCTCGTGTGTGGCCTTTTTTACGGCCGTTTTAAAACGTGCCACAAACAAAAGAAGCAATGGCGTAACTGCAACTGCCACGAGGGCAAAATCCCAATTCATATAAAACATCAGCCCGAGCATCCCCATTATCGTAAGCGCATCAATGAGAATGCTCAGCAATGCAGAAGAAGCAAAACCCTGTATGGTGGATACATCCGACGTAATGGTACTGAGGATATTTCCAATCTGGTGAGAATCGTAATAAGAAAGAGAAAGGCGTTGCAGATGATGGTAAACTTTTTGTCGGAGATCGTTGGCTACATATTGGGCAACACTTTCTGTATAATAATTATCAATATAACCCGCAATTCCCCCGATCAGTGCGATCAGCACGAGTCCGATGGCTGCTGCTCCCGCAATCGCCATCTTATCGGTTTCAAATGGCAAATCCTTGATCCATTTAAGCCACTCTGGCAGCGGGTGATGGCCCACGACGTTGTCAATAATAATTTTCAATGGCCAAGGACCCAATAGGCTCATGGCTGTTTCCAGTAGCATGGCCAAAAAAATGACAAGCAGCCATTTTTTATAAGGCCTGATAAGTTCAAGTACCAGTGAGGTCAGGCTTTTGGAAGGCTTTTTCAGCAAGACCCGGTGATCCTTTTTCCTGGGGTTCTCAGAATGATCGATAGCCATGTCAAGTCAGTTTGGAGGGAAATTCTACACACAATATAAATACCTTACTGAACATAACGACCGTTTAACAGTATAATAGCCTGGCATGGGTATAAGGTGTCATCCAACTTCGTGCGTTTGGCTTGAGCGTTGTGCGTTAAGCGTAAAAGGCTTATCTCAGTATCACGGCTGCAAGCGGTGGCAGGTGAACATTTATTTCGTAGCGGTTTTCGGTTTTATCCACCAGCGTGACAATCGGTTCCGGATTAAAAATATTTCCTGATCCGCCATATTCCCTTTCGTCGCTGTTAAAGATTTCCTTCCACTCGGATTTGCCATTCGCATAAACTTTCCAGTTATTACGAACCACAGGTGTCATATTCAATATGACAAGCACGTCATTTTCGGGTAGTTTTCCCTTTCTTCTGAAAACGATCACAGATTCTGCCCGGTGATCAAGATCGATCCATTCAAATCCATGCTGATTGAATTGATTTTCATACAGGGCAGGCTCACTTCTCAATAGCAGATTGAGGTCTCGCACACAGTCCTTCATTTTCCAATGCAATTCGTATTTGAGTAAATACCATTGCAACTCACTTTTATGATTCCATTCGCTGGTCGCGCCAAATTCATTCCCCATAAAAAGCAGCTTACCACCGGGGTGCATAAACATATAAGTATACATGAGCCGAAGATTGGCAAATTTCTGCCATTCATCTCCAGGCATTTTGTATAACATCGGCGATTTGCCGTGGACCACTTCATCATGGCTCAACGGCAGCATAAAATTTTCATCATAATAGTACATCATGCTGAATGTAAACTTATCCTGCAGGCCCTTGCGCATCAGCGGATCGGCCTTAAAATAGTCAAGTGTATCATGCATCCAACCCATCATCCATTTCATTCCGAAACCCAACCCATCTGCAAAAGTCGGTTTGCTGATACCTGGCCAGTCTGTAGCCTCTTCGGCAATAGTTTGTGTGTCCGGAAAATCGCGGTACAATGTTTCATTCAGATCTTTAATAAATGCAATCGCTTCCAGATTTCCATCACCACCAAACTCATTGGGTTCCCATTGACCCGTTGTTCTGGAATAATTTAATTTCAGCATCGAGCTGACAGCGTCCACCCGGATGCCGTCTGCATGGAACTTGTCACACCAAAAACGGCCACTGCTGATCAGAAATGATTTAACTTCTCCCCTCTTATAATTAAAAATATAACTGTTCCAGTCAGGGTGATATCCCTTTCGCATATCAGCATACTCATAGGTATTTGCGCCATCAAACATATAGAGGCCATGCGCATCATATGGAAAATGAGACGGCACCCAGTCGAGCAGTACACCGATACCCGCTTCATGAAAAGCATTCACCAGTTCCATAAACGATTGCGGATCGCCAAATCGTGATGTAGGTGCGAAATAACCCACCCCCTGATAACCCCAGCTTCCATCGAAAGGATATTCCATCACAGGCATCAGTTCGACATGTGTGAAGCCCATTTCTTTTACATATGGAACGAGACGTTCACGGATCTGATCGTAGCTGTTGTATGTTTCTTCATCATCCGGTGATGGCCGCATCCAGCTGGCGAGATGAACTTCATACACACTCCATGGTTGATCCAGTGCGTTGTTTTTTTTGCGTGTCTTCATCCAGGAGTCGTCCTTCCATTTATAGTCAAGGTCCCAGGTTATCGTTGCCGTCTTGGGTCTTTGCTCCCAAAAATGTCCAAAGGGATCGCCTTTCACAGTCTCCGAATTATTAAAACCGCGAATATGATATTTATAAATTTCACCTCTGTTGATATGAGGAATAAAACCCTCCCATATACCTGATTTTTCAAGTCTTACAAATAATGGATGCTCGTCTGGTTTCCAATGATTAAAATTTCCGATGACCGATACAGCTGTGGCATTGGGAGCCCATACTGCAAAATAATAGCCCTTTGTTCCGAGCACTTCGCGTGCGTGGGAGCCAAAAATTTCGTACAAACGATAGTGAGTCCCATTTTGGAAATTACTGATGTCTTCATCAGAAAAAAGGGAGTAATTCCAAACGGGTTTCGTGGAATCTACAAAATGGGTATGTTCGTAATCTGTAATCAAATGATTCACCTTCACTAATGTACAACCTTATTGGCAGTCGGCCGTTTTTTTAGTTCAAGTATCCGCATAGAACGGGCAGGTATATTCATTTTTTCCGAGAGGGAGTAAATGTTTCCGGTCATCACATCCGTTGCCGTTTCAAAGGACTTCGTTCTTTCTGAATAATCCTCAAAATGAATGGTAGCAGAAAGTGTATCTGAGTTCAGAGCACATAGTATGGTCTGATTGTTATTATAACGAAAATATACGTACATCCCTTTTGACGGAATATATTGCATCAGGGCACCGGTTGTGAGCGCAGAAGATGCTTTTCTGACGCTCGCCAGTCTGGCAACATAATTAAATGCAATATTTTCACTATCTGTTCTTCCCGATTCCAGGAACTTATTTTTTTGATCTCCTTCAAAGCCGCCCGGGAAATCCTCCCTTACCATCGCGTCAGAAGGGTTCTTGAAATTTTTCATGAGAATTTCGGTGCCATAATATAAATGCGGAATACCTCTTTCCGTCAACAGCAGACCGATGCCCATTTGAAAATTCGCAAAGTCTTCGCCGGCTACAGAGTAAAAACGGTCCATATCGTGGTTGTCCAGGAAAATACAATTGTACATAGGATTCTTATACAACATATCTTCTGCCAGGGTCGTATACAGCCGCATCACGCCATCCGACCACCCGTAATTTTTTTTGAGTGCCTCCAGCATTGCATAACAAACAGGAAAATCAAGTATTCCGGTAAGGTTACTTTTCCATGGAACGTTTAAATTGTTCCTACAGAAATAAGCACCCGCCGCTACTGTATTTACTGTGGCTTCTCCCAAAGATGTAATGGATGGGAATTCCTTTTCTAATGCGGCGTTTAGATTATTTAAAAATATCGGGTCACAATATTTATAAGTATCGACACGCCAACCGTCCAATTGAAAAGTCTGCGTCATCCAGATAGCCTGCTGGATAAGATAGGTTGCGAGCAATGGGTTTCTCAAATTAAGATCCGGAAGATGCGGCACAAACCAGCCGGCTTCCATTATTTCCCTGTCTTTTGCAGATGCATGAATATCGAAAATAGCCTGTTCGCGGTGGCTCGTATTCTGGTATACAGGCCACCAGTTGATCCAGTTACTGTCAGGCAGATCCTTCATGATCCAGTGTTCCGAACCGATGTGGTTATAAACCGCATCCTGAATAATTTTCAGTCCGTGTTCGTGTGCAGCTGTCACTAATTTTAAATAGGCTTCCTTTCCGCCCATTCTTTTATCTATTTCATAGTGGTCTGTGAACCAGTAACCGTGATATCCGCTCAGCATGCCCGAAGGTTCTTTTTCCAACGGCATGTCATTTTCTATTACCGGCGTAAGCCAAATGGCGGTAGCGCCAAGCTGCTGAATATAATCGAGATGATTAATCACACCCTGAAGATCGCCCCCATGCCGCGCCAGGGGATTCTTACGGTCGGCAACCGTATCACGCATATTCGCATAGTGGTCATTGTTAGGATCACCGTTGCTGAAACGGTCGGGCATCAGGAGATATATGAAGTCAGATGAATTGATACCGCGGGCATATGTTTTTCCGTTGCCTGATGCAGATCCAAAAAGCGGTATGACAAATTTGTTTATTGTATTGTCATTTTTATGAAACACATAACCGAATTCCAGTTTTCCTGGTTTCGTGTCAGGCTGAATTATCAGGTTTATAAATAGATAATTCGAGCTTTTGACTTTATGAATACTTTCAATTATTACTCCAGGATAGTTCGTTAAGAAAATATCGTCTTTTCCGATCGTTCCAATATTTTTCTCATGAATCATTAGCTGCAAGTGCGGATTTTTCATACCCACCCACCAATTGGACGGATAAATTTTTATTTCATTTTGTGCGAAGGCACAGCAAAATGAAAACAGGAAAGGAAGGGAAAATAAACTTTCTCATGTCGCGGCCAGTCTTTGTTGTTTCCTGCTGATCCGTATATCCCCGGCATCATATACAAACAATACACTGATGGCTGCGCAGAATAAAAAGAATCCCGCCAGTACAATCGCATAGATGGGCTGGTTCCCATAAATATGTTTAACGATCGAACCGCCGAATACACCGTTTACAATTTGCGGAAGTGTGATAAAGAAATTAAAAATACCCATATAAATACCCAGTTTACCGGGCGGTATGGAACCCGACAAAATCACATAGGGCATGGCCAGAATGCTGGCCCAGGCCAATCCTACACCAACCATAGAATAGGTTAACATGGCGGGATCTTTTATAAAGAAGATGGAAATCAAACCCACACCGCCTGCCATCAATGAAAATGCATGCGTAGCCTTGCGTCCTATCCGCCTCGCAATCGCAGGAAGAAGCAGCGCGTAAAACATGGCAACCAGATTGTAAACACCAAATGCAGAACTTACTTTATTTCCTGCTTCATTGTATTCTACCGTCTTGGCATATTCTCCGGTGAGACCGTACACATGTGTCGCCACAGCATCTGTGGTAAACACCCACATGGAAAATAATGCGAACCAGGAAAAGAACTGAACGAGGCCCAGTTGTTTCATCGTTTTCGGCATATGCCGGAAATCATAAATTATTTCACGAATGCCCGACCGCTTATGTGATTGCTCCGGTTTCCCATGATATTTTTCATATTCTGCCGGTGCATACTCCCTGGAAAAAAATACAGTCACCAAAATCGCTATGATCAGAACCGCCGCACCAATATAATATGAGTAACGGATATTATCCGCCACACCGTTCGGGCCCGGCAGCAGACTGAATCCGTGTTTACCCATCCATTCGGGGAGATAGGATCCGCCTACAGCCCCGAGTCCGATCAGGAAAGTTTGTATACTGAATCCGAGTGTTCTTTGTTTGTCGGGAAGGTTATCAGCCACGAGTGCTCTGAATGGTTCCATCGCTATATTAATGGAAGTATCCATAATCATCACCATGCCTGCACCGATCCACAATGCAGGTATGATAGAAGAAAAAGAACCGGAATTGGGAAGAATCAGCAGCGCCATGCAGGTTAGAATGGCACCGGTTAAAAAATATGGTTTTCTGCGGCCTAAACGGTTCCAGGTGCGATCGCTATAGTGGCCGATGAGCGGTTGAACAATCATTCCGGTGAGCGGAGCTACCAGCCAGAACGCAGGCAGTTGATCCACGTCAGCGCCAAAGGAACGAAGAATACGGCTGGTATTGCCATTCTGCAAGGCAAAGCCAAATTGAATTCCCAGGAATCCAAAACTCATTGTTACAATCTGCCAAACAGAAAGTCGTGGTTTTTCAGCCAGGCTATTTTTGGCAAGGGAAGTCGCTGTGGCCATAGCAATCGTTATAAACTAAATCACAAAACCATTCGGAATCACCGCACCTTTTTTAACTACCACGATTCCGTCTTTCACTGTATACAAAGCATGATCGGTATTCTCCAGGTGTGTACCACCGTTAATCCTGACATCGTCACCGATACGGCAGTTCTTGTCTACAATGCAATTGCGTATATAACAGCGGTCGCCAATACCCACGGATGGCAAGCCATGTTCCTTATCGTGCTTGATCTCTTCGATGGTTTCATAGTAATCGATACCCATCAGATAACTGCTGACAATGGTGGTGCCGATACCGATTCGGGTGCGTATACCGATCACACTGCTCTCGATGCGGGACGCATTAATGATACATCCTTCCGCAATGATTGTTTTTTCCAGTGTGGTGCCGCTGATTTTTGCAGGTGGTAACATCCGCGCACGTGTATAAATCGCATTGTTATTGTCGAATAAATTGAAATCGGGAATTTCTTTGGTAAGGCCAAGATTGGCTTCAAAAAAAGAATAAATATTTCCAATATCCGTCCAATAGCCATCATATTGGTAACTGACTACTTTGTACTTGTCGATCGATTGCGGAAGAATCTCTTTTCCGAAGTCAGTTGCTTCCACATATTCATTCTGAAGCAGATCCTGCAGCAATTGTCTGTTAAAAATATAAATCCCCATCGACGCCAGATAGTTTCTCCCCTGGCTTTGCATGGCCGTCCCTGTATCACTGGTCCAGTCTTTTAAAACCTCTTTTTTGGGTTTCTCAATAAAAGAAGTAATGAAACCTTTATTATCTTTTTTCAATATGCCGAATTCAGAGGCCTCTCTGTCCGCAACCGGAATGGTCGCAATTGTTATTTCCGCTTTTTGCTGGATATGATTATTCAGCATTTCCATAAAATTCATCTGGTACAACTGGTCACCCGAAAGAATCAGAATATATTCAGCTTCAAAAGGCCCCAGATGACGCAGGCATTGTCGCACCGCATCAGCCGTACCCTGATACCAGGTGGGATTGTCGGGTGTTTGTTCTGCCGCGAGAATGTCCACAAAAGCCGAACTGAATGCACTGAAATGGTACGTATTTTTTATATGCCGGTTTAGTGAGGCCGAATTAAACTGCGTCAGTACAAACATCCGGTCGATGCCGGAATTCAAACAGTTTGAAATAGGAATATCTACCAGCCTGTATTTACCGGCAATGGGAACGGCTGGTTTGGAGCGGCTGGCAGTCAATGGATACAAGCGGGTACCCGCACCGCCCCCTAATATAACAGCTAATACTTTTTTTGACATAACGTCTGATTTATTAAATTCTCATTATAGCGAAGCGTAAAGTTCAAGATATTGTTGCATACTGGTTTCCCAGCTAAAGTCAAGTCGCATCATTCTTCTTCTGAGTTCCTCCATCAAAAGAGGTTCCTGATATAATTGTACGGCGCGCCAAACCGCGTGCGTAATGTCCCCAACGATGGCGTTACCAAACCTGATACCGTAACCATCCGGATCCCCGAAATCTCTCACTGTATCTCTCAGTCCGCCGGTTGCTCGAACAATGGGCACGGTACCATAGCGCATGGCATACATCTGATTTAATCCACAGGGTTCAACTCTGGAAGGCATCAGGATAAAATCTGCCCCTGCATAAATAATATGACTCAGTGCTTCGTCGTAACCAATAAATATACTAAAATCACCATCGCTGAGCATGCTTACTCTTTCCAGGCTATCCTGAATATAGGTAGCTCCGCTTCCCAGAATCAGAAAATTCATTTTGCGGCCGATATAATAAAATGAATCTCCAATCGCCTGAGGTAAGAGATCTGCGCCTTTCTCACCCACCAGCCTGCCGATAAAAGCAATCAACGGTTTTTCTATGTCGAGCCCGAATCGTTTGCAAAGTATTTCTTTATTCTTTGTTTTACCAGCGGCATTCGATTTAATATCATAATGGTTTTGCAGATAACTGTCTGTTCCCGGGTCCCAGACCTTTGTGTCAATTCCGTTCAGGATACCATAACACTTACCTTTTTCATATTCAAAAAGAGCTTCGAGTCCGTTGGCCGCCCATCGGAGTTCTTCCAGATAACTCCAGCTCACCGTAGTGACCTTCCAGGCACATCGCACACCGCAGGCCAGCGCATTGATACTCTTGTTCCATTCCAATAAACCCGATTTCCAGGTATCCCATGCAGGTATATAAAAACTCTTATCCCAACTGAGCCAGCCCTGGTATTCAGCATTGTGAATCGTAAGAACGGTAGGAATATCGCGCAGGTGCTGGTAGCGATAGCAATGCTTCATCATGAAAGGAATCAGCGCCGCCTGGTGGTCGTGGACGTGTACTACATCAGGATGATGTTTCCAGGACGCAAGCCAGTCAACAACCGCAATCTGGAATGAGATGAACCGTTCGGAATCATCATCGTATCCATAAATTTTATCCCTGTCAAGCAGTCCGTTGATATCTACCAGATAAAGATCAAAACCAAGGGTGTTATTTCTTTCCTTTATAACGGTATAAATAAACCACCAGTTTCCCAGGTTAGTGTAACCTTTATGAACAACATCAAATTCATTGTTATAAAGAAACTTTGTTTTATACATGGGCATTACCACTTTCGCAATATGTCCCGCAGCTGTTTGGTATTTTGGTAAGGCACCAACCACATCGCCCAACCCGCCTGCTTTTGCAACAGGATAACATTCAGCTGAAACGTGTAAAATCTCCATGAAATGAAGTTATGGGTGAGGGCGCCCTTGAGAATTGAGATCAATTTATGAAGGATTTAGGGATTCTTCATGCTATATGAAAAAATTTTTAATCAAGCCAAAACTTAACTACTTTCAACACTCATTTTAAAATGATTGCCTGCTCATGAGCCAACCTAAACAGCCAACCAATACTGGCGCCTTAGCAACTTTAGTCCTTGTTTTTTTCTTTTGGGGATTTATAGCTGCATCCAACAGTATTTTTATTCCTTTTTGTAAAAATTATTTTAACCTAAGTCAGTTTGAATCCCAATTGATCGGGACCGCTTTTTATGGTGCTTATTTTATTGGATCTTTATTTCTGTATATTTTCTCCGAAACCCGGGGCAGCGATATCTTAAATAAAATCGGGTACAAAAAAGGAATCATTATCGGACTTGGCATTTCGATTGCCGGCGCTTTGTTAATGATTCCTGCCGTAAGCGGAGAAACATTTAAGCCCATTGATGAACATGTTCAGGAAATTAAAGCTTTTAAGACTGACCAAAAATATGTCACGTCAGATAAAGTGCTTGTATTGAAAAAAGAAGAAAAGGATTCTTATTCGCTGATCGTAAGAAATGATGAGGCTGGAAAAAAGTTTATAAATAATCCCGAGATCCTTAAAAACCTGAATGGCCCCTTCGTGCCAGCCAAGGATACCAAAATAGTTGACGGTGTTCCCGTTAAGCTTTCTGCCAGTTTCGGTGCTGACAAGGTAGATGCCATTGTCGGTTCTTTGAAAGGTGAAACGATCGCCTTCGGCAATTTTACTTTTATTTTAGTTGCGCTATTTATCATTGCGTTGGGATTTTCTTTACAACAGACCTGTGCCCAGCCTTTTGCTATTATGCTGGGTGATCCGTCAACCGGGTCACATCGTCTGAATCTTGGTGGTAGTGTAAATTCGTTTGGAACCACGGTGGGACCCATCATCGTGAGTCTTTTCCTGTTCGGGTCATTAAACGCCGATCCGGATGATACTTCTGTTTCCTCCGTAAAATCTTTGTATATGATCGTGGCGGCCGTATTCGCACTGGTAGCCCTGATTTTTGCATTCTCCAAACTTCCCGCGGGTAAAAATGATGAAAAGTTTGAAAAAGCAGCCAAAGCATCAAAATCTCTGCTGACTATGACGGGATTCATCCTGGCGATTATTGTTCTCGGTCATTTCACCGAGATCAGTAAAGCGCCTCTTCTGATTGCCACTATCATTGTGGTATTGGTAACCTTATTTTATTCAAACCAGATTGCTCTGAAAAGTAACGACGGATGGGGTGCCATGAAATATCCCCAATTGATCTATGGCATGATTGGAATATTTGTATATGTTGGCGTTGAAGTAACGATTGATAATAATTTTGGTGCACTTCTTAAGACGAAAAATTACCTTACTGAATCCGGACTAAATGAAAGTCAGATTTCAAAATATATCTCACTGTACTGGGGAAGCCTCATGATTGGCCGATGGACCGGGGCGATCAGTGTTTTTAATCTGTCTAAAATGGGCAAGCGAATCGCAACCGTTGTGGTTCCGTTTATTGCTTTCGCGGTTGTATTACTTGCAAACAGATTGAAAGGAAATGATGTCAGCGACCTCTATGCCTATTCAATCTGCGTAGTGTTAATTATTATTGCTTTTTTCTATGGGCAGGAAAAACCGGTAAAAACCCTGCTGACACTGGCTACGCTGGCAACCATTGCTATGCTGATCGGTGTTTTCACTAACGGACTTCTATCCGTTTATGCGTTTATTGCCGGAGGTTTATGTTGCTCTATCATGTGGCCCTGTATTTTTGCATTGAGCGTTGCAGGACTGGGAAAATATACCAGCCAGGGTTCCGCATTTCTTATCATGATGATTTTAGGAGGTGCCGTAATCCCGCCTTTCCAGGGAGCGTTGGGTGATAACCCGTCCATAGGAATGCATAATTCTTATCTGGTTGCGGCTGTATGTTTTGCTTTTCTTGCCTGGCTTGCACTTAAATTGAAAAGTGTATTACAATCGCAGGGACTTAATTTTGATGAACAAATCGGAGGTCACTAGATAAAAAATTATGTCAAAAGCAATTTCTTCTCCCGTATCGCTGGAGCCACTTGCCATCGGTATTGATATTGGTGGTACGGGAACAAAGTTTGGAATCGTAGACCGGATAGGAAATGTTTTATTTACCGGTGATCTTTCTACAAAGAAGCACAGGAAAATAGAAACTTTTATTGATGAGTTGCATGAAAAGCTATTTGCATTAATACAAACGGTTGGAGGACCTGGCAGGATCAGAGGTATTGGTGTCGGAGCACCGAATGGTAATTTCTATACCGGAACGGTTGACTATGCGCCAAATCTTCCATGGAAAGGAATCATTCCACTGGCCCAGCTTATTCAGGATAAATTTCAGTTGCCAACCAACCTGACCAATGACGCTAACGCAGCAGCGATTGGAGAAATGATGTATGGTGCCGCCCAGGGCATGAAAGATTTTATCATGATCACGCTGGGAACCGGTGTGGGCAGCGGGATCATTGCAAATGGGCATTTGATTTTAGGACACGACGGTTTTGCCGGGGAGCTCGGACATACAATCATTATTCCGGATGGTAGATATCACGAAGGGACTGGCAAATATGGTTCACTCGAAAGTTATGCATCTGCAACCGGAGTGATGCTGACAGCCAAAGAAATACTTGAAAAAACAACAGACGAAAGTTTACTCAGAAAAATTCACGTCGACGAAATCGATTCCAAGAAAGTTTATGACGCTGCGGTACAGGGTGATAAAATAGCGAAAGAAATTTTTGATTATACAGGAAAAATACTTGGACTGGCCCTGGCTAATTTCGTTATGTTTTCAAGCCCGGAAGCCATCATATTATTTGGTGGATTAACAAAAGCCGGTGATCTGATCCTTAAGCCAACCCGCGAACATATGGAAGCGAACCTGATACAGGTTTTTCAAAATCGCGTAAAGATTCTCGTCAGCCACCTGCGCGAATCCGATGCAGCGATTCTTGGAGCAAGCGCCCTGGTATGGGATATGCCATAAAAGCTTAAAGCTCAAGGCGCAAAGCATAAAGCCTTTTTTGAACCGGGAGAACACATGAAGTAATCATTATCTGATGGCATGATTTTTCAATTATACTGGTAGTCACTTTGACTGTACCATATAAAAATCATGTATTATGAAAAAGATTATTGTCGCCATTTTATGTTTGGCATTTTTTGCAAGCTGTGCTCCGACACATCAGGCCCAACCTCCGGTTCCTCCGGGAGCACCTGCACCTCCGCCTCCGCCGCCCGCTCCATAAGCCGGGTGTTTTGGCAATTGGTTGAAAAAAGAATGTTCTAGAATGTTGTAATCTTCCGGTGATCCTCCAGTGATCTTATAGTGATCCTTTACTCATCATTTGCTGATCGACTGGTGATTTATTAACACCTGTAAAGAGGGGCTCGCCCTTCTTCCTGTTCAGTAAGGGCGGGCTCTCTTTTGCAAGGTCTTATAAAGGTGTTATACAGGTGCGATGTGTCCCAGCCGGATACAGTTTGCAAAGGTTTCAATTCGTATAATGCAATGACGTATAATTTCTTATATCAGTTGATTATAGTTAAAATAAAGTACCAGGGAAATAAATACTTTCTATAAGCAGAAAAATAATTCCGATCAATCAAACTTTGAATTTGGGCTACAATTTAGTTCGTAGGCACTAAGTTCTTCTCCTGGAGCCATAGATTTCGGCCAAATCCGGGAAAAACATGTTTCTCGCTGTGGTAAGAAGAACGAACCAGTGGACCGCTTTCCACATAATCGAGTCCAAGACCATATCCGATTTCCCGGAACTCGGCAAATTCATCAGGATGAACAAAACGGACAACAGGTAAATGCTTTTTCGTAGGTTGAAGATACTGCCCGATGGTGATCACATCCACCCCGCTGTTTGCGAGGTCTTTTATAGTTTGAACCACTTCTTCTTTTTGTTCCCCAAGGCCAAGCATGATGCCACTTTTCGTACGCATGCCACCCTTTTTAAGGATCTGAAGTGTTTGCATACTTCTCCAATAACGCGCCTGGATGCGGACCTGTTTGGTTAGTCTTTCCACCGTTTCAATATTATGCGAAACAACTTCCGGTGCTGACTCAATGATTCGCCGGATATTTTCCTCTTCACCTTTGAAGTCTGGTATCAATGTTTCCAGCGTCGTATCCGGATTTAAAGATTTTACTGCGCGAATCGTATTCTGCCAGATGATGCTTCCACCGTCCTTTATTTCATCGCGATCAACAGATGTTATGACAGCATGTTTGACCTTCATAAGATAGATCGCTTCGGCAACTCTTTGGGGTTCATCCCAGTCCACCGGGAGGGGTTTACCGGTGGCAACAGCACAAAATCCGCAACTTCGGGTGCATATGTTTCCAAGGATCATAAAAGTAGCCGTACCCGCCCCCCAGCATTCACCCATATTCGGACAATTTCCGCTTTCACAAATGGTATGAAGTTTATGTTGGTCAACCAGGTTACGAACCTGTCTGAAATTTTCACCGATGGGAAGTTTAACACGAAGCCAGCTCGGTTTCTTATTATGCGTTTCTTTTGTTTCAATAGAAGAAATGACGGGTAGTTCCTGCATATATAGTCAAAGGGCAAAGTTACAATGAAACAGGCATATCTTCAGTCGGTCACTTTCGCTTGCCAAACATGATGCAGATATAGGCATTGAAAAACAGGTGCTTGGGTGGCACATATGCCATTAAGGGCATTTCATTCAGATAATATTCAGCCGTTACACCAGTTTCAAATGCTGCTACATTGGTGTTGTAACGTCCATAATCGAACCGCATCGCCAGCTTGGCATTTAGTCCGGGAGAGAAGGTGAGTTTATTCCAGCCACCGCTTAAACCGAGGGCATCATATACAATATAGGCACTGTCAAATATGGTAGGATAAGTACTCTGGATAGAATACAGACTTTGCGCAGGATATACATGCAATACGTATTGCTTCAACATTCCCAGGGATAACCCACCACTATACAAATAGGTCACCGCAACCCCATTTTTATTTCCTTTCCCCCCAAGGAGGAATTGCTGACCCAGAGAGACTTTGAGTTCGTAAAAGTTGTTCAGTCTTCCAACTGAAACATAATTATAAGTATACCCGTCCCCCGAAACTGCCTCTTTATGATCTTTTGGATCTTTTATTTCATTCAGTTCAAAATTGAGAATCCGGGATTTGGTGTTGGTTATAAATTTACCTCTCTCATAAAAAATACCATATCCGTTGGTGGCCAGTTTAAATCCGTAAACATTATAATGATTAAAAATCAGGTTGCCCTCCTCTTCCATTTTCATCATCTGGTTTATCCGCTGTTTTTTAGCCGCATTTTTATCGTTACTGTAAACAGGTGTGCCGGATTGTTGGGCCAGGACGGGAATAATAATCAGGGTAAAGCAAATTAGAAACAAGGCGTTTTTTACCGGCATGATTGGAATTACTGCTGTAAATTTATGAAAAAATGTATGACCTCTACAGTTATTTACGAGGGAGATCTTAGAACGGTTGCTCTGCACATTGCATCCGGCACTACAATAGAAACTGATGCGCCTGTTGATAATCAGGGAAAAGGACAAAGATTTTCGCCAACAGATCTCGTGGCAACCGCTCTGGGATCCTGTATGCTGACAATCATGGGACAAAAGGCCCGTGATCATAAAATTGATCTAAAGGGTACGCGAATCGAAATACAAAAAATAATGAAGGCGGAGCCCCGTAAAATGTCCGGAATCACTTTAACATTTCATTTACCAGACAATCTGAGGTTAAATGAAAAACAAACTATCATTCTTCAGAGAGCAGCAGAAACCTGTCCGGTGATGCTGAGTATTCACCCTGAAATAGAAGTTGAAGTGAATTTTAACTGGCCTACTGCCGCCGAAGAATTTTCTAATTACTAATCGGATTATCCGGCTGTAATAAATATTTACCGATTTCGCATTCCAGACATTTTCTCTGGTCACAGAATTGCCTTTTCAATTCTGTCAATGCCTGTGAACCAGCCGCCTTTTTTACGGTTACACCGATCCGTTTCCAACTCTTGATGAGTTCGTTTTGTTCTGCCGGCATTTGTGCCAGCCAACTGACAGCCTTTTTTAAAATGGCTGCATCGGGAATCATTTTTCCGTAAGTGTATATTATAGGAATAATGCTGTTTATAATTATGTTATCACACATATCACGACCAAGTATTTTTTCCCTGAATATGGAAACCTTGTCGAATACATAGTGATTATGCCAATAGTCATTTGCCCTGACCATCAGTTTTTTTCTTAACTGCGAAATGGTTTCACATTCCAATATCCATGCGAACAGGGCGGTCGACTGAAAACAAACAGCTGCAAGCTGGGATAATCGGATGCAGGGAAAATTCTCCGGTCTCATCCGCAATAAATGCACAGGCTCATATATTTTATTTAAGCGGTATTTTTTTTTGAGAAATTCATATTCCTTTTTGAGCATAGATGGATATGGGTCATGAAAATCTTTGTCGAGCAGATTGGCTTGTCCGATGAATAAAGCTTCCAGTTGAATAAAATGATGCCGGTGTTTTGCCAGAAGCGAATAAGGGAATACTCCGGGCAATCGACTCAAATGCAGAAGAATTAACCGGATTACCGAAATTCCGGGCCATCATCCACCATAATTGTTCTTCCCAGTGATACTGATTTAAACGCAGGGAATCCAGAATTAGATGCATTTTTCTGTTCAGGCGCATAATCAACAGCTGTGATGCCCAGTTTTCCCATTTGTTATAACCGGTTTTTGAAGCTGATAATTCGCAGGGAATAAAAACAGGTTTGGCCATCCAGCCCGCATAAGTATCCAACATGATTTTTGGAATCCGGTTGCACAGTTCAAGCTGCGGAATATTTCTTTTAATATCCAGCCGGTCCTGTTTCCAAACAACATGCAACATAACATTTTGGTAGTTCCCGTCTTCTGTGTGATTGTGTTTTATCCACCCAGATGAATATAAATGCAATTCAACACTCCCAATCCAGCAATGGCCATTGATCCGAATGCGTGCATTGACGAAATCGGGACCCTGACAAGTATTTAATTCTCCCGGATAGTCTATGGTCATCGACTCGCCGGTTGTCAATTCCAGTTTTTGCTGATTGAAATATCTGTGTTTCCAAATAAATTGTAATAATTTCTCGGTCATCTGTGTAATGGATTCTATTAAAAATAGAATCCTGATCCGATCGGAGAAAAGGTAAGAACAACAACTTTTTGGAGAAAAAAACTACTAAAATAAGTATGGAAGAATGGAAGTATGGAAGTATGGAGGTGTTAGTTCAAAAGTTTATTAGTACTAACACTTCCATCTTCCATACTTCCATTCTTCCATACTCAAATCTTTTTAAGGCAAAGCCTTAAAATGATTTAAGTTCCTGTAGTACGCGACTAACCGGCAGTCCCATGACATTATAAAAATCACCATCAATTGAATGAATACCAGTGACGCCAATCCATTCCTGAATTGCATAAGCGCCGGCCTTATCATATGGCCGGTAACGATCAACATAGTGTTCTATCTCTGTTCGCGAGAGAGAGTGAAAACGAACCCGGGTTGTTTCAGCAAAAAGGATTTCTTTTTTTGCATTAGTCAATGCAACCCCGGTGATCACTTCATGCACTTTCCCCGACAATAGCAAAAGCATTCGAATGGCATCGGATCTGTCCAGGGGTTTTCCGAGCATTTGCTGATCTAATACTACAATAGTGTCTGCCGCCAGTATGATTCCTCCGGGTGTAATTTTCTTTCGAACGAGGGCAGCTTTCTGACTTGCAAGGAAGACAGGAATTTCGGAAACGGGTAACCCATCGGGTACCATTTCATCTGCATCACTGGGTATGATATCAAACGGTACTTCTGCCCATTCCAGTAATTGTTTTCTCCGCGGTGATGCCGAAGCCAGGATTATCCGATCCATGAGGTATACAATTTTAGAAATATCATGGAAAGAATGCCCATCAGCATAATGGCTTTAACAATCTGACTGAGCTGATGAAACTGTGCGGGCTGATCAGCCCCGGATAATTTTTTCAGTACACGCAGTATTGGATAAATAACTCCGAAACATGTATAGATGATCGTCAGCCACCACCTGTATTGTAATACATAAAACTGGATAAAGATCAGGGCGGCAACCAGTACCGTTAGCCAGCAAACACAGAAGAATTTTGTAGCGTTCAGTCCCCAAACAAGGGGCATTGTCCGGCAATTATAGCGGGCATCTCCTTCCATATCCTCCATGTCCTTGATCACTTCCCGGACGAGTGAAATGATGAATGCAAAAGATGCATAAACTACAGTGAATTTATAAATCCTGGAGAGGGCTCCATGGAATTCGGGATCTACGAAACGGTGCAGCCGGAATTCTGACAGGTACAAAACGCCGATCACCCACGCCGTAAGAAGTGAAATCAAAATATTCCCGATCAATAATTTCTTTTTGAAGGTGGTACTGTAAAACCATAACAGTAATACACAACATAAATTAGACGGACCGATAAAAATGTTCCTGAGTTTCCATGAAAGATAAAACCCGATTCCAATGCCAATACCTGATAAAATCCAGTGCCAGATGATCGCCCACCTTCTTTTAATAATTTTTTCCACCACAACCCGTTCCGGTTTATTCACCCGATCTATATTGAGATCAAAGTAATCGTTGATGATATATCCGGCAGCAGCTATTAAAACGGACGAAAGGCTGAGTAAAATAAATTCATTTAATTTAAGAATATTTTCATGCTCGGGATGACCCTGGTAAAAACTCGGTATGATAATACAGAAATAAAAAAGGGACTGGGTAAGCGAAATAAATAGCAGATTTGGCCACCGGATCAATCGAAAAAAAGCCGGAATTGCTTTTGATTTCATAAATAATTTTATGCTCAACGGGAAGGTACAAAGGATTCAAGATCCCATTGTCCATGCAAACGAAGCAATTTTTCAATTACATCACGCACACAGCCTTTTCCTCCATGATGCGCTGAAATATAACGCGCGGTTTCAAGTATTTCCGGGGCAGCGTCAGCAGGCGCACAGGGCATGGCTGCTTTTTGCATTGGTTTCAGATCCGGGATGTCATCTCCCATGTACAAAGTTTCCAACCAGCTGACATGATTTTCATTCAGGTATTCTTCCAGAATTTCTACCTTGTCTTCCACGTTTAAAAAAATATTTTTTATACCCAGCTTTTCCAATCGGATGGCAGCACCCAAACCATTTCCACCTGAAATCACAACTACATTGTATTTTTTCTTTACAGCCAGTTGTAATGCATATCCATCCCGGACGTTCATTTGGCGAACCTGTTCACCGGTTTCAAATACCATCACGGACCCATCCGTTAAGACGCCGTCAATATCAAATATCAGCGTGGTAATGGGTTTGAAAGAATCGAGCAGGTTCATGTTTTGTTTTGCGGCAAAAGTACGTATTAAGCTTAAAGCCTAAAGCTCAAAGCCTAAAACGGATTTCTGAATTTCAGATGTGAATAAATTATAAAAATTCAAAATATCCGGATATTTTTTCAACAGGTCACGATGCTTTTGAATTGTAATCGTATCATTTCTGATTGCAGGACCGGTTTGCGCTTTTTGTGGTGTTGTATTTCGTAACCGAATCGCTGTCTCTTCAATCAGAGGTTGTAAAACCGCAAAGGATATATTTTCTTTTTCGCAGAATGAAGCCGCCAGGGCATATAAATGGTTTGTAAAATTATTTACCACGGTCGCGGCAAGATGATATTTCAAACGTGTTTCATCATCTGTTTCAGTAACACTTCCTGCAATACTGGAAGCAAATTCTTTTAATTTCCCTGTTGTATTAACATTATTGCCTTGTATCAGTATCGATAGTGCCGGTAATATTTCAATTTCTTTTCTCAGGCTTTGTAAAGGGTATACTACCCCGAATGATTTATTTGATCCCCGGACTTCGTTGATAGAGAGAGCACCAGCCGTATGTACAAGAATGGACCTGACTTCGCCGATCTCCCGAACGAGATAACTTACCGCGTCATCCCTCAGTGCGATGATCATCAGGTCTGCTTTTCTCTCGATGGATGAAATATAAGAGGTGGAAGTTGTTCCCAGTCTCGTGGCCAGCACATTGGCATGACCCGAATTACGGCTATAGACCTGAACGATCCGGTGACCGGCTGCCAGTGATTTCCGGCCAAGCACTGTGGCCACATTGCCGGAACCAATGAGTACTATATCCATGGGTAATCGAGCCGGAGGCCGATAAAAAATTGACTAAGATTTCTTCTTCTGTGATTTGGGCGCCCAGATTGCGAGCATCCGTTTGCCTTCCATTTTTGGCATGCCCTCCAAAACACCTACTTCATTCAGACGTTCCGCAAATTTAAGCAGGAGCAATTCACCTCTTTCACGAAACTGGATTGCGCGCCCCTTGAATTGCACATATGCTTTTACCTTGTCACCGTCTTTTAAAAATTTCTCTGCGTGTTTCGCTTTGAAATCGAAATCGTGATCATCCGTATTCGGAGTAAAGCGTATTTCTTTTACTTCTGAAGCCTTACTCTTGGCCTTCATTTCTTTTTCCTTCCGTTTCTTTTCGTAAAGGAATTTATTATAATCAATGATTTTGCAAACTGGCGGATCAGCATTCGGAGAAATTTCTACCAGATCCAGCGCCTGATCCTGCGCCATTTTAAGAGCCTCTGTTGTCGGATAAACGCCGACTGTTACATTTTCACCTACCAGACGTACATTCGGTACGCGAATCATATTGTTGGTACGGTGTTCCTGCTGTTGTTCTTTTCTGAATCTGGGATTAAAATTACCTCTTGGAGGTCTCGGTGGAAATGCCATTTATTGTTTTTAGTTGAACGATAGTCAAGATCCGGTTTAATTTTTTTTAGGATCTTAGTTTTATTTCTGATTTGATGTCTCTGACAAAAGTTTCTACATCCTGTACACCGATATCACCCTTTCCCTGCCTTCTTACGGATACCTGATGTTCATTCATCTCTTTTTCTCCGATGATCAGCATAAAAGGTACCCTGGCCAGTTCAGTGTCCCGGATTTTCTTGCCAATCTTCTCACTCCGGTCATCGATGGATGCACGAATATCCGCATTTTTAAGCGATTCCAGAACAGTTTGTGCATATCCCATGTACTTATCGCTGATAGGCAACAATTTAACCTGCAGGGGTGCCAGCCACAAAGGGAATTTACCCGCATAATGCTCCAGTAAAAAACCTATGAATCTTTCGTGGGTTCCCAGGGGCGCCCGGTGAATAATCAGCGGTGTTTCGTGGCCATTTTCACTGTTTGTAAATTCCAGTTTAAACCGGCGGCCCTGAGCAAAATCTACCTGGTTGGTGGCAAGGGTAAATTCCCTGCCAATCGCACTCCATATTTGTACATCAATCTTGGGTCCATAAAAAGCAGCCTCGTCCAAAACCTCGACAAAAGGGGTATTTGTATCCTGCAATACTTTTCGGACCATAGCCTCGGTTTCCAGCCAGAGTTCCGGTTCATTAACATATTTCACACCCAGTTTTGCCGGATCGTGCAGACTCAGGCGCATTACATATTTATCAATTCCGAATATCCTGAAGTATTTCAGGTACATGTCGTTGACAGCCCGGAATTCTTTGGCAAAGTCTTCTTTGGCGCAATAAATATGGGCATCGTTCATATGCAGGCATCGTACCCTCATCAGCCCAAAAAGTTCACCGCTTTGTTCGAAGCGATAGCAGGTACCGTATTCCGCCAGTCTCAATGGGAGGTCCTTATAACTTCTGGGTTCAGCTGCAAAAATTTTATGGTGATGCGGGCAATTCATCGCCCTCAGGTAATATTTAGTGCCATCCAGTTCCATAGGCGGATACATGCTTTCCTGATAATATGGCAAGTGGCCACTTGTTAAATACAGACTTTCCTTGGCAATATGGGGGGTTACCACTCTTTGATAACCGGCTGCCAGTTCGGTTTCCTTGGCAAGTTTTTCCAATTCCTCAATAATGATGGTTCCGTTGGGCATCCAGAGGATCAGTCCCTGTCCGACTTCGTCATCCATGGTATAAATACCCATTTCCTTGCCCAGCTTGCGGTGATCACGTTTTTTTGCCTCTTCCAGCATCAGGAGATATTCATCCAGTTCTTTTTTTGAAGGAAAACTCACCCCGTATATACGGGTTAACTGTTTATTTTTTTCATCCCCCTTCCAGTAGGCCCCGGCGATATTGGTCAGCTTCAAAGCTTTGATGATCCCGGTATCCGGTATATGCGGACCCCGGCACAGATCAGTAAAACCACCCTGTGTATAAAAAGTGATCTCACCGTCTTTGAGATTTTGCAATAAATCCAACTTGTATTCATCTCCTTTTTCCTGAAAAAAATGAATGGCTTCTGCTTTCGGCACTTCTTTCCGGATATATTTATTTTGCCTGGCAGCCAACTCAGTCATTTTGGTCTCCAGATTCCGCAGGTCTTCTTCAGAGATCTGGCGGCCACCAAGGTCCATATCATAGTAAAATCCATTTTCAATGGCCGGTCCGACCCAGAATTTGACGCCCGGGAAAATGGATTCAACGGCTTCTGCCATCAAGTGGGCGGTAGAATGCCAGAAAGTAGATTTGCCCGCTGCGTCATTCCAGGTGAGCAGATTAACCGACGCATCGTTCCGGATGGGTCTGGTGGCATCCCATACCTCTCCGTTCACATTTGCAGCGATTACCTTTCTTGCAAGACCTTCACTAATCGATTTCGCAATTTCCATGGAATTGGTTCCTTCCGGATATTCCTTTACTGCGCCATCTGGTAATGTAATTTTTATCATGCCGGATATTTTCCTTTGAGGGTTGCAAAATTAACAAACTCTTGCCAGATTTTGCTTTCTCTAATTTCTGCGGAAAATAATTTTATCTAATTTGCCATTGATGAAAAACTGTATCCGTTTAGTTTATTGCCTGGCCCTTTTGAATGGCTCATCTATCGCTCTGATACATGCCCAGGATCTGACGGGAATATGGCGTGGACACTTTCGTTCTAACGATGGCGAAGAGCGTCTGGTAGAGAGTTATGATGGCAGGTATAAGATTTATGATGACAGGTATAAGATGGAAGTGCAGATTGCACAAACACGCAATCATTTTGAAGCTGTCACTTATTCATATAAGAATACTGAATTTTACGGTAAGGCTACGGCAAGCGGTTCCCTGAATAAGGACACCAAAAAAGTGCTGCTGAAAGAAGGAAAATTGCTGGAAGTACGATACGCTAATGGTTTCGTATGCATCATGACCTGTTTCATGCAATATTCCAAACTGGGAAATGACGAATATCTGCAGGGCACTTATTACAGTACCAGTGTAAATGATTCTTTATCCGGCTGTGGCAAGGGAAGTATTTTTCTTCATCGTGTGGTTGAATCCGATTTTCATAAAGAGCCGTTTCTGGAGAAAAAAGAAAAAGAATTGCTGGCACATAAGAAGGAAAATGTACCCGGACCCGTAGCAGCCGTAATTCCGCCGGCAGTGGCAAAACCTTCTACGCCGGTCAAAAAGCCTGTAAATACAAATCCCGTTCAACCCAATCCAATTGCTAAATCAACGCCGCCCAAAGCCCCGGCTAAAAAGCATCCGCCTTCATCTACTGCTTCTCATTCAATGGCAGTTCAGAAAAATTCCACCGCAGTACGGCCCGTGGAAACTCAGCATATGAGTGATTCTTCCATGAAAATTTCACAACCGGCCGTCGTTGTTCCGGTACCTGCCGTACTTAAAAGCAGAACAAATGAATTACTGAAAACACTTACTGTAGATCATAATACGATTGAGATACGCATTTATGATGACGGAGCTATTGATAATGATACTGTTTCTGTGTACTACGATAACAAATTGCTGATATCAAAAGCCCGGATATCTGATCTGCCTGTTACAGCAAAAATAACGGTTGATCCTTCCGAACATCCACATCAACTCGTGATGGTCGCAGAGAACCTGGGTGATATTCCTCCCAATACTTCCCTGCTTGTAGTAGTGGATGGGGAAAAAAGATATGAGGAAAGAATTATTTCAAATGAACAAAAAAATGTGGTGATAAACTTTCAGTACAAGAAAGTTGAATAACAAGTATGGAAGTATGGAAGTATGGAAATACTGAAAGTGATACTAATTGACTTTCAAACTCATATTTCCATACTTCCATTCTTCCATACTGTGTTTGAGTGTTTTAGTTTTGTTTCCTTGGTAGCTTCTCCTCTCTCTGGGCAGCATCGTAAACAAAGGCGGCGATAATCGTTGCGGCCTGTTTCATATCCTCACCGCTTAGATGGTCATAGGTATCCATATTGCTGTGATGTGTCCGGGATCCGTACTCCATTGGATCCTGGATGAATTGGAATGCCGGCAGTCCGATTGCATCAAAAGAAAGGTGATCAGTTCCTCCCGTATTTTGTAAACTGAGTGTGCCGGCGCCCAGATCATGAAACGGTTCAAACCATTGATTAAAGATGGGCTTAACGGCTGCGTTGCCCTGCATGTAGATACCGCGGATTTTACCCGTTCCATTGTCCAGGTTCAGATATACCGACAGCTTGTCGCCGGCCTGATTGTATTTCTTTGTAATCGTATCTGTAAAATGATTCTTTACATAATTTTTTGATCCGTGCAGTCCCGTTTCTTCTCCTCCCCAAAGCGCAATCCGGATTGTGCGTTTCGGTTTTATGCCAACAGTCTTTTAATATCCGAACCACTTCCATCATGACAGCCGAACCGGCGGCATTGTCTGTTGCACCAGTAGCACCCTGCCAGGAATCAAGATGACCACCAATCATTACAAGTTGCTCCTTCAGTTTATTATCAGTTCCGGGAATTTCCGCGATTACATTATAACCCTTCAGATCATCTGAATATATTTTTGCCTGCAGTTCCAGATCTATCTGTACCGGAATATTATGAAGCAATAATCTTTGCATCGTCATAAAATCTTCAAAGGATATGGAAATATCATTTAATGTTGGCAGCATTTCATCATTATAGGGTATACCGTTCTGGACAAAAACGGTACCGTCGGAATTTCTCGTGCTTGTTGTTAAAATACCCAATGCACCTTGTTCAGTGGCAAACTTTTTTACAAGTGTCAGAAAATGGGCTGCAGCCATAAACGCTCTGGTTGTGGCAGCAGAAGCTGCAGTTGCTACAGGAGGTGATTTGGGATCGTAATCAGCAAGATTTTTGAGTTCTGTATCGCTGTAGCGATTTGCATCTGGCCTGAAGCCCAATGGCAGGGAATCCGTTCTTTTAATCAGAATTATTTTATCTTTTAATTTGCCTGCGTAAGTGGGAAAATCACTGGAATCTGCAGCTTCCAGTAAGATTACCTGCGCATGGGCAAGACCGTTGGTGCCATTCGAAAAAGTTTTCGGAAATCCGATCAGCGGTTTATAGTATGGACTGGTCATTGCCAGATAATATTTCTCGAGTTCCCATCCCTTCCCCCAGTTTCCCCAGGCTTCGAGATTTGCATTAACCAGACCCCAGGAAGCTAATTTTGTTTTGGCCCAGTTGGCCGCTTTAAAATATCCCGGAGACTGCATCAGACGGGGACCACTCGCATCCGTCAGATTGAAAACTATTTCCATTACCTGCGAATGGTTCATTCCCTCATCCCGTATTTTAGTCATCATTGACGTATCCAGGTTTTCAGATTGCGCGAAAACGCCGCTGGCCAGCATCAGCAGGGGGAGAATGATTCCTTTTCTCATGTGCATTTTTTGAATAGCTGCGAATTTATACAAGGGACTGGGTTTCCGACGGCAACTATTATATAAGCGGAAACTTAAAAATGAAAATTCCAGGTTACGGAAGGGAGGATAGGAAAAAGCGAAACTTTTTTTGCCTGCACCTGCAGCGTTCCGTCAAAAGGATTGCCCGTCTGATCAAAATAGATAAAGTATGGATTCAACCGGTTATAAACATTGTAAATGCTGAATACCCAACTGCTGTGTAGTTTTTTATTTATTTTATGAGTGGGGGTATAAATGGCTGCCAGGTCCAGGCGGTTATAAGGCGGCAACCGGTATTGATTTATCCGGCTGAAATCCTGGGTAAGCGTTCCCTCTACGATATAAAATTTTTCAGGATATGATGTTGCGTTTCCACTGGCAAAAACAAATACAGCAGAAAGTTTCCAGTGTTTATTCAGATCGTAGGTACTAACTACTGACAGGTCATTGCGCCGGTCATATTTAGCCGGATATTTTTGTCCGTTATTAAGGGCAGGAAATTGCCTCCAGGTCCACGACAATGTGTACCCTATCCATCCCGTCCATCGGCCTTTTTGTTTGTTTACAAAAAATTCCGCCCCGTAACTCCAGCCTTTTCCAAATACAAATGAATTTTCCGGATCACTGAGGGAAGGCGTATATCCTTCTTTGTACTCAATCTGGTTTTGCATTTGTTTGTAATAGAGTTCAACTGATGATTCAAACATATTGTTATTGAAATTCTTAAACAGTCCTGCAGAATAGAGCCAGCTGATTTGTGGCGCAACGATGTATGTACTGGGCACCCAAAGATCGGTCGGAAGTGTGGTACCGGCATTGCTGACAAGATGGATATATTGAAGATTCCTCGATACAGATCCCTTCACAGAAGTCTGGTCGTTCAGCGAATAACGAATGGTAAATCTCGGTTCCGGACCGCCATACGTTTTTACATTCTGGCCCTTATTGAAGTGCGTACTGTCTGTTTTGTTCCCATCAGCATCTGTCTTGTAAATGGTATAGGGACCAACCTGCTCAAAAGCACTCCATCGAATCCCTGCGCTGATATCAATTTTATCACTGACCTGCCAGTCGTCCTGCAGATATACAGCTCCTTCACGAGCGTATTTGATATTGGAATTATTGGGTGTAAATACAATTGAATCCTGGTGACCGTTCAGAATATTTGGTGTAAATGTGTGATAGGTATATAAAGCACCAAACCGTACTTTATTTTTTGGATTCGCATAATAATCAAAATCCGTCTTAGCTGAAAGATCATGTATCCCGGAGGAAAGACTCAATGCAAAATTATCCTGCGCCCCGTTGAATGCGAATTTATAATCATTGTAAAGCAAAGTGGTATTGGCAAATAATCTCCTGTTGAAAACATGGTTCCATCGTAATGTGGCTGTGGAATTACCCCAGGGAATATCGGTGCTGAAAGATCGGCGGGAATTGTTGAAGTCAAATACATCTCTTCCAAAATATCCGCTCAGGTAAATGCGGTCTTTTTCAGAGAACTGATAATTCATTTTTATATTGAGGTCATAAAAATAATAACCCGAACCATAGTAGCTGCTTGATCTGGGAACAAAAGGACTGACCAACAGGTCCACATAGGTTCGCCTGTAAGAAACAATAAATGAGGCCTTTTGTTTGATCAGCGGACCCTGGATAGATAATCTGGATGCCAGCAGTCCCAAACCGCCATCGACTTCATACTTATTCATATTACCTTCCTTCATGGAGATATCCAATACAGAAGATAGTCGTCCACCATATTGAGCTGGCATGCTGCCCTTGATAAGCGTTGTATTCTTGATGGCATCGGAATTAAAAATGGAGAAAAATCCAAATAGATGCCCTGTGTTGTAAACAATCGCATCATCAAGTGTAATTAGATTTTGGTCCGGACCGCCACCTCTGACATACAATCCGGTATTACCTTCACCGGCATTACTTACACCTGGTAAAAGCTGAAGGGTTTTCATAATATCAATTTCCCCGAATAAAACAGGCAGATTTTTAATCTGGTTCACGGACAGATCTATTTTTCCCATTTGTGCGCTGGTTACATTGACATCTTTTTTTTTGGCGTAAACTACAACTTCTTCATTGCTGGTACTGTGCTGGTTGATCAGGAAATTGTAGTTGATATTTTTATCCAGGCTTATTTCAAGGCTTTTTGAAAAGTAACCAACGTAGGAAACGGTGATAACATAGTGACCTTCGGGCAATGTAATAGAAAAAAAGCCATATGCATTTGTATTGACGCCTTTATGCTGACCCATGAAACTGACTGTCGCGCCGATCAGGTTTTCGGAAGAGAGAGAATCTTTTACATAACCTGTTATACTGTATTTATTCTGAGCACGAATGATGCCTGCATATACGAATAGACAAATTAACAATGTTTTTTTCATCATTCACTCACCAGTACGAAAACGTAAACTGTCCTTGATTTCACCGCAATCGGGCGTTCCGGTTTTATTCGTGTTATTCTTCCCGCTGTATGGATTGGAAATAGATGTCGTCCCGCTTAGCCAGTCACCTTCTGTTGAATCGGAAAATGCCGTCGGGCAACTCATGAAGTATATCACATTTCCATCATATTTTACTGCCCGTATCAGCGAATATAAATCAGCCGTAATCATGTTAAATTCTCTTTTCTTTTGTTCCATCGTCTTTTCACCCAGTAAACCCGTAATCTCAGAGGGAACGGATTGAGCAACGGTAATGGCTGTCAAAATCAAAGATGAATCTGCTTTGAACTGGTCAAACCGGATACTGTCAACAGCCACGCTGAGCTTTTTGGCTGCAATTGAAATTTGGGTGGTATCACCGTTGAAAAACGCGTCAGATAAATCAAAATAGGCAGATAAGACGCTGGCTATGGACCTGTTAAAGGCGGAAGTTTTAGAACCTACAAGCAAAGCGGGATCCTTTTCAACTGCTTTGTTGCCATCTGAATTACTTTTATGAAGTACCAGATAAGTAATCCCAAGCGCCAGGGCCAAAACAACAATCAATAAAAAGGCCTTCTTCATAAATAGAATTTAATCAAAGATAATTCTAAATGCATTTGCTTTAATTTTGCGCGTTTGGAATAAACTTCATTTTATATATATGCTGGCAGGTTTTCAGAATATGACTTTTGAGTTTGGCGCCCGTACAATCCTGGAAGATGCCACCTGGCATATCCAGCCCGGTGAACATATTGGACTGATCGGATACAATGGTACAGGCAAGTCGACTTTGTTAAAATTGCTGGCGGGTGAATATACGCCCAGCGGCGGAACAGTTGAACGAAGCCGGAGTACAAGCATTGGTTACCTCCACCAGGACCTGCTGAGTTTTGATACGGGTGATTCCATATTAAAAGTTGCCATGGGGGCATTTGATAAAGTACTTGCGGTGGAAAAAGAGCTGGAACAGTTAGTTGCTGAAATGGAAGAAGAGGAAAAGGCCGGTAAACCACAATCCGAAACTTTGTTATTGAATTATACCGACAAGCTTCATGAAATGGATCTGTTGGATGGTTACAATATTCATCATAAAACAGAAGAAGTTTTGCAGGGACTTGGGTTCTCCAATGCTCATTTGTTAAGACCTTACCGGGAATTCAGTGGCGGCTGGCGAATGCGTGTACTGTTGGCAAAAATGATTCTTCAGAAACCCGATCTGCTACTGCTGGATGAACCGACCAATCACCTGGATCTTCCCTCTATAGAATGGCTTGAAAAATATCTTAAGAATTATCAGGGTTCGGTAGTGATTGTAAGTCATGATAAGTTTTTCCTTGATCGGATGGTAGATAAAATAGTTGAGCTTTATCAACAAAATCTGCATTTCTATAACGGGAATTATTCCTTTTATGAAAGGGAAAAAGAAATGCGAATCACCATTCAGCAAAAGGCTTATGAAAATCAAAAAGATTATATCAGGCAACAGGAAAGATTCATAGAACGGTTTAAAGCGAAAGCCAGTAAAGCCGCAGCCGCACAGTCGGCTATGAAAAGACTTGATAAAATAGACCGGATAGAAAACGTTGAAATGGAAAGACCGGATATGCGGATTCAGTTTCGCATCGACAGACCACCTGGTAAAGTGTTGGTGCAATTAAAAGACCTGACCAAGAGTTTTGGAGATAACGTCATCATAGAACATGCAGAGGCGGAAATCGAAAGAGGAGATAAAATTGCATTAATCGGTGCGAATGGAAAGGGTAAGTCCACTGTGCTGCGTATTGTTGCAGGAACGGAGACATTTACAGGGGAACGTATCTGGGGGCATCATGTGGATGCAAGTTTTTATGCTCAACATCAGCTGGAATCCTTAAATCTGAACGATTCTGTTTTGGAAGAAATGAAACATGCCGGGTCCGGGAAAAACGAGCTTGAACTCCGGACACTATTAGGCTGTTTTCTTTTTTCAGGAGATGATGTCGAAAAAAAGATTAAAGTGCTGAGCGGAGGTGAAAAAGCCCGTGTCGCCCTTGCAAAAACAATTGCCGGGAAGGCAAATTTTCTATTATTGGATGAGCCAACCAATCACCTGGACATTCATTCCTGCGAATTGCTGGCGGAAGCGTTGAATAAATATGAAGGCAGTTATATACTGGTAAGCCACGACCGCTATTTTATTTCCAAAACGGCAAATAAAATTTGGGAAATTGAAGACGGGAGAATAAAGGAGTTTAAAGGAACCTACGACGAATGGGTGGAATGGAACAAAAGAATGAGTGCCCAGGCTAAACCCGTTCAGAATAAACCAAAAATTGAACATCAACCTCCGGTCCAGCAAAAGGCGCCCGAGATTACACAGCCTATTAATAAGGAAGCAAAGAAACAATTTCAGAAACAACAGAAACTGGTAGAGCAACTCGACGGGGATATCAAACGTCTTCAACAGGAAAGCGACCGCCTGGAACTTCAGTTGTCTGCTCCGGAAATTTATGCCGACAGGCAGAAATTCCTGGTCGCTGAATCGGAATATAAAAAAGCCGCACTTAGCTTAAATGTTGCCAAACAGCAATACGACGTGGCATTGGAGAGATTGATTGAAATGGAAGACTAACACAAGTATGGAAGACTGGAAGTATGGAAGTATGGAAGTGCCGACTTATTTCCCCGTTTTCGTTCGTGTACTTTGTGTAATTTTATATTAAACCTTTTTAGCTATTAAAAGAGATTCCATTTTTCGTTCAATCCGTATTCCTTTTTTTGCCGGCTTCCTGATCCTTTCCTTAAACCTTTCCGGATTTTCTCAGGATTCTCTCGCCCATACGCATAAAAGACCTAAAATCGGTCTCGCGCTGAGTGGCGGCGGAGCCAAAGGGCTGGCTCATATCGGTATTCTGAAGGCCATCGATTCCGCCGGGCTTACTGTTGACTACGTAACAGGCACCAGCATGGGAAGTATTATCGGATCTCTTTACGCCGCTGGTTATTCCGCCGACAGCATCCTGTACATCGCCAAAAAAATGAATTGGGACCAGATACTTTCCAATCAGAGTTCCCTCCGGAATATTATCATGGAGGAAAAGAATGAATATAACAAGTACGACCTGGAACTGCCCTGGGTGAATAATTTTTTCAGAATTTCAACCGGTGTGCTGGAGGGTCAGGAATTGTGGCTAAAATTTTCTGAACTTTTATTTCCGGTTTATAAAATAAAAAACTTTGATTCACTGGAGATCCCTTTTAAATGTATAGCAACAGATATTTCGACTGGTCAGGCTGTCGTGCTGGATAGCGGGGAACTGGTGTCTGCTGTCCGGGCGAGTATGGCCATCCCTTCCGTTTTTACTGCAGTGGAATATAATGGCAGATTGTTAGTTGATGGAGGTATAGTTCGAAATTTTCCTGTAAAGGATGTGCGGCAAATGGGTGCCCAATTTGTAATTGGAAGTAACGTGACCGCCAGTTTATTGCCGGCCAGTAAAGTAAACAATGCCATCCAGGTTCTTTTACAGGTCGCGTTTTTCCGCGAGGCAGAGGACACGAAACTGGAGGTGCCTCTTTGTAATATATATGTTCAGACACCTCTTGAAAAATATACAATGGGTACTTTCTCCCAGGCAAATGAAATCATTGACTCTGGTATCGAAGAAGGTAGAAGATTATACCCTCAGTTAAAAAAACTGGCTGATTCATTAAATGCCTTATATGGAGATGACAGCAATTACAAGGAGTTACCCGATCTGCGCAGTGTTAAAATATCTTCTTATGAAGTAAACGGACTTAATAACACAACGAAGGATTTTTTTATACATACTACGGGTCTGCTGACGAACCATGTGTATACGCCCAGAATGCTTTCATACATGGTACGCAGGGCAGGTGGCACCCGGTATTACACCCGGATCGTTTATCATCTGGATCCTCAACCGGATCAATCTGCAAAAATCATATTTGACGTAACGGAAAGTCCTTTGACGTTTGCAAAACTTTCATTGCATTACAACCAGTTCACCGGCATTAGTGCCATTCTGAATGTTACCTCAAGAGATTTTTTTACACCCAATTCAAGGAGTTCCTTCACATTGAATATTGGAGAAAATTTCCGGGTCAAGGCAGAACATCTTCAATATGTTGGCAGGGACAGGAAATTTGCATTGAAATTATTCACGCAGTTTGACCAGATGAATATTACTACCTACAATAACACGAAAGAAGCCGGTATCTATAACCAGAATTATTTTCTGCTCGATGGTAAATTAGGATATTCCACCAATCGTGATGTGACGATTGGTATCGGAACCCGTTTTGAATGGACCCGATACAAACCTTCTATAACTTCTGCGCTGGAGTTTAAGGGGACAGATGACTTCCCGACCAGTTATTTCTACTTCAATCATAATTCCCTGGACCGCCCTGTCTATCCCAAAAAAGGCGTCCGCTCGGAACTCGAGGGTGACTGGGTTTATACGCAGAATCCGAATCTTCAATTGCATACGAATACACTGGATGCAGATACAGTAACCGTCAGCAGCCCCTATCCCCGAATAGTATTTAATTTCGAAAGCTATACTCCTTTGTCGAACAAAAGCACCTTGCTGTTTATGATTCAGTCCGGCATTAATTTTCAAAAAGGAAATGTCATGAATCAATTCTCCATTGGCGGACTGACGCATAGTTTTCATAACCAGATTACCTTTGCCGGGCTAAGAGAGGGTTCTTACTATGCTTCAAGCGCAGCCGAATTGCAGGCTGGATTTCGATATAATTTTTATGGAAACTTATACCTGACAGGTCGGGCGAACGTGATGTTTAACAACTTCGTGAATAACCAAAATAAGTTTTTCGATACACCTGATTTTTTATCGGGTTACGCCCTCACCTTCACTTACAATTTTGTTCTGGGACCATTGGAGTTAAGCGCCATGTATTGCGATCAGTGGAAACGCGTGATGGGATATGTAAATATTGGAATACCCTTTTAAGCCTAAGGCTTAAAGCGTAAAGCTTAAAGCAATTTTTAGAAGATAGAATAATAGTCAACCTTAAATACTCCAATTTCCATCTTCCATACTTGCGTTGGGCGTTAAGCGTTGGGCGTTAAGCCTATAAGATCCAGTATTTCCTTTTCTTTTGCTATGGCAAGGTCTTGTATTTTCCTGCCTTCTGAAAGTATGGCTGCAATGTTATCAGATGCTGAACCTGCAGCATTGATGCACACATTCAGATAAGCACCGATAACCGCGCTGCGGGCACAAACTGCTCCGACGCCTGCATCGGATTTTGAATTAGGGTTGCCTTCCGCGGCCATCACTTTCAAAACGTCCATTGATTGCAATGATATTTTCATAACATGGAATGGAACTTCAATAGCATGCAATGTGGCTTTTTCTATAGCATTTATTCTGAATTCTTTTTCTGATTCTGTTGATTTTGGAAGGGACCTGGCTGCCATAATTCCTTCAAATGCCCTGGTGTCGGCGTCCACCATAGAGATCAATTCTTTTTTGTATCCTGTTGCTTTTTCCGCCCAGTCGCTGAAGGACTCCCACTCCTTTTTTTGCGCTGACAAATTAGCGACCATTGCACCCAGACTGGCCCCCAGCGCACCGATATAAGCAGCCACCGATCCTCCACCCGGAGCCGGTGATTCACTGGCGGTTTCATCCGCGAAGTCTGTGAGCGAAAGACGAACGAGCTTATCATCCACCGGATCTTTCAATAAATATTCTATAATCCTTTCCTCCGGTTTAAAAGGAGCGAGTTCGTTCAAACCCATTGAAATCGTGGCAATCCGGATCAACTCCTTTTCGGAAACACCGGCAGAACGTTTTTGTTTTTTTAAAAAATATTTACCTGCGTCGAGTAACGATTGCAATGGAATGAGTCCGACCAGTTCGCTGCCTGTAACCCGGATTCCGCGGGCTTCTGCTTTACGGCAGACCTCATCAAAGGCTACGTGCAAAGGTGTAACTGAAATATTGGTGAGGTTCATCGAAATCTGCGCGATCCCATATTCCTTTATGAACCATCCGATGGCTTTCACTGATTTGAGAGATCCCGGTATCATGACCGGCTGGCCCTTTTCATCTTTCACGATTTCCCCATACACCGGATCCCCTTGCCTTTTGATCCGTCCCGCTTCGCGCACATCAAAAGCAACGCTATTGGCGCGACGTACGGAAGTCGTGTTCAGGTTTACATTGTAAGCGACGAGGAAGTCACGCGCCCCGATTACCGTAGCGCCTCTTTTTTCATCAAATATTGCCGGGCCAAAATCGGGTTTCCATTCCGGCTTTTTTATTTTTTCAAAAAATCCTTCGTACTCACCTGCACGAATAACCGATAGATTATTCCGTAACTTATTACTTTGTGCGGCTTCATATAAATAAACGGGCAAAGTCAATTCTTTTCCGACACGTTCTGCCAGTATGTGTGCCCAGCGAATGGTTTCTTCCATAGAGATACCGGAGACAGGTATCAGCGGACAAACATCGGTTGCTCCCATCCGCGGATGTTCCCCTGAATGCTGCCTCATATCAATGAGCTCTCCTGCTTTGCGTATGGCAAGGAAGGCAGCTTCCACAACGGCTTCCGGAGGTCCGACAAATGTAACTACCGTGCGATTGGTTGTCTTTCCGGGATCCACATTCAATAGCCTGACAGTTTCTACGGATTCAATCTCATTCGTAATGCTTTGAATGATCAGTGGGTTTCTGCCTTCACTAAAGTTGGGAACGCACTCTATAATAGGTGTCATATACCTGAATTGAAATGCCAATGTTAAGGAAAGAAAATCAATCTGTTTCGGAAAGCTCCCTGCGGGGGCGAATAAAATCCAGTGGCTTGTTCATGAAATACCTGCCCAGGATTCCCAAAAATTCAGGATAATCCCTAAGCTTTACCCCACGGGATCTGACGGCCACTATAAAAGCAAGAGAAAAGCTTACCAGGAAATTTAAAAGCCCAATGGCCAGCACACCCATAAATATGGTGATAAGATATGTGATGGGAACATTTTTGATGCCCAGTCCGTATAAAGCAATCGATACATTGCCCGCAGAAATCGTAATATGACGGATATCGAATGGTATGCCTACTATTTTTTGCACAATAGTAGACATTCCCAACATAAATCCCAGCGAAACGTTACCGATTATAGTACCTGCATTTTTTTCTATAAAATTTACCCTGCGCAACCTTTTTTCCGGAGTAGCGCTGGTACGCCACCATGGATGATTCTTTAACCTTTCGCTGATACGCCCATAAAGAATCTTATTTTGGACATAGCCGGCGATAATGCCGCTCAGAAAGAGAAACACACCTGTGTTACAGGCATAAAGCAGAGACAGACTATGCCAGGGATGTTGGCTTTCCAGCATGGCCATCGCCTTTTCCCCTTCGATGATTTTTGTTTTTGTGATTATATAATATAACCACGCAAGAAGGTAGGTACCGGGAAAAACAACTAAAAGATTTCCTGTGAAAGAAGCAATCTGACTTCGTGAAACCCTGGCTACAGTAACAGCCAGATTATACAAATTCGGTTTGTAAGTATTTCCCTTTGTATCCAGTGAACTGGCCACGGCACTGGCAGTAAATGCGGGTTGTTTGGTGGCCAATGTTGAACCGGTTGCATCTATAAGCAAAAAGCCGATACTGTAATTCGCACTGTAAACAAATCCGTGCCAGAATATAGGTAACTCAACAGCTGTCAGAAGGTTTTTTATTATTGCCACGAATGAGATGATACCTCCGCCTTTCATGGCACTCCATGTCATTTTATTATATTCCTTTCTGGTAGATGTGATGTAATGACTTCCTTTCGACCCTTTATGTTCTGCTATCTGATATGCAACATATCCCAGGGATTGAGAAAGGAATTCACGAATACTGTTTTTTGTATTTTCATTTCTTACGAGCATTTTAAAAAATGAAATAAAATTATCTGAATTAAACTGCGAATTTCCTTCCAGTATATCCGTAATCAATTCCACACGGCCCAGTTTGTTGCTCAGTATTAATAATACATACGTCTGATGTATACTGGTTCCGCTGAGGGAATGGTTCTGCCGTATAAATTCAATAGAGTCAATTCCGCGCCTGGCGAGTGAATGTAGCCTTTCGCTCACTTCTCCCAATTCGTTTTCATCTTCTGCTATAAATGCTTTTTCGATCTTCAGGATCATCTCTGTTTGATTCAGGAAGGGGTTTTCATCTATATTCCCGGTAACCATGTGTTTCCTTACTTCCTTTTCCAATCCCAGATTGGCAACCTGGATACTCAGGATTTTTAGTGACTGCATCAGTTGCAGAAGGATATGTTTGTCGTCAACCGAAAATGCCAGACCGATATTCCCAAAGAATTGTTTCCATTGATCATGGGGTATCGCCTCTACCCATTTGTAATCGTCAGAACGATAAAAAATTCTGCTGATTATATACAGAAAATCATTTTCATTTTGAAGAGCCGGGATCATTTTATGACGAAGACGGCCAAAAAATTCCTGCCAGAAGCCATTAGCCATCGGAATGCCGCTTTCCGTCAGAGCGGAAGTCAAATCAGTTTGAATCAATTGTGAAACCAGAGCATTGTGGAGATTCGATAATAATATCGGGTGCTCATCCATCTCCTTCATCAGAACCTGCAGATTTATAGCAGGAACTTTATTTTCTTTATTTGGTCTGATAGCAGAAAAAAAAGATATGAGAAATTCCAGTCCCGCTTTTTTATCCCCGGTGTGAATCACCGTGCTGCGTCTTTTGACGGATTCAATAAAATTTGCAGGTTTTTTCTTGCGGAAAAGGAGAAAGGGCATAAACACGGGTATAATGCCGAATATACAAAGCTTAGGCGACGATACACCCCCCAAGTATTACTTTATCAATGAGATTGGTTCCGAACCGATACGGCAGATAAGCCAGTGATGGTACTGCTCTTGTAATAATCAAATTGGCCAACTTGCCAATCGCAATAGAGCCAAGGGAATTTCCCAGGCCCATCGCAAACGCACCATTTGTAGTCGCTGCATTCCAGGCCTCTTCAGGTAATAATTTCATTTGAATACAAGCCAGTGATACAACCAGATTCATATCTCCTGTGGGAGAAGATCCGGGATTATAATCGGATGCCAGCGCAATCGCCGCACCTGATTCCAGCAGATGCCTGGCCGGAGGAAATGGCATTCGAAGAAAAAAGGCAGCTGTCGGAAGTAAAGTACACAACCCTTTCCACCCGGAGTTTTTAATTTTTTCCATATCATCCGGAGGTAATGTTTCCAGATGATCCATGGACAGGACATTCAGTTTTATTCCGGTTCCGATTCCCCCGATGGCATGGATTTGATTTACATGCATTTTTGCTTGCAGGCCATGGTGCATTCCGGCTCTGAGAATGGTTTCAGATTCTTCGTTACTAAAAAAACCATTTTCGCAAAAAACATCGATATAGTCTGCCAGTTTTTCTTTTGCAATCACGGGTAGCATTTCTTCCGTGATCATTTTTATATAGGCAGCGTGATCTTCGCGATGTGCCAGAGGATAAGTATGTGCGCCAAGAAAAGTGGATTTTATTTGTACGGAAGATTTTTCTTTCATTTTCCGGATAACACGCAGCATTTTCAGCTCCCCCGCCACTGATAATCCATAACCGCTTTTTATTTCGACCGCTCCTGTACCCAGTGCTGATATTTCTTCCAGTCTTTTCCAGGATATTCTGAAAAGTTCGTCTTCCGATATATCATTTAATTTCTGAACGCTGTTCAATATGCCTCCACCCCGGGCATTGATTTCCTGGTAACTGAGTCCGCGGATTTTGTCAACAAATTCGTTTTCACGGCTTCCGGCAAATACCAGATGGGTATGGCTATCACACCAGGATGGCATTACAAACTTGCCGGAGCAATCTATTTTTTCAGCAGGGAGACTGGGTAAAACATTTTTCAGGTTCTCCATTTTACCAAAGCCGGCAATTTCATTTCCCTCAATAAGTAACCAGGCATTTTCGATAGCAGGTAGTTCCGCCATTTCGGTTCCATACAGCGGTCCGGTATCTTCCCGTACGTTTATGAGTTGTTTGATATTTGTCAGCAGAATGCCCTGCATTATAATCCGAGTTTAAAATCAGCTTTCGTTTTTTGTGCCAGTTCATAACCGGCGTCGGCATGACGGATTACGCCCAGGCCAGGATCGTTTCGTAGCACTCTTGAAAGACGTATCGCCGCTGCATCCGTTCCATCGGCCACGATCACCATACCGGCATGAATACTATATCCCATACCCACTCCGCCCCCATGATGCAGACTCACCCAGCTGGCACCTCCGGCGGTATTGACAAGAGCGTTCAAAATCGGCCAGTCGGCAACAGCATCACTTCCGTCCAGCATTGCTTCTGTTTCCCGGTTTGGCGATGCCACGGATCCGGTATCCAGATGATCCCGGCCAATCACGATGGGTGCATTTACTTTTTTCGTACGAACGAGTTCATTGAAAGCCAGTCCGGCTTTTTCTCTTTCTCCCTGTCCAAGCCAGCAGATCCGGGCAGGTAATCCCTGGAATGCGATTTTTTCTTTCGCCAGCTTTAACCAGCGTTGCATTGAATGATTTTCGGGAAACAATCTGACCATCAGTTCATCTGTAACCGCAATATCCTCCGGGTTTCCGCTGAGAGCCGCCCAGCGGAAAGGGCCTTTGCCTTCGCAAAACAGCGGGCGAATATAGGCTGGAACAAACCCCGGAAAATCAAACGCATTCTGAAGCCCTTTTTCGTGTGCACGTGCCCGTAAGTTATTCCCATAATCGAACGTGACAGCACCTTTTTTTTGTAGTTCGAGCATTTTTTCCACATGCAATTTCATGGACTCATACGCCAGCTCGAGGTATTTATCAGGATTAGACTCTCTTAAAATTTTTGCCGCTTCCATAGAAACCTGATGAGGCCAGTACCCGATGAGTGGATCATGGGCAGATGTCTGATCAGTCAATGTGTCCGGAATGATATTTCTTTCCAACAACCTTTCGAGCAAATCCACAGCATTACAATGAACACCGATCGAAAGTGCCTTTCTGTTTTTTTTTGCATCCAGTGCCCGATCGATGGCTTCATCAATATCCTGTACGGCAAGATCCAGATATTTTGTTTCGATTCTTTTTTCAATCCGCCACCATTCCACTTCAGCAATCAACGCCACACCTTCATTCATCGTAATGGCCAAAGGCTGTGCCCCACCCATTCCACCCAGTCCTGCCGTAACATTTAATGTACCCCGAAGAGTTCCATGGAAATGTTTGTCAGCTGCGGCTGCGTATGTTTCATAAGTTCCCTGAACAATTCCCTGCGAACCAATATAGATCCAGGATCCCGCGGTCATTTGACCATACATCATCAGTCCTTTTTTTTCGAGTTCATCGAAATGTTCCCATGTGGCCCACTTGGGAACCAATTGGGAATTGGATATAAGTACCCTGGGAGCATCCGGATGTGTTTTCATCCTGGCTACGGGTTTACCACTCTGTATCAGGAGGGTTTCATCGTTCTCCAGAATTTTGAGATTTGCCAGGATATCATCCAGCGCCTGGAAATTTCGCGCAGCCTTTCCCCGTCCTCCATAAACAATCAACTCATCGGGACGTTCTGCCACTTCGGGATTCAGATTATTCAACAGCATGCGATAAGCCGCTTCCTGTATCCATCCCTTGCAGTTCATTTCAGACCCGGTGGGTGTTTTGTATTTAACGGGATCGTATCTGGTAATTGTTTCTTGCATATTTTATAAATTATAATCCTTGCCGGTTGGAAATCTTTCTTCAGTTTCTATCTGATCCATCGTGAAAGCTTCGGCTCAAATTTAGCAATGAATCATTGTAGGCTGCGATTGCACTACGAAACAGATTGAAATAAAATCCTGTTCATCTTAATTCAGAGAAAATTCACTGTAATTCTTATTGAGATCCGTACCCTGGGAAACAGCAAAAGCATCTGCCGCGCGAATGAAACTGAATGATTCAATCATAGATTTTATTTTCCGGATATCATCCGCGAATATTCTGTCCTCATTGGCGAACTTAACCTGTTGCCTTACAAAATCATGTGCATATTCCAAAATAGAACTGCTCCTGAGAGGGCGACGGAATTCTATCGCCTGGCAGGCTGTCAACAACTCAATGGCCAGTATATATTCAAGATTTTCCAATACCATTTCCAGTTTACGGCCGCTGATACTTCCCATACTTACATGATCCTCCTGCCCCAGGGAAGTTGGGATGCTATCGGCGCTGGCGGGAAAACAAAGTGTTTTATTTTCTGTGACAAGTGCAGCCGTTGTATACTGGGGAATCATAAAACCACTATTCAATCCCACATCATTCATCAATAAAAGTGGAAGACCCCATTTTCCCTCCAGTAACAAATAACATCTCCGGTCCGATATATTCCCTGCTTCAGACGCGGCGATGGTCGCATAGTCCAATGGAATGGCCAGAGGCTGCCCATGAAAATTTCCGCCACTGATGGTATCATCGGCAGAAAAAATCAGCGGATTATCCGTTACTGAATTCAGTTCTATATTCGTTAGTTCTTTTAAATGCAGCCAGGCATTCCGGCTTGCTCCATGCACCTGTGGCATACAGCGCAGTGAATATGGATCCTGCACACGTCCGCAATCGACGTGACTCTGCATAATGTCTGATCCTGAAAGCAGCGCACGCAAGCGCTGTGCCACCAGTTGATTTCCCTTGTACGGCCTGAGTGCATGTAATCTTTCGTCAAAGGGCGATTTGGTTCCTGTCAGGGCTTCCAGACTCATCGCACCAATCAGATCGGCTGATTCCAGACAGAAATGCATTCTTTGTAAATTGGCAACGGCATAGGCTAGTATAAATTGAGTACCGTTGATCAGGGCAAGACCTTCCTTCGGGCCAAGCCGCAATGGTGTTAGACCCCGTTCTGTCAGGATATCTGCACTGGCAAATATTTTCCCTTTTACCCACACTTCGCCCAAACCAATCAGCGGAAGAAAAAGATGGGCCAGCGGCGCGAGATCTCCGGAGGCTCCGACGGAACCTTTTTCAGGAACTACAGGACAGATATCCTGATCTATAAACCAGCAGATCCTTTCCAGAGTTTCAACCTGCACACCTGAATATCCCTGCGAAAGTGAATGCACTTTCGTAATCATCATTATCTTCGACAGGAAGGGACTAATCGGCTTCCCAACGCCCACACTATGGCTCTGTAAAATCTTATGCTGAAGGGTTCGGGTATCTTCAGCCGATATATGTGTATTGGCTAATACTCCAAAACCAGTATTGATCCCGTATACCGTTTTATTGTCGGATACAATTTCAGACACATATTGTTGGCTTTTCCTGATTTTAGCCAATGCATCATCTGAAAGAACACCCCGGATGGTTCCCTCAGCCAATTGAACGACTTTTAATATCGTGAGTGTATCATTCCCATACTGAAATTCCCTGTTCATTGAACGCGATTCATTTTTTATTCGAGTACTAATGCGGATGGAAAATTAGGTGATATAATGAACGAAATAAAAAACCCGGTTAAAAAACCGGGTCTTAAATTTCTTAACTGTGATGTTTATATATTTCATAAACGACCACCAGTTTGGGTCGTTTGCTGGGATCAGCTACTTTGCAACTGGCAAATGACATGCTCCGATAAGTTTGCTCAATTTTGCCCTGGAGTGCAAATCCGTAATTATTATTATTTAAAAGATCGTCAACCAAAGCGGTAACATCTATATTCAGAGCGTCATTATTCCAGACCGCAGTCGACGCTGGAATGGTCGCCTCGTTCAGAGTTACAGAAGTGGGTTTTGTATTCCAGGTCACTGAATCCGGGTTCCAATCGGTCGTCAGACGTTGAATCCAGGCTGAATTGTCGATACCTAAAGAATTTCCCTGAGGCGCAGCTGTCCCAACGCTGATACCATATAATGAAAGTCTGGCTGATAAGATCGTTGCGCTGTCGGGCATCCCGTCCAATCCTATAAATTTGAGATATGTTCGGGATACACCTGTCCCACCGCCTTGTGCAGCATAGGTCCACGTACCTACATTGATATCTGGATTTGAGTTTATGTTAGAAGCGGCATAAAGATCACTCGTAACGAGGGTATTCTGACCTTCATCCGGGCCTGGTTGCAGAGTGAGGGTAATTGTCAGTGTATCGCCGTGAAATAATGTATCTGTCTTATTTAAAGTATCAGTTTTGTGTAAGGTAACCGTATCTATTTTATGAAGTGTTACCGTATCGTGGATCGTTTGCGTGGTTTTTGTACAATTGGTCATACTGAACATGACAAGCATGGCGCAACCAATGAATACGAGGAGGGGCTTCATATCGGAACGTTTTAAGGATTTAGGTTAAAAATATACTTATATAGCTGAATTTCAAACAATCCGGTGCCCCTAATTGAACGAATACCTGATCAGAATATTGCTGATTTACAGGGCTTTATAAAAATAAGGCCTGTTTACAATAATATGAGGTGTTTTGGACCATATATAAGCCAGGTTCCGGCTGAATCCTGCCCATTCATTGAAGCTATAAGTTCTCCGGGATTTAGGGAAAAGAAGTGATATTAGGTTCCCGATAAAGGATATCGGTATCGTTATGCTGTAGATACATAAGTCAAAGAAGAACCAGAATAGTCCATACTGTTTTCTAATCCTGACGAGGTTTGAAAGAATAATCTGTTTACCTTTTTTATCAGATAGATTATAATAGCCTTTACCGGCAGACGAAAATGCTTCATTAGAGGAAATACCCTGAAGATGAAAGACTTTCACATTGCCAAATATGCAAAGTTTTCCGATTTTCTTTAATCTGGCGCACCATTCGGCTTCCTCTGCATATAAAAAGAAATCTTCATCCATAAGACCCGCAGTTCGAATCGCGGATTGCTTAACCATCAGGAATGCACCATTAATCCAATCCACTTCGATCAACGCATCTGAATCGGCGACATGAGGCGCTTTTACTGAAAATAAATTTCCCAGTGCTTTTATAAACTTCCCCGTATAAGGCAAAGGAAGAAGGTAATTCAGACCTCCGGGCACAAAATAATTGCCGGAAATTTGCGGCGTAGAATCCTCGTTGAGCAGCTGTACACCGCAGGCAACATAATCGGAAGCAATGAATGGCCGGTAAGAATCGTCCAGGGCATTTGGCGGAATAATCGTATCCGGATTCAATATCAAAACGGTTTCTGCCTCAGCCTGACGGATACCCTCATTATTGGCTCGCGCGAATCCTGCATTATAGTGCATGTCGATCCACCTGATGTCGGGGAATTCAGAAAGCAGTGGATTATCTGTATCCCTTAAGTCATCATTATTGACCACAATGATTTCAAATGAAATGGAAGAATTTGAAGCATAAATGGAACGTAAACAGTCACGGATCAGATCCAGGCTTTTGTAATTAATAACAATGATGGATAAATTAACCACGGTTTAATTTAGCATAATGAATGACATAATGGGCCATCATGAGGAATTTTGAAAAAATACCTGTCCTTATAACTGCCTTTGGTATAGATGACTGAAATCTGATCATGGAATCGATGACGTCCGGGACCGGGCCCTGATATCCTGATTTTCTGACCTGATCCAGAGACCGGATGTCTAAATTCCTGACAAATCTCCAGTACGCGTCAAAAACAATAATATTCCGAAGACTCCGGACTCCTATCTTATTTAAAACGTAAAAATTCTCGGGAATTTCCACTTGCGGATTTCTAAATACCTGTTTTGTCACCTGTTCCTCCCCCAAACCAACTGCTATCAGGTTTTCGTCGATCAGCAGGGGTTTGGAATGCTGGAGAAACCGGATATAGAAATCGATATCTACCAGCCATTTTAAGGCGGAATCGTAAAAAATACCGGGGATATTTTTATGCAAAATGACACTGGGTGGTCCGATCCGGTTGCTGGATAATAAGGTTTTCGGGTTCCGCTCCAGTCTTTTCTGCCAAACTCTGGACAAATGGACTTTCTCGTCCGGGTTTCTTCCTTCATCCAGGAAAACATTTGTGTACTCGGAAAAAAAGAAATTACCGGCAGGATTTTCTAAAACCGCCGCTGCAAAAGCATTTAGTGCTTTCGGTTCCAGAAACCAGTCGTCGTCGTGCATAAGCTTGATCCATCCCCCGCCTGCCCGGCGAATACTTTCGTTCCAGTTTTCCGGGGTTCCTAACTGCTTTTCATTTTTAAAATAGCGGATAGTGGCTGAAAGAGGGTGCGACCGGCATAAATCCGAAACTTCATTGTCCGGACTGTCATCCGTAACTACTACTTCAAACTGGCGGTAAGTCTGGCGTTCTATTGAATCCAGCAATCGTCTGAGAAAGGAAACCCTTTTGTAAGCCGGTATACAAATAGAAATAAAGACCGCCTCTTCCATCCGGCAAAAATAGGTTCCTGTGGATAAATGATCTGTAAATTAATAATCCATTACCAATTTATAGCACGAAAATTGATTCTAAGAATTCAATTCTTCTCATTATGCTTGTACAATTCAACCGTAATATTCAGTTTACAAAACTTATAAAGGCTGAAGGCCATTTAAGGGAGTTTAATTTTAGAAAAGTAAACGGCCTCATGGAAGAGTTATTTACAGTAGACGTCAGCGACGATCGGGGAAACCGGATTATGTTCAAGATGCGCAAGGAAGGAAATGAGTGGTTTATCTCTACGGATAACCCCATCCCGGACTGGGTGAAAACTTACAGCACCCGGTATAAAGAAGCCATCGAGGAAGAATTGAAGGTTTCCTAACCCTGTTTTCTCTTATATTTACACGGAAGAGTTTTGACCTGCATGGTTGAATTTTCAACTACCATACTTCAATTTGCAGAAAAAGGAGAAAAGACCGGATGGTCTTATGTCAGCATACCTCCCGATGTCGCTGAAAAATTAAAACCCGGTTTCAGAAAATCATTTCGAGTTAAAGGAAAACTGGACAATTATCCCATTGCCCGCCAGGCAATTCTTCCAATGGGTAATGGCGAATTTATTTTGCCGCTTAAAGCAGCCGTCCGGAAAGCCCTTCATAAAAATAAAGGCGCGATGGTAAAACTCATTTTGGAGGAAGATAACAGGTCCCTAAAAGTCTCAGCTGAACTCCTGGAATGTCTTTCGGATTCGCCGAAAGCAGAAAAAAAATTCAAAGCTTTACCCGTCTCTCATCAGATGTATTATAGTAACTGGATTGAATCTGCCAAGACTATCGGGACGAAAGCTAAAAGAATCGGACTTACAATTGTAGCGATGGAAAAAAATCTGACTTATGGAGAGATGCTGAAAATGAATGCACAATCTGTTAATAAGTAAGTTGTCGGAAGTTTGCTCATAAACTATTAAATTTGATTAGATGCGTCGGTGGATGCTGTAGAAACCTCATTTGAAAACTTAAAATTCCCTGAATTGACTGAAACGATCATCAACCTGGAAACCGTTAACCCGATTGAGTTCTTTGGTGTTAACAATGGCAAGTTAGATATCCTCAAAAAAAAATTCCCTCTTCTAAAAATTCTTTCACGCGGAACACAGATTAAATTAAGCGGTGCACCGGAACAGGTGGAAACCGCAAAAGAAAAAATTGATCTCCTGCTCCAGTATCTGGAGCGAAATGGCAGTCTTACAGAAAATTATTTCAACCAGATCCTGGGTGGAGACGACGCCGAGACGGTGGATCATTTTGTGGATAGAAACCCGAATGATATCCTGGTTTTCGGGCCGAATGGAAAAACTGTACGCGCCAGAACGATTAACCAGAAAAAACTGGTTACAGCTTCTGAAAGAAACGATATTGTGTTTGCCATCGGGCCCGCGGGTACTGGTAAAACCTATACAGCTGTTGCCATGGCCGTAAGGGCTTTAAAAAATAAAATGGTCAAGAAGATTATTCTTACCCGGCCTGCCGTAGAAGCTGGTGAAAACCTTGGTTTCCTGCCCGGCGATCTGAAAGAAAAAATCGATCCTTACCTGCGACCACTGTACGATGCCCTGGATGATATGATTCCCGCGGATAAATTAGGTTATTATATGACCACGCGTACGATTGAAATTGCACCGTTGGCTTATATGCGCGGGCGAACACTCGATAACGCCTTCATCATTCTGGATGAAGCACAGAATGCCACCGACCTTCAATTGAAAATGTTCCTGACACGTATTGGCGCTAGTGCCAAGGCAATTATAACGGGTGATCTCACTCAGATCGATCTTCCAAAAAATCAGAAAAGCGGTTTGGCCAAAGCATTATATATCCTCAAAGGAATCGAAGGCATTTCGCATATCGAACTCGATGAGGAAGATGTGGTAAGGCATCGCCTGGTAAAAGCCATTATCAAAGCGTATGAAAAGGACAAAATAATAGAACAGGGAGGCGCATAATAATTGTCAATTGAAAATTGACAATTATTAAAGGCGCTCTTTATAAATAATAATTCCGTTGAAAACCATTCTTGTAAGTTGTTTCCTTGCTTTCATCATGGCGTGCAACGCGGGAAAAACATTTACTCCGGCTGAAGATGCACAGGATGCGGGACGCCAGTTTATCCGTGCTTCTTTGGACGGTGATTATGAAAAAGCGCGCTTCTACCTCTTAAATGATTCCGTCAATCTTTTGCTGATCAGTAAATGGCAGCAGGGATTTGACAAGATGGACCAAAATACACGTCAGCAATATCGGGAAGCAAATATTCTTCCGATCAATATTCACGCAATCAATGATTCGGTTACTACCTACACGTTTTCAAATAGTTTTCGTAAGGACACCACAACAGTTCATATTGTAAGAAAAAATGGGGAATGGCTGGTGGATCTTAAAGAGATCCTGAACCATAAACATTAGCCATCTCCGTCATTTGCTTTGTGCTATGATTTCGAAAGAGTAGGTTTGTAACTTCAAACCAACTTATGAATAAGATGAATGTATCACACCCCTGGCATGGTGTTCCTTACGGCAACCTGGCACCCAGAATTGTAAATGCCATAATCGAAATTCCCCAGGGCGCCCGCGCAAAATATGAAATTGATAAGGACAGCGGTTTACTAAAGCTCGACAGGGTCATTTATTCTTCATTTTACTACCCGGTGAATTATGGATTTATCCCCCAGACGTATGGAGATGACCGTGATCCGCTGGATATACTGGTTATTACTTCCCTGCCCGTTGTTCCGCTATGCCTGATGGAAGCGAAAGTGCTTGGCGTGATGCAAATGATCGACAATGGCGACGGCGATGATAAGATTATTGCTGTAGCTGCCAAAGATCCTGGTGTAAACCATTATAACAATATCGAAGAGTTACCCAAACATTTCTTTGATGAGTTAAGACATTTCTTTGAAGAATATAAAAAACTGGAAAATAAAGCCGTTAAGGTGGAAGAATTCCAGGATAAGACTATGGCATTGAAAGTGATAGAAAATGCCATTGCCTTTTATAAGCAGGAATTCGGCGAAAAAGTCAAAAGCCTAAAGCCGAAAGCCTAAAACCGGTAAATTGAAATTTTATAGATACTTCCCGAATCTAAAAAGAAGTTTTAGGCTTTAGGCCCTGGGCATTAGGCTTTAATATGTAAATAACGGATTTCTGCATCTTAAGTGAAAGCTGATTTATTATCGTGCATCATACCTCTTATACCCGGTTGACGGATCAGGAATTATTAAAACATTTTTACGCTGATCATAACAATGAGTGGCTTGGTACCCTGTTAGAAAGATATACCATGTTATTATACGGTGTATCCATGAAATATTTGAAAAACCCCGAAGAGGCAAGGGATGCCGTACAACAGATTTTTTTAAAAGCCATTACTGAATTGCATAAATATGAGGTCAGCTATTTCAGTTCCTGGCTGTACATGATAGCAAAGAATCATTGCCTGATGCAGTTAAGGAAACGGCGTCATGGCATTTCGGTAGATCTGGTGAATGAACCTGTTTCGGAAATAACCGAACCGGATCCCTTGCAGGAAGATGCACTTTTAAGGGATTTGGAAGAAGCATTGCAGCATCTGAATCCGGAACAGAAAACATGCATCAGAATGTTTTACATGGAAAAAAAATCCTACCAGGCTATTGCGTCAGAAACTGGTTTCAATTTACTGCAGGTGAAAAGTTATATCCAAAATGGAAAAAGAAATCTGCGAATACTGCTGGAAAAGAAAATAGATCATACTGACGAGTAATATGAGTGAAGAAATCAACGATATGAACCATCCTGAGAATAAACTTCCTGATTCACTGGACGACCATCTGCGTACGATAATGGAAGAAAAGGAATTGAATCGTTTCCGGGAACAGCTGCCTGCAGAATTTCTGTCTGACGCGTCAGAAGGTCTCAACCAGTTAAAGGATACAAACCAACTTGAATCTGTTTTGCGAAATCTGAACCAGCAGATGCATCGTCAGCTGGCTCATAAGAAAGTGCATAAAAGAAAAAAGTCCATCGGAGATCTGTCCTGGGGTTACTGGGCTATCGTAATCATTCTCCTGCTCAGCATTGTCGGATATATTGTTATTCGCATGTTCCTCGGTAAGTAATTCGAAGCCCCGGCAACATACGTGTTATTTGCAATCATAACCATCGCTTTCCTACTCGGAAACAACAGATAAAAAAGCTTTACGCTTTGCGCCTGCCTCCGGCAGGCAGGCTTTAAGCCTTACGCTTTATTGGTACTGAATATATACAGGTTTCGGTTTCAATCGCATCACTTCCGCAGGGGTCATCATACTACTCCCGGCCTCCCGATAATCATTTTTATAGAATAATTTGAAACCTGTGAACTGAACCGGTTCCTTTGAAACATATTCCCGGTAAGTGGTCAATTTACGTTCTTTGGCACCCCAACCGTCCATATCTACCACCACCTGCACTTCCGGAGTTGGCTTAATATGTTTATAGTTCCTGATCATGGCCTGCGTGAAGCGGTGGACTACCAGTATTTTGGGTGGAAGTTGATTAACCTTAGCCAGGTTTGCCAGGTATTTTATGGTAAAGTTGATATCTGAGTCATTCATGGTTCCGATCACAGAACCAGGTTTTTTGCCTGTTTTCATAGAAAATTCAGGATCTATTCCGAGGTGAACCTGTGGCATCTTAAGATAAGGCTCTAACATAGGAACTTCTTCCTGAACCGTGCTCATGCCCACCTGAATATCAAGAAATACAAGGGCGTTGATCCTGGCGGCCATTCGAATGAGAGAGTCAATTTGTTTAAATGGCATACGCAGCCTGTATTTGTTCCCGTTGCCAGGATATCCCTGGGCAGTAACGGCAATATAATGTAAGGCCGGACGAACCGGAACCGTTGAATCAGCAGCCTGCCATTTCTTTAATTCTGCGTTCAATTTGGCAAACATAGTATCAGTCGGATATTCACCTAAAACCCCCATTTTCTTGGAATAGAAATTACCATAAAATGCAATGACCCGGTTAAACGGGAAAATGGCCCCGGGTAAAGGGTATTTTAATTTGACGGGCCAGCGACCGGAGCTATCCCCATTGCTTAATGCAAGATTTAGCTGATCATACTTGATCGTATCCAGAACTACGGGCATGGAATTTATTTTCCGGGATGAGTCTGTATTTCCAACTGTATCCCTGGCATTTGCCAGTAATTCACTGGAATTCCGGTGAAAAAGGTTTCCTGAACCAAAAGCCTGGTAAAAGTATAATCCGGTCAAACCGGAACAAATGATGAAGAGTATTACAATATACTGCCTCTTTAAAATGCCGGGCTTTCCGGCCGTTTTCGGCGAAATTTGCATAGGGACGTAGATTAACAAACAGAATTACATATGAATTATAACCAAAACGTTTTTAACAATGCTTTATTTTAAGTTTAATCTGTTAAAAAACCATTTTTTTATACCAGTTGATCAAGCCGTTTGTTGACCCGTCATGGGACGAGGTTTCTTCGGCGTTTTTTAATTCGGGTAATATTTTTCCGGCAAGTTCCTTGCCTAGTTCTACTCCCCATTGATCAAAGGAGTAGATATTCCATATTACACCCTGAACAAATATCTTATGTTCATATAAGGCAATAAGTTGGCCAAGGGTATAGGGTGTGATGGCCTTGATGAAAAATGAGTTGGTGGGTCTGTTACCGCTGAAAAATTTAAAGGGAATCAGATCTGGTTTCACTTTTGCAGCAAGCAGTTGTTCAGGTGTCCTGCCATTCATAAGGGCTTCCGTTTGTGCAAAAAAATTAGAGAGTAATTTAGCGTGATGATCGCCGAGGGGATTATGACTGATCGCCGGCGCTATAAAATCGCAAGGTATCAAAACCGTGCCCTGATGAATCAACTGATAAAAAGCATGCTGACCGTTAGTGCCTGGTTCACCCCAAACGACAGGCCCTGTTGAATAAGTAACGGGAACACCGTTTCGGTCTACAGATTTGCCGTTACTTTCCATATTCCCCTGTTGGAAATATGCGGCAAACCGGTGCATATATTGATCATACGGCAGGATGGCCTCTGTTTGTGAACCAAAGAAATTTCGATACCAAATCCCCAGCAGCGCCATGATAACCGGTATGTTTTTCTCAAACGGTGTATTTTTAAAATGTTTGTCCGCCGCATGGGCGCCCTGCAGCATTTCTTCAAATCGGGGATAACCGATCATAAGTACGATGGATAGCCCGATTGCACTCCAAAGGGAATATCGCCCTCCTACCCAATCCCAGAAAACAAACATATTCGAACGGTCAATGCCAAATTTTACAACCTCTGCTTCGTTGGTGGATAATGCTACGAAATGTTTTGCAATATGTGCCTCATCCCCTGCTGACTTTAAAAACCATTCTCTTGCACTATAAGCATTCGTCATGGTTTCCTGTGTAGTGAAAGTTTTTGACGCAATGAGGAAGAGAGTTTCTTCCGGATTTATCTTTTTAAGTGTTTCCACTATCTGGGTTGCATCGACATTTGAAACAAAATATGCCTCCATACCATCGATCCAATAGTGCTTCAAAGCCTCTGTTACCATTACAGGTCCGAGATCGCTGCCACCTATACCGATATTAACAATATTTTTAATGGGTTTGCCGCTGTAACCCCTCCATTCACCCGAATGAATTTTTTGGCTGAAGGATTTCATGTGCTCCAGCTCCTTCCTTATTTCTGGCATCACATCCTTGCCATCAGAATAAACAGGTTCACCGGAAAAATTTCTTAGTGCCGTGTGTAAGACAGAGCGATTTTCAGTGTGGTTTATTTTTTCACCGGAAAACATAGCCTGTTGTGCCTCCCAAACCTTACAATCCGCAGCCAGATCCAATAAATGAGCAAAAGTTTCCTCATTCACCAGGTTTTTAGAATAGTCAAACAGGATATCTCCAAAAATAATTGAGCAGCGCTGGAATCTTTCCCGGTCTTCGGTGAAAAGACTTTTCATCTGAATTCCTTTCATATACTGCTGGTCTGCCTGCAATTTTTTCCAGGCCAGGGTTTCTACAGGGGAAATGTTTGGGAACATATTGGCAGGGTTGGCTTTTTGTTTGCTAACAAAATTACGATTTGAATGTTGTTATTGGACGAGTATTGAATTCACATTTTAAAAACATCTTTTATGAGTCAGGCGTTTGTTAGAGAAAATGATGAAATGTTGTTGCAGGATGTCTCTCCTTCCGTTACTGCTCTGATCATGTACCTGACCAGGGAAAATAATGGTATCCGGGTCTATGAAAAACACCGTGTGAAGGACAATGAATATCAAAGAGAAGTACATGTGATGAGCAATGGTCTTTCTTATGCAAAGGATAAGGATTCAAAATGGTACGTTATATAAGCGGAAAGCATAAAGCGTAAAGCATAAAGCGTTTAATTCAGGTCTCCAAGTGCTTTTAGAAATTGGTCCACCATATCGCTGCTGATATCAAGATGGGTTACAATCCGCAGGCGTTTATCGGATATCGTTAGTAAGAGGATTTCTTTTTGCTTTAAAGAGGCAATAAAACCTTTTGGATCTTTTCCCTCAATCAACTCAAAAATCACGAGGTTGGTTTCGACTGGCAAAACCATTTTTACCAGCGGGTGTTTTTGAAGCGCTTCGCCGATTCTTTTGGCATGCCGATGATCCGTAGCCAGTCTTTCAACATGATGTTCCAGGGCATATAAAGCAGTTGCTGCCAGGAAACCGGCCTGTCGCATACCTCCGCCAAATACCTTGCGTACTCTGATCGCCTGACGAATAAAAGCTTCGGTGCCCAGTAACATACTGCCGGCCGGGCATCCGAGCCCTTTATTAAAGCAAACCGAAATGCTGTGGAAGAGTTTCCCAAATTCCGCTTCTTGTTGGTTTTTCGCAACGAGTGCATTATACAATCGCGCTCCATCCAGGTGCAGTTTGAGATGGTGCTCATCGCAAACTGATCTGATTCTTTTTATTTCCTCCAATTCGTAACAACTTCCACCCCCCCGGTTCGAGGTGTTTTCAATACATACCAGCGAACTATGGGATTTATGTACGTCATCCGGATTAATGGACGTTAAAACCTGCCGGGCATTGATCCGACCCCTGTCGCCCGCCAGCGTTTTTGTCTGACAACCTGCATTAAAGGCTATGCCTCCACCTTCATAATAGTAAACATGGGATTCCTGTTCGCATATCACTTCATCGCCTGGTCTGGTATGGCTGGCTATAGCTACCTGATTTGACATCGTACCGCTGGCGCACCATAGTGCTGATTCCATATTAAATGTAGCTGCCATCTTTTTTTCCAACCGGTTCACGGTTGGGTCTTCCCTGAATACATCATCTCCCACATCAGCCTTTAACATGGCGTCCAGCATCTGCGGAGTTGGTTTCGTAACGGTGTCCGAACGGAAATCAATGATCATATTTTCTTATGTTAAAGCTATTTTTCCCCATGGCCGATGGCATGAAGATTGAAACGATAGGTTATAAAATTAAGCACTATGGACAATTTAATTGTGAAAGGAACCTGGAATACAGTAAAAGGAAAATTAAAGCAGGCCTATGGCAATCTGACAGATGATGATCTGAAATACGAAGAAGGAAAAGACGACGAATTATTGGGTCGTCTGCAGCAAAAAACAGGAAAAACAAAAGACGATCTGAGAAAATGGTTTAAATCAAATACTGTATCCGGTTCAGAAAAAAGCACATTATGATGCGGGTTTTTTAAATGGCTCTTCCGGCAGATACCGGAAGAGCTTTTTTTATCCTGTACACTATCCCCTATTTGTAAATGAATCTTTAACTTGCGTCCCTATGACACAGGAAAAGCTAATCGATATGAGGTCCCGGCTGAGCGGACTGAGGAGGTTTCTTTGACGTCGAGAACCGACAGATTAAAATTAATGAAGAAAGACAATTAACCGGTAGTTCAGGATTCTGGGAAGACAATGAACGGGCCACTGCCATCCTCAAAAACATCAAAGTAAATGAGTATTGGCTTAAACTTTATCAGGCTGTAGAAACAGCGATCGAGGATTTTGCTGTACTGATGGAATTCTGGAAAGCAGGTGAGGCGACAGAAGAAGAAACGCGTACTGCTTACGAAAAATCACTTGAACTGATCGAAGAGGCAGAGTTCAAATCGACACTCAACGAACCGGAGGATGAATTACCGGCTGTACTGCAAATCAATTCTGGTGCCGGTGGCACTGAAAGTCAGGATTGGGCAGAAATGCTAATGCGTATGTACCGTATGTACGGAGAAAAGCAGGGCTGGTCTGTAACAGAACTCGATTTTCAGGACGGCGAATCAGCAGGTATTAAGAGTGTAACACTTCAGTTTGACGGCCCTTTTGCCTACGGTTTTTTAAAGGCTGAAAGCGGGGTTCACCGGCTCGTACGTATTTCTCCCTTCGACAGCAATGCCAGAAGACATACCTCATTTGCCTCGGTATATGTTTATCCGCTTATTGACGACACGATTGAAATCGAAGTAAATCCCGCTGATGTCGAGTGGGCGTTTTTCAGAAGCGGAGGTGCCGGCGGTCAAAACGTAAATAAAGTGGAAACAGCCGTTCGGCTTACCCATAAACCCAGCGGTATTATTGTGGAATGTCAACAGGCCCGCACGCAGGGAGAGAATCGTGAAAAAGCAATGGCCATGTTGAAGAGCCGATTGTACGAAGAAGAAATGCGCAAACGGGAAGCGATTAAAAATGCTAATAATGCGAGTAAGAAAAAAATCGAATGGGGATCACAGATTCGTTCCTATGTTTTTCATCCTTACAAGATGATTAAGGATCATCGGACTGGTTTTGAAACCGGAAATATTCAGCCTGTAATGGATGGTGAACTGGATGGATTCATAAAAGCATATTTAATGTCAGAGAAAGAAACGCTGACGTAATTTGCGGATTTACTTAACCGTCAACCGTCAGCTGCCAACGAATAAATTCAAGAAAATGAACATCGGCTACTTCAATTATCCTCTGCCCGTGAATGAACCGGTGAAATCCTATACTCCCGGTTCGATTGAAAAAAAATTATTGAAGAAAGCATTAGTGGAACTGAAATCCGTTGAACATGATATCCCTGCAATCATTGGTGGAAAAGAAATCCGCTCCGGCGTTAAGATCAAAATGCGCCCTCCCCATGAACTTTCTCATACGCTGGGTTATTTTCATCGTTCAAGTAAGACGCAGGTAGAATCTGCTATTTCGGCGGCCCTGACAGCAAAGCCTTCCTGGGAGTTGATGAACTGGGAAAACAGAGCTTCTGTATTTCTCAAAGCAGCCGATTTACTGGCCGGTAAGTATCGAAATATTATGAATGCATCTACCATGCTGGGGCAAAGCAAAAATGCCTACCAGGCAGAAATAGACAGCGCTTGCGAACTCATTGATTTTTTGCGTTTTAATGTACATTATCTAAGCGAAATATACAGGCAACAACCCATCAGTTCACCGGGTATGCATAACCGGTTGGAATACCGTTCCCTGGAAGGATTTGTACTGGCAATAACTCCATTTAATTTTACTGCTATTGGTGGAAATCTCCCGACTTCAGCGGCGTTATGCGGAAACGTGGTGATTTGGAAACCTGCCGACACCCAGGTTTTTAGTGCACATATTTTTATGAAAATTCTACAGGAAGCCGGTTTACCGGACGGCGTTATTAACCTTGTTTATGCGGATGGTCCCGAACTCGGTGATATTTGTTTCAGTCACCGGGATTTTGCTGGTATTCATTTTACCGGATCCACGGCGGTTTTCAATCAGATATGGAAACATATTGGTGAGAATATCGGGAAATACAGATCCTACCCCCGCATCGTGGGAGAAACCGGAGGTAAAGACTTTGTACTGGTACATCGGGAAGCAGAAGTAGACGTTGTGGTGACTGCGCTCGCAAGAGGTGCGTTTGAATTCCAGGGACAGAAATGTTCTGCAGCATCCAGGGCCTATCTGCCATCAAACCTGGCTGCGGAAATTAAGGATAAGCTGAAAAATGTTATTCAGCATATGAAGGTGGGATCTGTTGAAGATTTCGGCAATTTTGTAAATGCGGTGATCGATGAGAGAAGTTTTGATAAGATCAAAGGGTATATCGACCGTGCGTCTGCGGATCCGGCAGCCAGCATTTTGGCTGGAGGTAAAGCTGATAAAACCAAGGGTTATTTTATTCATCCAACCCTTATAGAGACAACAGACCCGGATTATGCAACTTTAAAAGAAGAAATATTCGGTCCGGTGCTTACCATCTTTGTTTATGATGAAAACAAATTCGAAGAAACGATGGACCTGGTAGATAATACATCAAATTATGCTCTGACGGGTTCCGTTATTTCAACAAACCGCCAGGCTATCGAACTGGCCACAGAAAGATTGCGCCATTCCGCAGGAAATTTCTATATAAACGACAAACCAACAGGTGCAGTCGTTGGTCAGCAGCCATTTGGAGGAGCCCGGGGCAGCGGAACCAACGATAAAGCAGGATCTATTCTAAATCTTTACCGATGGCTAAGCGCACGTACGATCAAAGAAACCTTCGATCCACCTACCGGTTATGAATATCCTTTTTTAGCTGAAGCATGACAGCATTCATTATTTTTATAAAAATATTCTGATTGAAGACGATCCTGACCGAAAAAGAGCTCGGTCTTACTATTCAGCGATTGAGTCATCAACTCCTCGAAAACCATCTTAGTTTTCAGGACCTCGTGATCATTGGAATTCAACCCCGTGGAATTTATTTTTCAGACAGGATCGTGCAGCAGATCAATGAACAGATAAAACCGTCAAAAATTACATACGGTAAACTCGATAATACATTTTACCGTGATGATGTGCGTCAGGGCCTTCACACGCTCAATCAGACTGACATGCCCTTCAGCGTTGAAAATAAAACAGTGATTCTCGTGGATGATGTACTGTATACCGGCAGAACCATCCGGGCTTCCATGGACGCCCTGCTGACATTCGGAAGACCGGCTAAAGTGGAGCTTTGTATATTAATTGACCGCCGGTTTAGCCGGGAAGTACCCATTCAGGCCGATTTCGTGGGCAGATCCATTGATACCATCATTACCCAGCGGGTAAAAGTATTATGGAAGGAAAGAGACGGAAAGGAGGAAGTGGTTCTTTTATAGGCGCGACGCAGGAGGCAGGAAGCAGGAGGCGTGAAGCCGGAGGCTATCTGTTTATTGTCTAATGCAACACTGAATTTATTTGAAAAGCCTCCTGCTTCAAGCCTCCCAAGCTTCCCGCTTAAATTGTTTTGGAGTATGGCCTTGAAAATATAACTTTGACTTTTAATGCAACTCAGTACCAAACATCTTCTTGGCATTCGAGATTTACTAACTTCCGACATTCAGACTATTTTAGACACGGCCACTCAGTTTAAGGAAGTTCTTCAAAGACCCATAAAAAAAGTTCCTACCCTGCGCGATGTAACCATCGTAAATCTCTTTTATGAGAATTCCACGCGCACCAGGATTTCATTTGAATTAGCAGAAAAAAGACTTTCTGCAGATACAATCAATTTTACTGCTTCGGGTTCTTCGGTATCTAAAGGAGAAAGTTTGCTCGATACCGTCAACAATATACTTTCCATGAAGGTTGATATGGTGGTCATGCGGCATAGTGCCAGTGGAGCACCTCATTTCCTCGCGAAACATATTCCTGCAGCCATTGTGAATGCCGGAGACGGTATTAACGAACATCCAACACAGGCATTGCTGGATGCATTTTCCATTAGGGAAAAACTGGGTTCTCTGGAGGGAAAAAAAGTTGCCATCATTGGAGATATTATGCATTCCCGTGTTGCACTTAGTAATATATATCTCCTGAAAAAAATGGGAGCTGAAGTAATGGTGGCGGGCCCCCCTACGCTGATCCCTCTGTATATCACAGAAGCATTTGGCATACCCGTGGAATACAACCTTCGCAGGGCGCTGGAATGGTGCGATGTGGCTAATGTATTACGTATTCAGCTTGAAAGACAGAACCAGGTTTTATTTTCTTCATTAAGAGAATACAGTCTGGCTTATGGTATTAACCGCAAGATACTGGACAGTTTATCAAAGGAAATATTGATCATGCACCCGGGTCCTATCAACCGGGGTGTGGAACTGGACAGCGATGCGGCGGACAGCAAACAGTCAATCATTTTACAACAGGTGGAAAATGGAGTCGCCGTGCGGATGGCAGTCCTTTATCTTTTAGCGGGCAAAGCAACGAATCTTTAATCCCTTCAAAATAATCGTATGCAACGGATCGCAGTATTTCCAGGCACTTTTGATCCTATCACCATCGGACACGTAGATATTATAAACCGTTCATTGGGATTGTTTGATAAAGTGGTGATTGGGATCGGACGAAACGTAAATAAACTTCCGATGTTTTCCGAGGAACAGAGAATTACCTGGCTTAAGGAAATCTATAAAAATAATCCTCGTGTGGAAGCAGTATTGTATGATGGTCTCACGATTAAATGTTGCCAACAGGTGGGCGCCCACTATATCATAAGAGGAATCCGTTACGTGAATGACTTTGAATATGAAAAAGCAATCGCTGATATGAACCGAAGTTTGGATTTTCATATAGAAACAGTATTTCTAACTTGTCTGCCGCAGTATACTTCAGTTGCATCTACACTTGTGCGAGACGTGATACGCAATGGCGGAGATGTAACTCCATTTTTACCGGAGGTTGTTGCCGAATCACTGAAGAAGCTGAATGCGTAAGGCGTAAAGCTATCAGGTAAGTGTGTAAGTATCCGGTAGAATCCGACCATCGATCAACAAATATATTGGGAGTATAAACATAAAACCAGTCGCCATGTCTATTTGGTTTAAGAAAGATATCAATTTAGAAAAGCTGAACCAGTTTTCGGTCAACACAATGAATGAATTGCTGGGAATCAGGATCACGGAATTAGGAGAAAACTATATTAAAGCCGTCATGCCGGTGGATAAAAGAACACACCAGGCCTATGGAATATTACATGGAGGCGCATCTGCGGCACTGGCGGAAACGCTTGGCAGCATTGGATCAGTCATCGTCGTGGATCCCGAACAATATATTTGCGTGGGCGTGGAAATTAATGCAAATCATATCAGAAGTGTGAGAGATGGTTTTGTTACCGGAACAGCTGTTCCTCTACATATTGGCGCTTCCTCTCATGTGTGGGAAATAAAGATTGTGGATAAGAATGATAAACTCGTTTGCGTGAGCAGGCTTACGGTTTTCGTGAAGCAAAAGAAAGCCACACCTTTGGTGTAGTATGGAAGACTGGAAGTATGGAAGACTGGAAGTGTCTGTAACTAACTTCTAAAACTAAGATTTCCATACTTTCATACTTCCAGTCTTCCATACTAGAGCAGCTCTGCTGCTCTAAGCACTTCAACAATGGCCGGATACGTATTACGCAAAACAATCTCAAAATTTGCAGGTGCTATCCATCTTAAATCGGTAATATCTTCTTCTGTTTGCGGGACCAGCAACTGATGACTGGTCGTTGACATATGAAACCAGTGCGTTTTCTTCTGGATCACTTTGCCGAGTTCTTCATACTCATGAAGCGTCTGTAATAAAAACTTCTTTAATTCAAGTTGTCCAACGCCCGTTTCTTCCTCAACTTCCCGTAGGGCACATTCTTCCAATGTTTCTCCAGGGTCAAGTTTACCTTTGGGCAGGTCCCATTTACCCCGGCGAAACATAAACAAAATCTCTCGCTTTTCATTTTCAACAAGCCCGCCGGCAGCGAGGAGAAGAATTTTTTTGGATATGACCATGATATGGTAAAGATACTGGGGACAGGCTCAATGACAGAAACAAAGGGATTTTTTTTATCTTCACACCATGACTAATGAAAAGGCAGTAGCGGAAAAATTGCTGGAAATTCAGGCAATCAAATTAAATCTGGAAAAACCGTATACCTGGGCCTCCGGATGGAAGAGTCCCATCTATTGTGACAACCGAAAAACACTTTCCTTTCCTCATATCCGGGAGTTTATTAAATCCGAAATGTGTAACCTGATTTTTGAAGAATTTCCGGATGCGGAATATCTGGCCGGAGTGGCAACCGCAGGTATCGCCTGGGGTGCCATGGCGGCCGATCAGTTGAAATTGCCCTTTATCTATGTTCGTTCAAAGCCCAAGGATCATGGAATGGGAAACCAGATTGAAGGATTTTATGAAGAAGGGAAACAAGTGCTCGTCATTGAGGATCTGATTTCTACAGGTAAGAGCAGCCTGGCAGTCATACAGGCATTGAAATCAGCAGGGTTGCAAATTGCAGGATTGGTTTCTATATTTAATTATGGTTTTGATGAAGCGGCAGATGGCTTTGCTGTTGAAGGAGTTAAAACGAGGTCGCTGACTGACTATCCGACCCTGATCAAACTGGCCGTTGAAAAAGGATCCATAAGTACAGCCCAACACAAAACACTTGTTAAATGGCGTGAAGATCCCGCTCACTGGAATGCTGTTTCGTATTTTTGAAATTAAATAAATGTTATGAAAAAGATTTTGTGGATGACTATGATCGTCAATTGCTTTTTTCTCCTCGGCCAGGCTCAGCAGCCTGTTCGTAAAGGCGCCCTGGAAACTGCAACCATTTCCGTTCCGACCGTTCAATGTGAACAATGCAAGGACAGAATCGAAAGATATATGTCCCGTGAAGATGGAATACAAATGGTGAAAGTGGATTATAAACATCATACTTGCAAAGTGACATATATCTGGGACCGTACAACCATTGAAAATATAAAGACAGCCATCGCTAATATCGGTTATGATGCCGGTGACGTAGCAGCTGACCCGGAAGCATATAAAAAATTACCCACCTGTTGTAAAAAACCCGAAGATGGTGGCGGTCACCAAAAAAACTAAATGGAGGATTTAAAAAGAAGAGCTTTTATCCGCAATAGCGTCCTGGCAGGAGCCGGAATCTCATTCACCATCCCTGAAATATTTAATAAATCAGTTTCCAATCTGGCTGACGAATTCAGTGTTCAAAAAAAATTGAATGCAAAAAAAATAGTTATCGCTGGTGCGGGTATCAGCGGCTTATGTTCTGCATATGAACTGATGAAGGCGGGTCATGAAGTGACTGTTCTCGAAGCCAGTGGCCGTCATGGCGGTCACGTTTTCACTGGGAGGGATGGATTTTCCGATGGGCTTTATGCGGACTATGGAGCGGATCATATTACTGATCCCGGATATGAAAAATTCTTTGAATACGCTAAAGAATTTAATCTCACAGTGCTTCCATACCGGCAGGGGAATGATGGACTGACTATGATAAAAGGGAAATTTTACTCACCAGAACAACTTCACGATCCGGCCATCCTGAAGTCTTTTGGATTTAATGAACGCGAAGTTCAATTACTTTCAGGGAACGCCTGGTGGGAGCTTCAGCCATTTTATCTTCAATCGTATATTTCTAAATTTACTGATCCCTTGCAGCCATTCGGAGTCGGCCTTGACGACCTGGATAATATTTCCCTTGCAGACCTTTATAAAAAACAGGGAGCATCCGGTATGGCTGTGGACTACCTGGGAGGTCATAATACTTCGGCATTATATAAAGCCTGGCGTTTGGCCATTATGGGTTTTCGCGGCATACCACTTTCGGAGGGCAGCACATTCCGTCTGAAAGGCGGCAACCAGGAAATGACCAATGCATTTGCGAAAAAACTGGGCAATCGCGTGCACCTGGGTTCGCCTGTTATTTCGATCAAACAATCCCCTGAATCCGTTACAGTAAATTACAAGCAATACGGTTATGATGAAGAAAAACAGATCACCGCTGATTTTTTGGTGAATGCGATTTCAATGCCCGTCTTTAAGAAAATTGTAGTGACTCCTGCCCTTTCTGCAGAAAAACAATACGTAGTTGATAATCTCGCTTATACATCGCATCCGCATTATATATTCGAGGCGAGTTCAAAATTCTGGCTGGATGACGGACTGAAATCCATCAATCTGGAATTTGATGATCCGGATATACAAGCCACCTGGCAAACTGCAGAGGAGGTTGAAACAGAAAGGGTGATAATAGTTGCTTACGGGCCATCAGGACTCTCACCGCAAAGAGTACTGGCCGCTTTTAGAAGATTATATCCCGGCAAGCGCGATACCATCGTGCAGGCATTGACGAAGGACTGGTCAAAGGATAGTTTTGCTCCGACCTGCGAAATGGTTCCGTTTCCCGTAGGTCAAATGCGTAAATTCTGGCCGCAGGTTTTGAAACCCGAAGGAAGAATATTTTTCGTTGGTACTTATGCTGATAATATGAGCCGGGGAATGGAATCCTGCCTCCGCTCAGCCAAACGTGTTGCCGAAGAAATCAATAATTCCTAACCTTGACAAAAACGAAAATAAACAGACTTGTTTTAGTGCCCGCCTGGGGCATCTCGCATAATAATGACAAAAATTTAATTTCTAATGATTTATTCTTAGTCCATGTCTAAAGCATTGCGGACCGGCATTCTAATGATTGTTGTCCTCGTCGGGCAAACGCCGAATCATACGCCGGTTATCAGAATTAACCAACCTGTAAATCATTCTGTTTTTACATGGGGAAGCCAGGTTCCGTATACTGTTGAAGTATCCGATACCGAAGATGGAGAATCGAAATACCAGGAAATTCAATCCGCAGAAGTCCTTGTCAGATTAAAATATATAGAAAATTCTGTTCAGGCATCCGCTTATCTTAAACAAAAAAAATTCAATGACACCACAGGGCTTATGAATATGATGGTTTCAAATTGTTTTAGTTGTCATGGATTCAAGACTAAATTATCAGGCCCCTCTTTCCAGGATATATGTAAGAAATATCCGAATAGTCCTTCTACACGCGAACAGCTGGAAAATCATATTTTAACAGGATCCACCGGTATATGGGGCAAAGAAGTCATGCCGACACATCCGGAATTAAGCGCAGAGTTTGCGCAAAAAATGGTTCAGTGGATCCTTACATATGCCAATGATCCTGGATTAAATTATTTTGTGGGATTAGAAGGTGTATTACCATTAAATAAGCCGAAAACAAGCTTACAATCCGGAGTTTTTATAGTTACCGCCTTTTATACCGATCACGGAACTACCGAATTCCCCAATAGAAGAATCACAGGTTCGGGTCAGTCTGTTCTGAAAATGAAATAGCAAACCGGAGTTATAATTAATATTTTACGTCAACAGAATATTTTCCTTCACCAAGGCCGAGTTCTGCAGATGCTGCATTGCTGATACGAATGAGAAGGCCGGCGCTTTCCTTCATGTCTGGAAGTTGTCCCAGGACCTTTGCATACACCGTTTTTCCATTGGTTGCTGTAACCCTGATAATTGATCCGACGGTTATACCATTCATCAAAGCGTAATATTTTCCGTCCGTCCATCCACTCGTGCTTTTAAAAGTTCCTGCCATACCAGAGGCAGATTTTCCGGCACCGGTATAATCAATGCTGAAGAAACCACCATTACTATGTGTTGCAGCATAATTGTTCATCCTTTCCGATGGATTGCTTACCGGGATTGCTGCAGTGGCAGATGCATTTGTATTTGGAACTGTTGAAACTGCGGATTTGACCGGTGCTTGAGAGACTGTAGCCGTCGAACTTGTTTGTATCGGTTTGCTACCGGTCTGGGTCGAAGCGGCATCGGCAGTCTTTAATGATTTGACTTGTTCATCTGCTGTGGCAGGGCTGATTACGGGGTTTGTTGAAATGCCCATGGCCAGCGGTGAAAGATCTGTTTTTACTTTTAAATAACCGACAATTAAAACAGTTCCTTTTTTTACGTCATCCCGTTTGATCTTATTCCATTTTTCAAGACTTGTTACGGGTACGTCGTTATAAATTGAACTGATTTTATACATCCATTCTTTGTCTCCGACCTCGTGGTATATCGGAATCAGGGACTCGCCGGGAGTTTTCAGCTGTTTCTGATCAAAATTTCCTGACGTAAGTGGAATATTGATTACCGTTGCAACTTCCAGGGGCTTATCGAAATTCATATTGTTAAAACTGGCAATATCATGCGGCGGACAATTGAACAGGCGACCGATGCTGTACCAGTTTTCTTTGGCCACAACTGTATGCGTCAGGTAGAATTTGCCTTGCGTTCCTTCAATTTTAAGCTGAGGACTCTGCGAATATCCGGTCGAAACACCGTAAATCAGACAAAATATAAGGGCTATCCTGTTTTTCATTTCAGGTATTTATGGATGAACGCAAAGATGCCGAATAATCTTGCAAATGAAATATTAAAAAAAAGCTATTGTCTGATCCTCCATGATTTAGGATAATAGTTATTCATCCTTTTGTCCAGTAATTTAACCCAGCCTAAACGTTGTCCCAGAAAGCAAACCGTATGCCAGCCCTTTGCCGGTAAATGAGTGTCAAACGGATTGCCGCGGAGGAAATGAAGTGCATCTGATTTTGAAACGTGTAATACAGGAGAATCTTGCCGCAGGAAAGTCGCCAGGGCCAGTTCATGATCAGGAATCCATTCACGTTCTCCTGCTTTTCCGATTCTGATACCAGCCTTTTTCAAATAGAGGCTATTTTTCAATATTTCAAGGTCACTTACCAGGTCAGGCATCAAAGCATGTATTGAATCCTCAATTGATACATATTTCAAAACATCCGGGTGAACCCATCCGCTGATTTGCTGCTCGGCAGATTTAGAAATTGCATTTGGATTCTTACCTGATTTATTCGCCCGGCCAGGCTTTGCCGGGTTACCGATCGAATATTGATTTGATTTCTCTGAACTGGTAATTTGTTTTTTTTGTATAACAGAAAGAAAAAATCCTTCTCCTGAAAGTTTGTCGGGATAAAACCGATATCCGGATGCGCCTGCCAGGTCAGATTGGGTTTCGACAATATTCCAGAAAGGATCAGGCGAAAGAGCAACAGTCTTACAGGAATATTGATTGAAAATGAAGTCCAGTATGTCTTCGTTTTCTTCCTTTGAATATGAACATGTGGAATATATCAGGAAGCCATCTTCTTTCAGAGAATCCCATACGTCAGTCAAAATGCGCTGCTGTCGCTGGTTGCAAAGTTTTACTAATTCCGTACTCCAGGACGAGGCAGCATCAGGATCCTTTCTGTATAATCCACTCCCGCTGCAGGGCGCATCAATTAGTATAATATCGAAAAAGTCCGGGATTCTTCTAAAGTGTGACGGATCATTATTGGATACTATGCTATTCGCCCTGCCCCACTTGGTCATATTCTGAGTCAAAACAGGAACCCGTGTTTTTATTACTTCATTACTGAGCAAAAGAGACTCCGGTGAAATCAGCGATTGTATCAATGTGGATTTACCTCCGGGAGCTGCACACAAATCAAGAACCTTTAATTTTTGATATGGGTCGGCAATATGCTTCAATGCAAATGAAACAAACATTCCGGATGCTTCCTGTACATAATAGGTACCTGCATGAAACAAAGGATCCATGGTAAAGGAAGGCCGGCGTCTGAGATAGTAAGCATCCGGGGCCCAGGGAACTTTACCCGCCAATTCAAACGGAATATCTGCTTTTTCAGCGGGCCATTTACCGTCATGCAGAATGGGCTTTTCTACATTCATATGAACTGAAACCAGTTGTTCGCCGGAATCGTGTATATGCTGAAAACCATCCGGATCAAAATGATCCATCTTTTTCAATGAATTGATTAATCCCAATGGTAAATATGAACCCAATGATTTTATAGTTCAAAAACGGATTACAAATTGTTGTTTTACTTTGAATTCGTTGCGGAAAAATATGAGTCCCGCGGAAAAGATATCGATAGTCATTTTAACGCGCGGATCTCCCTGGATTATTTCCCAGGCTTCTTCCATTTCACGGCTCCAGTGAATATCATGAATGATGATGAGTGAGGATTCTGAAATTTTGTTCAGGAATTTTTCGAAATATTGAAGCACGGGTTTTTTCCGATGGTTGCCATCTATAAAAACCAGGTCCGTAGGAGGATTTCGTTCGATTTGCTCTGATAAGGTTGTTTCAAAATCTCCTGTCGACTGAGAGATGTTTCCGAGTTTTAATTTCTGGAAATTCTCCTGGGCAATACTGGCAATGGCAGGTGATCCTTCCATGGTTATAACACGTGAAGCAGCATCGGCAGATGCAAGATAAGCAGTAGAGATTCCGAGAGAACTCCCCAGTTCCATGATCACCCGCGCGCGATAAAAATTGGCAAGACGAAATAATAATCTACCGAATTTCTGATCAGAAACAACATTGCGCGCAATCTCACAAATAGTTTTTTTTGAATACTTTTTTTTCTTTGAACCGGCACCCAGATCATGTACATCTAAAACCCGGTGATCCTGCAACATGTTTTTCTTAACTGTTTCAATCAGTTTGTATGCATAATAGTCCCGATCGTCATTAAATACTTCCCTGACCAATTCATAAACAAAGGGCGAATGGATACCATGGCCCTTGCCATTGGAAGCGAGCGCATAATATTGAAACCACTTGAGTGCAAGTTGTGATTTTGAATACATATGTCCTTATCTGGTATGTTCCGGAATTGATTTTATTTTTGTCCAGGTCTGAAAGTCCATGTCATATGCGTGCTTTTCATCCGCCGGCACTTTTTTGGAATAAGTCATTTGAAAGATATCAGTGGGTATTTCAGGAAAAAAAGCATCCCCTTCCAGAAAGGTAAATACCCTTGTCATATAAATAGTATCACATATTAAAATGGATTCTTTATAAATCTGTCCGCCTCCACCAATAAAAGCTTCCTTCGCATCCATTTTTTTTGCCAGCTCAATGGCTTTTGTCAAACTATCTGTATGCTGAACTTCCGGGTTTCCGGTTGTATACCCTGGCCTGCGGCTGACCACAATATTAAATCTGCCGGGCAATGGTTTGTTTCCTAATGCTTCGAAAGTTTTTCTGCCCATGATAATGGGAAGTCCCCAGGTAGTGTTTTTGAAAAACCGCATATCCTCGGGCAGATTCCATAACATCTGATTATTTTTCCCGATGGCATTGTTTTCAGATGCGGCAACGATAATGGATAGCTTCATATCAATTCTTTTATACAGCTACCTGGGCTTTAATCGACGGATGGGGGTTGTAATTTTCCAAACTGAAATCTTCAAACCGGAAATCAAATATATTTTTTACCTCCGGATTCAATTTCATTTGTGGTAATGGATTGGGAGTTCTGGTCAATTGAAGCGCCGCCTGTTCACGGTGATTATTGTACAGGTGAACGTCACCGAAACTATGTATAAATTCGCCGGGATCCAGGTTTGTTACCTGGGCAATCATCAGCGTTAATAAAGCATAAGATGCTATATTGAACGGAACGCCCAGGAAAACATCTGCACTGCGTTGGTACAACTGGCAGCTTAATCGCGGGCGGGAACCTTCACGCTCCGGAGGGGAAACGTAGAATTGAAACAATACATGACATGGCATCAGCGCCATTTGAGATAATTCCGCAACATTCCAGGTGCTGACTATTAATCGCCGGCTATCGGGATTCGTTTTTATTTGCTGTATCAAATCACTGATCTGATCTGTCTGTTTCCCATCTGTACCCGACCAGCTTCTCCATTGTTTGCCATAAACAGGCCCCAGATCGCCATTTGAATTTGCCCATTCATCCCATATCCGAACTCCGTTATCGTTTAAATAAGAGATATTGCTGTCCCCTTTCAAAAACCACAGCAGCTCATAGATAATACTTTTCAGATGGAGTTTTTTTGTGGTGACCAGCGGGAACCCCTTTGTTAAATCAAATCGCATCTGATAACCAAAACAACTTTGAGTACCAGTGCCGGTTCTATCGCTTTTTTCAATGCCCTGCTCAGTCACATGGCGAAGTAAATCCAGGTATTGCTTCATGTGTGCAATTTACAGAAGTTCTGAAGTCTTATCAATCTGTTAACGATTATCACGTTTACCGTCTGAATAAAGGGTGCATAAATTTTCAGCTCTGGCATGCGATTGGCAACCCATAATTATAAAACATCAAAGATTATGAAACAATATGCAGCAGCCTGTGCTTTTGTTCTGGTAACATTGCTCACATCAGTTAGCGGTTTTGCCCAGTCCGGCGATCCAGCCACCCGCGCAGCACAAATGAAGCAAAAACTGATTACCGAACTGAAAATGACCGACGTGCAAGCCGATTCAGTGGTTGCCATAAACATGTCATACAGACCTCAGATGCGTGATATTTTCCAGGATCAAACACTTAGTCAGGATGAAAAAAAGGCAAAGATGAAGACCATAACCGATCAGGCTGACAAGAGAATTCAGCCTGTATTGGGAGATCCGCTTTTTAAACAATACCAGGAATGGAGAATGAAAAACATGCAGCAAATGCGATCTGGGAAATCCGGAAATAGTTAATGACAGGTTATTATCTGTTAACTTTTTCTGACTTCTTTAGCCCAGGCATCTTTCAAACCGACTGTCCTGTTAAAAACCGGTTTATGAGGACTGCTTTCTTTATCAAGGCAAAAATAACCCTTGCGAAGGAATTGATACCGTTCATCAGGCCTGGCAGCGCCCAGGGAAGGTTCCGCCATGGCCGTTTTCACAATTTCAAGTGAAGCCGTGTTTATATAATCTTTGAAATCCCCTTCCTCGGCTGCGGGATTTTCAACTTTAAATAAACGGTCATATAAACGAAGTTCAACAGGAATAGCGTGTGATTTGCTCACCCAATGCAAAGTGCCCTGTACTTTTAAACCGGAGGCATCTGTACCACTTTTACTTTCCGGCAGATAACTGCAATGCAGCTCGATAATTTTACCTTCATTATCCTTTATGACTTCATCACACTGAATGATATAGGCACTTTTTAACCTCACTCTTTTTCCCGGAGCAAGTCTGAAAAACTTTTTTGGTGGATTTTCCATGAAGTCTTCCTGTTCGATATACAATTCTTTGCTGAATGGCAGGGGTCGACTTCCACTTTTTTCAGAACCTTCCGGATAATCTTCAGAAATCAGGGTCTCTACCTGATCCGGATAGTTCGTAATGATCACCTTAAGCGGATCGAAGACGACCATTTTTCTCATTGCACGCTGATTCAGATCCTCACGCAGACAAAATTCCAACAGAGAGACGTCGATCAGATTATCTCTTTTTTGTACCCCAATCCGGTCAGCGAAGTTTCGGATGCTTTCAGGAGTATATCCGCGGCGACGGAGTCCCGAAATGGTAGGCATCCGGGGATCGTCCCATGATTGCACATAACCTTCCTCGACAAGTTGCAGCAGCTTTCGCTTACTCATTATCGTGAAAGTCATGTTTAGACGTGCAAATTCGAATTGATGGGAAGGAAAGATTTCCAATTTCTCTATAAACCAGTCATATAAAGGACGGTGTGGCACGAATTCAAGCGTGCAAATCGAATGTGTAATCTTTTCTATGGCATCACTTTGACCATGTGCAAAATCATACATCGGGTAGATACACCAGTTATTGCCTGTGCGGTGATGCGGCGCTTTTTTAATCCTGTACATAATCGGATCACGCATATGCATATTGGGCGAAGCCATATCGACCTTTGCCCGCAACACTTTTTCGCCGTCGCTATACTTACCGGCTCTCATTTCGCTGAAGTACTGAACATTTTCAGCAATGGTTCTGCTGCGAAATTTATTTGCGATACCAGGTTCTGTAGGAGTTCCTTTTTGTATAGCGATTTCTTCACTTGTGCTGTCATCAACATAGGCAAGTCCTTTCTCAATCAGTTTTAAAGCAAACTGATAAAGCTGTTCAAAATAGTCAGAAGCATACAAAACCATTTCAGGACTATATCCCAGCCATTTTACATCTTCAATGATACTGTCAACGTACTCAGTTTCTTCTTTCGAAGGATTCGTATCATCAAAACGCAGGTTGGTTTTCCCCCCGTATTTTTGAGCAAGTCCGAAATTCAGACAAATTGATTTTGCGTGACCGATATGCAGATGACCATTCGGTTCCGGCGGAAAACGGGTAAGGATCGTTTTGTATTTACCCTGTTTCAGGTCTTCCTCAACTATTTCCTCCAAAAAATTCAGAGATCTCTCTTCCGCTTGTATTTCCGCCATATTGTTTTGTATATCAGGGTGCAAAATTAAATCTAATAAGGTTAAATCCCAAAGCTTAAACTACTCTCATACTCTCATACTCCCATACTCCCATACTTGTTTTATCGTTTTCCAAAAATCATCGTCCCCAATCTCACCATCGTCGATCCCGCTTCGATCGCTATTGGATAATCGCTGCTCATGCCCATACTAAGCGTATCTACAGGATCGGAAGGAAAGGATATTTTAATCTTTTCGAATATTGTTCGAAGACGTCCGAATTCTTCACGGAGTTGTGTTTTATTTTCAGTCAGGGAGGCCATGCCCATACAACCCGAGATTTGCGAGTGACTGAACCTGCCCTCCTGCCTGTTTCGGTTCACTGTGAGCAATAATGAATCAAGCTCGGATTCATCCAGCCCAAATTTCGATTCTTCGCGCGCAATAAAAATCTGCAGCAGACAACGCACGATCCGCCGGCTTTTAGATGCATGTTTGTCAATTTCAAGCAATAACTTCAGACTATCCACTGATTGGATCATGTAAATAAAGGGAACAAGGAATTTAACCTTGTTGGTTTGCAGATGGCCGATGAAATGCCAGCGGATATCTGTTGGGAGTTGTGCTTGCTTTTCCAACAATTCCTGTACGTAATTTTCTCCGAAATCTCTTTGTCCCAGGTCATATAGCGCCCGTATTTCTTCCACGGACTTTGTTTTGGATACCGCCAGGAGCTGGACATCGAAGGGTTTCAGTTTATCAATGATTTCGGAATAATCATTCCTGTTCATGCGAAAGTCATTTTAAAATGCTTCGCGAAATTACGATTCGTTGCACTTCACTGGTGCCCTCATATATCTGCGTGATTTTTGCATCCCGCATCAGCCTTTCCACATGATACTCTTTTACATAACCATATCCGCCATGAATCTGTACAGCCTCAGTGGTTGTCCACATCGCTGTTTCACTGGCAAATACTTTGGCCATAGAAGAACTGATGGCATAGTCCCGACCATTGTCTTTATCGATAGCAGCTCTCAGACATAACAATCGGGAAGCCTCGATTCGGGTAGCCATGTCAGCCAGTTTAAACTGGATGATCTGATGGTTTTTAATTTCCGTTCCGAAAGCTTTTCTTTCCCTGACATATTTCAGACACAACTCGTATGCCCCGGAAGCAATGCCAAGTGCCTGGGAAGCAATCCCGATTCTGCCACCGGAAAGCGTCTTCATGGCGAATGAAAATCCGAATCCATCTTCTCCGATTCGATTCTCTTTGGGAACTTTCACTTCATTGAAGCTGACACTATGTGTGTCGCTGCCACGGATGCCGAGTTTATTTTCTTTTGCCCCGACAGAAACACCGGGTGAATTTTTTTCAACAATAAAAGCATTGATGCCCTTTGATCCTTTTATCGGATCTGTATGGGCCATCACCAGATATACGGATGCGGAATTTCCATTGGTAATCCAGTTTTTCATACCATTCAAAACATAATGGTCGCCCTTGTCTATGGCGGTCGTTTTTTGTGATGTTGCATCACTGCCAGCTTCTGGTTCACTCAATAAAAACGCACCAATATAGAGTTCACCGTTTTTTTGACCGGCCGCCAGGGGTCTTAGCCATTTTTCTTTCTGGAAAACAGATCCATACGCCTGCAGTCCCCAACAGACCAGTGAATTATTTACGCTCATCGCAACGGAGACGCTTGAATCAATCTTACTGATTTCTTCCATCGCAAGTACATAACTTACGGTATCCATGCCTGCACCACCATATTCCGGCGTAACCATCATGCCCAGAAATCCCAGCTCAGCTAGCTTTAATAATTGTTCCCGCGGAAATTTTTGATGTTCATCCCTTTCAATAACACCCGGTAAACATTCCTGTCTGACAAAATCTCTTGCCGCCTGCCGTATGGTCAATTGTTCTTCTGTATAAGAAAAGTCCATAATAAAATGATGATGGCGGCAAAAATAGCAGAATTACCGTGACAAAACTAACAACCGTTAGGTTTTGAACGCGAAAGGGGTTTAGCTACCTTTAACCCCACGAAAAAAACGATATGGGCAAACATGAACAAATGATTAAAGTAAGTTCCGAAGTCGGCCGCCTTCGACGTCTCCTGGTACACAGTCCGGACAGCGGATTGGGGAAAGTAGTGCCTTCTAAGGCGCAGGACTGGTTGTTTGAAGATATCGTTCACCTGGATACCATCAGAAGGAAAGAATACGATTTCTATACCAAACTGTTATTATATTTCCTTGATCCCGATTTAATTCTGGGCAAACTGGAAACGATTGATGCAGAGAAAAATAAAAGAAATTTTTACAAACCCGAGCACAAGGATTTTTTTCGTTCTGATAAAGTGATTGAACTTCAGTGGCTGCTTGCGGAAATTCTGGAGGACCTGGAAATACGTCTTAAACTGGCTGCCTCAGTTTGTGCCATTGAAAATTGTTCTTATGATACGCAGAAAGAGCTGCTCGAACTCAATCCCATCGCGCTTGCCAAAACATTTATTACGGGTACTCTGGAAGGAGGGCGCATGTTATTCGCACCCATACCCAATTTCATTTTTACACGCGATATAGGTATTGTCATTAACGAATTTGTCCTTTTGAATAAGCCCGCCAAAAAAGCGAGGACAAGGGAAGCGCTGATCGCAAAATATATTTTCTTCAATCATCCCTTTTTTAAGGAATACCAGGATAATATTCTGGAACTCAACGATGGGTATCATCATTTTTTATTACCCAAGGAATCTGATGACCGGAAAATTACGCTTGAAGGAGGCGATGTGATGGTGGTCACCAGGGATCATCTGCTGATTGGTGTGAGTGAACGAACGACCATGGAAGCAGCGCATCAGGCGATACAACTATTGTTTGAAAAAAATGTCGTAAAAAAAATAACGGTTGTTAAGATTCCAAAGAAACGCGACTATATGCATATTGATACCGTTTTTACCCAGATTCGAAAGGATGCCTGGGTAATGTTGGGCGTATTTTCAAAAAAATCCATGAAACATGAAAATGAGGATTCCATTCAAAGAGCATTGGAAGGATCAAAAAAAGATGAAAAATTAAAAATCATTCAGTTTAAGAAGAAGGACATTGAGAATCCTATCTATTTTGACAACCTCGAAGACCTGCTGACAGAAATCAGTGAAGTGGATCTGCAATGTACCGGTAAAGTAAAATTTATTTATTCCGGTAATAATGAATTTCCTTTTGACGCCCGGGAACAGTGGACAGATTCCTGTAATCTGCTGGCTTTGAAAGAAGGTGTGATACTGGGTTATGACCGTAACGACAAGACGATTGAGGCGTTTAAAGAAAATGGATTTGAAATTATACACGCGCATGAATTGATCAGGCAGCTGGAAGACGAAACCTTGAAAGTTGATCAGATAAAAAATACTGTTATTCTAATGCCATCGGCCGAACTGTCTCGTGCGCGTGGTGGCTTTCATTGTATGAGTATGCCTTTACTAAGAGACGATCTTTAAGCTTAAAGCGCAAGGCGCAAAGCTTAAAGCAACTGTCAACCGTCAACTGTCAACCTTCTGCTTATATGCAAACCACGTCAAAAGTTTTAATGATCAGACCCCTGCATTTCGTGTATAACGCCGAAACTGCTGTGAATAACAGTTTCCAGGTGATGGGTGATCAGGAAAACCTGACCGAAAAAGCGGTACAGGAATTTGATAAATTTGTTAATGCATTACAGAATCAGGGTATTGATGTAACCGTGGTGGAAGATTCACCCGATCCCCACACACCGGATGCCATTTTTCCAAATAATTGGATCTCCTTTCATTCGTCTGGTATTTATTGTCTCTATCCAATGTTTGCACCAAACAGGAGAAAAGAGCGGAAGGCGGAAGTGATCTCCATTATTCAGAAAAAATTTCATTATGATCATTTGATCGACTTCACCGGCTATGAGTCTGAAAATCTTTTTCTGGAAGGAACCGGCAGTATGGTTTTGGATCGTGAAAAACGACTCGCCTATGCCTGTTTGTCACCAAGGACCAATGAAGTCGTCCTAAAGGATTTCTGTAATAAATTAAATTATCGGGCAGTTATGTTTCATGCGGTCGACGAATCCGGGCAGGCTGTTTATCATACCAATGTCATGATGTGTGTGGCCGACCGTTATGTGGTGATATGTCTGGATTCCATTAAAGATCCGTCCGAAAAAAAATATGTTGAAGAGACCATTCTCCGAAGCGGAAAGGAGTTGATACGAATCAATAGCAGCCAGATGAATCAATTCGCGGGCAATATGCTACAGCTGGAAAATGAACGCAAAGAGAAGATACTCGTTATGTCAAGCGCCGCCTGGAATGCGTTGCTTCCCGCGCAAATCGAGAAGCTTACGAAATATAACAGCATCCTGCATTCCTCGCTCAGGGAAATAGAAACCAACGGTGGCGGAAGTGCCAGATGTATGATTGCTGAAATTCATTTATAAAGATTGCGATGAATTAACACGGTTTACTCCATGATGATTCGATGCAAATGCTTATTTTTGGGACTTCTTTCGGAAAGATTAAAAAATTTCAACAGATATTGCAATTTGATTGAAACAGATTCAACAAATACAACTCTTTTCTAATTAATGCAACAAAAAGTTTCAAAAATCGGGGTACTCACATCAGGTGGTGATTCACCGGGAATGAATGCCGCCGTTCGCGCAGTTGTTCGTACAGGAATTTATAACGGATTGGAAGTTTTCGGAATCATGCGGGGTTATAGCGGTATCATCGAAAATGACATTATCCCGCTCCATTCGCGTAGTGTGGCCAATATCATTCAGCGTGGAGGCACCATTTTAAAAACTGCCCGTTGTAAAGAATTTTTTGAATATGAAGGCAGATCCAGGGCACATGCCAATCTGAAAAAACTGGGCATTAATGGCCTTATTATTATTGGAGGAGACGGCTCATTCCGTGGAGCACATCAGATTCAGTTCAGAATTCGAAATCCCCTGTATCGGAGTGCCTGGTACCATAGATAAGGATATTGCCGGAACAGATTTTACAATTGGCTTCGATACGGCAGTAAACACAGCTGTGGAAGCAATCGATAAGATCAGGGATACCGCGGATGCCCATGACCGTCTTTTTGTAATCGAAGTAATGGGTCGCGATGCCGGATATATTGCTTTGCATAGCGGGATCGCAACCGGTGCGGAAAATATATTAATACCAGAAAGAAAAACGGATATTGAAGAACTCGTCAGCTCCCTGCAGGAAAAGGAAAAAAGGAAAAAACTGGTAAACCTTGTGGTAGTCGCAGAGGGAGATAATTATGGAGGCGCAGAAGAAGTTGCCAAAGTGGTAAAGCAGCGGCTTCCGAATATTGATACGCGTGTTTGCATCCTCGGTCATATTCAGAGAGGCGGATCGCCCAGCTGCCTTGACAGGGTAATCGCGAGCCGGATGGGATATTCAGCCGTTGAATGCCTGCTGGAAGGAAAATTTAATGTGATGGTAGGCATTGTAAATAATAAGATTCATTATACGCCGTTGGAAAAGGCTGTAAAAGCCAAACAAAAAATCAGTGATGACTGGCTTAGGATCATAAAAATTCTTGCATCTTAATTATTAAAGCTTAACGCCAACGCCTTATAGTGTGATAATTAAATTAGCTTTAACTCTTAACTATTAACTCTTAACTTACTTTCAGTATCATGTCAAAAAATCTCGATAAGTATATCTACGGCCAGATGGATAAGAAGGCTGGGCTGGAACATACTTTTCACCGCACTAAGATTGTTGCCACCGTTGGTCCTGCCTGCGACACGTACGATAAATTGTTGTCCCTGGTAAAAGCAGGTGTAAATGTTTTCCGTTTGAACTTTTCTCACGGAAGCCATGAGGATAAAGCCAAAATAATTGAACATATCCGGAAGATCAATTCGACTGAACCTTTTAATATTGCCATCCTTGGCGACTTGCAGGGACCCAAACTGAGAGTGGGTGAAATTGAAGGAGGCAGCATGCTGGTGGAAGAAGGAGAAATACTAACATTTACCAATACCAAGCTTGTCGGAAATAAAGAGAGAATTTATGTCTCATATCCAAATCTGCATGAAGATGTAAAAATTGGAAACATCATCATGATTGACGACGGCAAACTGGAAGTGAAAGTGATGAGCATTGAAAAAAACCATGATGTTAAAGTTCAGGTGAAACTCGGCGGCATTCTTTCCTCAAAAAAAGGACTCAACCTGCCCGACACCAAAATCTCACTACCAGCCATCACCGAAAAAGACGAGTTAGATCTGGCATTCATCATCGAGCAAAAGCTCGACTGGGTGGCCCTTTCGTTTGTACGCAGGGTGAATGATATTGTGGGTTTGCGTGAAAAATTGAACCAGAAGAAAAGTAAAACAAAGATTATTGCAAAAATTGAAATGCCGGAGGCGCTCACCAATCTTCGTGAAATAATCCTGGAATCAGATGGTATCATGGTGGCACGCGGCGACCTCGGTGTTGAACTTCCTGTTGAACAGGTACCGCTCATTCAGAAACAAATCATACGTAAATCCATTCACCGCGCCAAACCGGTGATTGTGGCGACACAAATGATGGAGAGTATGATCGATCGGACGAAACCAAACCGCAGCGAAATTACGGATGTTGCCAATGCTGTTTTGGAAGGTGCTGATGCGGTTATGCTGAGCGCAGAAACAGCAACCGGTAATTATCCTACGCTCGTAGTGGAAACAATGCGAAAGATCATTATGGAAGTGGAAAGAACAGATTATCATTACAACCGGGAAGATGAGCTGGAACCTCAGCCCCACTCTCCTTCTTTTCTAAGTGATGCGATTTGCTACAATGCCTGTAAACTGGCGCAGGATACACAGGCCAATGCGCTGATCGGAATGACACAAAGTGGATATACCGGTTTTATGTTATCCAGCTATCGTCCGAAGTCTCCCCTTTTTATATTTTCAAAAGAAAAAACCCTGATTAACCAGTTGAGTCTGAGTTGGGGCGTTCGTGCATTCCACTATGCTGAAGAAGAGAGCATGGATGAAATTGTGGCTGACCTCACAGAAATTTTAAAGCAAAGAGGATTTATCAAGAAAGGAGATGTAATCATAAACACAGGAAGTTTACCGGTTAGTGAGCATCTGCCCACGAATCTCTTAAAGATTTCGAAAGTCGTTTAAAGCTGAAAGCGTAAAGTGCAAAGCTTAAAGCGAGTGAATAAGATAATCTTTAAATATACCTGTTTAAAGGCTTCTTGTCTTTCTTGCTTTAAGCTTTGCGCTTTACGCCTTAAGCTTAGAAACCATTTCCTCTATCTCCCGCCGGTCGGCTATAATGGTTGCAAGATCTTCGGTCATGAAAGGCTGAACATATTCCATGGAGGATTTTTTGAAGATGCGAGCAGAACTATGAAACTGGGTAGCCCCTGTTTCATTCTTCAAATCTGTAATATTCGATGCCCGCACGCCGGAACCGGGCATTATCTGTATGCGGTCGTCTGCCTGTAAAATCAGGTCTCTGATTAAATGAACGCCCAGGATGGCAGTTGGCTGTTGCCCGGAAGTCAGAATTCTTTCGCATCCTATGTCGATAATGTCTTCCAGTGCTTCAAAGGGATTTCTTGTCCAGTCAAAGGCCCGGTGAAAACATACGCCCATGGGATAAGCTTTTTCTATCAGCCTGGACACATGTGTTTTGTCTACGCGGCCCTCCGGCATCAACATTCCCAAAACAACTCCGTCACAACCAGCCAGTTTACAGGCTTCAATATCATGTAACATGATCTCAAATTCCTCATCCGAAAATAAAAAGTCTCCTCCCCGGACACGTATAATCGGATAAAGTTCGGAGTTGATTTTTTTACGGACAGTCTTTACAAGTCCTATACCAGGTGTTGTTCCGCCGGCTGCCGGATCGGCGCAGAGTTCAACCCGGTCAGCGCCGGCTTCTGCAGCGATAATAGCCGAATCCAGATTATAGCAACAAATTTCGAGTTTGTTTTTTTTCATCAGCTGAACCAGCTTTCGGATTCATAAATTTTTTCTTCTGTAGTGGAACGCACAGCATAGGTAAAGCCTTTCTGGATACAGAAAGCGCCATATACGCCGTCCTTTCTCATGGCCAGAAATCCTACCTGGAGGCCTTTTGCTTTTGCGGGATCTCTTAATACAATTCTTTCAACAGCCTTCTTGCATGCATCTCCGGGAGTCAATCCCTGACGCATATATTCTACGACTAAATGAGAACCAACGATGCGAATAACTTCTTCTCCGACACCTGTAGATGTAGCAGATCCGATTTCATTATCCACAAATAACCCGGCGCCGATGATAGGCGAATCTCCCACCCTGCCATGCATTTTAAAGGCCATTCCACTGGTGGTGCAGGCTCCGCTGAGATTACCTGCAGAATCCAACGCCAGCATTCCGATCGTATCATGATTTTGAGGACCTCCCGGACTGTACTTTTTATTTTCAATATTAATCACCGGTTCATATTTCGAGCTGTGCAGCCAGTCTTTCCAGATTTTTTCACTTTCAGGCGTCAACAGGTTTTCTTTTTTGAAGCCGTTAGCCAGTGCAAACTCCAGCGCTCCGTTCCCGGCCAGAATAACATGAGGAGTCTTTTCCATGACCAACCGCGCAACGGAAATGGGATGAACGATATACTCAAGGCACATCACGGCACCGCAATTACTTTTTTCATCCATAATACAGGCATCCAGCGTCACGAAGCCATCACGGTCAGGCAGACCGCCATAACCAATAGAATGAATCGTTGGATCCGCTTCCGGAATTCTGACGCCGGCCTCAACGGCATCCAGTGCCCGTCCCTGTTTACTCAATACTTCCCATGCTCCCGCATTGGCGGCCTTCCCAAAATCCCAGGTGGAAATCACCAGAGGACTATTTCGCTGGCCGTTGGTCACTGGTCGTTCGCCGGTTTTCGTATTAACCGGATCCGGTGTTTTTAAAAACCATGCAGTGGAAGCAAGAAAAGAAGAACCCAGAAATTTTCTTCTGTTAAACATTTCAATGCGTTTATTACTCAATTTAAGTTAATAGTTTCGGGCAAACCCTACTTTGTAATGTGAAAAATATGAAATTGTGGATATGTGGGGGTGTGGGAAGGAATTAATATTAATTTAAAATTTTTCATTTTCACATTACCAGACTTCCATAATTACATATTGCCATATTATGAATATCATCAGGTTCCAGTTATTCCTGTTCTTACTTCTCACAACATGGAGCGTTTCATCTCAAAGTATCAACCAGGACAGCGCCTGGTTTCGCAATAATTATTATAAAATTGAGAAAGCCATTTCCATGAGAGACGGAGTGAAATTATTCACTTCCATTTATGTGCCCAGGGACAGCACTGAAAAACATCCGATTCTGATGGAAAGAACGCCGTACAACTGCGCACCTTACGGAGCAAATGAATACCGGGACTTCTGGTCAGGCTACAAACGTTTTTTTCTGCATGAGGGTTACATTATGGTCATTCAGGATGTTCGCGGACGATGGATGAGTGAAGGAAAATTTGTTGATGTCAGGCCCTTCATCAAAGATAAAAAACCGGGCGAAATTGATGAATCTACGGATGCATATGATGCTATCGACTGGCTCGTAAAAAACGTTGCCGGCAACAATGGAAAAGTGGGTGTTTTTGGTACCTCTTACCCCGGATTCTATGCAGGCATGGCAGCCGCTTCAGGTCACCCGGCATTAAAGGCCGTTAGCCCGCAGGCCCCTGTAACAGACTGGTTCGAAGGAGATGATTTTCATCACAACGGGGCATTTTTTTATATGGATGCTTTTGATTTTTATGTTGCGGGTGGCTTTGGCAGGCCACATCCGGTGCCGGTCAGCAAGGAATCTCCAATGCCCGATGTATACAACAGCAAGGATAACTATCAGTTTTATCTGCAACAGGGAGCGGACAAAAATTTATTAAATCTTGCGGGAGACAGTATCGCTTTTTTCAATGAAATATATAAGCATCCGAATAAAGATGCCTGGTGGCAGGCGAGAAATGCCCGGGTAGCGCAGTATAATATTAAGCCCGCTATACTGGTTGTCGGAGGATTTTTTGACGCTGAAGATTGTTTTGGCGCATGGAATTTTTATAAAGCCATTCGAAAACAAAGCCCTGAAACAAATGCAAAACTGGTAATGGGACCCTGGTATCATGAAGAATGGTCCAGTACGGATGGAACACACCTCGGAAACATTTATTATGGTTCCAATACATCGGTAACCTATCAAAATGAAATCGTCATTCCCTTTTTTAATCACTACCTCAAAGGCAAAAATGATCCTTCTATTGCCGGTGCGACGATATTTTTTACCGGCGAAAACCAGTGGAGGCGATTTGATACATGGCCATCCGTTCAGATAAAGGAAGAAAAAATTTACCTGACCGATAAAAATAGACTGTCCATCAGAGAACCGGAAAGCGAATCGGGTTTCGATGAGTACACCAGTGATCCTGCTCATCCGGTTCCGTACACAGACATAGTCCATTTTAACCGTACACGCGAATATATGACCGACGATCAGCGATTCGCCAGCCGGAGGCCGGACGTACTCACCTATAGCTCGCCGGTATTAAAAGAAGATTTAACAGTCGGAGGTCCTGTGGTGGCGGATCTGAAAACCAGTATAAGTACTTCGGATGCCGATTTTGTAGTTAAAGTAATTGACGTATTTCCAGACAGTCTCTCTTACCAGCGTGTCGATATTTATGCTGTAAATGAGCCTGACAGAATTTATCCCATGGCAGGATACCAGATGCTGGTGCGTGGAGAAATTTTCAGGGGCAGATTCCGGAATAGTTTCGAAACACCCCAGCCCTTTCAACCGGGGAAAATAGAAACCGTTCGATTCACACTGCCAGATATAGCCCATACATTCAAAAAAGGTCACCGTCTGATGATCCAGATTCAAAGCAGCTGGTTTCCATTATCTGACAGGAATCCACAGAAGTTTACAGATATATATTCCTGTGATGAGAAGGATTTTCAAAAATCAAACATTCGAATTTTTCGCGAAAGGCAAAATGCATCGGCGATTATATTACCTGTTCTGTCAGGGAAGCTGGAATAGTTGATTTACTACGTATTATTTTTTCCTAAAGAGGCACCGGTTATTTAATTTAGCATAATTAAACTCTTTATTCAGATTCAACTGCCGGTTATGGAATCTGCCAAACAACAACCCCTGCTTGAGTTATGGCTTCAGGATGTTCAATCCTATATTTATAGGGTAACAAGCGGCCCGATGGGGATGGCCCGTTTTCAATTTAACAGAACCGAGTTTAGTTATAAAAGAAAAAACAAAAAAAGCCAGGACGAACTCTCTATTATCTTCCTGAGTCAGTTTCCTGTGAAATACAGGATTGGATTTCAACTTGAAATCTGGCACTCCGAAATTAAGAAGGTAAAGGAATTTTTTATGCGCGATATCGCAGTGAAGCAATCTAATCTATGCAGTATCATTCTATACATGAAAGATTTTCCATCTAATGATCCCCAGCAGGAAATTGTGAAAGACTATACGGTTTGTAATCAGCAGGATTTATTTATGGTTGGAGACTGGCTCGCCCAGACACTGCAATACGAATTGGTACCTATGTGCGAACAATTGAATTCCATCGAGGCAATAGAAAAATATTTTGAAGCAAATCCCGACTGGTCACTCAATACACATAATGGCGGAAATATCTGTACCGATCTGATCGTTGCCAAACTGAACCGGAAAAGAGATATTCATAAGAGATATGAACAACTGATACACGGCATTCAACAAAAAATTGAAAAACAGCAAATGAATCCTGACAGTAGAGAATTGCTCACCCTCTGCTACGAATCAATCAGATAATGCGTCTGTTATAGATCGTTTGAACTTCCATACTTCCATACTTCCACCTTCCATACTTGTGCTAAATCCCTATTTTCGCAGATAAATTGAATAAACAGCCAGTAATATGAAAATGGTAGATTCTTTTGAAAAGATTCCTTTGGATATTTTTCCCAATGCAACAGCCGGTTCGGCATTTGTTGCAAAAAAAATCGCACGTCTGATTCGTGAAAAGGAGAAAAATAAAGAGCGATGCGTGCTCGGTCTGTCAACAGGTAAATCACCCTTAAAATTATATGCTGAGCTGATCAGAATGCATAAAGAAGAAGGACTCAGTTTCAAAAATGTGGTTGCTTTTAATCTGGATGAATATTATCCGATTCAGAGAACGGCCAGGCAGAGTTATTATCGATTCATGAAGGAAAATCTCTTTGATCATATTGATATAGATCCGAAGAATTGTTTTATTCCGAATGGCGAGTTGCCAAAAGAAGATATGAAGTCTTTTTGCGCAGAATACGAACAGGCGATCACAGACGCGGGTGGCATAGACTTACAAATCCTGGGTATCGGTTCCAACGGACATATTGGGTTTAATGAACCGGGTTCCAGTCGTTTTTCCAAAACGAGGGTAACACCACTCGAAAATTCAACGAGATTATCAAACGCAGGTGATTTTGACAGCGTTACACAGGTTCCCCGCTTATCGGTTACTATGGGTATCAGTACGATTCTCAAGAGCAGAAAAATAATCCTGATGGCATGGGGAAGTAATAAGGCCCAGGCTATCCAGAAATCCATTGAAGGCAATACCACGGAAGAAGTACCCGCATCTATTCTGCAGGAACATGACGACACTTTATTCGTTACAGATGAAGCGGCAGCTGCGGACCTTATTCGATTCAAAGCTCCCTGGCTTACCGGCGACTGCGACTGGAATAAAGATATTCTGCGCAAGGCCGTGGTCAGTACCGCCCTCAAACTGGGTAAACCTATTTTAAGTCTTACGGACAAAGATTATAACGATCATGGGCTAAGCGATCTGCTTGCGGTTAAGGGAGATGCTTATGAGATAAATCTGGAAGTATTTTATATGCTGCGGGACAGTATCACGGGCTGGCCGGGGGGAAAAAATCTGCCGTTGCCTAATGCCCCGGAAAGAATGACTCCCTATCCCAAAAGATGCCTGATTTTTTCACCGCACCCCGATGATGATATCATATCCATGGGAGGAACTTTTATGCGGTTACATGATCAGGGTCATGAAGTGCATGTAGGTTATCAGACTTCTGGCAATATTGCCGTTACGGACGAATTTGTAACCCGCTTTATAGACTTTGCTGTGGGTTTTGAATCCATGTTTGGTATCGACAATAAAAGGTCGACAGAAATTCTTGCCAATGCCAAAAAGTACCTGAAAGATAAAAAATCAAGTGGAGTTGATTCACCTGAAATTCGTAGTATAAAGGGATTGATCCGGCGAAGTGAAGCCAGTGCGACATGCCGGTATGTGGGCATTCCTGAGACCGGCATACATTTCATGAATCTTCCTTTTTATGAAACGGGCACTATCCAGAAAAATCCAATGAGTGAGGCGGATATTGCAATTACGATTGAACTTTTGCAGAAAATCAAACCTCATCAGGTCTATTGTGCCGGCGACCTCGCGGATCCGCATGGAACACACAGGGTTTGTCTGGAGGTGGTGTTTGAATCCCTGAAGCGTCTCAAAAATGCCGGAGAATCATGGGTGAAAGATTGTTGGGTATGGTTATATAAAGGCGCCTGGCAGGAATGGGACGTCAGCGAAATTGAAATGGCCATTCCCATGAGTCCGGATCAGGTGTTAAAAAAACGATTCGGTATTTTTATCCACCAGTCGCAAAAAGACATGGTGCCGTTCCAGGGATCTGACAGCCGGGAATTCTGGCAAAGAGCTGAAGATCGAAATGCCAATACGGCGAATTTGTATGCTCAGTTGGGACTAACGAAATATGCAGCGATGGAGGCATTCAAACGTTGGCACTTTTAAGCTTAAAGCGGAAGGCGTAAAGCTTAAAGGTTTTCTCGTAAAAACAGCCCATAAGCGCCTAAAATGCCAGATTTTACCTTGATTTATATCAATTTTTAGAACAAATAAGTCTTTTTGAAGGATTCAGAATTAACATATAAGAAAATATCAAACAACAAGGAAGATTCAAGAAAAGCCTTAAGCTTTACGCCTTCTGCTTTAAGCTTAAAATGGTCTGACGCGTGGAAAATATCCTCTTTTAAATGGAAATTTTGGGTCGGAATGGCAGTTTTTGCCGGGATTCTTACCAGTTTGCCCTTTTTTTTTAATGCGATCGAAAACCGGAATGGATACATGTTGTCTGATTTCATTCTTGAACTTATTCCGGCTCGTAATTTTTCTATTGCAGTCTTCTTTTTGATATGGTCCTCCTGTTTAATTCTGATCATCAGGATATACCGGGACCCGATGATGATGTTGGTTACTTTATGGGCTTATAATTGTGTGACATTGCTCAGAATGGCCTGTATTGGCCTGATTTCGCTGAATCCGCCCGCCGGGCTGATTCCCCTTGCAGACCCGATTACCAACCAATTTTATGGGGCTCATTACATTACCCATGATCTTTTTTTCTCCGGCCACACGACCACCGTTTTCCTGATATTTTTGTGCCTGAAGAAGAAATGGGACCGGATGTATGCATTATGGGCATCCATCTTTCTGGGATTTTTTTTGCTGGGTCAGCATGTACATTATACGATAGACGTTTTGGCAGCACCGGTTTTTACCTATGCTGCTTACCGGCTTGCCCTGCTATTTACAAAAAAGGAGAACAGCCTGCTCGTTTCGGGAGGTTCAGCAGTTTAAAGAATTAATAATATGGATACCAAGGGGTTCATTTAGACGTTTAGATAGATCCGGAAATTAACAGAGAGGGGATAAGAATTTAAGACGGGGCTGGTTAATAGGACTTTATTCATTAATTTTGCCAATAATAAAAAAATCATAATTATTTTTAAGTTAATTTCATCCTGTTCAAATATGGGTTTTAAGCGGCTGACTTCCCCTGCTAAAGACTTAAATGCTACCATGATATGAAAAAATTACTATGCCCTGAATTCGTTTTAGGTGATAAGGTAACCCCGGAGCAAGCAGCTTTTTTCCATAAAAATGGGGTCATCGTATTTCGCAATGTCCTGAAGCCTGAAACGGTTGCTTTTTTTATCCAGGAATTAAACCGGATCGAAAAGAAATTACTGGATGAAGGCGTGGACAAAATCAATGGAGTACCGCTTAAGTTTGGAAAGGACCATAATGGCCAGACCATCATACAGCGCCTGTGCTTTCTTTCGACATTCAGCTCTACGTTCCATGAATTTTTACAAGACCCCCGGCTCGTAGCCTTACTTGAGCTCCTGGCGCCTTATGAAGGCCGGATTGCTGAGAATGAAAAAGATGGACTGATCCTGAATCATTATGTACGGACGCCGGAAAGCAAATTTTCCCAGATGGGATGGCATACGGATAGCCCGCGGGATTTATTTCTCGGACAGAAGATTATGCCAATGTTGAATGTTGGAATTCATCTTGACCCCTGCCCTTTTGAGGCGGGTGGATTGCGGGTTCTTCCCGGGACACATACGCAGGGTGTTTTACGGTTACTTTTCAAGAAAAAATACTTTATAGATAATAATCCCGATGCCCGCGAAATCGGGTTTGATATCAACGCCGGCGATCTGACTGTTCATGACGGACGGATCTGGCATCGCGCACAACAGTCTCCTTATGTAGGAGAAGCCAGTCGTCGCCGTGTAATGTATGTCCCGATTATTACAGGCAAATACATGCCTAAAGACGAAAATAGTAAAACCCCTTTTTACCATCGTTTCGCTTCCAAAGTTCAGAACTAGTTAGCGTAATTTAAAAAAACGCAGATGCCTTTTGCACTCATTACCGGAGCCAGCAAAGGAATTGGAAAATCTATTGCGGAACAGCTCGCTGCACGCGGTTTTGATCTGCTGCTCGTTGCAAGATCCGCAGACCTTCTGGAACAGGTGGCGAAAGAAATCAGTCAGTCAACAAATAAAAATTGCCAATGGCTGGCACTGGATCTTGCCGAAGACCGGGCCGCAGAATCTGTTTTTGAATACTGCAATAAAAATCAGCTTGTTGTATCTGTTTTGGTAAATAATGCAGGCTATGGTCTGAGTGGAAGTTTTGAAAAATATTCCGTCCAGGAACATACAGATATGCTGAGAGTGAATATTATTACGCTGACCCAATTAACACGTCTGTTTCTTCCCTCTCTGTTAAAACAACCCGCAGCCTATATTCTCAATATCGGCAGTACGGCATCCTATCAGGCAGTGCCTATGTTATCGGCATATGCGGCTTCAAAGGCTTATGTGCTGAACTTTAGCCGCGGATTATATCAGGAACTTAAAAAGACGAATGTATCAGTAACCTGTATTTGCCCGGGCCCGACAGATACCAATTTTGTAAACCGGGCGAACGTAGGAACCAAGGGACAAAAAGCTGCAGAACGGTTCAACATGTCTCCGCAAACAGTGGCACGTATTGCAGTAGATTGTCTCTTCCGTCGTAAACCCGAAGTGATTACCGGCGGTTTAAATAAACTCAGTGCTTTTTTTGCCTGGCTGCTTCCCAAACCCATTGTAGAGGGAATCGCAATGAAACTATATGACTGAGTGAAGCATAAAGCACAAAGCGAAAAGCTGAACGCAGTAAAATCATATTGAACTTGTAAGTTGTTGAAAAAGCAATTCCTGCTGTTTGTTTTTCTCTTGTCCATAGTATATGGATTTGGACAAATTGGTAAGTCCCGGATACTCACCGGTGCTGATCAGACTGAAAGATATTATCCAATACTGCGGGGTAAACGTGTTGCTATTGTCGCCAATCCTACGTCACAAATTGCGGGCACTTCACTGGTCGACAGCCTGCTCCATTCAGGCATCCGGGTTGTAAAAGTATTCGGACCTGAACATGGTTTCCGTGGAAATGCGAGTGCCGGTGTTACTGTCGGGGATAGTCATGATCCACAGACCGGTTTACCCATCATATCGTTGTATGGGAAAAAATCCATGCCTTCCCGTGAAGATTTACAGGATGTGGATATAGTTGTTTTTGATATTCAGGACGTCGGTGCCCGGTTCTTCACTTATATCATCACGCTGCAACGCGTTATGCAGGCATGTGCCGATTTTCATAAACACATTTTATTACTGGACAGACCCAACCCAAATGGATATTATGTGGATGGACCGGTGCTTGAAGATTCTTTACGTTCAGGGGTAGGTCTTCAGCCCATTCCGATCGTACATGGTATGACAATGGGTGAATTGGCCAAAATGATCAATGGAGAAGGCTGGTTATCCGGTAAAATGAAATGCAGTTTGCAGGTCATTACCATGATGAATTACACGCATGCCTCAGAGTATGTATTACCCGTACCACCGTCTCCGAATCTGAATACGCAGCAGGCAATCCAATTGTATCCAAGTCTTTGTCTTTTTGAAGGGACTGTTATCAGTCTGGGAAGAGGTACCCAACGACCATTTACTATGTTGGGTGCACCTGCCTTAGCGGGAAAATATGAATACAGTTTCACGCCCGTTTCAATACCAGGCATGAGTGAGCATCCGCTTTATCAGGACTCGGTTTGTTTCGGCTTGAATTTTGGAAATGCTGATCTTAAAAGTCTTCGTGTAAAAAAACAAATTGATCTGCACTGGTTGTTTGAATTTTATAAAGCTTACCCGGACAAAAAAGTATTCTTCGATGCTTCCCGGAGCAACCAGATCGGAAATTTCGATAAGCTGGCGGGTACGCACATGCTTCGTAAGCAGATTATGGAAGGTGCATCCGAACAAACCATCCGCCAAAGCTGGGAACCAGCACTTTCACACTTCAAAAGCAAAAGAAAGAAATATTTGCTTTATCCGGAATAAGCCTAAAGCTGAAAGCCCAAAGCCTAAAACTTTTCATATCCAAATTGTCTGAAAGAAGTTATTCTTCAAAATAAACAAGCATTAAGCTTTAAGCTTTGTGCTTTAGGCTTGAATAGTGTGGTCAAAGTTTTGCATAAAAAAATAAACACGTTTTAGGCTTTGAGCTTTGGGCTTTGGGCTTGAAATGATCTTAAATTACATTATCAAAAACTTCAGTTATGACAAACAGAGAATTATCCAGACGAGCATTCATAAATACCGCAGGAAAAGCCGGGGTCATGGCAGGACTAACCGGATCTGTTCTGACAACTTTGGCGAATACAAACTCACAGGAGAATAACCATCTAAAGTCACCACCCGATCCTATTCCATACACACAACGTCCCCTTCCATATTCGTATTCTGCTCTTGAACCAGCTATAGATGCCATGACGATGGAGATTCATTATAGTAAACATGCAGCTACCTATGCAAAAAATCTCTCAGAAGCCGTGGAGGCAGAAAAAGTGGATACTTCAAAAATGTCTTTGGAGGATTTACTGGCTTCCATTTCAAAATATTCTGTCAAAATGAGAAATAATGCAGGTGGACATTATAATCATTCCCTGTTTTGGGAACTGATGAATTCTCCGGGTAAAGTGGCTGCTCCTTCAACTGCGCTCATGACCGCGATACAAAGAGATTTTGGTTCGGTGGATGCTTTGAAAACAAAATTCAATGATGCCGCAAAAGGTCGCTTTGGTAGCGGCTGGGCATGGGTAATTGTAAAAAAAGATAACAAACTGGATGTTGTTTCAACACCTAATCAGGACAATCCACTGATGGACCTGAGTGATGCAAAGGGACAGCCTCTGTTTGGTATTGACGTGTGGGAGCATGCATACTATTTGAAATACCAAAATAAAAGGCCGGATTATATCACAGCCTGGTGGTCCGTCCTGAATTGGGATTATATCAATACCCGTTTTAGCAAAATCAGCTAATATTAAATTTCAGTAAACTTCAATTTTCTTTTAATCTGTTTTAATTTTTAATTGTTCGGGTATTTAACATTCAATAAAAAAAATGACAAGAATTAAAGCATTTGCCGCCCAGGATGCAGAGAGCACACTGGGTCCATGGAATCTGGAGCGCAGGGCTCCCGGACCGGGAGATATTCAAATTGAGATTTTATACTGTGGTGTTTGCCACTCAGACTTACATCAGATTAGAAATGAATGGGGTAATTCGATTTTTCCAATGGTGCCGGGACACGAAATCGTTGGAAGAATTTCTAAAATTGGATCCGATGTAAAAAAATTCAAAGTGGGTGAACTGGCCGGGGTTGGTTGCCTGGTGGATTCATGCAGAAAATGTGAGAATTGCAAAGAGGGCCTCGAACAATATTGCCTGAACGGAAGTTCACCCACTTACAATGGATTAGAGCAGGATAAAAAAACACCCACCTATGGTGGCTATTCGAAAATGATTGTAGCAGATCAGGATTTTGTGCTTCGGATTTCAGACAAACTTCCCCTGCAGAATGTGGCACCCCTTTTATGCGCAGGCATTACCACCTATTCACCGCTTAGACACTGGAATGTTGGAAAAGGTCATAAACTGGCCGTACTCGGACTGGGTGGCCTGGGACATATGGCCGTGAAATTCGGTGTTTCTTTCGGAGCAGAAGTAACCATGCTGAGTTCTTCTCCATCTAAGAAGAAGATGCCCGGAAACTGGGCGCGCATAAATTCCTTCTGACCAGCGATCCGGAACAGCTGAAGTCAGTACAGGGTTATTTTGATTTTATTATCGACACGGTTTCGGCCCCTCACGATTATAATCAATACCTGGGTTTATTGAGAACAAATGGAGTACTTATCTGCGTCGGCGCGCCTCCCGCACCTGCGCAGATTTATGCATTTACTTTGATCGGGGGAAGAAAAAGTATCGCCGGGTCTTTGATTGGTGGCTTGCCTGAGACTCAGGAAATGCTGAACTATTGTGCAGATCATCAAATAGTATCGGATATTGAATTGATAAACATCCAGGAAATTCATCGCGCTTACGACCGCATGTTAAAAGGAGATGTCAAATATCGGTTTGTGATCGACATGGCAACTTTGTAAAGTGTAAAAAAAATTTACAAAGCCTGAACTTTGGATATACTGTTTAGGTCGCTGATCATATTCATATGCAGAACCAGTCCTTCTTTTGCAATCCGCATGATGATCTTATATTTAAGTTTATATACAGCCGGATAATGTTTTTCCAAATCATATTCCATAGACCCGCTGCCCGTACCGTAACCGGCAATGGGAAGGTCTTTCACTTCCATGTTCAAAATAAAATTGGCATCAACATCAAAAAAAGCTGTTTTTTCCCGGATTGATTTTAAATGATAAATCGTGATATAGTCCATTTTCAATGTTACGCCGCCCACGGGTATATTTACGGGTGTATGTAATGTATCTGACTGCCCGGGTATCAGGCTCTTATTGGGCAGATTAATCTGCGAGAGAGATGACATGGTTTTCAGCATTTGCTGTTTCTGATTTTCCTGCAGGGTAATTCCGGAAATAGAATCATATACCGGCATTTCATTAAGCCTTGCAGTGCCAAGAAATTTGGTTTCCGGCGTCAAAACCTTGGCCAGATTGTCGTCTGATTTAATAATCGACATGGTTACCGGTATCTTACCGCTTTGCTTATTCAAATTACCGGATATGGTTAAGGCCTCCATGCTGGTTTCCTGTTCCTGTACAGTTGGATTCTTTACGCCATTTGCTTCCATTTTTGCAATCATTTCATCGGTACTGCTGTCCAGATTCAACTCGATTCTGATTTTCTGGGAAACTGACTGATTATAACTGTTGTTGGGTAACAGTCCCATTGTAAAATGAACAGCATCCTGGCTGAACCCAAAAGAGAAAATAAGAAGACAGCCAAGTACAGTGACGAGATTTTTCATTAAAATAATTTATTTAGACATGGCTTTTTCGATATTCTTGTCGGGGATCAGCCATCGAATGGCTACGATGCAAAAAATGATAGCAGAAAATAAAGTGTTATAATAGGCCAGGATGATTGACATGATATAAAATACAAGCGAAAAAATACCTTTCTGCATCACCCGGCTGAATGCCGCTACGAGCTTTGGATTATTTTTCATTACTCTCTCAACACAAATCTGCAGTATGGTAAAAGAAAGGCCGCAAACCAGGAGCAAAATGGCATAGAGAACTACTGTATTCTGGGCGAAATGATTTTCGCCCATCCATCCGGTTGCAAATGGTATCAGGGATAACCAAAATAAAAGATTCATATTGGACCATATAATCGCTGCATTGACATGGCTCAATACACCGATCAAATGGTGATGATTACCCCAGTATATTCCGATATATATAAAACTCAGTAAATAACTAAAAAATACGGGCAGTTGCTCTTTCAATGCCATCCAGCTCGTATCATGGGGTGTTTTGATTTCTAATACCATGATTGTTATAATAATGGCAATAACACCATCGCTGAATGCTTCCAGTCTGTTTTTATTCATATCGCTGTCAGGGGTTCGTATCAGGACTACAAAGGCGAATTAGCCCGGAGCCTATCCGGCGGGTAATGAAAAAACCTATACTATAAAAAGAATTAAACTTCCTGTTCCTGAATAGCAGGATGAAATTGGGCGACTGCTTCCTGAATCCACGGTGGCAGATTTTTTTCCTGAACGGTCCAGGTATTATTTTCCAATAACAAATTGAGATAATAACGATTGCCCCGATCGTCACTCACATCGACATGGTATACCGGTCCGACAATTCCATTACTTTTTCTGAAATTGAATTCCCTTAGCCTTCCTTCCGCTTTAATCAATTTCGAAAATTGCACATTTTTCAATACTGCCATAAGCCAAAGATAATTCTTCCTGTATAATAACCCTGTCTAAAAAACGGATAATGACAAGTATTTACACCAACGTGCGGGAACCTATAAGGAGTTATTAACATTTGGTTTATAAAACTTTCGTTTCTCTTTTTCCAATTAAATCCGGATATTCAGAACTTTGAACAAACATCCGCATGCCGTTAAAATTGAGCGATCTGAGTCTGGAGCAGGTAGAGAAAATCGTCTTGGAATATGGTATGCAACCGGCGTTCGCCGGGCAGAACCTCTATATAGCCAGTAGTCAGGGTCACGAGATCCTCGCAAGCCTTATGTCCAATGGATTATATCAGGTTGAGCTATTGGATAAAAATGAAATAGAGCAGTCTTTGCAGCAAACAATCAAAATGTTTAAGGAATATGTGAAAGGCTCGAAATCCTGAATCCAAAACCGATTGATAATCAGGTAATCCCGTGATCAGCCGCAACGGATTCCCTTTCTGTCTTAATTTTTTTAGAATGGATTGATTTATCCTGTTCTCCCAACAAAATACCCCATGGTTTCAAACTATCTATCCGGTCGAAAATTATTTTGAGAACGGCTATTACGGGGATTGATAAAAACATGCCTGAAACCCCCCAGATCATTTCACCGAGAACCACACCCAGTACCGTTATCAGGGGATTTATTTTAACCTTGGAGCCAACAATGGCAGGTAGTAAAATATTACTGTCAACCAGGTGCGTGATAATCAGTGTAATTAATACGAGAAATACTTTTCCCGCAGCTGCTGCAGTCGCAAATGTTATGAGAACACTGATCAGCATGGCTGTAAAAATGCCAATATAAGGAATGATGTTAAAGAGTCCGGTAATCAGACCCAATAACAAGGCATATTTGATTCCCAGGGCCCATAAAGCAAAACAAACAACCACTGAAACAATACACATCTCGATAAATAAACCAGTAATATATTTTCTCAGGATTTGCTGAACCTGTTCAATGATGTCGTGCACCACGAGTGAATTTTTTTCCAGAAAAACAGAGATGAGAAAATGCATGATGATTCGGCGGTATGTAAGAAAAAAAAGCGTATAAATAAATGTAAAAACAAAAAAGAGGAAGATAGAAGAAAGTGAGACAATCGTCACTCCTACGAAGGCTGTTCCGGAGGCCAGTACATTGCTGGCAGCTGACTTCACATAGGTGAGTTGTTTGGTTGCATTTATATGAAATTTCAAAGCGATCCAGTGCTGCACACTCGATAATGAATTATTTAGTTGCATTTTGAACTGGGGCCAGTCGTCCGCCAGATCAGTCATCTGCACACCTACAATGTAAACGATGCCGGCAACAACAAAAAGCAATAACAATACCGAGAGGATCGCTGCTAATCCGCGGCGGAAATGCCATCTGCTTTCCATAAAGGAGGCCAGCGGCAAAAGCAAAATGGAAAACAAACAGGAAAATATTAAGGGACTTAATAATTCTTTACCCTGGATGACGAGGTAACCGATGGCTATCAGGCTGACAAGTACAGCAGCCAGTTTATGATAAAAAGGGAACGTTTTGTATGGAAGAGACATTTTGAAAAATAAAAAATTAAAATGTAGAGTAAAAATAGTCGGTCTGATCTTGCCGTAGTTCTTTTTTAGTTTTGATATTTTCCTTTTTAGTTTTGTATTTGAATAAAACAGGCATGATTTTTAGAACGATTAGCATCAAACATCTATTTTTGACTAGAATTTCAGTGAGTTAATGAAATGAAAACCAAAAAAATTCTGATCGCCGCAAGTATCACTCTTACAGCTATTTTGATTATCCAGCTGATTAAAAGTAAAAAAACTAAAAAAAGGCTGACTGTCGTGGCAGATGAAGGGTATGAAACTGCCGAAGACATACTTTTTCCAAAAAGGAAGTTTCTGCGTCTTGGCTAACATGGCCAGACTAAAAGTGTCTCCTAAATCCTCGTTTAACTGGGCTTTAAAGCCGTCTCTTCATCATTCACCCCCTAATTACTTTATATAATACTGAGTATTAGCGTATTAAATGGTACTTAATCAATATTTTCCTGTTTATAGCATATAAAGAGCCGATTTCTCAAGTTATAGCGCCAATCTTTACATTTGACACATTGACCTTTAAGTTATTGGTTTTGGAATTTAAGCTTCAGGCCGCCGCTGGACAGGCTCCCAATGCCAAACGCTGCTTCATTTTTCCTTGATAAAAGTAAAGAAAATGCCTTGTTTATACTTTTTAGTATAAACGGTTTCGTAAATTTGCAGTATGAAGACAGATCTCATTCAACCTAGAACCAGGGAAGCTGAAGACGAATTGAGGACGATAGAAAAAACGGTCTTTAGCGACTACAAATACGGTTTCGTTACGAACATAGAAGCAGATGAAGCGCCCAGGGGTCTGAATGAAGATGTTATCCGGTTTATTTCAGCCCGGAAAAAGGAACCACAGTGGATGCTTGACTGGAGATTAAAAGCCTATCGTCATTGGCTGACAATGAAATCACCTGAATGGGCCAATATAAAATATCCCCCGATAGACTATCAGAATATTATATATTATTCTGCTCCAAAACAAAAAGTTAATCCTAAAAACCTGGATGAAATCGATCCGGAGCTGCTGAGGACATTTGAAAAGCTTGGAATTTCGCTGGATGAACAAAAAAGGCTGACAGGAGTTGCCGTGGATGCAGTAATCGACAGCGTTTCTATTGGAACTTCATTCAAGGGGCAATTGGCTGAACTCGGCATCATCTTCTGTTCGATGAGCGAGGCCATCCAGGAACATCCGGAATTGATCCGGGAATATCTGGGATCGGTGGTTCCTATAACTGATAATTATTTTTCTGCTTTGAATGCTGCCGTTTTCAGCGATGGTTCATTTGTATATATTCCAAAAGGCGTTCGTTGTCCGATGGAATTGTCAACGTATTTCAGAATCAATGCTGAAAATACGGGTCAGTTTGAAAGAACCTTAATCATTGCCGATGCGGGCAGTTATGTCAGTTATCTGGAGGGTTGCACGGCGCCTATGCGCGACGAAAATCAATTACATGCGGCAGTGGTAGAATTGGTAACCCAGGAAAACGCTGAAATAAAATATTCAACCGTACAGAACTGGTATCCGGGGGATAAGAACGGGATGGGTGGTGTTTACAACTTTGTAACAAAAAGAGGTATCTGCAAAGGCAATCATTCGAAAATATCATGGACACAGGTAGAAACAGGTTCTGCCATAACATGGAAATATCCCAGTGTCATTTTGAAAGGTGACTATTCAACCGGTGAATTTTATTCCGTGGCGGTAACCAATAATTACCAGCAGGCCGACACCGGAACCAAGATGATGCATCTCGGAAAAAATACCCGCAGCCGTATTGTTTCAAAAGGAATTTCTGCCGGTTTTAGTAATAACAGTTATCGGGGCCTGGTGCATGTTAGTAAGAATGCCTCCAATTCGAGAAATTTTTCACAGTGTGATTCCCTGCTGCTCGGAGATAAATGCGGAGCACATACCTTCCCTTATATCGAAGTCAGGAATAATACAGCGGTGGTGGAACATGAAGCCACGACTTCCAAAATTGGCGAGGACCAGATATTTTATTGTAACCAGCGCGGGATCGATACGGAGACTGCCGTGGCGCTGATCATCAATGGATTTGCCAAGGAAGTCATGAATCAGCTTCCCATGGAATTTGCAGTCGAAGCCCAAAAGCTGCTCGCGATCAGTCTGGAAGGAAGCGTAGGTTAGTGTGGAAGACTGGAAGTCTGGAAGTCTGAAAGAGAAACACAACTTAAAACGGTCAACGGTCAACCGTCAACCGTCAACGAAAATAACAGAGTAATAAAAATTATAAAGAAGAACTATGTTGACGATTCAGAATTTACATGCAGGTATTGAGGGAAAGAAAATTTTAAACGGGATTAACCTGGACATCAAAGCAGGCGAGGTACATGCTATCATGGGGCCTAATGGCTCGGGCAAAAGTACGCTGGCATCCGTTCTTGCAGGTCGCAGTGATTATGAAGTACTGGAAGGATCTGTCGAATTCCTGGGAAAGAACCTCCTTGATTTATCCCCGGAACACCGTGCTGCAGAAGGATTATTTCTCGCCTTTCAATACCCGGTGGAGATTCCGGGACTTAATTCAGTCAATTTTATCAAAACAGCTGTAAATGAAATACGGAAATACCGTGGTGAAGATCCACTGGATGCCGTCACATTTCTGAAAAGGATGAAGGAGAAAATGGCATTGGTCAATATGGAACAAACATTACTGAGCCGCTCACTGAACGAAGGGTTTTCTGGTGGCGAGAAAAAACGTAATGAGGTATTTCAGATGGCTATGCTGGAACCTAAACTGGCCATTTTGGATGAAACTGATTCAGGTCTCGATATCGATGCTATCCGTATTGTTTCTAACGGTGTAAACAAATTGCGCAGAAAGGATAACGCTATTTTGGTCGTAACCCATTACCAGCGTTTGCTTGATTATATTGTTCCCGATTTTGTACATGTGCTGTATAATGGCAGAATTGTAAAATCAGGGCCTAAGGAACTTGCCCTGGAACTGGAAGAAAGAGGATATGATTTTATAAAAAATGAAAACACGGTAGAGTTGGCCTGATCGTGCGGCTTAATAAGTTATAATGAATACAATCGCATATTTTAAGGAAAGATTTGATCAGTTCCAGCCAAGTGACGACCATGGAGGTCTGGATAAAATTCGTGAACAGGCTTTTACGGCTTTTTCTACCATGGGTATTCCTGGAACGAAACATGAAGAATGGAAATATACCCGCGTAGCCGGACTCTTTAATAAAGAATTTCAATTACCTGCTGATCCGCTGACAGGTACCATTACAACGTCGGACCTGGATAAGTTTCGGTTGCCAGGCCATGCACAGGCCAATGAACTGGTATTTGTAAACGGATTTTATTCTTTTGCTCTTTCCAGGATACAATCCTCCGGATTGGAAGTGATCGCGCTGGAAGAAGCTGCGAATAATGGTCATCGCGACCAGGTCACGCAATGGCTGGGAGATAGCGGTCATTACCTTAAAGACGGAATCAATGCCTTAAATACTGCTTTTGTGCATGGAGCCGTTTTCATTCACGTGGCAAAGGGACAGCAAATTGAACATCCGCTTTATATTTATCATATCACGGATGCACGCTCTGTAAATATTCTTTCCCAGCCACGCAGCCTGATGATCATTCATGAGCAGGCTCAGGTACAGGTGGTTGAATCTTACTCCACGTTAGGCAACAATGAAAGTTTTACAAACCAGGTCATGGAGATCATTGTTGAAAATGCTGCCCGGCTTGAATATTATAAAATTCAAAATGACGGCTCAAATACAAACCAGGTAAGTACTACCCATATTCGCCAGGTTGGTAAAAGTTTTATCCATACAGTTACCATTTCTTTAAATGGCGGACTGGTACGCAATAACCTGAATGTCATCCTTGATGCAAAAAATTGCGAAGCACATCTCTACGGTCTCTATTTTCAATCTGGTCAAAGTCATATTGATAATCACACGATCGTTGATAATATCAAACCCAATTGTCTGAGTAATGAACTGTACAAAGGCATATTGAGCGACAGCGCAACGGGGGTCTTTAACGGAAAAATATTTGTACGGCAGGCGGCACAAAAAACAAATGCTTACCAGAGTAATAAGAATATACTGCTTTCCGATTCCAGTAGTGTGAATACAAAGCCGCAGCTGGAAATATTTGCAGACGATGTGAAGTGTACGCATGGCTGTACGGTAGGCCGGCTGAATGAAGAAGGTTTGTTTTATTTGCAATCCCGCGGAATTTCGGAAAAAACAGCCCGCAATCTGTTGCTCGGTGCATATGCTTCCGATATCCTGGAGCAGATAAAACCTGAGGCTTTAAAGTCATATGTTGAAAAGCTGATCAATCATCGCCTGGAAAAAGATTTATCATGAATTCGCCGCTTACCAAATCAAAATCTTTAGATATCAATGTCATCCGGCAGGAATTTCCCATATTGAACCGGGAGGTAAAGGGCCGGCCCCTCATTTACCTGGATAATGCAGCTACCACCCAAAAGCCACAGCAGGTTCTGAATGCGCTCATGCATTACTATACAAACTACAATGCCAACATTCACCGGGGCATTCATACACTGGCAGAAGAAGCGACAGCTGCTTTTGAACACACGCGGGATGCTGTTAAATCCTTTATCGGAGCAGGTTCCAGGGAAGAAATCATATTTACCAGGGGTACTACAGAAGGTATCAACCTGGTGGCATATTCCTGGGGAAGAAAAAATATCCGGGCTAATGATGAAATCATCATCAGCAATATGGAACACCACTCCAATATCGTACCCTGGCAGCTACTATGTGAGGAGAAAGGAGCCATTTTGAAGATAATACCCATCAATGAAAATGGTGAACTGATATTGGATGAGTATAAAAAAATGCTGGGACCAAAAACCAAATTGGTTTCCATCGTGCACGTTTCGAATGCATTGGGTACTGTGAATCCTGTGAAAGAGATGATTGCAGACGCACATGCTGCAGGTGCCCTGTTTATGGTGGATGGCGCTCAATCAGCCGTTCATCTGGATATAAATGTCACGGATCTGGATTGCGATTTCTTTGCATTCTCTGCACATAAACTTTACGGACCTACCGGAGTAGGTGTTTTGTATGGAAAGAAAGCGGTGCTGGAAGCGATGCCTCCTTTTCAGGCCGGCGGTGAAATGATTAAAGAAGTAACACTTCAAAAAACAACTTTTAATGACCTTCCTTACAAATTTGAAGCAGGCACACCAAATATAGCAGACGTGATCGCTTTTAAATCTGCCCTTCATTTTGTTCAATCCATCGGAAAAGAAAAAATCCGGCGGCACGAACGTGACCTGATGGATTATGGACAACAGGAACTCGAAAAAATTCCCGGTCTGAAAATCATAGGAAAAGCAAAGGAAAAAGTAAGCGTCATTTCATTTGTGATTGAAAATGCGCATCCGCAGGACATTGGCATATTGCTGGATAACCGTGGAATTGCTGTCAGGACGGGCCACCATTGTGCCCAGCCGTTAATGGATCACTTTTGCATTCCCGGAACTGCCAGGGCTTCATTTGCTATTTATAATACCCGATATGAAATAGATGAACTGGTAAAAGGACTGTTGCGGGTTGTTAAAATTTTATCCTGATGAATGCCGAAATGAATATTGCGGAGACTGAACAGGAAATCGTCGGTGAGTTTGCTTTGTTTGATTCATGGGATGATAAATATGAATATATTATTGATCTGGGGAAAAAACTGCCACCCCTTGATCCAAAATATAAAACGGACGAAAACCGGGTACGAGGCTGCCAGTCTTCTGTTTGGTTAGTGGCAGATTATAGGGACGGAAAATTATTTTTCCAGGCAGATAGTGATGCAGTAATTGTAAAGGGTTTGATCAGCATGCTGATTCGCGTCTTAAACAAAAGGACACCCGATGAAATTATGGAGGCTAAAATGGATTTTATCAGGGAAATCGGAATGACAACCCATCTGGCACAAACCAGATCGAACGGATTACTGAGCATGGTAAAACAAATGAAACATTACGCGTTGGCTTATAAAATTAAGGATCCCGTTCCTTCAAAAAATTAGGAAATGGAAGATTTAAAAGAAAAAGTAATAGAAAAATTGCAAACGATATTTGATCCGGAAATTCCGGTGAGTATTTATGAACTGGGGCTGATCTATGAAATCAATATTCTGCCAATCAACAATGTACAGATTGTGATGACACTGACAGCTCCGGGTTGTCCGGCAGCCCAATCATTACCGGTTGAAGTGGATCAGAAATTAAGGGAGATAGAAGGTGTGAATGATGTGCATGTAGCCATTACCTGGACACCGGCATGGGATAAGAGCAGAATGTCGGAGGTCGCACAATTGGAATTGGGCTGGCTTTAAAAAAGCCTTATGTTTTTCGCTTTATGCTTTGCGCTTTACGCTTTACGCTTATAACGGTTGGCTATCTGAAAATAATATTATGAAAATTACTGCACAGGAAGAATTTGGTTTACGGGTACTGATCCGGATCGCATGTTGTGAAACGGAAGACGGTATGAGCATTCCCCAGCTCAGCAAGGCTGAAGGGCTTACCAGTACGTATGTGGCTAAATTGACCAGAACCCTTCGTATGGCGGGCTTCATAAACAGTACACCTGGTTACAAAGGTGGGTATGTATTGGCAATGCCCTCCAAAGAAATCAAAATAAGATATGTTCTTCAGGCACTGGGGGGCGTATTATACGATAAGGATTTCTGCGGTCAGCATGCAGGTTCGGTGAACCTGTGCACAAATTCTGTAGATTGTTCCGCCCGTTCACTCTGGCAGATGATCCAATTTACCGTTGATCAGTTACTGGATAAAATCACATTGTATGATTTATCCAATTCCAAAGAAAAAGAGTCCCGCCAGTTTCTTCGCCGGATATTGGAATCAGTTCCTAAAATGACTGAATAGATTTTTTTTACATTGCGTTATCTTTAGGAAACGATTGTAAAAAAATGTCAATGAAAAATTCCCGACGTGCTTTCATCAGAAACTCTTCTCTGACCGCATCTGCTGTTTTACTCGCCCGCGCAGGATTCAGTGCTTCCAGTTATAATAGAATTATCGGATCCAACGACCGGGTTCGTGTGGCTGTGGTCGGATTTTCAGACAGGCACAGATCCACACACATGCCCTGTTTCATGAATCATTATAAAGAATTGAATTTCGATATCGTCGCTGTTTCCGATATATGGAACCGGCGAAGGGAAGAAGGGACGGCTCAGTGGAAACAAAAAATGAATCATGACATCGTCGGCTGCAGGAATAATGAAGAATTATATGACAAGAAACTCGCCGATGCCGTTTTTATAAGTACCGCGGATTTTCAACACGCACGTCATGCAATCCAGGCTGTGGAAGGCGGATGCGATGCTTACGTGGAAAAACCATTTGCGGAAACCATGGAAGATAACCGGGCTGCACTGAAAGCCATAAAGTCTTCCGGCAAAATTGTTCAGATCGGATCCCAGCGAAGAAGCGGAGTCAATTATATGGCAGCAAACGATTTTATCAGATCAGGAAAATTTGGGAATATCGTTATGGTTGAATTAACGTGGAATGTAAATCAACCCGGTCGCTGGCGGCGACCTGAACTGGTTCCGCTGTTAAAGGAAGAGGATACCGACTGGAAACGTTTCCTGATCAACCGGCCTGAAGTTCCTTTTAATCCCCGGTATTATCTGGAATACCGCTTATTCTGGCCTTATTCATCCGGATTACCGGGACAGTGGATGAGCCACCAGATTGACACAGTGCATTGGTTCACCGGACTACAGCATCCGCGTTCGGTAACTGCCAACGGAGGAATTTATATGTGGAAGGACGGTAGAAAAAATTGGGATACCATTACGGCCGTGTTTGATTACGGTCCGCTAAATGATCCGTCAACCGGTTTCCAGGTGAGTTTTCAATCGCGGATGGATAACGGTGATGATCATGCGACGGAAGTATATTATTCCAATGGCGGTGAACTAAACCTCGATACCAATAAGATTACACCGGCCGGGGGCCTGACACAGCATTTTGCTGAAGCCATGCAAATGCAGGCCAACCTCCTGCCAACCATGGATCTCTCCAGTGCTGAAAAAGTCGTCACATCCGCCAATACCGGTGGGGACAGTCTGACCTCCGCCCATATACGAAATTGGATGGAATGCGTCCGCAGCCGAAAGCAGCCGAACGCGCCGGTAGAAGCTGGCTATAGTCATTCCATCGCGAATATCATGACCAATGCAGCGGTTCATACAGGTGCGAAAGCCACATTCGATGAAGCTACGCAGAACGTAATGGCGGACGGAAAAATTTTTCTTTACTCGTAATCCGACAAATCCTTGCACACCCGAAAATTACTTTTATGTTTTGTTTGCTCTCCTCTCCTGTTGATCGCCCAACAGAAGGAATATGTGAAGTTGACGAAAATTAAAAATGAAAATAAAATCGAGATCCATATCGGTCATTCTTTATTCACTCGTTTTATATATCCTGACAGTATCGAGAAACCGGTTTTATTTCCCATATACGATGCGGGCGGAACCGTAATTACACGTGGATTTCCAATAGAACCAAGACCCGGAGAACCCACCGATCATCCACACCACCTGGGCCTTTGGCTAACATATGAAAATGTAAATGGGCTGGATTTCTGGAATAATTCCTATGCCATTCCATTGGAAAAAAAATCACAATATGGCTGGATAAAAACAGACAGCATACTGGAATTGACTTCCGGAACGACTGGCGTATTACAATATCATGCTAGGTGGGTGAATCAGAAAAACCAGACCCTTCTGGAAGAAAACACCCGTTATGAATTCAGCGGCACGGATTATCACGAAAGAATCATCGACCGGATAACGGAGCTGACAGCAGACACAGATATTTTTCTTGCCGACGCGAAAGATGGAATGTTGGGTTTGCGGCTTACCCGCGAACTGCAAATACCCAGTGAACAGGATCAGCAGTTCACTGACAATAAAGGAAATATAAACACCGCAAAAAAAAATAATGCTTCCAGTGGAGATTACCTGACCAGCGAAGGCAAACGGGGAGATTCTGCCTGGAGCACCAGGGGCCGATGGTGTAAAGTATTTGGTAAGATAAAAGATGACTCAGTCAGCATTACCATATTTGATCATACGCACAATCCAAACTATCCCACCTTCTGGCATGCCCGCGGATATGGTCTCTTCGCGGCAAATCCTCTGGGCGAACAAATATTTACAAAGGGAAAAACTGCACTGAATCTGAAAATAAAAAAAGGCGATAAAATAACTTTCAGGTATCGTGTACTCATTCAAAACGGCAAGACAACCTGTACCAGCAGCTATCTGAATCAAATAGCAGAATCTTTTAGTAAAACAAATTGAGGAACTGGTTCTACAACCTGCGTTTAAAAAGGAGGTAAAACCAATTCCCCGAAAATTCAATTCGTTGGTGGTTTAAAATCCAAACCCTACATATATAGAGAGGCCGTTATTTTTGGCATTGCCCAGAGACGCACCTGTTAAATTATTCGATTTCCCAATTTCTGTGAGACCGTAATTATATCGGGCGCCAATCGTAAAATTTTCAATATCAAATCCCAAACCACCCGCCAGTCCAAAATCCCATCGGTTGAAATCATCCGCATTCAGATCCGTAATGCTCTGAATACTGCCATTGTTGTTTACATCCTTAACATTCGCATTTGTCATATACGCTCCATATCCACCTAAATGAATACTGAAATTTTTCGTCAGATTGACAACAGCTAAAATGGGCAATTCCACATATCCAAGATTAAACCTGTATTCACCGCTTCCCTCAACAAAATTATTATAGTCTGTTTTTGAACCCTTCAGGCTGTACAATAATTCCGGTTGGATCGAGAATCCCGGTGTAACGGGAATCTTCGAAAATATGCCCACATTAAATCCTGGTTTCAAATGATTATCACTAAAATGATCAGAAGAAAGGTTGGTTAAATTCAACCCTCCTTTGATCCCAAACTTCGTAGCCAGGGCAGATTCATCTGAAGTTTGTTGTTGCTGGGCATGAACTGTGGAAAAAATTACCAATGATGCCGTCAATAGAAGAAATGCAAATTTTTGTTTAATACATTTTTTTGTTTTCATAACAGATTTTTTTGTTCAGCATAGAATATTCAATTTCCATGCCTGCACATCTGTAGAAAACCTGGGTTACTTTGCCAGAGCTGGCGATAAACCATTTTTAGAATCCTTGATGAGAAAAATAGAGTCACTTAAAACATGCTCAGCCTTATCGCATTGATCGATATATTGTATCCGGGAATACATGTTGATTTTGTTCAGGCTATCTGTATTGATACCGAATGTGGTAGACAGGATATTTGAATAGATACGTATCCTTTTGCAATGTATAATTTACTGCCGCATTATTATTGATCTTGATATTCAATTGCTGGTACGATTTCATAGTTCTGAAAAAATATACCTGAACGTAAGCAGAATCATCTCCCAGTTCATTGATGATCCGGTCCACCATCGGACTACCCTTGGTTCCAATCAGATAACCATGCTCATCATATGACTCCATGTAAACGGCACCCTGTTCTGATAAAATGTATAGGATTTCAATAGTTGATTTGGATAAAACAAATAAGCGCCTCCTTTTAAACTGTCCCAGCCCGTCATCGTAAAGTGCCGTAATTTTATTACCGGAATCTTTTAAGGCAATTAAATGTACTTTACCGCTTTTTATGATATCCGTCACATCGATTAAACAGACCGGTCCTTTGGATTTACAGGCAGATATGAAAAATATCAGCAACAGTGGAAACCATTTCATGTTGAGTTGTTTTATATAGCCGGCGTGCAAAATAGCCCGATTCCACCCATTTAAATTAAGAATATTTATTTGTACAATTTTTACTTTGTCGATTAACTGTAAAATGGATGTTAATGGTTAGAGAACAGTTCAAATTAGCAGTATATTCCCTGATCAATCCTGTTTAAACAGATCCATTTTGTGCAATCCTTTATATTAATGAAATAAAATTTTAGCCGACTGGTTGTTATCTCCTTCCTGTTTATTTTTCATGAATCCAGCTGTCTGCCCAGGATTCGAAGAGCGTTTTACAGGACTCGGCAATTACTAATTTAAATAATAAGAACGTAAATTATCTGAAGGACACTTCCATATTTAAAAAAGATACACTGAAAAAAACAGTACCGGCATCAGACACGGACAGTACAGCCCCCGCTCCATCTCATCTTCCAGGCAAGCCTTACCTGGGAATCCAATGATGTGAACAATGGTCGTAAAGATTCATCCGTGATACCATTGATTACCCCTGAGATCAGTTATATATTTAAAAGCGGATTTGAAATCGATCTGAGTGTGGGATATAATACACATGAAACCTCACCGCAGGTAAATCAATATACACTGGATGGATCCTACAGTTTCAATCCGGGAAATTATAGCGGTTCAGTCACACTATACGGATTTATTTATAGTAAAAACAGCGGCAGTACAACAGCCGAACAAAAAGGAAGCCTGTGTATTGATAATAGTTATTCATTTTAACTTTATTCAACCCAGTCTGAATCTCACCTGGACATTTGGCACATCACCTGCCCGATTATCAGGCAACTTTTGCACTTCAGCATGAATTCGATATCGGGAATCTAAGTATTACACCTACGGCTACCATGAATGCAGCCACTCAGAATTCCTATAACTGCCTATTATCAGAACAGGCGTTTCAGCATCCCGAGAAATGATGGCAAACCACCACTGCCTGCTAATGTTACCCTTTCCGGAGAAGTGTTGAACGCAATAAATTTCAGATTCTGGATTATGAATTCAGTTCTCCTGTCAGTTATACGGCCGGAAACTGGACATTCAATTTTACACCTACCTAAGCTATTACCGGTAAACCCGGCCGATATTAAAGCAACGATTACGATAACAACAGTCGAAATCCTTTACATATAAAGAAAAACTCCCCAATACATTTTATATGCAGCTGGGAGTTACCTATGATTTCTTATAACCTAAGCCTTACGCATTATGCTTTACGCCTTAAGCTTAAAACGCTTCCCGGATATTGAAGTAGATCCGGCAAAACCATCGCCCATGCCATAGTCCACGGCTATATTGGTCCGGTCATTTTTATTCATCTGGATCCGGAGGCCAAATCCATAGCCGGGGGCAATGAATTAAAAGACTGACTGGCCTGTTATTCGGATTACTGGCAGTTGTACATTTAAAAAAACAACGCCGCCGAATAATTCATCTTTTGATAAGCCGGAACCGAAATTCTGATTCGCCATATTCCATATTATTTCCCCGGAACCGGCCCTGAATATAACCCCTGCCCGACCGGTTATAAGTGTCCCAGGTAATGGCCGGAAGTTCGCAGATAAGGCATTTGGCCGGAAATAACATTTACGCCCCAAAACCAAAATGCGATCAGGTTTCTGGGAATATTTTTATTTACTCCGAAATAGGTGCGATATTCATAGTAGAGCATCGTACTGTTTTGTGTACTTCCAAAAGCAACCGCGATTCACCCGGAATGCCAGGTTGAAATAATTTCCGGAATATGATTCATCGGATTGTCCCGGCTGTCGTGCATGATCTGAAAAGACAATCCGTTCGCCGAATAATGTGCCGTATCAAATCCATATTCTTTTGAATAATTATAATGAGATGTTAAATGTCACCGGGCGAATCAAGCCGCAGTGACTGATCATTGATCTTAAAATTATCATCAATCATAATACCCATACCCGCATACCAGTGTTTGGTAATCTTTCCTTAAAAATGTTTCATATAACCGGATATAATTAAATTTCATGGGCTGTGCTGAATCACACTTCTGTTTCATCCAGCCGTTAAAACCAAACGTATACGTTTGATTCCTGCAGGCCGTAAATGCCCAGGCCGTAAGTGGGCTGATTAAAGAATAATAAGCGGTTATCTCCCGAGATATACCATTTGTTTTTGGAAGTATAAACGTCAAATCTGAAATTCATCAGTATCTGACTTTTTGTTGTCAGTGAAACATTTATAAGTGCCGAAGATAAATTGGTGTGTTTGGGTCGCCGAGAAATTCAGTTACGCTGATCGCTGCCCCAATTACAAAACCGTTGGCCGGAGTATATCCGACGATGGGTAACAAGGATAAGATTTTTTACTCCTTTCTCCGGAAGGGTATCTACTGCTTTTTTGCGGGCTTTTCCCGTCCATTTCCGGATAATATCGAATATATCCACCTGTTTATTGAATTCCAGTGAATCCGGTAATGCGGTGTTTTTTCCTGTCCGTATCCCGGGCATATGAATCACTGATAAAAAAAGCAAGCCTGTAACCCGGATGGCAATTTTTTATGATTCTAAAAAGTTTATAAATAGTTTTGATAATCTCAATGCTGGTAAATAAGATAAATATAATTTGATGATCTGAAGATTCCATTAAAAATTGAATCCGATTCTGATCTGCGGTCCATATTCATCCATATCATATAACAAAACGATCCCGCCCGCACTATCATTATTATAATCCATCGAAATGATCCGGTAACCCAATGCCAAATTGCAACAGTCTGGATGCACGGTAAAAAATATCCGGCTGCAGCTGCCAGGCAAATTGTGAACCGATCCCAAATCCGCCGATATCCGCCCGCAGTTGAAAAAGCCATTTTTATTCACCACATGTCTTTAAACGGGTTACGAGCAGCGGATCCACCCAGGTATTTGTTTCTTCACCTGCTCATGTTTAGCCACCGCCACCGGGCGTGACCACATTGATATTCAACCGGCCGTGAATATTGTTTATCCGGGCGCCTAGCTCCGAATTCCAGCCAGGGATTCATCGGTAAAGTCCTTCCAGTTCCCACCAGAATTGTTTTAACGTGGCTGTTCCGCTGATTACCCCGTTTTTACCTGAAGCATCCTGTGAAGGTCTGCATAAAATAAATCGGATGTAAAGGCAAGATGGTCATTGTGAACTTCGGCATATAACATACCGCCGATTTTAAGATAACTGAATACCTTCTCGCCGGAACGCATATAAAAGAATTGGGAAGATTTCCAATACCGGTCGTACCGCTCATACTGGTAAACATGATATATGGTTCAAGATACACTTTGAATTTTTTTGAAGAATCGTTATATATCTGGGCGTTCGTATGAACGACGGACAAAAGGCTGCATGAAATCAGGATGCAACCAATGAAAGCCTTTGAATTTTTTAAAAATCATCTGTTTCATAAAAATGGTTTAAAATAAATAGCATGCCCTTCAAGTCCGGCAGACTTCCTATGTTAAGGTATGTATGTTTATTCCGATGTAATTTTATTTAGGAAAAATTAAGGTCAGCCGGGCACGCCATCCGAAACCCGCCAGGGGAGTTCCTGAAAAGGGGAACTAAGGACCATCCGGATGAATCAAATTTACCCATCCCAAAACGGGGAATCTAATTTTGCCGCATTTAACAGTAAAACCGGCAATAAGCTTAAGGCATAAAGCGCAATGCGTAAAGCTTTGTGCTTTACGCTTTACTTGCGCTTTTAAACGCAACTTGCAACAAAAAGGGATGAGATTTTCAAAGCCCCTGCATCTGACTACATATACTATCCTGACTCTGTTATTGTCTTTCCATACAGGATTCGCGCAAAATAGTTTTAAAATTTTCCTTGTTGGAGATGCCGGAGATCATGAAGAATCAGGAGAAACACTGATCAATCTTCGAAAGGAGTTATTAAACAATCCGAACAGCGCGGTCGTATTCCTGGGAGATAATAGTTATAAAAATATATTATGGGGTCTTATTCCATTTGGCTACAAAGGTTTTGACAGTACCCGAAACACCATGGAAAAAATTAATTCTCAGCTGGCGCTGCTGGATCATTATCAGGGATCGGCTTTTTTTACTCCGGGAAACCACGATTGGTGGAATCGTTTAACGTACGAGCGGGGACGGCCCAAACTGGCGATGGAAGAAGCTTTTATTTCGAAAAATCTGGCAAAGAATTCCAGCATTGCAAATCCGGGAAATGTGTTTCTGCCCAAAAATGGTGGCTATGGTCCCGACTTTGTAGAATTGAACCATCAAACCATCCGGTTAATATTTATTGATACTTACCGGATCATTATGACAGGATTAAAAAAAAATAAAATACCGCAGGAGGAATTATCGTTTTATGACAGACTGGATAGTGTTATCCGTGCCGGATATATGCTAAATCAAAAGATCGTGATCGTAGCCCATCATCCGGTTTATGCCCTTGGCCCTATAAATAAAACATTGAGTCATCCATATCTTTTCAGAAGGATAAAAGCATCTTATATCCAATTCCCATCTTATAAAACAATGGCTTCAAAAATTGATACCGTTCTGCGCCGGTATCCGGGAATTTATTATGTGAGCGGACATCTGCATGCACTTCAGTATTTTTATTCGAAGGATCATGTCCATTATATAATCAGCGGCGCTGGAAGCAAGGAGAATAAGTTATCCGAAAAAGAAATGATCCATTATGGCAAGGGTCCCTCAGTGGATGATTTCCTAGTTTGGAATTCCGGCGGTTTTTTTGAACTTGAATTTAGTCCCGGATCAACCAATACTTTTCTCTTTTACGATAATGGGTTATTGAAATGTTCTCTGGAAGACTAGCAGAAGCATCCGGAATCCATGCCGGCAAAAAATAACAGCACAAAAGGAATGCATACAGTTTATACTAACAATAATGGATATGCGCTTATTCCTCCGCCCGGGTGGATTGAATAACCATACATAACTCTGATTCCAGATCCTTCACAATTTCACGGTATTCAACTAAAGCATGTTGTTTCTCCGCAATTTCCAATTCGAAATCCTGAATCATTTTAGTACACAGAAATAAATCAGCACAGAGGGATTTAAAATCGGTATCATTTCTGTACAGATCGTCAATGACAGATTGATGATCAGGAAACCTGTTTTTGATCAGGCCCAATTCTGTTTGGAGTGCGTTCATGAAATGGTTGTCGTTCTAAACTAACGTGTATAATTCATTGTTTATAGGCTCTTTATCCTTATTTTTAAATTTGAAATCCGGTTCCCGGTTTACTCAAGGTACTCTATTGGTAGCGCAAAGATTGGCTAATCAGGCATTTAACTGTAAAACCTCATCCAATGAGCACCAAAACTATATTGAGTACCTCCGAATCATTTTCCGAAGACCTTATCTACGCACAACTCCAGAAAATATTTCTTTGCCCCGTATTTGCAGTTTCTGATATACTCCGTCGTTTTTTGTCTTACATCATTGATGAGACCCTGGGCGGTAGATCCAACACGATCAAGGAGTATACGATAGCAATCAATGTATTAAATAAACCTGTCAGTTTTAAACCCCAGCAGGATGCCATCGTACGTATACATGCCGGCAGGCTACGTCGCGCATTAAACTATTATTATAAGGAGCCGGGCATCGATGATGAAATTGAGATCTCTGTACCAAAGGGTAGTTATATTCCTGTATTCGTGAATAAATCCGTTAAAACTACAAATCTGGTCATAAAACCTGTACATCAGGAAATGCCCGCTATTCCATTACCCTGGTTGTGATGCCTTTCAGAACTTTTGAAACAGAAATTTCACGTCAGGCATTTACTGACAACCTGGGCCAGCAACTGAGTGCGGAGTTTGGAAAGTTTCCGGATTTTTCGGTAATATCCTACTATACGATTCAGCAACTTACATTCAGAAGTAAAGACATACACGAAATCGCTAATCATTTCGGCGCGCAATATATGATAACCGGGAATGTTCAGTTTGAAAAGAAACGGCTCCGGGTTGCCGTTCAGCTGACAGAAACCCATTCCGGCGCACAGATTTGGACAGAGTTGTATCATCACACGTACAATTCTTCTAACTTATTTGAAGTGGAAGATAATATTGTAAACTCAGTGATCGCTGAATTGGGCGATTTCAATGGAATCATTGTACAACAAATGTCCCGTGGTCTCACAAAAAGTAAATCGGGCAATGCATATTTAACTACGCAATCCTGGTACAATATATTTTATTCCAGATTCAATGAAGAAGTTTTCAAAAAAGCCTATGCAGCAATGCAATATGCTACTGAAAAAAATCCTTCGGATGAATTGGCCTGGGCATTTTTGGGACAACTATCACTTTTGGCATTTTTATTTGAACAACCCACCAGCGAAAATCCGGTGGTCCAGGGTTTAAGAACCGCACGTACCGCCCTGAAAATAAATTCCCTAAGCCAGCATGGACATATTGCCCTCGCGATGGCACATATTTCCTTACATAACAGGCAGGCCGGACTGGATGAACTGGAATATACGATCACTCTGAATCCCAATGCGGTTGGCATCATGGGCGTGTGTGGTTGCCTGATGATTGCAGCCGGCGAATATGACCGCGGTATCGAACTGATCCGGAATTCGATGAGCAGGAATAAATCCTACCCCGCTCTGTTCAAATTTTTCATCAGTTTATATCATTTTAAACAAAAAGAATATTCCCTTGCTTTTGCGTGTTCGGATGAGATGACCATACCGGGCCCCGGTTTGAATATTATTTTACGCGTCGCCACATTATTTCATATGGACAGAAAGTCAGAAGCAGATATGCTTGCCAAATCACTCAAGAATCATTCACTTAATAAAGCATGGATCTCAAAAGAATTTCTGAATAGATTTTTACTTGATGAGGACTTGGTAGAACAGATATATAAAGGGTTTAAAACTTATAAAATCCCTTTCCTCACGGTTGCATAGGAGATTCAACGTTTTCGGTTTATCGGTTAAATGAGTTAACCGGACCCTAATTACTGAAAGAATAGATAAATTGCACCATAACCAAATCGATCCCGTACAAAGCTGCTTGCAGAGTTAACTCCCCTTCAGGTGTTAACAGCCGCCTCGTCTCCGATCCTTTTGAAATGATGAAACTGATTTCTGAGCAAATAAAAAATATTTAGTGAATACATGCCATAATCATCGCAAATGCAGGACCATCCTGGTTTTAAGCATGCTGATTTCATGCCTTTTCGGTTTTGGACAGAAAAAACAGGAAGATACTTTTGATATCCATAAAGCGAGTTTTTTTCTGCCACAGCCCTTACCTTCCGGTCACTACTTTCTTCTATTTCAGTTTTATATGTGGTTACCCCCCAAGACTGGACCTTGGATAATGTGACCGCACCTATGTTTTTTTACCAGGGAAAATATACCCTTCCAAAAGGATTTAACCTTCAGGCAGGTCTGCAGAGTCTTTTTATTTCAAACAGGATCTATATCGGTCCTTATTGGAATTATAAAATAGATGACAATTATGTCGGACTGGGATGGAACGTAGCCTGGAATTTTGGCGTCCTTAATCAATTCGGTTTTGCCACCACGCTTACTGGCTGGGAGCAGCAACCTTCCATTTCCTTCGGCCATATGTTTGCTAAAACGGCTGTTACATTCAGGGCCGACCTTTACTGGACAAATGCCCTTTATATTACGAAGATAAACATACCCTGCAAACGGAGAACGGTTTCATAAACGGTTATAGTTTCTCAGCAGGCTTTGAACAGAAATTGTATAAAAACCGCGCTATTAATTTCGCATTACAAATGGACTATATCCAGTACCATATTGTTGCCTGGCCTGCATTTCCCGTAAACGGCAAGAGGTATTGGATGCCTGAATTCAAAATAGGTATAAACTTATAATTGCAATCCAAAATTATCATGACTTCCGGAATACATATAAGTACTTTCTTTTGCTGATTGTTTTCTTTTCCTGTTCCAGGAATCAGACTACATACCAACCGCCCATCGATATTGGGAATGTTGCTTTCATTCCATATACCACGATGAAGCCCATGGAGGCCATTTACGACCTGGCTTCAGGAGCAATCAGCTGGGAACCAGTTTTGTTTGTAAAGTATCCAAATACAGGGTTTCCTTTTTTGGCAATGGTGGCATTTTTATGATCTTGAAATACGGGCTGGAACAAAACGATAGTTCATTAAAATTTTCAGGTTTCTACCGGTATTCCAAGGATGCACGACAGGGCCTGGTGAATTTTAGTTTGCCAAAAGCAGATGCGCTTGCGTTTCTTAAAACAGGCAATATTAGTAATCTGATCTTAAATGGGAATATTGAAAACGGGAATGGTACACAGACTCCGATCGGCCTGAAATTTTCGAGGAACTTCTCCACATATACTAAAAACACACCCTTCGAAATATATGCACATCACGGCGTGCAAACGGTCGCCAATCCACCCTTTGCAGAAAATTCCATCCTGGGTGTATTGAATGATGAGGACTATGGTGTAAACGGACTGGAATTTGACGTTCAGCTTACCCGGGACAGCGTACCGATGATGATGCATGACGGAAATATTGATATCCGTCTTACTCAAAAAAGCCCGATCTCGGGTGATTACAATCAGTTTTCTTTTAATTTCCTCTACGAATATATTACGCTGATTGACGGACAGAAGATTGCTTCTCTGGAACATTGCCTGAGGGATTTTACTGATTCCACCACCATGACTTATTTCTGGCTGGACATCAAGGGAGACGATGGTATTTTCCAGGCTATACAGCCTGTTATCTTAAATGCACAGGCTCACGCAAAAGCAATAGGCAGGAATATTGTAATTTATGCTGATTTGCCTTCGACGACGGTGATCGGGCAATTTCAGTCTTATCCACCTTACCGCGCCGATACCAGTCTGAAAACAATGTGTGAGCTTACATTTCAGGATGTTATTGACAATGGATGTACACGATGGGGACCCAGGTATTCACGGGGTTTGCTGCTGAGTGATGTGGCAACGCACATTCAATGGGTATAAGAGTGATCAGCTGGACGCTGAATGATGAACATCTTATCGCGAACTATATGCAAAACGGACAATTTGACGGCTTCATATCCGACTATCCCTGTTTTGTAGTATATGATTGGTACACGATGAAATGATACTAAAAAAATATTTTCCTGGCTATTAATACCTTCGCATGCGCATTTATAAATTACTCATAGCACTCATCTTTTGTTTCCTGACCGGAAACTCTTTTGCACAAAATGGGAAGGCGAAACGGGTAAGTATCATAAATTTACTATTTATGCCGGCGCGGGCCCCAGCTATTTTTTCAATAACCTCGTCGTCGCAAAAGATGAAGTCAGCAATTTTAAATATGCCATATCTGCCAGGGTTATGTGGGAACCCCAACATTCTTTTGTGTCGCTTGGATTTGAAACCGGATACTACAAACTCTACTCGGTAAAGAGTACGAATCCTAAAGGAGATGTTACCAATTCAGCGGTACCGTTATTGTTCGTAGCGTCTATGAAATTCTCAAAAAAGATATACGTAAACTGGTCGATGGGTCAGTCCCTGAATTATAATAAGATAAGCAATACAGACAGCGCCTATAATTTTAATTCAAGTTATTTCTCCCCTTCAGACTTCGCAGTTACAGTCGGTTACCGGTTTGTTCAGAAACCGACTATTTCTTATATCGCTGAACTGAAAGGCTTCTACTCTTCTAAATATGACAATGAGACCATCGCTATTCTTTTCATTGTTGGATTCAGATTATAATTGTTAATTGTCAATGGTTAATTGTCGATTATTGTCGGTGATAAATCTCCCACATTGAAGGAATGAATTCTTATACTTCCAATACTTATACACTACACTTCCAGTCTTCCATACTTCCAGTCTTCCATACTAAAAAAAGGGAGCACAGCTCCCTTTTTTAGTAGTGTAATTAGTTGAGTAATCCTATTTAGCTGCCATTCCCGGAGGAAAACTGGCCATGATTTTTTGAACGATAACAGGCACCGTTTTGTCAGGATCGCTGGATGGAGAATTGATATCCTGGTTGCCAATACCTTCCCAAAGCAATTTGTTACCCTGTGCTGCGGCAACTTCGATAATCAGAGAGCCGGCAATATAATTCTGAACATTCACGGTAGTGGACATATTTCCGCCACCCCAGGCATACGGTCTGTAACCGCCACCGTAACCATAGGAATTCGCAACAATTTCTTTCTCGTTTTTTAAGATACTGGTGATGTTCACCAGCAGGTCGGAATTTTCTGTTTCAGTAAACCCCTTAGCAATCATTTGCTGCCTGACAGCGGCGATCACACGGTTTTGGTTTAGCTGGCTGAGTGCCTGGTATTGTTGCTCCAGTTTTACGATCCGGAATGTATGATACTGGCTGAAATTGGCTGTATGATCATAGTCGTTGGTTACAGTCAGTGTGGGTCCGCAGGAAGTGATTAAAATCAGTGAGGAGATAATGGCGGCTGACAAAGAGATCAATTTTTTCATAAAAGTTGTTTTAAAAGAAATATGTTGCGTGCGTTTCCTAATAAAGTTAATTAAGCGGGATCAATATTCAGGAAATTTTTAATAGTTTAACCGTAAAACAAAACGACGATTATTGGGAATAAGCTGTTTTTTTGCATCAATCTGACATATCAACCAGTGCCCGGTCACCGCAACGTCTTCCTGATGCTCCGAACTTTTTAATTTAACTGTTAAACGTCATAAATCAGTGAGGTTACCAGCTATAAGAGCCGTTTTATTATTGAGTGCCGTTTTGAATACCCAAATGCTTATGTCACAGGATTCCTCCTCAACATCCAAGCAGGTATGGCCTGAATTTGATTTTTATTACAGAATCAATGAACGGGTCAGGTTGTACGGGATGGTTTCCGGTACCAGGGCCAACTCTGAATATACAGATGGAACCACGGGTGCTTACATCGATTATTTCGCACATCCCTGGCTAAGAGGCAAAAAGTTCATGGATTTACATGACACGACCCAGGGTTATTATTGGTGGTTTAGGACGGGTTATTCATATTCCAATGCACCGCCTGGCGACAAAAAAAAAGTAGTCAATATATTTGAAACGGAAACAAATAATAATTTTCATTTGCCGCTGGACGTCGTACTGACAACCAGGAACCGTTTAGATTGGCGATGGGTGAATGGAGACTTTCAGCCCATTTACAGACCAAGAGCCAAATTTGTCCGGAATTTTAAAACGGAATACATGACTTTCATAACCTATATCTGGGCTGAATACTTTTTTTATTTAAATGATAATTCTCAGGACAGGTTTCGGTTAACGGCGGGATCTGATATTAAAGTCAGTAAGAATATCGATTTTGAAGTGTATTACTTATATCAATTTCAAAATAAACCCAGTGTCGATCCGTTGAACGCGATCGGACTCCAGCTGAATTTTTATTTCAGATCGAAAAGGTATAAACAGCAATTAGAAGCAGCAGATAAAACCCCCTGATTATTTCATTCGCTTTTATCTTGCGTTAAGCGTTAAGCTTTTAGCTTTAAGCTTAAAAGGCTTTATTGAAGTTTTTTTGCATAACCCGTATTCGCAAGCATCAGTTTCATATCCTTTGCTGGCAGGTCCAGTTCACCCGTATTAAAAGCGGTCAGCCCGTTACTAAATGTTTTATAATTGCATACACCCGCAATGGCATCCCCACCGGTAACAATGGAACTAAAACTCTGACTGATATAAGCGAATGTACCGGGCGTTATTTTCATCGTTAGTTGATCGTTTGGCTGGTTTACATTGGATCCCACGACTGTAATTGTATTACCGGATTGTGAAATACCGGCAGCATCAAAATAATCAACCATTTTTCCCTTTGACATATAGATATAACCCACACTCGTGGTCATCGCATTATCAATATAGGCTTTCATTTCGGCTGTTTTTTTCTTGCAATATCACCGCGTATTCCCCTGGTTGGCGGAGGATCTGTTGGTGTGGATGAAACAGCCGTAGCAACCATTTTTCCATCTGGGCCAATAGACATGGAACTGACAATCGTATTCTTCAAAGCACCGCCGACAAATACCTGGACCGTTCTGGTCCATACATAACCGGCGAGCTGTGCTCTGTTTGCAGCAGCAGCTGCGGAAACCTGAAGGCTCAGATTTGTTTTATTTGATTGCGCCGAAACAACCTGTATCATGGTTACAAAAAGGCAGCAAAGAATAAGGGTTTTTTTCATTTTTTTGATGTTGAGGATTTATAAGGTATTATATTTCGAACCTTGAAGAAGTGTAAAATAACAGCGAACCTGGATGAAATTACATCCAATTCACTAAAATGATTCGTTTATCGGTTAAATGCAATTTCAAATCTCTCATTTACGGTTAATAGGGGTAAATTCTGAACCAATACCTCAGGAAATCATAGTAAAAAACTTCAGGAGATCATTGTGGCTTTGAAACAGAAATATTCCGATACGCGATTGGCTCCTGTTATTGGTTTTAGTCTTTTAACTTTCAATCTGATTAAAATGAAGTGTAAAATGCGTTCCGGATCCCTCTTCAGATTGCACATCCATGGTACCGCAATTGGATAATAATATATCCATGGTAGTGGAAAGGCCAAGGCCCATGCCGCCGGGTTTGTTAGTATAATATGGATCGAAAATATTTAAAAGGTTTTTTTCACTGATGCCCATGCCATTATCCTCTATTTCAATAATGCACTGATCATTTTTTACGCCGGTGCTCAGAGTTAATATACCATGTTTGGGTGGCAGCGCCTCTATCGCATTGACAATAATGTTTATCAACGCAATTTTTATTTCCTGCTTCTTTACCAATATGTTCAGATCGCCGGCCCCAAAATTTTTATTTACCATGACTTGCTTCAAACTGATTCGGTCTTTATTGATGGCCAGAACTTCTTCGATTAATTCATTCACAGAGCAGCATTCAGCGTGAATTTCATCTTCGTTATGGGAACTGAGGAAACTGGTTAAAATATGATTTATTCTTTCTGCACCCCGTTTAATAATGGCAACAAATTTTTCCTGCTCTTCATTCAGGCTACCGAGTCCAAGAATATCGGCGGCCAGGTTGATATTTGTCAGGGGGTTTCTTACCTCGTGAACAAGTGAAGTAGCAAAAACACCGGATTTCTTTTTAAGTATTTGTAAAGGTATGCCAGCAGTTATTTTATGCAATAGTCTGATACGCTGGGCCTCCTCTAATTCATTTTCTACGACGGCTAACTCCGTTTTATCAGAATCAGCATTTGTTCTTTTGCTGATACGAATAGAAGGATATTGTATAATTGAACTTGTCTTTAAAATATCTGATGAGCCACTTTGCATAATCCTTTTTAAGTTACAAAATAGAGTTTCTGACAATCGTCAATGCGGTGAAATAGATCAACAGTCAATCATATCCGCTCTTAAGAACCGTTAATATCATTTTAAACCGGCTATCAGGTTTTACATAATTAGCAGCGTGAGCGGGAATGATGATCGAACCACCTGTTTGTATCAAATGAACGACGCCACCGATCACTAATTCAACGTTACCATCTATGACCTGTGCAAATGTGTCATACGGGCTGGTTCTTTCTGTCAAACCTTCTCCTCTGTCAACCGACATAACACTGATATTTCCGGAAGATTTTTTTAAAATGGTTTTAATTGCTACTGCATTTTCAACATATTCAATGATCTCCACCGTAATCATCGGCTTCGCCTTTTCCAATTCGATATCGGCTTCCCTCGCTTTTATGGTCATATAAATTTCAGAGCTATTTTACTACCCAAAGGTGACCCCATTGGCTTCCAATACATTACACAATTATCCCTAAATGTTGCATTATTCATAGGTTTCACGCGCAATAGTGCGAGTTGGCTTTGGAAAATCCCGCGTTCAGCGTTACGCGTTAAGCTTTTGGCTTTAAAGATTCTCCAGATTACTGCGTTTCTTGTTCTTCAGTGACTTAAAAAAGGAAGGAGTCAGGCCGGTTATTTTTTTAAATTGATTGGAGAGATGGGAGACGCTACTATAGTGCAGTTTCCAGGCTATTTCTGTCAGGTTGAGCTCGTCATAGATGATTAATTCCTTGACCCGTTCTATCTTATGAATAATAATGAAATGTTCAATGGTTGTGCCTTCTGTTTCAGAGAAAAGATTGGCCAGGTAGGTATAATTGTATCCTAATTTTTCTGTCAGGTAATCTGAAAAATTTACTTTGGGTATTTCATCTTCATAGTGAACCATTTCAATCACCACATCCTTTATTTTTTCGATCAGTACAGACTTTTTATCATCCATCAATTCGAGACCAGATTGTTTCAACGCGGCTCTGAATTTTTCCAGTTGCGAGCGGTTAATTTCTTCCGGTATCTCCACTTGTCCCAGGCTGATATTTGAATAACTGATTCCAAGTTTCCTGAGTTCGTCTTTGACGACCATTTTGCAACGAAGGCTGACCATATACTTAATGTGCAGTTTCAAAAATGTTCTTTGCTTATTACATAAGCCTTTGATGAGTAAAAGTCATGCCTTTATAAAACCGGTCCGCGGTAAGAGCCTTAAAGATACGGGCATCAAGCCGGTAATAGATTCACATATGTGAAAGCCTTTGATGATCCTGATTCTTTTTACTATTGGAAATACTTAAAACTGGGACCCTTTCAGTTTTTTACCTGCACGGTTCCTTTCCTGTAGAGATCAAGCGATTGCTTTAAAACCTTTTTAATGATTTTGACGGGCAGGTCCTTTTCAGGATCGCACAGGAATATTTTCATCCTGGCTCGTTTTTCAGTCAACAATTTCGGATGGTTCAGATATTTTCCTTCCACAAAACCAATATAGGGTTGTTGATTCGTCTTGTGCACCCATAGATAACAAAACATTTTTCCTTTGAAACAGAAAAAAGGCATACCATATTTCCAGGCAACCGTGATTTCACGATCCTGTTTGAGAATGATTTCTCTCAGGGCGATCAGGCAACTCTTTACCGGTTCTTCTTTTTGCAGGTAAAAATGATCAATATCCCTGAGCATGAAACTGTATATTTACTCAATCAAAAAGGCCTCTTTTTCCATTACAACCTGCTCCTCTTTCTGCGGTCTGGTTTGCTTCGCCCTGGTTTTCACCAGTTTGCTCACGCGGTACAACAGGAATGCGCTCACGGCGCTGATTCCCACGATAATATAGCCGAGGGTATTGTAATGTTCCAGCGGACTGAACTTATCTTTTTGAATGACAATGATACCGGCGAATGCAGCTGCCACGCCTCCCGCTATTTGTTGCAGAGAAGAATTTATACTCATAAACGCACCCCTGTCCTGCAATACCGGAACCGCTGTAATCAGGGCGCTGGACGGAACCATACGACTCATGATACCACACATCATCAGAACATTAAAAACCATAACGAGCCATAGAGGGGTGACAGAAAGGTTGGTATATATCACAACAACAACAGCCATCCAGATGGATGCCGCGACGAATATTTTGAATTTATCCACCTTGTCACTCAGTTTTCCGACCAATGGCATGATGATAAGTGTACTCAGCCCGGCAACCATAAACAATAATGGTAATTGGTGCTGCGTAATATGCAAATTGTTGATCGCAAAGGCGCTGCCGAATGGCATCATCATAAATCCTCCGATTGACAGGAGTGCGGTGGCTGAAAATCCGATACGGTAATCTTTTTTTGACAGAGTATGCAGCAAATGCTTAAGCGCAGATTTGTCCTGCTGAACAGCCAGGTGTTTGGTCAATGGTTTCAATTTGACCGCAATCAGAATGGCAACAATAATTGCCATGATGCCAACCCACAAAAAAGGTGCATGCCATCCCCAGAAGTTCGCCAGATACAATCCAATCGGTATCCCCAATACCTGGCTGGCACCAAATCCCATTTGCATAAATCCCATCACACGCCCACGATGCTGGAGGTCAAACAGGTCGGCAACAATCGCCATAGAAATGGAACCGATCACGCCTCCAAATAATCCGGTAATAATGCGCGCGCCCACGAGTAATGGATAGGTGTTGGCAATACCGCACAGGAGGGTTCCCGCTATAAATCCGGTATAAAAGAAAAGCAGTAATTTCTTACGGTCATACCTATCCGCAAATCCCGCCGTTAATAGTCCGGAAATACCTGCACTGAAGGCATAGGCCGAAACGGCCAGCCCGAAATGCGCGGGTTTTATATCAAGCGATTTCATCAGAATATCTCCCAGCGGCGACATGACCATGAAATCAAGCACCACGGTAAACATCGTGATGGCCAGTGCGAATATGGCAAATTTCTGATAGCTGGTAAAAGGAACGGCCTTTTGTTTTTCTTGTTTCATGAAAGTGACTTATTCTAGTTCTGAACATTCGAAACCGACATAATCAAGTACGGATATAATTTGTTCCGGTCGCAGAGAATCCGAAACGACCCTCAGTACACGATCCGCATCATCCATATCGATATTCCATTTGAGTACTTTCTGGGACGCATCCAATACGTTCTTTATCCGCAGCTTATCAAACTCAGTTTGAATATTTGTTTTAAATATGAAAATATTTGATAAATCGATTGTCATAACGATTTTTTAGTATGTTAGATTTTATGGTGTCAAAGATTTGAGTACGAGCCGAAAAGTTTCATCCATTATTTTTTTAGAAAATTTAAAAGGTCTGCCGCCGATGCTCTTGCCTTCTTCATGAAAGCGTAACAATGTGTATAATGGTCCGTAAGCCATACTCCAGAAAACTTCTAATGACAAAGGAACCAACTCGTTATTTTTGATCGCATTATGCGTAAAATTTCCCATGGTTGTCTTAAATCCTTTGAGACTTTCTTCCACGATATCATCGCCATGTCTTGAACGACGGATGATTTCATAACATGCAACCTCTTTAGGAAACTTCATGGCAAAAGCGGCCCTGTTCTCCCATTGCTTTTTAAGTCCCTCTCCAAAACTCATTTCCGGATCAAATCCCTCGAGGGTTTTTGCCATAAATTGTTTACCAATCTTTGCGCCAATCTTTTGTATCAGGTCATCTTTATCCTGATAATAGATGTATAGCGTGGCCACCGAGATACCGCATGCCTGGGCCAGCCTGTTCATACTAAATCCCTGAAACCCCTCCCTGACAAGCATTTCAATAGCTTCCTCCCTGACTAACTCTTCCTTTTCAGTGTTCCTTGTACGCATCTTTTCGTGTATAACACGTAAAATAAGTGAATGTTCGCTTATTTATGAAATAGTTAGTTCACTTTCTTTAAAACCATTTCAATCGTCCGGCCAACTTCATGCCAAACGCTCCAGTTTCCTACCATCACCCTGTTCAGACGAACGAACGGTGATTATATTTTAAATACTGGATAAAAATAAATGAAGGGACATTTTATTACAAGACGTTATAGGTAACCCGGCTTTTATAATCGGTAAAAGTCTGTTTTTTACCGGCAGCATCAGATAGAAAATGAATTTGAAATCGGGCATGGAATATCCGACATCAACACTTAAATGTTCCCTCTCTTCAATTCCTCAACCGCATAATTCGCTGCCCTCGCTGTGATGGCCATAAATGTCAGCGAAGGATTCTGATTGCCGACCGAAGTCATACATGCTCCGTCTGTAACAAAAACATTTTTGCATGCATGGAGCTGATTCCATTCGTTGAGCATGGATGTTTTTGGATCCCTGCCCATACGGATACCGCCCATCTCGTGGATATCCAGGCCCGGCGCCTGTTTATTATCATTGGGCAGAATATTCTTACAACCGGCGATATCCAGTATCTCTGACCCCTGGGTTAAAAAGTCTTTTACCATTTTCTCATCATTCTCATCATAATCCACGGATGTGATCAATTGAGGAATGCCCCATTCGTCTTTCAAATCCTTGCTGAGCCGCACATGGTTTGTTTTTTTGGGAATCACTTCACCCTGCATAGACATATAAGCCGACCAGTCGCCGGCTTCACTGAGCGATTTTTTCAAATCGGCACCAATATCGGTGCCTTCAACGCCTGTATTTCTAAACGCGCCCCAGAAAACAAGGTATCCACGCTGGAAATCTTCTTCCTGTTTGTAAACATTTCTGAAATTGGGCATCAGCGGTGAGACGGGCCTTCGTCCATAATAATATCCCTCTTTGAATCCTTCCATACTGGCTGAAATGGATCCGCGGTAATTCTGAAAAGCAATATATCTGCCCAGAATATCATGATCATTTCCCAGCCCTTCCGGAAACCGGTGAGAAGTTGAATTCAGTAAAACCAGATTGGAATTCAAACAGGCCGCATTTACAAAAATGATACGTGCAAAATATTCGGTGGCCTGTTTTGTCTTTGCATCAATCACCCGAACGCCCGTCGCCCGTCCTTTTTTTTCATCATAGAGGATGGAATGAACCACAGAATCCGGACGAAGGGTCAGATGACCCGTTTTTTCTGCCCAGGGTAAAGTGGAAGAGTTCGAACTGAAATAGCCACCATAGGGACAACCCCGGCTGCATAAATTTCTTGCCTGGCATTGGCCACGGCCCTGTTGCAATTGTAATTCACCGGCCTTGGTGAGGTTTGCACAGCGACCCATTAACATGCGTCTGTTTGAATAATGTGCATTTACTTTTTGACGCATCGAATCTTCAGCGCAGTTGAATTCCCAGGGAGGCAGAAATTCACCATCAGGAAGATTATCAATACCATCTTTATTCCCGCTGATACCCGCAAAATTTTCAACATGAGAATACCAGGGTGCGAGATCAGTATACCGTATCGGCCAGTCAACCGCAAATCCATCTCTTGCGGGAGCTTCAAACTCAAACCGGCTCCAGCGCTGAGTTTCGCGCGCCCACATCAGCGATTTGCCGCCGACCTGGTATCCGCGTATCCAGTCAAACGGTTTTTCCTGCACATAAGGATGTTCCTTATCCTTTACAAAAAAATGCTGGGCGCCTTCATCAAATGCATAACATTTGCTGATGATTGGATTTTCCTTTTCAAGTTCATGAGAAATTCTGCCCCGATGTGTAAACTGCCAGGGATGTTTGGCAGCTGTCGGATAATCTTTTATATGCTGCACATTCCTTCCGCGCTCCAATACCAGTGTTTTGATTCCATGCTCACATAATTCCTTGGCTGCCCATCCCCCGCTGATACCGGATCCGATCACGATGGCATCATAGGTATTTTCCAAATTGCCTTTTGAATTAAACAGTAAACTGTCACCCATAAGAATATTTTATTCCGGTACCTGTCCACCACAATATAACTAAGATGTTAGTTAAATATAATAATAAGTTTAGAACTAACTTTAGTAAGAGCGATTAAATTTCAACAAAGCCGTATGAAAAATAAGCAGTCGTTATCACGCAGAAATTTTTTGCAATGGACCGGTTTGGGTCTGGCAGGATCCGTTATTCCATCATCTGCTTTCTCTGCTTTCATTCCTGAAAAATGGAATCCTGCTAAATTATCCGTTCAGCTATATACTGTACGCGATCAGATCAAAACTGATATTCCCGGAACCCTGAAACGCATAAGGGATATTGGTTTCAATTATGTGGAAACTGCATTCTGGCCCGACGGTATTTCTGTACAACAGGCGGCGTCGTATCTGAAAGACGCGGGTCTCTCGGTTTCTTCCTCGCATATAGAAATTCCCATCGGCGATCACAAAAAGATTTTCCTGGAAACAGCCGCCGCTTACAATTGTAAAAGAATGATATGGCATGGCTGGCCGGAAGATAAACGGTACAGCAGCGTGGACGGAACCATGGAACTGATTTCCATTTATAATCAGGCGGCAGCATTCGCCAAATCAAACGGATTGCAATTTGGTCTGCATAATCACTGGTGGGAATACCGGAATAAAGTGGGCGGAAGATTCGTATATGAATTATTACTTGAAAACCTGGATAAGGATATATTTTTCGAAGTAGATACCTATTGGGTGAAAGTGGCCGGACAGGATCCCGCTGCCATCGTGAAAAGGCTGGGGAGTCGGGCACAATTACTGCATATTAAAGATGGGCCTGCCAAATGGGATGATAACCTGCCGAAAGATGTTCCCGATCCGATGACCGCTGTCGGAAAGGGTACACAAAATTTTCCAGCTATTGTAAAAGCCGCTGATGGTAATACAGAATGGATGGTGGTTGAAATGGACAAAACAGCAGGCGATGTGTTTGTGGCACTTAAAGAAAGTTATGATTACCTGATTAATAATAAACTGGCGATGATCAGCTGAAAAGCGGAGATATTACCACATATTATTTACGCAACTGTCACGGCTGATACGACGTTTTATATTTCAGTTGAAGATTCTTCCATGTCGAATACCAATTAATTTGATCTTATGAAACTTTTCGTCAGAATCTTAGTATTGTTCATGTTGACCTTTCAATTATTCATCCACGCAGGATGCAAAAAAAATAGTTCGTATTCACAAACAACTCCTCCGCCGCCACCACCACCTCCTCCTCCCGTGGGTGATACAACTACCAAAATTCCGGCTCTGCAATTGATTGCAGACAGCATGATCGCTCCGCTTGTCATTTTAGAACCGGCTGATGGATCGAAAAGATTATTTGTCGCCGATGAAACCGGGACAATATGGATCATTGGTGCAGATGGCAAAAAACTAACCAGCCCTTTTCTTGATATTTCGGGCAGAATGGTGGCCTTAAGTCCTTCATACGATGAACGGGGATTGCTGGGAATGGCTTTCCATCCGGATTTTAAAACAAACGGAAAATTTTATCTCTTTTATACAGCACCCCCAAGGGCTGGCTCACCTGTTCCCGGAGCTGCCGGATCTGGATGGAATAATCTGACCAGGATATCGGAGTTTAAAGTGTCCGCCGCAAATGCAAACCTGGCTGACCTGAGTTCAGAGAGAGTTATTCTGGAAGATGATCATCCCTACCTGAATCACAATGGGGGTACATTGGCATTTGGGCCAGACGGGTTTTTATATATCTCTATTGGAGATGGTGGCAATGGGGATGATGTGGGCGATGGTCATGTTCCTGACTGGTATACGGTAAATGCAGGCGGAAACGGACAGGACAATTATGCAAACCTGATGGGTGATATCCTGCGCGTGGACGTGAACGGTACTCCCTATAACATTCCTGCCGATAATCCTTTCGTCGGTAAGGCTGCCAAACCGGAGATATATGCTTTTGGCTTCAGAAACCCGTTCCGTTTTTCATTTGACATGGGCGGATCCCACCAGCTGATTGCAGGCGATGTCGGCCAGTCTCTCTATGAAGAAATTGACCTGGTCACAAAAGGAGGCAATTATGGATGGAACGTAAAAGAAGGCACCCATTGTTTCAATACGGACAATGATCTCGTGGAGAGGACCTCCTGTCCAACGACCGACTCGGCGGGAAATCCACTGATAGACCCGGTTATTGAATTGGTAAATAACGCCAACCCAAAGGGTGGTGGCGTGGGAAATGCGGTTATTGGCGGTTTTGTTTACAGGGGAACCGCACTCAAATCCCTGCAGGGCAAATATATTTTCGGAATGTTTTCTACACTTAACAATCAGGAATCCGGAAAGGTATTTTCGGCCGACATAACTGCCAGCGGTAGCTGGCCTTACAGTCCGCTTGCAATAAGTGGATATCCGACTGATCTCGGCACTTACCTGAAAAGTTTTGGCCAGGATCAGAGCGGAGAAATCTATCTCCTGACTTCAGATCAGGGTGGTCCGCAGGGTAACACCGGCAAAGTGTACAAGATAATCGGCAAATAAATTTTTATTTGGCAACCACCGCATCCGTAACATTTGCAACAGCCCATTCATTTTCGCAAAGGATTGCATAGGTTTTGTCTGAACTGATGTACATGACTTTGATGATATAAGGTTTGGCGTTCATCGTCGTGTTATAAACCCTGGTGTCTTCATCCATTTTGCTTGAATTGACGATCTTGTAAACCTTGATTTTTTGTCCGAATGTGGCTTTAAACGCCGTGGGCGTCTCAATAATCGTAACATTTTCCTTCACAGGATTATCCAACGCAGTGGCCCAGTCATGGTCCTGGGTTTGTTTTGTGTTACCCCATTTGTTGGTCTTGTAAGTGGTGGTTTGGGAGGTTGCCGACAGGGCAAAAAGAATTGAGCTCAATAGTAAAATTGATTTCATGGCAAGTTTGGTTTAGATCTACCTAAGATAATAAAAATGGGTGATGATTTTTCACCCTTTTTTTGCACATAATAGGTCACATCTGTGGATACCTGCATTTACCATTCAATGATATCATTGAGTTTGGGCACCGTGCCCTCCCATCCGTAAACATCCTTTATTTTCACGCGGAAAACATCCGCAACCTGTTTTTCACCATGCGTGATCATCACCCGTTGCGGTTTGTTTTTTATTTCGCTGAGCCACTGTAACAAACCATTCTGATCTGCATGAGCTGACAGACCTCTGATCATTTCTATCCGGGCTTTTACAGAATAATATTTTCCATAAATTTTTACCTCGTTCATGCCATCCTGTAATTGCCTTCCCCTGGTGCCTTCGGCCTGGTAACCAACCAGCAGTAAAGTCGTCTCCGGCTTACCAATATACTCCTGCAAATAATTCAATACGCGGCCGCCGGTAATCATGCCACTGCCTGCGATAACAATTTTGGGCGCATGGTTGCTTATGAAAGCCTGGGTTTCTTTGAACTCACTGACAACATGAAATATCTTCGTCATCTCCGTAAAATCTCCCATCGGAAGTTTTAACCAGTCATTGAATTTTTCAAAAGTATCCAGTACATGTGCGCCCATCGGGCTGTCCATGATCAGTGGAATATCAGGTAATATGCCTGATTTCTTTAATTGCCAGATCAGGTACATCAGGGTCTGCGTTCTTTCAACAGCAAAACTTGGAATGATCAGTGTTCCGCCTTTTGATACGGTTTGGAGAATGATTTCTTTCAATCTTACCAGAACATCTTCATTCGGATGAAGCCGGTCGCCATAAGTACTTTCAACAAAAAGTATATCGGCTTCTTTCGGTCGGTTCGGGGGATTTAATAAAATATCCGGGGATTTTCCAATATCACCACTGAAGACAAGCTTTTTTTCTCCGATATGAATTTCGATAAAAGCCGATCCGATGATATGACCATTGGTATGATAACATACTTTGATGTCATCCCCAAAATCTATCCACTCATCTGTTTTGATTTCACTCAAAAGCGGAAGAGTCAGCGCTACATCTTTCAGGTCATACAGTGGCTTCGCCGGTGCGTGCTTTGAATAATTGAAACGATTGGCCTGCGCTGCTTCTTCTTCCTGTATTTTACCAGTATCGTTCAGAACAATCGTTGCAATTTCGATCGTGGGAGCCGTGCCATAAATCTTTCCCTTAAATCCAGCCTGTACAAGCCTGGGCAGATAGCCCACATGATCCAGATGGCCATGGGTCAGCAGTATAAAATCGATGGTTGTGGCGTCAACCGGCAGGGGATTCCAGTTCAGCAGGCGCAGTTCTTTCAGACCCTGGAACAAACCACAGTCTACCAGGAATTTTTTATCATTTGCTGCTATTAAATACTTTGAGCCGGTTACCGTTCCGGCCGCGCCCAGCACCTGGATAAATCCTTTTTGACTCATATGGGAATTTGAGGTTAAGTTAGTATTTATTGGGATTTAAATACTTTTCAGCCACCCGGAAATACTCATCCGGGGCCTGATGGATCTGGATACTTCATGTTCACAATCTTCGCTCCGGAAGAAAACAGCTTTTTGCATTTCCGGGAAAATTATATCTGTTTTATTCTCATGGTAAATCAATAATTCACCGCCCTCCTCCTCTATCCAGTCTGTATTGAGATAATGTATCAGGGAAAATTTGCGATCACTGTTATTCTGAAACTGGTCGACATGCCGCTGGTAATAACTCCCCGTTTCATATAATGCATAGTGGAATTCATAGGCATTGATACCGGTATAACAGGTATCATTCAAATGTTCAATGAAGAGATTGATCTGCTTTAAAAAGGCGCGCTCCGAAGGTTCATCGGATTGATTGTCGATCCAGAAAATCTTGTCGCCACGTTTGTCCTGATCCCTGTCTTTTACGATTTGATTTCCGATTCCGGCCGTCTTCAGTTTATCCTCCTCATCGAGAGAAAGCAGATTTTTCTGAAGGCTTAAAGCCAGTTCCTTTGTAATAAAATGATTGCTGATTCCGATTCGGTTTTGAATATAAGTACCGATCAGTTCTTCGAATTTATCATCCATATTTCCCGATGGCATGAAATACACAAACGATTTCATCTCATAAGGGGACAAGATAGTCTTTTTAGGTGGAAGGCTTTAAGGCTTTTGGCGTTAGGCGTTGAGCGTTAGGCGTTAGGCGTTATTCTCCGATTGCGTAGTCGGCTCAGTAAACAATCGTTTCAGCCAGGCAATGCTGAGAGAAGCTTTATATTTTGCAATCTCAGCGCGGTTGTATGTACCATCCACGATGGATTGGATATCGCTTTTCATCATATTGATAATCCGGGATTTACTCAAACCCTTCATATCGGGGGTCATTATTTTTTTGTTGGAAGCGGCAGGTACCGGTATTACTTTGTCCAGAATCTCCTGTAAGTAGTTACCAATTTCAGGCAGATTATTCGACTGCAGGATTTTAATATGCAGGTCCTTGACACCCTGTAACAGGGATTTGTGAATTTGGTTTTTCATATGGTTGCGTTTATGTATTTATTACATATCTGATACTCTGGACTATACATGCTAATTCTGCTTTGAGCCGCTAAAGTAGACAAGGGTATTCAAAGCAGGGCATTTTTTTTCTCCTTTTTTATCCACCTATTTTCCAAACTCCGAAAAGGACATTTTATTGTGGAATATTTGGGATAATACGGGGATGTTTAAAATAAAAAAAAGGGCCGCTTCGTAACGGCCCCGGTTACCCGAATGGGTCATATTAGATATGTATGCTTACTGTATGTTTATTAAGCCAGCGTAAAGGCTGGTAGTCACAAACTTAGCATCAGCAGATAAAAACCCGATATAGGTATGTACTGCCTTGCCGCTGAATGCAGGTACATCTAACGTGTAACTGCCGGCATTTCTCTGGGGACCTTCTTTTCTGGTCTCCCATTTTTTTAGTTCTTCGCAATACAATGCTGCGAAAGACTGATCCGTAGCCCTGGCGCTTCCTTCATTGCTGTTGTCATTCCAGCTGAAGGTTAATCTTCCTCTTGATTCAGAATTGACCATTGGTTTTTCCACATTCAGGAGATCTCCTACGCCCATTACCACCCGGGTATAATTGATCCTGAATTCGGGAAATTCACCACTGATCGCGTTGCGCAAATTGTACGACATCGCTTTGTTAAAGCATGATGTCTGAACAGTGACACCATGATATGTACTGTTTAGAAAGCGAGTCAGCGGACAAATGAAAGGAGTCAGTAATCTCACTTTCGCCTGCTGTTTTAACTGATCTTCAGAAGACCTGGGCCTTTTTCTGGGCGGTCTGCTGCGTATCACTTGTTTGCCTTTCCATTGGGTGCCGACAGCAGGGCCGAGCGTTCCAATGAAACCGCCAAGGATACCATTAGGCAATTTTGCCATAACCTTGAATTTTAATTTTCATAAAATAGGATTTACTCTGTCAAATCTTATCATTCAGTAATCAAAAGAATGAATGATTAAATTTTTTAACCCGGGTCATTCAAATCTCTTGATACCTTAAAAAAGACTAACGAACAAATATCATCAATTATTAATTCGGGTTTTCAGAGTCCGGTACCGAGTTCGGAAGAATTTATTTTTAACTGCGCCGATCGGGGCAAAAAATTCTAAAATTGAATGGGGGATCCCTCTCTGAAAAAATGGCATCTCATCTGGACTAAGTGAAATTACTTATACTGCTCAGGAGGACCGGGTCCGTTCGCATATTGTTCGCATCGCCTTTGCATATTGTTTGCCTGGCTATGCGAAGAACCCGCTTTCGCAATACCAAGATTCTCTCGTTTTTCGTGGTCTTTGGCCAATTTGACAGACACTTCCCTTCGGATAAAACATTCGGAATTACAATCGGCGACTCGATAAAAATCAGGCCATACGGGAAACGGCCGGTTTTCCCAGATTGGGATGGCATTTGAATTGCAAATAATGATATGGCTTAGTGTATTTAGTAATTCAATTCATTTTATGACAACGAGGAAAAGGAAGTTATTTGCCATTATTTTATCAGCATTATTAGCTCTGGATATGAGTGTGGTTATTTACGTAGTACACAAACTCATCTGAAGGCGATAACATAAGTGGATCCTTCCACCTTCCATCCGAATCGTTATCAGGCTCCCAGGCCAGATCTGCGTCTCAAACATCTCAGTGTAAGTGTTTTTGCTTATTTTAATTCTGACTTTGTGTATATAAATTTGAGATGGTATTTCGCCAAGGATTTACCGAGCGTCCGAGAAAAGCAGCTTGTAGGGTTTTGCAAAGTTCCATTACAAACTGAGCCTACGGACGTTTTATTTTTTGAAAATAAAAGTCACGCTCATTGAGATTATTAATAACCGGGTTCCACGAGTCCATTCAAAATAATCTCATTTAAAACAGGCAGACTCACTTCTTCCAGTTTGTTTACATACAAACAACCTTTACCAGTTTTATATTTCCCTAGTTTTTTCAGAAGTGCTGATTGTTTGACTGCACCGGAAATATATAACGCGAAGTTTTGTTTACGCGGGGAAAACCCCATGATGAACCAGTCCAGTTCCCGTCCGCTTTCATATTTTAAGCGCCAGTCACCAAATCCGATGATGGCCGTACCCCACATTTTCGCTTTTGCCTTTGTGGCCTTCTCCATGAGATCAAGAATGACCTGGGCATCCTTGCGCTTCCACTCTTCAGGGATTTTTTTTATAAACGATTGAACACTGAGTTCAGTCTTTTTTGTTTTTAATTCAGCCATTAAAATGAATTCTTAAAAAATGTATACTCCACAAAGAACAATTCTATAAAATTAAATTTTTCCGGCTGATCTATAGTACATTTTTTTGGCTTTCTCCGTCGCGAAATCCTGACACGTCGGTGTTCATTTTTATACTTGCAGGCATTAGTGAATGGGGGTTATGGTAATTGTCTCCTGCCCTTCAAGATCAGTACCTTTCGCCGGATCTATGACCTGTGTTGAATCAATATATTTAAAGGATATTGCCTGCGGATAGCCTGGAACTGAATCTCCTACGACAAAGGAAATATTTCCTGTGGGTATGTAAGTAGTTCGAAAACTCGGAGTAACCGTTTTCGTATGTTCAATCATAAGAGCTACGATTCTGTTGATGGAATTCAAAGAGTCGGGTAAAAGAAAACCCTTCGCATCGACAACATTGATTACACCGAAAGAATCAACCAGATAGTCGACCTTTGTATTACCGTACACAAAAGAGACAGGCGTATCAGTCGGGACAAAGTTTTGAATTTTGTCCTGAGGTACCGACACCAGATTATTTTTCACATCTAATTCAAAAGTCCCTTCATCGTGATACTTATCAAGTTTGTAACCGCTGGCGTCCTTCGAATTGAAAATAATCTTTATCGAAAAATTCATGTCGGCAGCAGGATTGGTTACTGTTGGGATAATTGCAGGTAAATCGGTTTTTATGCAGCTGGAAGCGAATGCTCCAACAAGCAAGAAGGTGAAAAGGTGTCGCATATATTAAAGGTTTTCATAAAAGTAAAAGACCTTTAAAGCGAAATCATACCCTTTTCAGGGTATATTTCATCGGCATGCGCATATACGGCACCAATAATTCGGGTGATTTTAAATTAAACAATTTCAGTTAGACTGTTATGCAATTTATTTTTTTCTCCCGATAAACCGGATTACGGAACCAGTTCCGTTATGAAACGAACCTTCTTTCAATTCTATCTCTTTTTCTGACAATTCTATGATTTCATAATTCAAAAAATCCGATTTTATTTCTTCGACGGAGAATAACATGTCTATGTCCTTCGGTCCACCGACTGCTTCGTTCTTTTTTAAATATTCAACGTGTTTTTTACTAAATGCTTCGAAGATAATCAGTCCACCGCTCCGCAGATATTTGTCAAGCGTTTTGTGATAAGACGATTTGATATCTGCCGGGAAATGCGCATAAATGAGCGCAATCGCATCAAATTGCTCCGGTTTATAATGAAGGTTTTCTAATTCACCCAGCTGGTAGTCCATTTTTACTCCCTTTGCCTCCGCCAGTTTCAGCGCCTTCTTTTTCCCCTCCACACTGATGTCAAAAGCCGAAACGGTCCAGCCCATTCTGGCTGCAAAAACTGCGTTACGGCCCTCCCCTTCTGCCGGAAAAAGTATGCTTCCGGGAGCCAACTTTTCTAATTGTTCTTTTAAATAGTTATTTGGTTCTTCGCCATAGGCGAATTCTTCATTGCCAAATCGCTCGTTCCATCTGTTGGTCCATTTTTCGGTCCAGTTGTCGTTCATGATTCCAGTTATAAGAAGTTATTCAAAATGTGCTTTCCCTGTAGCTTCCCCTAACCCAAATTTAAGTGACAAATTTGATTTACTAATTCAGTCTGCTCATTTATGAAGGCAGACAGTTTTGTAAAACGAGGTCTGAGTAAATAAAAAAATTAATAGGAGCTTTGCCATGAAGAAAAACCTATGGCATGGCACAAATGAGAGTCGGAATTAAGATAGCCTGGGTAACAGGAGGACTTTTATTTGCTTCAAATATAATAGGACTTGTTTGCAATAAGTCAACTGGTAAAAATCAGGCCATTAACAGTACGGCTTATAATTATTTGAATATTCCGAAACATGCATTAAGTGCCCTCCCTATACAACAGAAAATACCGGATACATTAAAACCTGTAGCAAAGGTTATCGATAAGAAAAAGGTTAAATCCTCTTCAAACGATAACATTCATGGCAATACTATAAAAGCGCCGACTAAGATGGTTCATAGAAAAATAAGCGAAAAGGAAATAATGTTTGATATGAATAAGTATTTCCCTGATAGAACACTTTCAGTCGAATTTGTGGCTTTCAATGGAGCAGATGTTGAAGTAACATCTGTTAAAAATCGAATTACTGCGATACTAAGGAAAAACGGCTATAAAAATATAGAGGAAAAATTCCATTTAAAAATGGGGACTATTTTGCCGGAAAAAATAGTACTTGATTCCGTGCCTGGTAAGCATTCTATATGTTTTGAAATACCTCCGGCAAATTAAAGTTTAATTTAAAGTGTGCGAATCAAAACTACGGTTGACAGAAAACCAAAGATATATTTTTCCCCTGACCCTCCCTTTTTTAGTGGGGAGGGATCGGGGAAAAAAATTATGTAGGAAGTAACTTCTCTCTCAAAACTTCATAAGGAGTTTTGCCATTCAATGCGCTATTAGGTCGATGGCAGTTATAAAATGTTTCCCATTCGGATAGTTTTTTTTCAATATCAATATCATCTTTATATTCAAGCAATTGATAAAACTCGTTCTTATCGGTTAAATGAGAGCGTTCAACTTTGCCATTAAGATGGGGGCTGGCTTTTTTAATGTATATATGCCTTATGCCAAGATCTTCGCAATGCCAATGAAATTGTGCTTGAAATTCATGACCATTGTCCGTTTGAATAGTATGTATTCTAAAAGGAAATTTGTTTCGGAAGTAATCAACAAATTTCACAGCACACTGTTGATTGTGCCAATTGTAGATTTTTAAAGCCCTTGCACGGGTAGCATCATCAATTGCAGTGTATTGAAAGCGTTTAACCTCTTTACCGGCCTCATCTTTCAAAAATAAGAACTTGACATCCACTTGAATTCTATGACCCGGAATCTGCTTTTCATACCGTTTGAATTGCTCCATTGAGCGCTTACGTTGATTCTGTGGCAACTTGTTTAGACCATGACGTTTTAAAACTCCATATACACCTCCAGGAGATACTTTCATATTGTGATATCTCATTAAGTACCAGGAGATCCGCAGCTGTCCAAGATAATAATGCTTCCGCAGATGGAGAATCTTCTCTTCGATTTCAGCAGCTACTCGGATTTTAGGATTTTGAGGACAAGGCTTACTGTTAATTAATGCAGATTCGCCCTTAAGTTCAAACCCCTTTTCCATTTATAGAAAGTCTCTCGGGAAACGCCAAAATACCTACATGTTTTAGACACTTACACGACTCCTTAACATGATTGAGAATTTTAAGCTTCTTACGAATGTCAGCTTGTTCTTTTGTGCTCATTTCTAGATATTTGATTAACAAGTTAAAAACTCTCAACCAAAGTCTAGATTTCTATACTTTTGGCTCCTAGTCATCTGTTCGGCTAGTAAGGATTTAACCTTTTACGATACTTGCCTACAAGTTTTAATACCGTTGCTTTTATTTAGGACTTTCGCAAATTTATCCAAGGCTTAAATCGTATAAAAGCCTCCAATAAAAAAACTCCCAATTACCCAAGCCTTAGCTTAGAAAATTGAGAGTCTTATGTAGTTTATTCTCGTTAAAAGGAAGTCTGTCCTTTACTTCTCAACACAAAGGTGAGCAATGGTTCTTTTAAATGGTTTCGATCAAAAAAATAATTATTAACGAGATCGATTATATTTTGTGTAACTATCCCGAATCTCGTTATTCACTTAGTAAATTGTGCGTCATCCATCGTTAGAATTTAATAAATCTTTCCTCTAATTCAATCAGGAGTATTTTTACTCTCTGGTACATACTTTTTAACTGTATCCAAAGCAACCACAGGCTTTTCAAACGGTTTATCTCGTTTAATTCATTGTCATTTTCTATCGTATTGTCAAAAATATAGTCACCATAGCAGTTGTTTGAGTATTTTAATTCGACTTTCTGCTCGTTTTCAATTTCGTTAACCATTTATCTGCATTTAGGCTATTCTTAAAAGTTGAAGCTTCTTCAATTGAAGTGCCTCCGTAAAATTTAACAGTATTCATACTTAATCCAATCGTCATATAAAACACCGGGTTTCTTTTCCTGTCCTGCATAAAGTGCCATAGGAATTGTGTATTCACCTGCTTTCATACATACTATAGTTTACTGTACCAACCCATATTGCCCCATAGGTTCTTCTCACTGATATAAACTATTTTCCAGTTTTTGAATGGATCAACTATTGTATCAAATTCAGCAGGTTCTTCTTACTTGGAATAACTAATTCAGCTTTTCTGACGGAATCATAGTAAGAATTCATTAAAGAATCTTCCTCATACTAACTATTTGGATTTCTCATACGGTAACAACTCAATGACATTGTCATCATAATTACTAAAAAGCCAACTAAATATTTATAAGTTTTCATTTGACTGAATCTTGAACTATAGACGAAGTAATTAGATGCCCGACTGCCGCTTTTCCATATGCCAATTAGAAGTCCGGTGCTTTTTTGCAATCATATCTCAAGGGCCGCTTAATATGAATAAACTTAAGGCCATTTTACAGAGTCCCGTTAAGTTGGAATCTTAGTAAGATTCAAACTAGCATTGATTATCAATAATTTAAATAGTGAAGGAGACTAAAAAGAGACTAATTGGTTAGTTAAGGCAACTATATACGTCTTGGGACAGATGGAAATTTGATGCAAAATTCTTAGCCTTGTTCTTATACATTGCTATTTATTAAGTGGAGGCATATTTACGATTGTAATTGTATCCTTTCCTTCAAAATATATCGTATCTCTCATAAGAGTAGTTGCACAAATTTGACCATTTGACTTATGAAAGGCAGGAAGACCTTCGTAATAGAGACTATCTGCTTGAACCGGTTTTTCTGGGTATAAAATTGATAGCATAGGAGAAACCCCTCCACATAATGCAAGGCGGGGCTTACATGAAACATTAACTACAAGCGCAAAGATTAAGGCATACAAAAACTTCATTCCTCTATTCTTTTAAACTAATTATTTCTTCTTTGCAGGCTTATCTACTTTCTTAGGCTCTGGTTTCTGTGGCGTTATCATGGCCTTTATAACGTCCTCAAAGCTGCCATTTATATACATATGCAGTTTATCGTTGCTTTTCTATGCCCCTTTCATCCCAATTCACTTCTAATTTAGATACTTTTCGCATATACATGTTTCCACTTAGTCACTTCCTCCCTATTTGCTTGCAGGTAATCGATATAATTTAATCCGTCCCTAGAATTACTAAAAAGTTGTCTTCTTCCTTTAAATCCACTCACTGAATTACTTTTTCCATTCTGTGACCTTATAAGAGATAATTACTGAGTCTTTTGAAAAGCTAAAATCTAAGTTTTTTGTGTATACGGGATCAATATCAGTTCCATAATCGACTATAATACCATATGATATCTCAAAACTTTCAATATAGTCAGGTTTCCCTTGCAGATCAATAAGTTGAGAATGCTTTATATTGACTCAATGTATCATAGTTACTCGTCAAGTCTTTAAGCATTTTTGACCTATTAGGATTGGTAATTCCGGGATCATAGTATTCCTCCCATTTACTCTTGTCAAACTTGCGATTACACGAAGAAAAAGCAACCAATACGGAGATCAAAAATATACGGCTGACAGTATTCATTGTTCGATCCCTGCTTTAAAATATTAATCCGTTTCCCTAGAATTACTAAAAACTAATTGGCAGCAATCCAAGTGATCCTACGTTATGACAAGTTTCCTTTAATTCGGTAAAAATCCATTAATTACATGAGGTTTATTTGATTTATTTAGAATCTTTAAAAGACCATTATCTGGATTTTCCATAACAAATCTTTTATTTGTGGCTTAGCCGCCGCACTATCCAATAAGTACAAAGCAAAAATTCGATTAATCCTATCTTCATTTTTGTCCTCTGGCAGAATTTTTTAGACGTATATCATAGATATCAATTGCTTTTTGATATTGCAGTTTTGCAGTATCAGGTTTGCCTACTTTCTCATAAAGCAATCCAAGAAATGTTATTCCTTGAGCAAAATCCAGCTTCCTATCAACATTTGTTTGTAGATGTCGATTGTTTTTAAATACTCCTTTTTGCCAATATAAACATGACCTATATTGAAGTATAAAATATAGTCATCGCTGTTAAATTTTAGAGCAGAATCTAAAAGAGTTAAGGAACTATCTGGATTGGAATCAAGTAGCTCTTCGGCTTTATTGTTTAGATCTGTCGCAATAGATTCTTTGAGTTTTTTATTTGTAGCAAAATTATCTAGTGCCTGATGGTCATGACATCCAAGCAACAAAATCGTTGTGCTTAATAATACACAAAAGATATTCATTGAAGGCATTTTAAAGCGGCAGTAATTCATAATAACTCATTCTTTTGACTCTCTCTGATGATATCCTTCCTTACTTGCGCAGGGTTATAATGCATTTATTCCTTGTATTTCGGATAATAATTTAAGGACTTGGATAAATTAAAGAATTTAAATAGAAAAACCCCCATTTTACTGGAGGTTTCATTCATTAGAAAGTCCCCTTTTTGTCCCTTTCCCAAGTAACTACCTAGGCATCAAGATCTGTTGTGACCCCGTCAGGATTCAAACCTGAAACCTTTTGATCCGTAGTCAAATGCTCTATTCAATTGAGCTACGGGGCCATGCGACCCGGAATGATTGTACCCCAGGCGCTAAGGGCGGCAAATATACTGAAATATTCCGAGCAAAAAACCCTTCTGTCAAGGGCTGCGCGGTTGAATTTTGTTGTAGGTTCGGTGGTTTTTAACAGATGAAATCAAAGGCCGGTACTGTTCCCAACACATTACGTAAAATCGGAGTCATTCCCCTGGCAGCGGTGATATTTTTTACCGTTTCCGGTGGCCCCTATGGTATCGAACCCCTGATCGGATATGCCGGCATCCTATGCCATTCCGCTTCTGATGATCACCCCGCTTCTTTATGATATTCCCACGATCCTGGTCGTACTCGAGTTAAATAGTATGATGCCCGTGGAAGGCGGTTATTACGAATGGGTTAAACGTGGACTAGGATTACACTGGGCATTTTTTGAGGGATGGTGGACCTGGCTTTACACGTTTGTAGATCTGGCCATTTATCCTGTTTTCTTTATTGAATACGCTTCATTTTTCCCCGAAATTGACCATTACAAAATTCCGGTCTGTTTGGGGATGATCTGGTTAAACGCCGGTTTGAATATCCGCGGAATTGTTCCAGTAGGAAGAACAGCCATGTTCCTGACAGTCGCCGTGATGTGTCCCTTTTTAATTTTATTTTTCACAGGTTTTATTCATACAGATTTTTCAGCTGTACATCACCACGCCGGAATGACTTCAATCGGTATGGCCATCTTTACTATCATGTGGAATTTCATCGGATGGGACAATGCAACAACATATGCAGGTGAGGTTGATAAGCCCATCCGTGCTTATATCAAAGCCATTTTCCTTGCATTTTCGAGCATTTATATTATTTATATCGCGATCACCTGGCTCGCTTTACATTCAGGCATTCCCGGGTCCGTATTTGCTGAAAAAGGCATTCCCTATCTCGGTGAACTGATCGGCGGAAAATCCCTGGGCACCATCTTATCGATTGGTGGAATGGCCAGCATGATGGGCATTTTCTGCGCTGTTCTGTTATCCGTCTCCAGAGTACCGGCAGTGATGGGACAGGATAATCTGCTACCAAAGATATTTACGCATTTGCATCCAAGATATCAGACTCCTTATATTTCCATCATCGCTTGTGCAAGCATCGTGAGTCTGCTGATCCTTCTGCCCTTGGCGGATCTGATCGTCATGGATATCTGTCTTTATACGGGTGGTGTGTCACTGGAGTTTGCTGCGTTGATCAGTTTACGAAAGAAAGCATCCGGAGATCAAAGACCTTTCCGGATTCCCCTGGAAAGAAAAGGATTACTGCTGTTATTCCTTGCTCCGACATTAATATTTGTAGTGGCATTGATTGGATCCGTCACAGGTTCCAATGAAAATGTACCGGCGGTTGCATATGCAATACTCGCATTAGTGTCCGCTCCAATCGCATGGCATTTTGTTAAGCCCAGGAAAGCCTAACGCCAAACGCTCAACGCGTAACGCTTTTGCTTCAAGCGTCCTGCGGCCTGCCTCCTGCCTTCGCTTTACGCCTCAACCCAAACCTCACGGCAATGCATAAGCGACATAACTGTCGCCGGATGATGTCTTCAATTTACCACCACCGCAGGCAATCACGATATATTGTTTGCCATTCACATCATAAATGGCGGGTGTGGCAAATCCCGGGTTGGGCAATTTTGATTCCCATAAAAGCTTACCCGTATTTTTATTAAAGGCCCTGATTTTTCCGTCCTTCGTGGCAGCGATGAAAAGCAATCCACCAGATGTAACAACGGGTCCGCCATAGTTCTCCGTTCCGGTTTGGGGCTTTCCCGGCAAAGGCACTATCATCACCGAGTATGATTTTCCATTTCACATCTCCCCGGTTCATGTCAATGGCAGTCAGCGTTCCCCAGGGTGGTGCAATGGCCGGCAAACCTGATTTAGTTAGAAATTTATTATACCCCGCAATGGTATATGGAACCTGCCTGAATTTTTCATCTTCCGTCAGTTCAGTGTGATAGATTCTTTTCTGATCCGATTTGATGTCGAGAACAAAACTGGCAATCGCTTCCTTGTTTTCCGGTTTCAGAAATGAAAACGACGGCATCATTCTTCTTCCCGCCGAAATAAATTGTACAAACTGGTCTTTGTTTAATTTTTTACTGATGTCCAGAATGGAAGGATAATTACTTCCCCCCTTCCGGTCTGCACCATGGCAGGACATACAGTTTTGAATATATAATCTCTGTCCCGCCATCACATAGGATTCGTTATTCTTCGCAGTGTTATCGACATCACGCATCTGTTGTACCCAGGCCATTTCATTGGCATTGATAAACAAAGTGCCATCCGAAGGATCTATTGCAGGTCCGCCCCATTCTGCGCCCCCGTCGAAACCCGGGAAGATGATGGTTCCCTTTTTTGACTCGGGTGAAAACATATGTCCATCTCCATATTGCATGAGCCTTGCCTTCACGTCCGCATATTCTTCGGGAGACAAATAAGGGTTGATATCTTTCTCCGTAAATTTTTGTCTGACGAATGGAGCCGGCGATTGCGGAATCGGTTGTGTGGGAGATAATTTTTCGCCCACCAGTTCTGTTGCAGTATCCACGGGCGTTTCTACAATAGGGAAAAGCGATTCGCCGGTTGCACGGTTAAACAAGTAAACGAATCCTGTCTTCGTAGTTTGTGCTACCGCGGCTACTTCATCTCCATTATGCCTGACCGTTAGTAATACGGGAGCTGAAGAGGGATCCCAATCCCAGGTATCGTGATGGATATATTGAAAATGCCAGATATGTTTTCCGGTATTTGCATCGAGGGCCAGCATGCAGTCTGCAAACAGATCCGAACCCCTTCTCTTGCCTCCGTAAAAATCCATGGAAGCCGATCCGATGGGAATATAAGCGATACCCGTTTTTTGATCAACGATCATACCCATCCAGTTATTCGCACCGCCGGTCATCTTCCAGGCATTTTTATCTTCCCAGGTTTCATAACCCGGCTCACCCGGATAGGGAATAGTATGGAATATCCATTCCTGTTTTCCGGTCCGCACATTATACGCACGAATATGTCCGGGGGCCGCATCCATTTCTTCTGATACTCTCGTGCCCACGAGTAAAAGATCCTTATAAACAGTAGATGCAGAAGTAGCGGTAACAAAAAGATCTTTGCCTCCCACACCTAAACCCTCACGCAGATCCACTTTTCCTTTATTCCCAAACCCTTCGATGATCTTACCTGTTTTTGCATCGATCGCACGAAGAATAGACCCGGCAGTATAAAATATTCTTTCGTCGTCTTTGTTATCGGTCCAGTAGGCAACGCCGCGGTTACTGTTCAAATTTAAATTGATCTTCTTTTCTCCCGCGACGCTGTCGAATGGATTGTAATGCCATTTTTCTTTTCCGGTGGCAGCATCCAGCGCAAATAGTTTAAGCTGTGGTGAAGTGCCGTACAGCGTTCCGTTTATGATAATCGGATTACACTGTATCTGGGAATGAGCTGCTGTATCCACGTCTTCCGTATGATAGGTCCAGGCCACTTTGAGCTCGGGCGACGTTGGAAGTATCAACCTCTGAAAGAGATGAAAATTTATTTCCGGATCCATTTCCATTCACAACCTTCCAGGCCTTGTAAGGATCGGATTCGGTATTGCAGGAGGAAAGGAATATTATCAATAAAAACAAGGAGTAGCGAAGCATCATCTGGTTGACAGTTGACGGTTGACGGTTGACGGTCGTATTTGGATAAATCAAATTAAATGTAAGCATTTTAATTATTCACTTTTCAACATACCGTCAACCGTCAACCATCAACCGTCAACCATGTGTTCAGACTGCCGAAACAAGTATAAACGCATGCTGCGCGCCGCGATAGTTATTATAAATCAATATCCGCCTGACAGGTTTTGCAGAAGAATTTTTTTTTATCACCGACGGAGGAATACTGCCATCTGTCAGAATTTGAAAAGATAACCAGCAGGCAAAAGAAGTTGCGGTACAGTATTCCCCACACAGATGTTTAAATCTTGCTACAGGAACAGTATCCTGAAAAGCCGATTCCACCGCCTCATAGTATTTCAGCAACCGATTGTCGCCATTCTCGCCGGTTAATAACAGATCCGGCATTTCACCATCAGCAAAATTTTCTGACAGGAATTCTTTCAGGATATTCAATACCATCGCGGGATCTTCTGTGTGAACAGTCCGTATCGCATCCAGGCTGGCAATCGCGCCTTCCCGCTGGTTATTCATCCAGACCATGAATGAACCTTCACCTGGAATCGTACCAGCTGCTGAAGTAGTAAACAAATCAATATTCGATACCGGGTCTTTCCTGAACCATCCGGCCAGGCCGTCAATATTATAATTGTATGCAGAAATTTCATCGGTACATCCCATCAGGTAAGCCGAATCGGGATATTCCCTTAACGACATCACTGTATCCATCAGCGCATTTTCAAATGCCAGTCCCCTGTGGACATGGGTAATATTATATTGGTGATTTTTTGTAACGAGCGCAATCTGTGCCGCCGCTGCGTTGGAAGTACTCTGCACAAAATTTGCTGGCGTGAGTAGCCCTTCATTGTATTCGATGATCTGATTCAGAAATTTGACACAATCCTCCATACCTCCATTCGCTGTGGCGATGATCATGCCATCCGGCTGTGGATATTTTTGAAGCAGTGGTAGCGCTGCTCCTACTGCCATGCGAACAGATTTTCCCATCCTTCTTTTCACACCCGCCGGAATGCCCGGATAATCGGGTTCCACCACGCTTAGTAAATTATTTGCGGACTCCCTGATCTGCGTGAGATCCGTTTCCGGAAAACTTGCCTGGGGTGAAATGCAAATCGATTGATGAAAATAGGGCATGCATCAGGTTTTTGAAAATATCAGTGTACTGCAATTGCCACCAAATCCAAATGAATTCGACATGACGTTTCTTATTTCTCGTTTCGCATATGCCCGAACGGGTACGAGTCCTGTTTCGATAATCGGATTTCTAAATAATAATGACGGATATATTTCCTGGTGCACCAGGTTCAGAATCGAATACACGGCTTCCACCGCGCCCGCCGCACCCAGCGTATGACCGGTATATGATTTGGTAGATGAGAACGGAGGAACCTTTTCAAACAACCGAAGCATGGCGCGACTTTCTGTTTCGTCATTGTTTTCCGTACCGGTACCGTGTGCATTGATATAGCTGATATCTTCCGCCCTGAGTCCGCTGTTTTGCAAAGCGTCTTTCATCGATAAATAAGGCCCGTCACCTTCCGGTGAATTAGATGACGGATGATAGGCGTCGTTCTTATTTCCATAGCCAGCCAGAAATGCGTAATTATTTTTGCCCCTGCAATCTTCTTCTTTTTCCAATACAAGAAATGCTGCTCCTTCTCCCAGATTCAGACCATTGCGGTCACGATCAAAGGGAGCGCAGGATTTGGTAGAAAGAATATTCAGTGCGTTGAATCCATTAATGGTAAATTTCGCGAGACTCTCTGCGCCGCCTACAATGGCACGTTTTGCATATCCATGACGGATAAGACGGGCGCCGAACAGAATGGCATTTGCAGAAGAGGAACAGGCCGTATTGATCGTACTTACTTCTCCCAACATTCCATACCGATTCTGGATCGCCATGGTAACTGAAGCGTAGTCATAGGAAGTGAGATAAGGTGTGCCATGATCTTTGGCCATCGCATCATGAAAAATTTCATCTGTCAGGCACATACCTCCCACGGTTGTTGCGCCGACCAGCGCCGTATCTGTTGATGCTAATTGGGCGGCAGTCAGCCCACTGTCCCTGATCGCCTCCTCCGCAGCATGCAGGGCGAGCAAAGATGTTCTTGTAATCGATGGATCTGGTTCCCCGAAAATTTTTCTGTTGAGTGCTTCCGTGGAATGTTTTACTTCAGCTGTCGGCAGGCGACCGGCATAGGCTGTTTTATAAAAATGGATATGGTCAATTCCACTGCGTTCAAACTGAAGAGAATCCCTGTTTTCTTCCACAGAATCTCCAATCGCACTGATCAGGCCCATGCCTGTGATAATGATTCTGCTCAATTCGCGCTATTTACTTGGTTCTGTTTTTTTCTATGTAGGCCACCATCGTGTTGATATCCTTCAGGATCTTCCTGCCTTCTTTGGGATCCTGGATAGTAATGCCGTATTCGCGGGATAATAATACAATCAGTTCAATGGAATCGATAGAGTCCAGTCCGAGTCCTTCACCGAATAACGGCTCGTCATCTTTTATGTCTTCCGGTTTCACCGTCGTCAGATTCAGAAAGTGAATGATCTGCTCCTTTACCTGTTGCTTTAATGCAGCTGTTTCCATTATCTGTTTAAATTAAATTTTTCCTTTTTAATCCGTATAAAGTAAGAATCTGAATAAGAACTGTTATTCCTATTAAAGATAGAATATTCATCCAAATGTCGGTCAGTTTGCCCCCCTCCAGAAACAGTCCGTAATATGCTTCCAGCGCCCAATGTAAGGGAGATATCTGCAATAGTTTTTGCAAATGGGCGGGCATTGCAAAAGAAGGTACGATTAATCCACCCAATGCAGCCATGATTATTATGGATATGGCTCCGAATCCATTTGACTGTTCTGGTGTATTCGCAAATACGCCGACGCAGATAGCATAATTCACTGCGCAATAGCCCGTAACCACTGTAACAATGAATAAAGCCAGGATATCTTTTGGCAAATGCAGCGCGGGCAACCCGATATATGGGAAAATTTTATTACCGATTGCAAAAATAACGGCCGCCTGCAGAATGGTCACGGTCAGGTAAACGAGTTGTTTTGAATACAAGGCGTGCAGGTAACTGGCGGGCATCGTTTTCAGACGGATAAAACTGCCACTGTTTTTTTCCCTTACCATCGTACCACCGAGTGACAAAACAATAAAGAACATCGCAAAAATCGTCCAAGCAGGCACGTTATGCTGGGACGCATTGGGAATCGTGCGACTGCCTGTGCGGGACACCGGGACTTCTGTTATGGGAAACTGGGAGAACAGGATTTGTTTTTGAAGATCCGTTGGAATTTCTTTTTGATTTACCGCAGAATATAATTTTTTTACGACCGTTTCTCCCTGAATTACCTGTACCGAACTGCGCAATGCGCCTTCAATGGACTGGCGGAATGAAACCTGCATCACCGGATGATAATACATTTGCAGGGAGTCGGTTAATTCAGAGACAGAAGAAGATTTTACCTGTACAGAATCGGGATCACTTAAAGCGCGGGTCGCAATTTCATCCGCCTTATGTTGAATGAATGAAGTAAAATTTGCAGGTATAACCACCGCCACCAATGCGTCTTTATCATACATGACCGAAATGATATTATGCTCCGACATGGAGGAATCGGCCAACTGCAATTTGAATAAACCGATTTTATGGAGCGCGTCAACCAGTTCACTACCCATGGGCCCCGCATCTTTATTAAATACGACCAGTGAAACTTTGTTATTATTCACCAGTTCAAACGTACTGTTCTGTACACTGGTGATCACGATCACCAGGAGAATGGGCATGAAAAACATGATGAACAACCCGACCCGGTCGCGCAGAAGAATTTTGCTGTCCTTAATAATCGTGGCCCTTAGTATATGCATATCAATCCCGGAATCTTTTACCCGTGAGTTCCAGAAATAATCCTTCCATTCCCTCGTGCCCGTGTTTCTCCAATAAAACATCCAGACTGTCGTGGGCTATGATTTTTCCATTGTCAATCAGGGCAATTTTATTACACAATTCGGCAGCCTCTTCCAGCTGATGTGAGGTATAAATTAATGTCGTTCCGGTTTCATTAAGTTCTATCAGGTAATTAATAACGGCGTGTCGTGTTTGAACATCCACACCTACGGTCGGTTCATCAAGAAACAGAACCTGGGGTTTGTGCATAACACCGATGGCCAGGTTGATTCTGCGTTTCATGCCGCCCGAAAAACTTTTCACCAGGCGGTCAGCTACGGATGCGAGTCCAAGTACGTTTAATAATTCTTTCGTCCTGATTTTTATTTGTTTTGTACTGAGGCCGTACCAGGCACCATAAAAAGCCAGGTTCTCGCGTGCGGTTAGTTCAGGATAAAATGAAAAATCCTGTGGCACGAATCCGAAAATTGTATTGATGGATTTCGGATGATCATTGATTTCATGATCCTGCAACCGGATGCTTCCCTCGGAATATTTCAACAGACCCGTCATGAGGTTCATCAGGGTCGTTTTACCGGCACCATTGGGACCGAATAATCCGAACCGTTCACCGGCTGCTATTTCGAGATGAAAATTTTTAAAACAAACTCCTTCCTGCCCGGGATATTGAAATGCCAGGTTTTGAATCTTTATGGCAGAGGTACTCATGCCGGCCACTTTATTTTTGAGAGCGCCTGAAAAGCCTGTTTTTCAATATCTGCTGATGCACGGAGATAATCGCTCATCACATTAAAATCAGCCTGACTCCCAATTCTTCCTTTATAAATCCCGGCAGCCTGCACAGCGGCAGAGCGCCAGATATCGCCGGATTTGGTGAACTGTTTTGAAATATCAATCAGTTCAGGTATCTGATGATAAGCATGAGCTTCCTGCAAAAATGCAGCATATATAAAACGAAATCCGCCGCCGCCAGTGCCGATTTCCTCCTGCATACGTACGAGTTGGGCCAGGTAGCTGCCGGCTTTTTTCGGTCCCAGTTTATCGCGCCACTGACTGATTTTCTTCGCCATAAAACGAATGCCGCGAATACCGGCGATCGGTCCGGGAATACGAAGCATCAGGTTGATATTTCGATTTATTCCGGTCTTGATGGCTTTTTTAACCTGTTCATTGGTGACCTCTCTTTTCTCCTTCGGATAATACAGTTGTCCCCTGGGCGCAAATGCCCCTTTTGCAAAACGCACTCTTTCCAATTCATAACTGCTCAGTGAAGTAGCCATTTCCATTACCGGATCACTGATCAAAAAGTTATCGTCCTCCCTCCCAAAAACAATGAGGTTATGCGCATTAAAATGAAACCGGTATTCCTTTGGAAAATAGGTGAGATAATAAACACCCACCTGGCAACCGACCGGCTGACCCGCAGCCAGACATTCCATTAATATTTTTTCAGCTTCTTCCTTTGATCTGAATTTTTTTCTGGTGACTGGTATATCCAGCGCCTTGCAGGTTCTGTTGAATATCAATCCGGGCTGGGTTCGGAAAGCGATCGCCGGACCGTTATTGATTTTCATAAAGGGTATATAAATAAAGAAAAGACCGGCGCCGATACCAAATGCAAGAGGTTCTGTAATCTGATTTACCCCGTGATGCCGGAGCAGACTGGTTGTAACACCGTTTTCACAATGGGCGGCCTGCGTATGCTTAAAATCAAGTTTCATCTACTTTCATGGTTTTTAATTCTTCCTGCGACACTTCAAACAATTCTGCATACTTAGCTAGTTTTAACGGGGAGAGTTTTTGGAAAACATCATATTTCAAATGCCTTTTTACCTGCCATTTCCAAAAACCGGTATATGCCGCTACAATAGGAATATCCATCACGCGCAGTTCCATAAAAAATAAAATGGGACTGGCTTCTTTATTAATCACTTTTTGATGGGCGTCCTGGATGCGTTGTTCCACATCTTTCCAGGCCACTTCGAGTGCGGAGGATTTTACTTCCCAGCCATTGCTGAGCACCGTAGTATAATTTCCGGATTCATCTACCACATAACAAACTTCGCCGGTGATTTTTCCCAACGCACCCAGGTCTTGAGGTAGTTCGTCTTTCTTCATGTTATAAGCTTGAGGCCGGAGGCTTGAGGCGGGAAGCAGCTTCAGGCCTCAAGCCTCCTGCTTCCTGCCTCCTGCTTCCTGCTTAAACGACCGTGAGCAAAGCATACATATAAGAGAACCTTGAGCTTTCAGGAACGAGCAACAGAACTTTTTGTCCGGCTTTCAGTTTATCGCTTTTAAACACCTCATCCACCATAAAATAAACTGAAGCGGCGCCCACATTTCCCAGACTGCTCAGATTGATTACCCATTTCTCATAAGGAATGGGTGTTTCATTTTTATTCAACTGGTCAAATATCTTGGTGCGGAAGAAATCGCTGGACATATGGGGAAGAAAATAGTCCACATCTGCCGGGTTCAGACCTTTTTCTTTGAAAAGTTTCGAGAGCATGATCCCTCCCAGCGGGACGATATTTTCGCTCAGGAGTTTTACATCCTGTTTTATACTCATGATCGAACGGGCCTGCACTTCCTCCGGACTATAATCCAGGTAACTCTTCATTTTACCATTCTCCAGCTTCTCACCACCCATATACATACATACTTCCTTTAAATTGGCATACGATACTCCTTCAATCCATTCAATTTTTAGACTAAAGCCGGTTTCATTTTTCTTGTCGGACAACAAAAAGCTGGATGCACCGTCAGATAACATCCAACGCAGGAATTCTTTTTCAAATCCGATATAAGGATTCTCTTCTAATTCGCTGAGTTTCTTAGCTTCATCCTCGAATATCTGAGATTTAAGTGAAGATGAAAACCGTTCAGAACCCGTAGCCACTGCATGATGAGCATCCCCTGTTTTTACGGACATATAGGCATATTTCAGGGCATGCATACCCGCGCAGCATACACCCGACGGTGAAACCACTTCAATAGATTCAGCTTCTGGTAATTCCCCGTGTACCATAACAGCATGGGATGGCATGATCTGGTCGGGAGAAGAAGTACCGCAGACCAGCAGATCTATTTCCTTTATCTGCTTTGGATCGTTATCCATCATTGTGCGGATGGCCTGGGCCGTCATTTCTGCATTCGTGTGGGTGGCCCTACCCTGTTTATCCAGGGCATAAAAACGGTTTTTAATCCCGTTATTACGCAGAACAATACGTTTTGATTTTGAGGGGCTTTTATTTATGAGGCCAAGGAACTCTTCCATCTCATCGTTGGAAATCGGTTCGTTGGGAAAATAGGTAGCTGTTTTTGTAATATATACATCTTTAAACTCCATCTGCATTACCGGATTAATTCACACCTGAATAATATTGTTTTTGCCTTTTTATGCGCCCGGAAAGAAATGGTTTGAATAAAATCGCGTCCACTGTCAGGATAATGGGGGCAGCTATAAAGAGCGCAATTAAAAGATAATATTTGAATGCAACAAGCCAGGCATCTCTTTTTTTGCGTTTGGAAATGATGCCTGCCCACACCTTAAAAATCTTACGTGCTTTGCTCTCAATAAACATCAGATTATATTTCACCGGCACGGCGCCCTGTTTAACCATTTCCTCCTGAAATCCTTGCCAGTTCGCTTTTTCAAGATAAGGAATCGCAGTCGTTCCATAATTTTTTGTATTGAGGATGTCAGCTTCCGATACACCGGGAACGGGAAAAATATTCAGGAAACGGTCTTTCTTTGCTTTAAACATCCAGTGAAAGATCGTTACAAAACTTACAAAGTTGTGATGCCGGTCCACCAGCGCCATATTACCCACCAGTCGGGCATCCATTGATTTTAACACCGGTTTGATTTTTTCCATAGCACTGAGCCACATGTTTCTTGCGCCGGTAATCGTGATAACAGGTGTATTTTTGGCGATCTCCCGGAAACGCGGATCAAACATCAGTGTATTCGATGGTATACTCGGGGAAAGAAACCATGCCTGGTATCCCAGGATGATCAGGTCGTACCGGGCTTCCCGAAAGCTGAAAGGCTGAAGCTGACCTGGAACCTGATTTACGCAATCCGGCATGACGCCGAAAAAGGATTTTCCTGTCCAGGGAAAGGGGTATGCCTGCGCAGGATAAATACGAAGTTTTTCCACGGTTACCCCTGCCTCGGTCATGGGCTGGGTAAATTGGTCTATAATCTGTTCTAATTGGCCTGATTGCGAATAAAATACGGCTAAAACTTTTTTACCCATTGTTGGTTCGAAGTTATGAAACCTGCAGCTTTAAAACCTTCGATTTTTTGTTGTAATTCGCGATGGCTTTCTGCAGATCGTCGGGAAGGGAATAATATGAATTCCGGATGATTTCGCTGTCCTTTTGTTCATCATTTTTATATCCCAATACCCCGGGTGCATTTTCCTGGATGATCAGCCTCAGAAAACGGAATTCGGTGTTTTTCGGGTCTTTTGCGATGGCCCCCTCCAGTAATTTATGCCCCAGTTTAAATAGTTTCAATTTAGATGCCGGATTACCCCCAATACCCGCTTTTCGCATGTACATGGCACCCAGAAACGCATTTTTAACATCGTCCGGTGCCGAATTCAGCTCAGAAATCTGTGCATCAACCAGGGTTTTACTATCCGATTCCATGGCTTTATAAAAAGCGGCGCGGTTGAGATCGGTTGACGGTTGATGGTTGACGGTTGACGGAGGTTTTTTCGATGACCGATGACCGATGACCGATGACCGTGGAGAAGCCATGTTTGATCCTGCAAAGCAGACCATAATTATATTTAGTAAAAAGAATTTCATAACCAAAATGTCTTTTTAATACCGGAGGAATTTTTTACCGGCGTCCGCAATCACGTTACGGTTATCGGTCATCGGTCATCAATACTATTCCGCTTGTCTAAAAACTTCACCGGCTTCCTCCCTGCTCCGGGAAACTGAAGTTGTTGAATCGTTTCCGCATTTTCATATCTGATCTGGGGAGTCACCCGAAGTTTGGCCTGCAGATAGGCCCGGATCCGGTGATCCGATTCTTCCGAGTATTTCAGCGGCAGCAGGTGCAGCAATACTTCGTCGGTTCCTATTTCATTCGAATATACTTCTGCCACAAAATCGGATATGTCTTCCATACCCGCCAGCAGATCAAAGAGTGCGGGAGCAAACAAAGTGGTTCCCTTAAATTTTATCATTTGTTTTTTTCTTCCGATCACTGGCGATAATCGCAATGAATGACGTCCGCAAGTACAGATTTCCTCGTGAGCAACACATAGATCGCCTGTTTTATATCTCAGCAGCGGCATGCCCTCCACACCCAGCGTGGTGATCGTAACTTCTCCTGCTTCTCCCGCGGGCACTGGCTGATCCATTTCGTTCAGCAGTTCCACAATCACAAGATCCGGCTGATGATGACCTCCCCGGCCGGCTTCACATTCCGTAAATGCAGTCTGCATTTCCGTAGAAGCATAGGTGGAAAATAATTTAATATTCCAGGCATCTGTTATTTTTTTTCCAAGCAGGTTTAAAGAGAAATCCGCCTGACGAATATTTTCACCAATGCAAACAGCCTTTTTAACTGATGCAGATGCCATGTCAATCTGATGTTCATCCGCCCACTGAATCAGTTTCAAAATAAAAGAAGGCACGGCAACCAGCACTGTTGGTTTCAACCTGAAAATAGTTTCCCATTGAAGGGAAGGAACACCCGGACCAACCCTGATAATTCCTGCGCCCAGCTTTCGTATGCCTGAATAGTATGCCATGCCGGCCATGAACTGCCGGTCCAGTGTAAGCATAAGCTGATAGACATCATCCGGTTCACCACCTGCGCAACTGAAAGATTTGAATTCGTTATAAGCAAGTCTTTGCAGGTCTTTCTCGGTCAATGCAATGGTAACCGGAGAACCGAGCGTTCCTGAGGTGGATGTATATTCTATCACTGAAGTTCTGGGAACGCAAAGAAATTCCTCGTTGAATGATTGCAGGTCTTCCTTAACAGTTGTTGGTAATAATTCGAGGTCTTCCAGTTTTTGAATCCTGTGAATATCTATTTGCTTCTGTTTAAAAATCCTCTGGTAATAAGGTGAATTTGATTTCAGATAAGCAAGCAGTTCATGCAGTTTATTTTCCTGTATTTCCCGGATCTCTTTTCGCTGTATGAATTTTTTATGGGGAGAATGATTCATGATTCCAGTATAACGATGGCTGTCGCCATGGATTTTAAATGAGAAAGAGATACATGGATAATCCGGATACCCATTGGTTCCAGCGTTTTCTCCGTCACGCCTGTGATACGTAACGCCGGTTTGCCATTTGTTTCATTTATTATTTCAATTTCATTCCACTGCAAACCACTATCCCATCCCCTGCCTACGGCTTTCAGAAATGCTTCCTTCGCCGCGAACCGGGCTGCATAGTGCTGAAAAGGATGGGTCTTCGCATCACAATAGCTCATTTCGGCTTTTGAAAAAACAAGTTCTTTAAAACCATTGTCTTTTCCCACGCGTAAAGCAATGCGGTCTACTTCTATTATGTCTATGCCGGTTCCGAGTATCATGTTTTTTTATACTTAACACACAACGCCTAACGCCTAACGCCTAACGCTCAACGCAATTTAAAATGAATAATTTGTAAATTAATTTTAGTAACGTTCATTCAAAGTATCTTGTAATATTAACAAAAATGCGTTAGGCGTTAGGCGTTAGGCGTTAGGCGTTAAGCGTTATGCTTATTATGTTTCTCCTCACACGCGCTGATTCTGTTTTTAATATCGTTCTCCTCCGTTTTCGTGGCTATTTCCTTCGAAAGCGCCTGCCGGTAATAGTCAATGGCTTTTTCATATTTTTTCTCTTTAAACATTTCATTTCCTGCCAGCTGATAAGCCTGATAATAATTTGGATTGGTTGCGATCAGGCTGTCAGGATTTATTTCTTTTCCTTCCAACAGTTCTTTTTTATACCTGCGATATTTTAAGAAAAGCTGAAACTGGTCAGTCAGTAAGAAACTGTCGGCCGGCAGGTTCAGTGAGCTGTCCATGATTTCCCTGTCCGTTTGCATTCCGTTCATTGAAAATACTTTTTCCAGATCGTAACAGACAAACTCGCCCAGCTGCCAGGGTCCCGTTGAAACCCAGACCCGTTTTTTCTGTGGCTCAAAAATAATGGAATGATGCGCGATCATCTGATTAACTGCTTTTTCATTGCCCATTCCGATATCCGTATTCTCCAGGCCTGCACGGTCCCTTAAAATGTTGACGGTTTTCTGTACGGTATTTTTTTTGTCGGCGGCCAGCAATTCCTTCATCCGGTGATAACGATACTCAGATGCAGATTGCCGTTTCTGGATTTGATTTGATCTCAGCTTACCAAGCTCCTGACTCTGAAAATGATTGGTGCATATGATCTCATTACCTCCCGGATCATACAATCCGATAGAATCGGGTGTTTTTTCAATGATAACCGCTTTGTTGTCTTCAGCAGAACCGATCAGAAAAGATTCCGATACAAACATTTTTCTTTTCTTGGCAATTGCCATGGCGCTGCTGATATTATCTGCATATTGAAGTATCTCGCGCGCCACCAGTGACACCGGTGTAGCCGAACCGGAAGGCATATCAGATTTCGCTGCGTTGATGGTGACTGTCAGTCCCTTTTCATTCATTCCGGATACCACGCCAATAAATCCGCCCCAGGTAACATACATGAATTTGAAACCCTCTGTCGGTTTCTCGAATGAAACGATTTTGTTTTCGGAGAAATGATCGCCCACATAAAAATCAAAATTTCTCCCGATGATCATCGTACTGTCTGCCGATCTGGATCCCCAGGTACCAAACGATGTGCATCCTACCAGGGCCAGATTTTGCAAAGCGTGACCAATATCATGTGCTGCATGATAATTAAGGATACGCTGATAGTTACTCCCGATATAAGCATACTTATCAGAAGCAGACTGGGAGATTCCATAAATCTCTTCTTTGTCTTCTTCCGAAACATATTTGTCGAGATCCCGGTTGAACCATCCTATTACGTATTTTAAAAAATGGCGGTAAAATTTTGAAGGCACCATCTTGTTGATCTGGTCACTGAAATAGTCTTCCTGCAATTGGATCAGCTCCATTGATAATTTCCCATTCACGATACCGCGGTCAAAGGGCTGCCCTTCCACATATAGTTCATATAATCCGGATTTACTTTTTCTGAACCAGTTATTTTTTATCGTAAAGAATCCGGGACTCGGCTCTGCACGTTGCCAGCTCATTGCGGTCTGATCGGTAATTTTCGGAGGACTTATTCTTGAAACGATCAGGATATACAGAATGCCCAATAGTATGAACACGCCAAAAACAGCGAGTATCCGGAGGAACAGACTTCTTTTTTTCTTTGTCTCAGGCATTTCTAATTTTTTCAATGAAATCATCTTTACCCGTTACTGCAATGGAAGTGATCAGACCGCTGATAGCGGTTCCGAGAATGCCGTGCAGGTTCAGGTATTGTCCCGTAAGAAAAAGGTTCGGTATCCGGGTTTTCGGAGAAATGAGTGTACCCACCGGGTTACGGTAATCCTTAGCCGTTCCATATAAATTACCATCTTCATTTCCGATATAATCACGGAAAGTAAGCGGCGTAGATGTATAAGTATGCAATATGGATTGTCTTAAACCGGGAAATTTTTCTTCCACACGATTCAGTAATTGTTCCGTTTTTCTATCCTTAAACGCTTCATATTCCGCTCCCCTGTTTTGTTTTGAGGACACGGTGTTAAAACTGGTTTCCCAGGATCGAACTTCATCATACCGCATATATGCAAAAATAGTCAACCCCCGGGCAAATTCCTTTTTTACAGAAGGCGAGCAGTATAATGCATAGCCGAGCGGCCATTCATTTTCTGCATACTTGTCCATCGCCCAAACCGATCCTGCTTTCTGATAATAATAGTTGTGTTTTAAATAGGGAAACCGGTCTTTTTTAAAAACAATATTTAAGATAAATGAAGATACCGTAGTGGGCATGGCTTCGATCCTTTTCCTTGTAACAGGTCGGATCAGGTTGGTTTCCGTCATACGAAAGGTGTTTGCAGGCGTCGTATTCGATACAAAATAATCAGCCCGTATCAGAGAACCGTCACTGAGTTCCGCAGTTTTGATAATACCATCCTCTACGTTTAGTTTTTTTACTTCCCTGTTTTTGACAATCTGACCTCCGGCATTTGTGATGTTCCGGGCAAGTATTTTTGATATCTGCGAGCCACCGTCAAGACAACGCCAGGCGCTTTCAATATAACTGTTCAGGGTCAGTGCGTGTATATAAAAGGGCGTGGCCTCTCCGCTTCCGGCATAGAGCATATTATTTCCAGCCAATACGGCACGAAGTTTTTTATTATCCGTAATAGATTCAATAAATTTTTTGGCAGAAATCCCCATGGCTTCCTGTTTTTCTCCGTCACCCAAAAGACGCAAACGATAAAGTGGAAAACGATCGCAGATTTCAAGAATGGTTTTGGTGTATTTGCGAATCGCTTTTTCTTCATCAGGAAATTCACGGATCAATTCCTGTTCGAAGGCATTGTACCCCTGCATGAACCGATATTCCTTCTGATCGTCATCCAGGATGATCCGGTCGAAATCCGGATCCATTTTCTCCAGCTTCAACTCGTCCATCAGACCCAGCCACTTGAAAATCTGGTAGAGATTTTGTCCCTTATCCAATCCCCCGATATAGTGTACACCGGAATCGAAAATGACCCTGTTACGCACATATATCTGCAGGCAACCACCCAGTTGTTTGTTTTTTTCAATCATGCATACGCTGTATCCCTGCTTTGCCAGAATATTACCACAGACGAGCCCGCCCATACCAGTGCCGATAATCAGTACGTCAAACTTTTTCATAGGCATTTACCTGATGGGTGATAACAAAAAGACGGTTGGATGTAAATTCTGAATCATTCATATCCCGGCATTCCATCTGATGACTCGCAGCAAGTTCCCTGATCATATTTCCGGATAAGAATTGCAGCGGAAACCCGGAGGTTTTATTGAATGCGAAGAAGCGGGTAGAGAAAAATTCCGTCCATTTTGTACGTTCATGCTTCTTCTTAAAATCCCGGTCTCCATCGCGGATCACCAGTGTACCTCCCGGACGTAAGGCATCCATACATTTCCGGATCAGAATCTCCTGCTGTTTGGGCTGAAGATAGTGTAGTGTATCCGATAAAATAATCGCATCTGCTGCAGAAATATGAAGCTCATTCACATCCTTCTTCACAAAATGAATATTTGTATCCCGGCTGAAACAGTGATTGGCCACGGCTATTTTTTCTTCGTCATAGTCATATCCGATCAGGTCCCGTTCCGGTGCAGAGAAATGAAGCATATAGCTCATGAATCCGTATCCGCAACCGATATCCAGTATTCGTCCCTGCTTTGGTAAAAGATCATGAAATACCTGGTAGTTTTTCTCCAGGCGAATTTTTACACGCAGGTACCACTCGAGTACCGGACCTTTATATATGTAGTTATAGATTAGCAGTTCTTTAAAGAAACGTGGCTGTTCCAATTCCTCTTTCAGCTTTTCATATTGCTGCCTGAAATATTTTCCCATAAATTTTGCTCTCTCTGCATAGTCCACGCCAAAAAAAAGATCACCCGTCTTTACCCGCGGGAGATATTTTATCGTGACAAAACCATCCTTCAGTAAAAAATCACTTTTGGACATAGTATACCCTGTTCCATGGATCAATATGGGCAATATATCCAGATCCAATTTTTCGGCAATAAAAAAAGCCCCTTTATGAAATCGTCTGACCTGTTCGTCGGGTGATCGGGTGCCCTCCGGAAAAACGGCAATCGAAAAACCGGCCTTCACCTGCGATTCCATATATTCTATGCTGTTTTCGATACCACGCGCAACCGGATAGTAACCTGCCAGCCTGACCAGTTTGCCAAACACAGGGGAATTCCAAACCCAGTTATTCGTCAGTAAAATAACCCTGGGATGGAGCATGGTCATCACCAGGATATCCAGGAAAGACTGGTGGTTGGCAATCATAACGCATGGCCTCGAGAAATCTTCGTTTTGCGGATTGATGACTTTCTTCTTCACATTCCCCATGATATATAAAACTGACCAGGTATAATGTGACAGAACCCAATGGTAAAAATAACGCGTACGTCTACCCGCAAACGGGTTTAGTTTCAAAATAATAAATCCAAGCAGGGTAACCAGCCAGCTTCCGATGGCAAAATAACTCAGGGAGAAAATAGATTTTATCAGTCCGCCAGCTGTCCAGGGGAAGAGTTTCTTTTTAACCCTGTTCCCGATAAGGAAATCAAAGAAAAAAGGTATCAGTACCTGTGCAATTAAAACGACACTTAAAATGCCGGTGATGGATATCAGTGCAATTGAACGAAGTGCCGGATGCCGTGCGAAAATTAAAACACCCAGACCCGCCAGTGTGGTTATAGCAGACAGCACGATGGAGGATTTATAACTCGACAGGTTTTTTTTCCCTGTTTTATATTCCTGCAGCAGGCCATCCATGATGAAGAGACTATAGTCATCTCCCAGTCCGAAAATGAGTGCTGACAAAATGATATTTACAATATTGAATTGCAATCCCGCGATTCCCATGATCCCCAGTATCCAGACAAATGCAATGACCATCGGAATAAACGATACCAGGGCAAGTTCAATTCTGCCGTAGGTAAGCAGCAATACAAAAAATACAAGTAATGAAACCATCCAGCCGATCTGGTTGAAATCCGACGTTACGACGTCGAGAAGCTTTGAAGTCAGATATTGTTTATCAATCACCGTCACATCCGGAGCGGAAGAAAATGCCTGGTAGACCAGCTTTTTGTCCTCCGGTTCTACTTTCAACAGGCTGATCAGGGAAATATTGCCGGGTTTTTCGATGATATAGTCGTTCGCGAATCCGGTTCTCAGATTATTTGTTTCCGTACGATTGAGTGGGTCGTATTGCCGGCTCAGCAACTGGCTAAAGGAATCAAAAGCAGATGAGCTGAAGCCCATCTGTCCTCCTGTTTTTTTTAAATTATCCAGGAGGGTTGTTTTCCTTTTATCTGTCCAGTATTTATTCCAGAAGTTTATTCTTTCCTTTTGAAGGGAATCTGAAAGGAACAACTGAAAAACGCCTGTATATCTTTTAACGATGTTTTTTTTCTGTAGCGCGTCAATGGCCGTATGCACAGATTCCTGTCGTTTCAACGCGTCTTCCAGGTTTTTGCCTTCGGTAACCAGGTAAACGGAACGCAGACTGTAAGCATTGATTTTATCCAGTGTAGATTCTGTCTTTTTCAAATCCTTGGACATATAATTCATATGCATCATGTCCTGGTCGAACCCAACTTTATTTACAAAAAAGGCAAAAACAAGGGTCAAAATAAAAATGACGGCAATCAGCCATTTGTTTTTTTCAGGATGATAATCTGCTATTCGAAGAATCCAGGATTCTCTCCCGCTTTTGACAGCGTCAGATCGATACGAATCCGACTGCGGGATCAGTTGCGGCAGGAAAATAAGTGAACTCAGGGAAGCGCCAATGAGACTGAATGCGGCGAACAGACCAAGGTCCTTTAGAATTTCAGACTGGACAAACTGCAGACAAAGAAATCCCCCGATGGTTGTAAACCCGCCGATGGTCAGCGGGAAGGTCAGGTCCTCCAATACCAAACGCATATTCCCGGCGGTGGCGGAAATGATTATATACGTGTAAAGAGTAATTAATCGCAATACCCAGCACGATGGATCCCGCTGCCAGTGCAATAACTGAGATGGTTCCCTTGATCCAGTAAATAATGGACAAAGAAAATAAGGCGCCCAGCAAGACGGGCAGCAGAATCAGGAAGGGTGCTCTCTTCTTTTTAAAATACCAGCTGATAAATAAAATCAAAAATAAAGTTGTAATGCTCAGCGTCAGTATGGAATCTCTTCTGAGTTGCAGTGCATTTCCGACAGCAACGGCGACGCTCCCAAAGTAATTTGCCTGGATCTTTTCAAATCCATTCGCCTGAAGCCTGGAAATAATCTGATCCATGCCATTCAGAAGCTGCCCATTCCTGCCCGTGTTATCTGCCGGGAATGCAGGACTGACAAAGAGCAGCATGTACCGGCCATCCCTGCTGATGATATGTCCGTCATACAAATCAAAATTTTCATCGTACTGCAACTGCCTGATTTTTCTAAATGCAGGAGTTCCAATACCAACCGGATCCCGGGTTATAAAAGACTTCATTACAAATCCGGCCGGTGATGAAAGCGTCCGGAGATCTTTCGACAATATTTCCCTCAGTTTTCCGGGATCTTCCAGGCTGTCCATGGATGCATAGTCCCCGGGTTCCAGAAATACCGGCAGGTGATCCGTTACGATCTGTATTAATTGCGGTGCCAGGCTATCACTAACCCGTTCATCAACAGAACGAATCAATCCGGGATATTGATTACGGAGACTGGCTGAAAATGAATCGGAAAAAGCTGCCTGCGTTTCAGGGGATGCATGTGAACTATCCTTCATCGAGACCATCAACACGATCTTATCCGCGAACCGGGCATTTTGCAAAATCTGATTCAGCTTTTCAGTCTGCCGGTCTTTAGGTAAAATTTTAGAAATATCTTCTTCCGGTTTTATTTTCAGAGAAAAAAATCCGGTTATCGCGAATAGTGCAATGAATACCGTGAAAAATATTTTCCGGTGAGATGCGAAATATGAATAGATATTAAGAAATAGGTTCGCCATTATTAAACGACTGCCTGATTTTTTTTGCTGAATAATTGGAGCAAAAGATAAGTGATCAATCCGGTGACCAAACCGGCTGCTATTGCCAGGCTGATACTGCCGGCCAGGTATTGTTTGAAGTTATAACGGATCGCTGATAAACTCAGTGTTTTCGTAAGGGAAATCACCTGGGCATTGGCAGGCATCCAAAATGCCCCAAAACGGTAGCTGGCATATATGATCAGCGGAATCATGGGCGGTATGCTGATATTAGCAAATACAATGACGAGTCCTTTGTTCAGTCTTAAAAGAACAGCAAGAAATATGGCTGATACCAATTGAAAGCCCCAGATGGGTAATATACCCATAAAAATACCAAATGCCACAGAAACAGATTTTCGAAGATTGCTTTGAGAAGGATCAAAAAGTTCATCAACAAATACTTCTTTCCATTTTTGTTTAAGGAACAACCTTCTCAGCAAGTCCCTCGGTCTGATATAAATAAAACTGATAAAAACCAGAAAAGTATTAAGAATACTGATCCGGGTGAAATCAGCAAAGGGCCTGAAATGTGAAACCCTTTCGCCCGGAGGTGCATAATAAACGGAAACCGGCACGGAGGTTACCGGAATACCATTCCAGGCGGAACGCACGATCACTTCGATTTCAAATTCAAAACGGCGGGTTATAAAAGTCATGGACTGTAATCGCTGAACAGGATACAGGCGAAAACCGGATTGTGTATCGGGCAATCGGACGCCTGTTTCTACCTTGAACCAAAAATTGGAGAACCGGTGTCCGAAACTACTTTTCCCCGGCACGGAAGACTGATCCATATTCCGGGCGCCAATGATCAGTGCCCCCGGATTTTTTTCCAGACAATCGAGAAAAGCAGGAATGTCCCGGGCAAAATGCTGACCATCTGAATCGATTGAAATAGCATACTGGTATCCCTGGCTGACAGCGGCGCTGAATCCCCGCCTGAGCGCGATGCCTTTGCCTTTATTTGGTGAATAGGAAATGGAATGTATTCCGGTATAATGGTCGAGAATATTTTGTGTTTCATCGGTAGATCCGTCATTCACTACGATGATATATGCATTGAGTCTCTGCAGGTTTTCCAGTAAAGGAGCCAGGGTTTTTGCATTATTGTAAGTAGGCACTAATATGCAGACGTTCATCCGTTCAAACTGATCCTCGCTAGTTGTCAATTGTTAGTTGTTAGTTGTTAGTTGTTAATTTGTTTAGGTTGACAGATAAGGCTTTAGCCTTACGCTTTACGCCTTATGAGCTTAAAAAGATGTATCGACCGGAACGCAATAGCCTGTGTGATAGTCAGTAGCCCGCTTTACGCCAAAATCGGGCTCAATGGCACTGGCGCTCTCGGTATATAATGTTTTATAAGAGGCGGATAACAAGTCATAGTAGCCGGTACCGATTCTGAGACCGATGGCCGAATGATACGTAGTTTGCGCGGTAGAAGCTGTGAAATAACAAGGGGCCAGGTTTAACAGGACAACCGTTCTTTTCATCCCGATCATTTATTGGGTATTGATTATGGTCAACAAAGGTAAGAAATGTGTGATTTGTTGTTATTTTTGCCTCCCCGGAGTTTATCTAAAAATTTACGAATGCCAGGCCGAGTGATGATTTTTGACGATGATACTGATTTACTGGAGGTATGTAGTATTGTTTTGAAATCGAAGAATTTTATCGTCATGGCTTTAAATAAATGCAGCGATATCATTCATGAAGTGAAGTCATTTTCGCCCAATGTTATTTTAATGGACAACTGGATTCCGGACGTAGGTGGTGTGAAGGCAACACAACTGCTGAAAAATAATCCGGAATTAAAATCAATACCGGTTATTTTCTTCAGCGCCAATGACCGGGTGGAAGATCTGGCATTAGAAGCCGGTGCGGAATTTTACCTGCAAAAACCATTTGAGATTGAAGAACTGGAAACAACCGTCTCCAAAGCGGTCGCCGTTCATCGTCAGGCGGGAATCAGAGAAATCAGGTAACCTGAAATTTCCTCCGTATTTAGCACTTCATCAATCCTGGATTTATAACTTGCCCGCAATGGCATATAGTTGACAATTGCCTCATCAGGGTGCTGTATAATCGTATGGCCACCCTGTTCTTTTATTTCCTTTAAACCTTCAGCTCCATCTTCATTGGCGCCTGATAATAAAATACCAGTCAGGTTTCTGCCGTATACCACGGCAGCCGAAATAAAACTTACATCAATACTGGGCCGGCTAAAATTTAATTTCTCAGAATAATCCAAAGTAAAGGTTTCATCATTTTCGATCAGCACATGATAGTCTGCCGGTGCCAGGTAAACACAGGAAGGAAGGATTTTGTCCTTTTCTTCTACCTCGCGCACTTTAATATTTGATTTTAAACCGAGCAGATCCAGCAGCATGGTATCAATGGAATATGCCCGGTGAATAATTAATAGAATCGGTATTGGATAATCTTTGGGAAGAGAACCCAGTATATGTATTATAACCTGCAGACTTCCTGAGGATCCGCCCATTACAACCAGTTTTCCCTTATTTACTTCTGTTTCCGCCATATTTTTTGTCCGGGTATTATTTGCCGGAATTTAGATTCTATGCCTGAAAACCGCAGCGATTCCTTTGAACCGAGTCCCAGAAAACCCAGTAAATCCAAACTATGGTCGAATAGTTCCAGCACCCGGGACTGTAGTTTTTTATTAAAATAGATTAATGTATTCCTGCAAAGAATAAGTTGAAATTCATTGAATGATGAGTCTGCAACCAGGTTATGTGTTGCAAAGACCATTTTTTCAGAAAGGCTTTCATCGAATTTAGCCAGATTGTAGTTTGAGGAGTAATAGGAAGAGAAATCATTACTTCCGCCGGATTGTATATAATTCTCCGAATACTTCCGCATCTGGCTGGCGGGAAATATTCCGGTTTTTGCTTTTTCGATCACCTGCGGATTGATATCCGTTGCATATAACCGGGACTTATGCAGGATCCCGGCTTCTTTTAAAAGGATGGCCATGGAAAAGACTTCTTCTCCGGTCGAACATCCGGCATGCCAGATCCGAATGAAAGGATAGGTGGCGAGTGCCGGCAATACTTCTTCCCGAATTGTTTTATAGAAAACCGGATCCCGGAGCATTTCCGTAACATTCACCGTTATTTCTTCCACCAGGTGCCTGAAATAGTCAGGGTTCTGAACGATCAGAGAACGGAGTTTTGAAATATTCGTGATATGATCATTGATCATGAAATGTTCAATCCTTCGTTTCAGGGATGCCTCTGAATAACCGGTAAAATCGTAACCATACCGGTCAATCATGTCATTCAGCAAAAGCTGTAATTCTTCATCCTGAAGGAACATTCCTCTTTATTTTTCATATAACCAAATGCGCAGCAGGGAAATCAGCTGATCCATATCAACAGGTTTTGAAATATAATCGGATGCTCCTGCCTGTATGCATTTCTCCCGGTCGCCCTTCATTGCTTTTGCTGTAATCGCAATGATCGGAATATTTTTAAAAGCGGGGGTCTGCCTGATCTTTCGAATACTCTCAAAACCATCCATTTCCGGCATCATCATATCCATCAGTACAATATCGACATCCGGATGGGCATTCATTTTTTCAAGCGCCTCTTTCCCATCAATGGCGGGAATGATTTTCATCTTATGCTGCTCAAGAATTTTTGTAAGTGAGAAAATATTACGCACATCATCGTCAGCGAGTAAAACCGTTTTATTCTTCAGTACTTCATCCAGTGATCCGAGTCTTTCAAGGCCGTTAGTGGGTTTATTTTTCTGCTGCTGATCCATGATATGTAAAAACAGGGAAACTTCGTCCAGTATTCTCTGGTAAGAATGAGCCGTTTTAATCACAATGGAATCCGCATATTGTTTTATGCGTTGTTCTTCGGTTCTTGAAAAACTTTTTCCCGTAAAAATAATAATCGGAATATTTTCAAATCCCGGGGTTGATTTGATTTGTTCCAGATTATCATAGGTACGCGTTTCCGGCAAACCCATGTCTAGGATCACACAGTTCACGTCTTTATTTTGAAGGGCCTGTATACTTTCAGGTATGGATTTCGCAATGGAAGATTGCACCTGGTAGCTACTCAGGTAATAGCTGAGTGCCTGTGCGTGTTTTGGATTTTCCTCGACGATCAGAACCTTGCTTTTTTCGTGATTGATCACCGATTCTATTCTACGGAATATTTCCGCCATCTGATCCAATGCCACCGGTTTGTTGATAAAATCAACGGCGCCACGCGTGAGGCTTTCTTTTTTTGCTTCGAAAGAAGACATGATGTGTACCGGTATATGCCGCGTAGCGGAATCTTTTTTCAATTCCTCCATCACTTCCCATCCATTTTTAACCGGCAGCTGGATATCCAGCAAAATACCCAGGGGATTGTACTTTTTTGCGAGTTGAACTCCCTCATCGCCCCGCACGGCGACGATGGCTTTATAATGCTGACTACGGGTATAATTTAAAAGGGCCGTTGCAAAATGGGTATCATCCTCTATGATCAATATGATTTTATCTCCCGGCAATATATCCTCACGGTCGTCGGGTATTGCTTTCGGAATTTCAGTAAGGGTAAGTTTGCCAGCCGGACGTTCTGGTTCCTTTGGCAGAACGGGTAAAGGAGTTGTGACAGCTGGAATGACGACCCGGCCTGGCTCCGGTTGTATTTGTTGGCTGACAGGGATGCGTAATGTAAAAACACTTCCCTCTCCCTCCCTGCTGCTTACAAACAGATCGCCTTTTAGTAAATAACTTAGTTCCCGGCTGATGGAAAGTCCCAGTCCCGTGCCGCCGTATTTTCTTTTGGTAGAGCCGTCGGCCTGCTGGAATGCCTCGAAAATCAATCCCTGTTTATCCCCGGGAATACCAATACCGCTGTCCTGTACTTCAAATAATATGAAACGTCCGCCGGATTGCGGCTCAGGTTTAATCCGGAGGCTGATGCCTCCGGAATTTGTAAACTTAAATGCATTGGAAAGCAGATTTTTCAGAATCTGCTCGAGTCGCATTTTATCTGTTTCAATCTCCGTGATCGTTTCCGTATCCGTTTCGAAATCGAGTTGTAGTCCTTTTTCGCGGGCCAGGGGTTCGAATAACATACGCATATCATCCATGACCTGTTTGAAGGAAACATATGAATAATCCAGGTCCATTTTACCTGCCTCAATTTTAGAGAGGTCGAGAATTTCATCAATCAGTTCCAGCAGGCCATTACCGGAGCTTTGAATTACCTGCGCATATTCCACCTGTTCTTTGGACAAGGTGGAATCTTTATTTTCCGCCATCAGTCTGGATAGTAACAGAATTGAATTCAGAGGCGTACGAAGTTCGTGGGACATATTCGCAAGAAACTCGGATTTATATTTTGTACTCTGTGCCAGCTCTTCTGCTTTTTTCTGGATTTCCCGATTCCTGTGTCCGATCAGTTCATTTTTTTCTTCCAGTAATTTGCTTCGCTCTTCGAGCTCCCGGTTGGTTTGCATCAGTTCTTCCTGTTGCACTTTTAATTCTTCCTCAGATACCTGCAGTTTTTCTGTTTGAGCTTCCATTTCTGTATTCACTATCTCAAGCTCTTTATGCTGGGCCTGCAATTCTTCCGACTGTGCCTGAACCTCTTCAAGCAATTCCTGCATACGTTCCCGGTTCTGAGCCATATTGATGGCAATCGCTATGACATTTGCCGCATTCCGGAAAAATTGCAGATCTCTGTCGGAATAGATTTTTAAACTGCCTAGTTCTAAAACGCCAATCAGTTTATTTTCAAATGAAACCGGGAATCCAAAAATACTGGCCGGTTTAAGGCTGCCGGTTGCGTAACTGATTTGTAACGGGGATCCTGTGGTTTCGGGCAGAAAGATTTCTTTGTGGGTGACCGCCACTTCTCCGATAATTCCGTCTCCAATAGCAATATTTTTTCTGTCAGTAGTCGGAACAAATGCATAACCCGCTTCAAAATTCAAACGATTATTTCCTGTATACAAATAAAATGCGCCTACAGAACTTCCGGTATAATTAGCTATCACCTGGAGCGCTTTCGAAGAAAGCTGCTGAACCGTTTGCTCACCAATGGCTGCTTCGCTGATTAAAGCGGCTCCTGTTTGCAGCCATTCTTTGTCTGAAAGACTATTGAAAGAGTATTCCAGGGACGCTCCCATTTTATTCAGTGCGGAAGATAAACTTCCCAGATTATCCTTTTCCTCGTCATTAATACGTGTGCTGTAGTCCCCGGAAGAAATACTTTCAGCAATTTTACTGACCGTCTGAATACGCCGGGTGATTTCCAAATCCTTCTGTTCCAATTCCCGCTGAAGCCTGAGTCGAAGATTGATATCATTTCTGACCCTGAGAAAAAAGAAGATGGCAATGAGAATGGCGATGATGGAAGATAATACGATAATGATCGGCGTAGCCCGGGAGAACGTTTCGAAATTTTTGGTTCTGGAGGACAGCAATTCTTTTTCTGCATTTTTCAAATCATTTACTGTCGACACAATGGAATCCATATAATCCTTTCCGGATGTCAGTTGTTTTGGATCTATCGTATTAGACTCCTGTTTGGATTTGATCAGCGCCTCCATTTTATTGAATCGTTTATTGATCAGTTCCCGAAGCAGGTCACATCGTACCTGCTGTGCAGGATTATCACCGGTTAGCGTTTTCACATGTTCCAGCGCTGTAATGGATTGTTCAAAAGATCCATGAAAGGGTTCCAGGAAAACGGGGTCATTTGTAATTAAAAAACCACGCTGCGAAGTTTCGGCTTCACGGATGGGCGCTACCACATCGTTCAGGTTTGAAATGACTTCGTAGGTATGATTTACCCATTGTGAACTGGTTAACAGGTTTTGAATACTGAAGAAGGAAGCAACAGAACTTCCAAGCAGGATCAACAGAGAGAATCCAAAACCGATGGCAAGGTTGCGGGTCAGCGATTGTTTCATTAAAATAAAATCCTTTTAATTTTCTGCAATGGGGTTAGCAATGGGTAAAGAAAAATAGAAAGTAGATCCTTTTCCGACTTCACTTTCGAGCCAGCATTTTCCATTATGTCTCCGTATGATTTCAAAGCAAATATAAAGGCCCACACCCAGCCCCTGAAAGCGCCGGGCCGTACCCTCCACACGATAAAACTTGCGGAATACATCTGCCTGACTGTCTTTTGGAATACCGATCCCAAAATCTTTTACTGACTACGATCAAAAAATTATTCTGAATGGTCGAATGCAGCTCCAGTTCCCTGATATCCGGAGAATATTTAATGGCATTGGTCATATAGTTCAGTATCACCTGCTCGAGACGCGTTTCATCACCCCTTACCAGTACATTGCTCTCCCCGCTTACCCGAATCTTGTAATCCGGATAAATATGACCGATCATTTCGACCGATTCATTTATTAGTTTGTTGAAATTAAAGAGCGATTCATTGAATTTCAGTCTGCCGTTTTCTATACGTGATGTGTCCAGCAGATCCACAATCAGACTGTTCAATTTGTTTATTTGTGCCAGGGTGCGGTCGAGATATCCTTTTACTCTTTCGTCTTTTTCCAATGAACGGTCAAGCAACTGAACATAGGCCTTCACACTGGCCAGTGGTGTTTTCAATTCATGACTTGCTATGCTCATAAATTCATCCTTACGCTTTGAAGCCGCCTGCGCCTCCTTTTGGGCAGCCTTCCGGAATTCGATTTCCAGTCGCAGGCTGTCCTGCATCTGACTCAACACGCGGTTCTGTTCGTATAAACGGTAAAATGTTTTTACCCTCAATAATAAGATATCCGGGTCGATCGGTTTGGTAACATAATCTATCCCGCCCGAGGAGTAACCTTTCGTAATATATTTTTTTTCCACGTTAATGGCAGAAAGGAATATAATCGGAATATCTTTCGTAGCGCTGTTGCCGGACAGGGTTTCTGCCACTTCAAACCCGTCCATGCCGGGCATCTGGACATCCAGAATAATCAATGCATAGGAGTTCCTCAATGTTTTTTTAAGAGCTTCCTCTCCGCTGGACGCAGAATCCGTCGGAAAAGCGTGCAACTCCAGTAATGTCTTTAAGGTAAAAATGTTCTCCGGCGAATCGTCCACAATCAAGATCATAATCGTCCTTCAATTTTATTGGGCGATGAATAATAAAAATACAAAAGTCCTGAATTGATTTCAGGACTTTTTGCATGTTTCCCTATCCTAAGACTAATGCATACGACTGATATAGTTTATTCAATTTATTTGCCAAAGAATTTTGGTTTGATTTCTAACATTTATTCATCGCGATGTGGAATTTCTTTCCCAAACATCTTTTTTTGTAGATCATAATACCATCTGTCAGCGAAAACTATATATCACTTTATAGATCTCGGAGATATCAATATCCTGTAAATACGGGTATAACTCTGACGAATCCTCGAAACTGCGGATGCAGATATAAAAATAGCGGGTCTTATGATAATAAATCTCAACATAAAAATCGTTTACCTGGTATAGGCTGATCCTAAAACATCCATCATGCCTTTCGGCCAGGAAAACCCCGTCGCTGGCCAATACCTCGGTCTTGGCCATACCATCCATAAAATTGAAATCCCTTATATCCATAAACAGGTTTTATACGTTGTAGTACCGGTTTCATGAAATATTATTCAAATCATATACCGATATTTCAAAAAACCGGGGCACAAGATTCGAAATCAATAAAAAAACAAAAATGGCCGAACTGGTCCTAACCCTTTCCCATAAAGAGCTGCTCAAAGCCGATAAGGACTATGAGAAGGCGGCCAACGCCGTAAATCTGATCTATGTGCGGGATAATATGCCGGGGATTCAGCGTCTCAAAAAGGGAAAAGGCTTTACCTATATTATGGAAGACCAGACCCTGAAGGATCACCAGGAGCTGAAAAGAATAAAAAAACTGGCCATTCCGCCGGCCTGGACGGAGGTCTGGATCTGCCCGGTGGAAAATGGTCATATCCAGGCTACGGGACTGGATATCCGAAAGAGAAAACAGTACCGCTATCATAGCCTTTGGGCGCATGTAAGAAGTGAGACGAAATTCCACCGCCTGTATGAATTCGGTAAACTATTACCCCGGTTGCGTGAGCAATTGGAAGCCGATCTGAGGATCAGGGAACTGAACCAGGACAAAGTGCTGGCCACCGTAATCAGCCTGATGGAAAGAACCTATATACGCATCGGTAACAGCAATTACGAAAAGCTCTATGGTTCTTACGGATTAACCACCCTGAAAGACAAGCATGTCTCTATAAACGGCGACAAAATGCGTTTTGCTTTTCGCGGTAAAAAAGGAATCCAGCATGATATTACCTTAAGAAATAAAAAACTGGCGAGAACGGTGGAACAATGCAAGGATATTCCGGGAAAAGAATTATTTCAGTATTACGACGAAACAGGAAGCCGGCGGATCATTGAATCCGGTATGGTGAATGAATATATAAAGAAATCCACCGGAAAAGATTTCAGTGCCAAGGACTTCAGAACCTGGGCCGGATCCGTACACGCACTGGAAACATTATGTACTTTATCGGATGTAATAACGGAGGCGGAAAGAAAGAAAAATATTGTTGCCGTGCTTGATTCGGTCAGCAAAAAACTCGGGAATTCCCGATCTATCTGCAAAAAATATTATGTTCATCCGGGTTTGCTTCGTTTGTATGAAGAAAATAATTTTTCAAAATACGCGCGCTGCCTTGACCAGATCGAAATGACGGAAGAAAGTTTTGGATTGACACCGTCGGAGAAGGTTCTTCTGAAGATACTGAAAGACAGTTAACCCGACTAACGCACTCACTAACTCACTAAGTATGGAAGTATGGAAGAATGGAAGTATGGAAGTACAGTATTTTAGTCTTTAGTGAGATTTTTTTTACCTGTGACAATTATTTTGGAGAGTATCAGCTTGATTTCTTTTATTTCATCTAGTATTTCCTGTTTTATAGGTAATCCATCTATTTTTTCACATAAAGAGAGCCAGTAAAAAGTCTCATTTGCCTCTTTCAATGCAATTTTCATCTTATGAATGAAATCTAGTCTGCTTTCTGAATACTGCGCTTCGTAAACATTTGCACCTATCGAAGTACCCGATCTTGATAATTGCTTCGGATATTATAAATTTTCTTTTGTTGTCCAGATATTCACAATAATGAAATAATGGAAACCGAAAAGGCGAACGATTTCTTTACAATGGGTCCCTCTTGCATGATCAGATAGATTTGGTTGCTAAATCTGATTCATTTAAATAAGGTATGAAAAAGAGGAAATCACGCAGATTTACGAAGGAAATCACCCCACTAAAAAACTAAATCACTTTACTTCCATACTTCCATTCTTCCATACTTCCATACTTGTGCTATAGTTAGTGTGTTAGTGAAAAGTTACGCCCTCTCAAACTTTAAGAATAAAGTTCGATCCCTGATTCACCCCGGTCTGCACGTCAATCGATCCTTTATGCGATTGAATGATATTGAGTGTGGTAGCCAGGCCCAGGCCCAGGCCGTTTCTTTTGAAAGTAAAATATGGTTCGAATAAGTGTGGAAGAGTTTCTTTACTGATTCCTGAACCATTGTCTTTGATGGACACCAGGTGATGGCCGTTCTGGCTGGTGATGGAAATGTCCAGTTCGCCCTTGTTCTCGTTCATTGCCTCAATGGCATTGATGATGATATTTGTAAAGGCAATCTTTAATTTCAGCGGATCTGCCATGATATAAGCGGGTTCACTGGGGTAAGCCACTTTCCAGTTTACTTTTTTAAGCGTAATCCGGTCGATGATGGTAGCGATCGATTCATCCAGAATACTCTGAAGTGCTCTCTTTTCCCGGACATTTTCAGGCGGAAGCGAAGAGGACAACAAAAGCTCGGTGATCAGATCATTTATTCTCTTGGAATTCCGGCTGATGATATCCATATATACGGTGCCGGTATCTCCCAGGTTTTCCTGTGCCAGTTGTTCCACCGACAGATTGATATTGTTCAGCGGATTTCTTACTTCATGCGCCAGCGCTCTTACCAGCCGGTTGGCAGCGCCCAGTTTCTCTGCCTGCAATGTTGCTTTTTCGGCACGCTTGAGATTGGTAATATCATGTATGATGCCCTGTACATATAAGTTATCGTCGGCATCCATTTCCATGGAGAGAGAAAGAACCGATTGCAGAACGTCACTGTTTTGGCTGACCAGCTCCACTTCAATATCCTCCACATTACCTTCAGACTTTAATAATTTGACTATCTCTTCCGCCTGCTGGGGTTTCGTAAAAAAATGTAGCAGGTTCATGTTCATCAATTCCTCCCTGGAATAACCCAACATGCTCACGGTAATGTCATTCAGATCTTTAAAAACAAGAGATTCATCCGTCAGGAACACTGCATCTTTTGACCTTTCAAAAATGCTTCTGAATTTTCTTTCATTGGAACGAAGAATTTTAAGAGAGGTTGCTCTTTCCAGAGAGTAACGGATACACCTTTCGATTTTTTCGGTATTGAGCTCCAGTTTCACCAGATAATCATAAGCCCCTGCCTGCATCGCTTCAAGATCTATTTTCTGGTTCCCCATACCGGTCAGTAATATCAGGGGTTGTTCGCAGTTTTGTTCCAGCGCTTCCTTCATCAATTCCAGGCCGGTCTGGGCACCCAGATAATAATCGATAAAATATATATCATACCGGGCTTTCACGATGGCTTCCAGCGCGTCATTATAACGATAACACCAGTCGATAATAAATTCCTTACCCCGTATCTTTTTAATATACTGGCTGGTGAGAAAAAAATCTTCCTCATCATCGTCAACGATAAGAATTTTGACGGGCAAATTTTCAGAGCTCATGGACGGGCGTTGGTTATGGGTATTTATTTCAGTCGGATACATGGATTTAATGATTTTTCATTTCCTCATACAAAGTCATTTTATTATACAGCGTTTTCCGGTCGATTTTCAAAAGCTGTGCTGCCTTACTTTTATTGTAATTAGATTCTTTCAATGCCTGAAGTATCATTTCGTATTCGGCATCGATGCTGGCTTCCTTCAGCGAACTTTCACTCAGATTTATTTTCCCGTTAGCACCAGGTTTTGCATCCGTTCCGGGCAGGGAACCTGTTCCCATGATCCCCGGAGCCTGTTCAGAAAACTGGAGCTTATCGTAATTTGAAATTTCAAAAGGAAGGGTCCTGGATTCTATAAAATCTCCTTCTGTAAGCAGGGTTGCCCTTTTGATAACATTTTTTAATTCGCGCAGATTGCCGAACCATACGTATTTTTTTAAAATTTCTTCCACATCTGGTTCAAAGCCTTTTACATTTTTTCCCAAGTTCCTCATTGGTGGTATGGAGAAAATGAGTGGCAAATAACATGATATCATCCCTGCGTTCGCGCAAAGGGGGAATTTCAATGGAGAATTCATTGAAGCGATGATAAAGATCTTCGCGGAATTTTCCTGACCGGGTGGCATTCCATAACAATTCATTGCTGGCTATCAGTATCCGCACATCCAGGTCAATATCCTTGACACCGCCCACCCTTCTCATTTTTCTTTCCTGCACCACGCGTAATAAAGATACCTGTACATCATATGGCAGATTGGCTACTTCATCCAGGAAAATGGTTCCTCCATTTGCCAGTTCAAAGCATCCGATCTTCTGATTTAATGCGCCGGTAAAAGCGCCTTTTTCATGACCAAATAGTTCACTGGCTGCCAGTTCCTTTGAAAGCGCTCCGCAGTCAATGGCTATAAAAGTTTTACTGCTGCGCTTACTGCGTTTATGAATTTCCTGGGCGAATGATTCCTTTCCGCTGCCTGTTTCGCCGTAGATAATGACGCTGTAGCTGGTGGGTGCTACCAGGGCAATCTGCTTCAATATTTTACGGAACGCTTCTGAATCCCCAAATATATATTTTCCGGAATAGGTGACTCCGGCTGTTTCCGGGACAGGCTTGTCGGGTACTGTCGTTTTTGTTTTTGTTGCAGGACGGGCACTGCTGTTTTCACTATGATCAATAGCCTGCTGAATGGTATGTATAATTTCATCCGGCAATAAAGGTTTTGTAATATAATCGTACGCGCCCATTTTCATCACTTTCACGGCGGTGCGCATGTCGCTGTATCCTGTAATGATGATAACCGGCACCTCGGAATATCTGTTTTTGATACTCGTCAGCATCTCCATCGCGTCCATATCCCCCAGCCGGTAATCACACATCACCAGGTTGGGTTGATTCGAATCCAGCCATACGAGTGCTTTCTTGCCCGTATACATTTCAATTACTTCGTAACCACGACGGGTTAGAAACCGGTTGAGCAGAAGGCAAATATCTCTGTCATCATCAATCACTAGAATTTTTTTCATAAACATCAAATTTTGTAATTCAAAAATAGCTTTGGTAAAAATGAACTAATTGAATAATGCTCTCATCTGGGCCACAGGAATATTTAACTGATCCCTGTATTTCGCAATGGTTCTGCGTGCTACGATATAACCCTTACCGGATAATATATCAGCCAGTTGCTGATCTGTGTAAGGTTTCTTTTTATCTTCTTTCTCAACCACTTCCTCCACGATGGTCTGAATTACTTTATTACTGATAATTGTTCCTTCTTTATTCGTTAAACCTTCCGTGAACAAGTCTTTGAGCAGGATCATTCCAAAAGGTGTATCCGCATATTTATTACAGGTGATCCTGGACACTGTCGAAATATCAAGACCAACTATTTCTGCTATATTTTTTAATACCATCGGTTGCAACTGCATCGTATCTCCATATTTGAAATATTCAGACTGGAACTGAACAATTGCCTTGATCACTTTTAGCATATTGGATTCCCTCTCCCGAATGGCTTTGATAAACCATTGCGCCGACGCCAGTTTGCTGCGCATATATTGACGGGTCCCGCGGTCTGTTGTTTTATCATTGTCCATCTGATGCACGGTTTCTGCCCAGGTCTGGTTCACATGCAATGATGCTGAACGCTGCCTTGCCAGGGTCACAAACACTTCATCCGCTTCAACTGTAATTATAAAATCCGGAAAAACCGTATTGTTGACCTGAATGGTATTTGTAGAACCTGTGAAAGGCCGGGTTTTCAGGGATGCGAGTATTTGCAGCACTTCCTTTACTTCACCGTCCCTCATCTTCATATCCCTTCTTATTTTTTCAATATTACAGGCATGCAGATCAGTGAAATGATCCCTGACCAATTCAATGGCCGTAGAGTAAATAGGCCTCCTGTTATTTAGCTTATTTAGCTGTATCAGAAAAAACTCTCCCAGGTCCCGCGAACCACAACCCAGCGGATCGAGTTCCTGAATATTTTTCAGCAGCGGCTCAAGTTCTTCGCCGTGAATCCAGATATTCTGTTTAAAAGAAATTTCTTCGGCAATCGTATCCAGATCATGTGTCAGAAATCCGCTCTCATTTAAAGAATCGATAATAAAATCAGCCAGTTTATATTTCTTCTCATCCAGCTCCACAAATCTGTATTGTTTTTTCAATTCTTCCCTGAAATCAACGTTTTCCGCAATCTGGCGGTCCGGCATTTTATCCGACGGCAGGTAATTTTCATATTCCGTTTTATAGTCAGGAATATCATCATACCCGTATTCTTCCCAATTTTGAAAATCCTGAACCGTTTCTTTATTGAATTTATCATTCAGGGCGTCATCGGGATTACTGCTTTCTTCCAACGCCGGGTTTTCATTGATTTCGTCTTCAATTCTCTGTTCCAGACTCAATGAATCCAGGTGTAAAAGATTGAGTAATGCGATGTGATGGGGAAGAATCTTATGCTGTAACTTTTGCGACTGAACCTGGTTAAGCATGCGGGTGTCTTTGGTTTCACTTATAAAAACAAATAAAACACCAAAAATATTCCCCTTGAAAATAGCTATTTTTTATCAAAAACAACAGTTTTGGGGGAATTATTTCCCCAAAATGGGGAATTTTAAATAAGGTAAGACAAACAATTCACAACTTTTTTAGCCATTTTTCTATTTATCGGAGGTTTCTCTACAACTTTTTTAGCCCTTTTTCTCGTTATCTGAGTTTCTTCACAACTTTTTTAGCCCTTTTTCTATTTATCGGAGGTTTCTTTACCAGACTGCTTCTTTTCCTGATCTTCCTTTTTCTTATCATCGGCATTCTGCTTCTGGTCTTCCAGTTCTTTTTTCTTCTTATCCTCTTCTTTTTTCTTCTTTTTAAAATAGCCTTTAAGCAGGAAGTTATGTTTGGCCGCTTCCATATTTTCATTTAGTCCGGCTGAACCTTTCTTCAGATTAACCATCGTTGCATGCAGGTTATTACCCATACTGGTGTCACCCAACAGTCTGGCAATAATGCCATGGCCGTGGTTTACTTTATTGGCAATTTCCGCCAGCTGTTGCGTAATAATAGCTGCATTGTCAGCGGATGTTTTTAAACCGGCCATGATTTGTTCTGTTTCCACAGGCGCGCGCGAAACCAGTATTTCATTGTCTTTTACAGGTTCACGATTCATAGAACCCGGAGATATTAATACCACCCGGTCACCCACGAGACCATCTGATCCGATACTGGCGCTGGCATCCTGTTTAATAAATTTCCTAACCTCGGATTTGATATTCATATTTACCTGCACCGAAGTATCATTCAATAGCTGAATGCCATCTACAGTCCCTACAGCGATGCCGCCAAAACGCACGTTATTGCCCACTTTCAAGCCACTCACGTTATTAAATACCGCCTTTATCGGGAATACAGAAACAAAAAGATTCTTCTGCTTTCCAATAAAAAATAATCCAAATACCAGGAGCACCAGGCCCACCACGATAAATAATCCGAGTTTCCATTTAAGCCTGCCGCTAGATTTCATATGTTCACGTTTAATATTTTAAGAGAAAAAAGATTTAATCCATTCATCATGATTGTTTTCCATATCATCGTAAGAACCTTCGGCGATTATAACACCCTCTTTTAACATCACCACGCGGTCAGCCACCATCTTTGCACAAGAGATATCATGCGTGATGATCAGGGACGAAATTTTATATTTCCGCTGCAAATCAAGAATCAACTGGCTGATCTCCTTCGCCGTTGCTGTGTCCAGTCCAGTCGTCGGTTCATCATATAACATGATTTCCGGTTTTAAAATCAGCGTGCGTGCCAGTCCGATCCGTTTACTCATTCCACCGGAGAGTTCAGCCGGCATCATGTCTCCAGCCTCCGGCAGACCTACATTATCCAACACTTCATGAATCAGTTGATCCAGTTTTTCCTTTCCCATTTCTTTTTTATGGTGGCGCAGGGGGAAGGCCAGGTTCTCATATACCGTCATGGAATCATAGAGAGCGCCACTCTGAAAAAGAAACCCGATGCGTGTACGAAACCTGTTAAGTTCATCATAATCGATCTGCGCCATGTCCTGTCCAAAAATGCAGATCTCACCTTCATCCGGCTCCATCAATCCAATCATACATTTAATCAGTGTAGACTTACCGGATCCGGACTTACCCAGTACAACAACGTTTTCAGCTTTGTGTATGTCAAGGTTTATGTCTTTAAGAATATGTTTTTCCTTAAATGATTTGCTCAGACCTTTTATCCTGACTATGTTTTCAATCTCCATCAATTCTCCGTTTTTATAATATATCCGTTACCTGCACCGTAATCATGTCAATAAAGAATATCGCCAGTGAAGCAGTGACCACTGAAGAATTCGCAGCAGTACCCACGCTGGCTGTTCCTCCCTCTACAGTGAAACCTTTATAACATCCGATCAAACCGATTGCCGTACCGAATAAAACAGATTTGATGATAGAAGGTATAATATCAATCCAGTCCAGCTTGGAAAGCGCCGCGTTGAAATAACTGGTCAGGGACATATCCCCATGAATATTATACGCCAGGTAGGAAGAAAAAATAGAAATTGTATCTGCGAAAACCACCAGCACAGGAAGCATACAGGTCGCTGCCAGTACACGGGTAACAACAAGAAAACGAAATGGATTGATGGCAGAAACTTCCATGGCATCAATCTGCTCCGTAACTTTCATGGACCCTAGTTCTGCCCCTATACGACTGCCGATTTTACCAGCACATATGATGGCGGTTATAACCGGTCCGATCTCCTTGATAACGGATACGGAGACCATGCCGGGTAATAAAGCTTCAGCGCCAAAGTTTACAAGAGATGGCCTGGTTTGAAGTGTTAACACCAAACCCATGATAAAGGCAGTGATGAGTACCAGAGGAAGTGATTTATTTCCCATTTTATAACACTGTACAAGGAATTCTCTCCATTCGAAAGGACGTTTAAATGTCTCTTTCATGAACCGAATATAAAACATGAAGAAATCGCCGGCACCCTGGATGGTCGATTTAAAGGGTACCCAGGCGGGCATTTGACTTTCAGCAGTATCCATTATAATATTTTGTATTGCACTTAGTAGGAAGATCATGCCCCTGCATTTTAAGACCCTAACTTGAACTATCAGGATTAACCGTAGAAATAAGTCCCCATACAAGCCTAAGGCCTAAAGCCCAAAGCCTAAAGCTAATTTCGTGAAGTAGCTTAATGTAATATAAATTGCAATTCATTTCAACTGCTTACAAGATTCTAAAAAGAGGTTTTAGGCTTTAAGCTTTGGGCTTTGGGCTTAATATGGCCTGATTTTCGAATAAGATTGGTAAATTAACTTTATGACTAATAAAAAAATTGTCGCGGGAATACTAACCGGAATCGCCGCCGGTGTTTCAATCGCCATTATCCTGAATACAAAAAAGGGTCGTGAAGCAAGCCAGAAATTCCTGAAAAAAGGAAATAAGCTGACGGATGATTTAAAGGGAAAATTTGGTGAATTTGTAGATCAATTGCAGGGAAGGGTGCAGGGTATTCTAAAGTAGGTATCTTAGCTTAATAAATACATATGACCTACACCGAATCTATTAAGACGCTGATAGATAAGTCGAAAGATTATCTCGAAACGAAAATTGAACTAACCAGACTAAAAACCATTGATAAATCGGCCGATGTTTTATCGACCGTAGTCGTTACAGTCTCTATGCTGATCGTTTCATTCCTGTTGATACTTTTTATCAGTCTTGCAATTGCGCTCTTTTTAGGTAAAATGCTCGGTGCATATCATTATGGGTTTTTTATCATGGGCGGATTTTATGCCATCGTCTTGCTGGTCATTTACGTCAAAAGGGAGAAGTGGATCAAGACTCCAATTGCCAATGAACTGATCAGTAAAATGCTGAAATAACCCCGATGAAAAAAACAATCACAAATTCTGTAGGAACTGGCGGAAGCCATTGCTGCACTTGAATTAAAAGCAGCGGCTCAGAGAAGAGATATCGAAGAAACTTTCCATGCTGTCGCAGAAGATCTTCAACCGTTCAACCTGGTAAAGAATGGACTACGTTCGGTATTTTCAAGTGAGCATAAAGGAGAACTGTTGAATGCCCTGATCGGGCTGGGTTCGGGGCTGCTGAGCCGAAAACTCATATTGGGCAAATCCACTGGCTTTGTCGGAAAAACAGTGGGTAAAGCTATACAGTGGGGAATGGCAGGATTGATTTCTCAGAATGCAGAAAAAATAAAAGAAAAAGCCGGAGGAATTATCGACCGGCTTTTTAAGCGTAAAGCTAAAAGCCCAAAGCCTAACGCAGGTTCTTAAGTTCAAAGTCCAGCGTGTAAGGCAATCCAAAAGCTCAACGCAAGTTCTTAAGTTCAAAGTCCAGCGAGTAAAGAATTCAAAAGCCTGAACATTCCTTCTTAATCGGAAAACATTCCTTCTTCTTCGGAAAACGCATAACCGTTCTTATCACAGAACCGTATTCTTTTTACAGACCACATTCTTACCCCATAACCATATTCTTAGCTACATATACCATATTCTTATCACGGTACCTGAGATAAAAATATATAGGATATGGATGAATACGTCGCCAATGATTGCTTTACGCTTTACGCTTTAAGCTTTACGCTCTAATTGGAAGTATTAAATGATTTCTCCACTTTATGCATGAATGTAGAAACGGGTCCTTCCATTTTGCCCGTCCTGTCATCCAGATTATTATTTTTTAAAATGGATCCTAATTCCAGGGAAGGTGGCAGGTACAGAAGTATATCCGGTTTATTCTTTGCGACAAATTTTCTTATATGATTTTCATCGGTGGAATTTCCGATTCCCTCTTTAACAACACGTAGGGATTCTGAAGCAATATGTTCCAGCTGCTGGGCAATATGCTTATCCCTCATTTTTGAATAATTTTCTATTTTATTGACGACCTCTTCCGTGGATTTGCCGAAGATATTTTCCAATAAATTGCCTTTTTCAGCACCTAAAAGATTCAGGTCAGGATTCTCTTCTAACTTATTGTATATGCCAAGCAAAATGGCAGGGATCCCGGCCTGCGCAACGGCGCTGTTACCCACGGCGGTATCCGCTCCCACCGTTTCCTGGGTGTTCGGATCTATTTTCTTCAAAGTGTCGAATCCAAGATTTTTCTGTATCGTTTCTATGATATTCATAAAATAATATTTAATGGTGAAAAAAGGTTGAATGTAAAATGCTCATCCGGCAGGCGGATGAGCATTTTATGGCAAATGATTCATTCACGCCCTTCTGATCACCCCTAATACCAGGGCAATAATTGCAATGATCAACAGAATATGAATTAAACCACCTGCGCTATATACAAAAAACCCGAGTATCCAGCCGATGATCAGGATGACTGCAATGAGATACAATAAACTACTCATAAAATAAATTATAGGTTGATTAATATAATTATAATAAGGTAGTAGCAATTTCATGCCAGCCTTCAATACCCGATGATTTTATCAATTCCTTAAAGGATGGTCTTTTGATGTAGATCATTTTCTACACTAAAAACTCTTAACTAATCAAATAAATTTTACAAACAGTTGTTATATTTGAATGCCCCTACAATAATCTCCGTTTTTATACGTGTAAAATACTGAATGGCAAATCAGACTAATTCCATTGAACGAGTGCTCATAATTGATGACGAAACAGATTTTTGTCTGTTGATGAAAAATTATTTCATCAGGAAGAATTATGAAGTGCATATTTTTCATACCCTGGAAGAAGGAATGAAAAGCCTTGAAAAGATCAAACCGGACATCATTTTTCTCGACAACAATTTACCGGACGGGCTTGGATGGGAAAAAACCGAGTTTATCTGCCAGCATTATCCTAACACACGCATTAACCTGATCAGCGCTTACAAGTATGATCAAAATTTCTCAGGCAAGTCGTCATCAGTCAGAATATGGGAAAAACCCATCAGTTTGACGGATCTGAATAAATATCTCAATTAAGCCTAACGCATAAAGCGTAACGCTCAACGCTTCCTGGTATAATATCTTGATTGGTCATTGAGATTCATTTTCTGAAGATTACTTCTAATGACTGTTTAAGATGGCGTTAAGCGTTAGGCGTTAAGCGTTTGGCGTGATTGGCAAGATTTTTAGAGTTTAATTTAAATAAACATAAAAATATGCGCGCAATATGGACAGGAGCCATTGGTTTTGGACTGGTGAATATACCCGTCCGGATCTTCAGTGCCACTCAGGACAGCAACCTGGACCTTGATATGCTGGATAAAAAAGATCACGCAAAAATCCGTTTTAAAAGAGTCAACGAGGACAGTGGCCGGGAGGTTAGTTGGGAAAATATTGTGAAGGCTTATGATTATAACGGTAAGTACATCATTCTGGACGACGAGGATTTCCAAAAGGCGAGTCCCGAAAAATCAAAGATCATCGAGATCGTGGAATTTGTAAAGGAGAGTGAAATTCAGAGTATATTTTATGAAACGCCCTATTATCTGGAACCGCAGAAATCCGGGGTGAAAGCGTATGCGCTTCTCCGGGAGGCATTGAAAAAAACGGGCAAAGTGGGCGTTGGTAATTTTGTGATGAGAACCAAGGAATCACTCTGCGTGCTGAAACCCATGGAGAATGCCATTCTCTTACAGGGAATTCGTTTTGAACAGGAGATCAGGGAAATGAACGAACTCGATATCCCGGCAAAATCCACCGTTTCACCTGCTGAAATGAAAATGGCGATCGCACTGATCGATCAATTATCCTCAAAATTTGATATTTCAAAATTTAAGGACACTTATTCTGCTGAGCTGTTAAAGGTGATTCATGCCAAGGCCAAAGGCAAAAAACTTCAGCCAGCCCCTCTCCGGGTTGTGCATAGCAAATCGAAGGATCTGATGGATCAGTTAAAAGAAAGTCTTTCTACAAAAAAGAAAAAAGCTTCTTAAGCTTAAGGCGTAAAGCGCAAAGCTTAAAGCGTTTAATAAGAGTGCGTTTGTATTTTGTATTTCAGCGGACCATCTAACTTAACCTTTTCCACACTTTCAAAATTGCCTTACGCCTTGCGCTTTAAGCTCAAAATGCTTAAAACTGCTTTACGCTTTGCGCTTTAAGCTTTACGCTTAAAACCGGTAGCGTTATTTTCAGATCATGCACCGTCTGGTCATTCAGCAATAACACATCATTGGAATTTTGGCTGACGCCGTCCAGAGAAATGGTCATTTCTTCCGCAGCATCATTTCTGTCAAAATACAGATGATATTCTGTGTCAACGAAAATGTATTTGATCTTAAATGAATTCCAGCTATCAGGTATGCAGGGTTTTATGGTGAGCCTGTTTCCGGTTCTGCTTAGTCCAAAAAAGGATTCCGCAAGCAATTGATACATCCAGCCTGCCGAGCCGGTATACCAGGTCCATCCGCCCATTCCTTCATGGTTCTCTACCGCGTACACATCGGCGGCGATTACATAAGGTTCTGTTTTGTATTTTTTTATACCTGCGGCAGTAGATCCGTGGTTCAGCGGATTGACCATCTGGATCAGTTCGTATGTACGCTGTTTGTCTTCCAATGCGGCAGAGGCCATGATAAGCCAGACTGCAGCATGCGTATACTGTCCCCCGTTCTCGCGAACACCGGGAAGATAGCCCTTGATATATCCGGGGTTTGGAACAGCATGGTCAAACGGCGGATTGAATAATTGAATCACAGAGATATCTTTTTTCACCAGGTGATCATATGCCGATTGCATGGCTGTCCGGCTATGAGACGTATTGCCTGCTCCGGAAATAACGGACCAGCTTTGTGGTATGGAATCAATTTTACATTCCTGGTTTTTCGATGATCCCAGCGGAGTTCCGTCATCAAAATATGCACGCAGATACCAGCTTCCGTCCCATCCATTTGCTTCAATATTCTTCCTGAGCTGAAGGGATTCCTTCTGCAATTGTTCCGCAAGTTCAAGATCCTTCCTTGTATGGGCAACTTCCTGAAAGCGGGTCAGAACATCATATAAAAAGAAAGCGAGCCATACACTTTCGCCCCTTCCTTCATTTCCCACTTTGTCCATTCCGTCGTTCCAGTCGCCGGATCCGATCAATGGTAATCCATGTGATCCAAAATGAAGCCCATGCTGAATGGACAGTTTGCAATGTTCGTACAAACTCTGCGACTGATTTGAAACGCCCGGCAATTCGTAGTTGGATTCCTCTCCGGGATTCAGCAGTCTGCCTTCAATAAATTTTACGCTTTCATCCAGAATCGTATCGTCACCTGTATGTTTCACATACCGTGAAACAACATAAGGAAGCCACAAATAATCATCTGAACAGGTTGTGCGCACACCCCTGCCCATGGGCGGATGCCACCAGTGCTGCACATCGCCTTCACGAAATTGCCTGGATGCACTTAACAGAATTTGTTGTTTTACCAGGTCCGGTCTTGAATGCAGTAATGACAGTACATCCTGTAGCTGATCGCGGAAACCGAAAGCACCACCCGATTGATAAAAACCACTTCTTCCCCAAATACGCGACGCGATGGTTTGATAATTCAGCCATCCGTTAAACAGGAAATTGATAGCCGGATCCGGAGTTTCCACTTTCACTGCAGAAAGTGTTTTCTTCCAGAATTCTTTTACTCTTGTCAGCGCTTCGTTCGCATTAATGGAGCCTCTGACCTTTTTTGCTGTCTGCACGGCACTATACTGATCTTTCCCTGCACCCAGTCTGAATACAAGTGTTCGTTCTTCCGTATCGGTTAGATCCATCGCCGATTGCAGTACAGCACAGGCATCCTGCGAAGCACCGACTCTTCCGGACAGTTTAGCCTTTCCCATGGCTTCCGGATTTTTATACGTTCCGTTTCTTCCCAGAAATTCTGTGCGGTCACTCGTAAATGTTTTTGAATTATCATCTACATCAAAGAAGCTGATATAACTTCCGAAATCACTATTGTAAGCATTTCCCGCAAGTAATACACCGGTTTCCGGATTGATTTCCGTAGTAATCTGCATAGCTGTTTTTGGCCTGAGATCGCCCAGCACCCATTCCACATAACCGGTGACCGATAATTTTCTCATCCTTCCGGATGCATTTTTTATTTTAAAGAGGATGTATTTAACCGGATCTTCGAGATCGACAAATACCGTCATGGAAGAAAAAATTCCATCTTCGGCAAAATGAAATTCGCTGTACCCAAATCCATGAATAGTTTGATATCCTGATTTTCCCGGTGTTGGCAGAAGAGCCGGCGACCAGTACTTCCCGCTTTCCTCATCGCGTATATAAAATGCTTCTCCGCAGAGATCCGAAATGGAATCATTGTTCCAGGGTGTTAACCGGTATTCATGGGCATTTTCCATCCAGCTATAGGATTGTCCGCTCTCGGAAATAACCGTTCCAAACAAAGGGTTTGCAATTACATTACACCAGGGAGCCGGCGTCGGTTTATCTGCGCTGGTCAGGATATGGTATGCAGATCCGTCTGCGGTAAATCCTCCGATTCCATTAAAAAACACCAGGTCCTTGGGTTGTTCCAGTGAAGATTCCTGCGAAGCATAAAATTTCGTTGGCGTAAAATAAGGGATCACCGGTTTCACTTTGCTTCTGCGTTTAACCTGATCATCCAGTGTCCCAAAAGTATCCGACAGTATGATCCGTGATACCGCCTGGAATAAAACGCGGTCTTCCTGTGATACCTGTTCACCGGAGCGGATAAATATGCCCCCTGGTTTATCCTTCACATCCGTGATGATTCCGGGCGAAATCAGACTCAGTAATTCATTTTGCAGTGCCTGCCGGTATCCGCCAAAATCTTCATTCCAGATCACCAGATCAACCATCAATCCTTTCAAACGCCAATAGGCATGTGCCTGCACCATCTGGCGCGCCAGCTCCATGTTGGCAATGTCCTGGATCTGTAAAAGCACAATCGGCAGATCCCCGGAAATGGAATAACTCCATAGTGCGCTCTGACCCCGGCGATTTCTAATGATGACCGATGCATCCGCCCTCAAAGCAGGATTGGCAAATATGACGGAGCTCGCAAGTTTAGAATACAATTGCGCATCCGCTTCCGTTGCATTGATCTGACGCAGTACAACCTGGCTATGTGTCCAGGCAAGTTCAAAGGCACGGTCCGTCAATGGTCTGTCCTGATATTTTTCTACCAGTGATGTACAGGCTTCTTTATTTTCCGCCATACCAAAAACCATATCAACCGTAACAGCGTCGTGCGCTTCGATTGTAAACCGATACCGTATGGCAACAATCGGATCGAGTACGGCGCCATGGGAATTGGAGAGCGGCTGATTCTTATTCAATGCATCCGGCTCATGGATAGTGCGTGTTCTTCCGATAAATATGGAACGATCCGTTTCAAAAGAAACATCCCTGATGTCTGTCGCATTATGCACTTTCATCAGATGGAACATCCATGGCTGCGGATCTCCCGCACCTCTCGGTCTGCGCGTGCAAAGGATTGCATCACGCTGCGGAAGGATCTCTGTCTGAACAAACAGATTGCTGAAAGCCGGATGGGCTGCATCGGCAGCGGCAGTAGTAAGCACTACTTCGGCATAACTGGTCACTTCAAGCGTTCTTTTTCTGCGGCTTCGATTACTGATATGCACGCGCCGCATTTCCACATCATCTTCTGAAGAAACCACAATTTCGGTATGGGTTTCAAAGTTTTGTTCCAGACGTCTGAATTCAGCACGCCCCTGTGAAAAAACGACTTCATACGATTCGGCTGTTTTGAGCGAAGGCTGGAATGCTGCGGACCAGCTGCTTTCATTATCGAGATCCCTGATATAACAAAAGATGCCCGTGTTGTCAATGGTCGCGTCTTCACGCCAGCGCGTAACCGCAATATCCCTCCAGCGACTGTATCCGCTGCCGGAGTTTGTAACCATCGCATAATAGCGACCGTTAGACAGCATCTGGATTTCCGGCAATGCTGTGGAAGGCGTACGGATAATGCGCATCTGCACTTCCTGCTCTGTTACGCTGGTATCGGATACGTGAACGGTCGGAGAATAAAATTCTGTTGCATGCGGAACACGTTCCTGCAACAGGAGCATAATGGCTTTGAATTGTGCTTCATTTTCAAACCGCTTTTGCATGGGCTTGTCATGCAGCAGATACGAGACAGAAAGAAAGGACATGCCCTGGTGATGAGCCATAAATGATCTCACGATCGCATGTGACTGACCACGGGTTAACCGGGCCGGCGTATAGTCAACCGCCTCATACATACCATACCTTCCTCCAAATCCGTCTTTTTCCAGATCCATCAGATTTTCTGTCGCCTGTTCCGGAAGCACCATCAGTGCCATGACGGTCGCATAGGGTGCAATCACAAGATCCTCTCCCAGCCCTCGTTTCAATCCAAGGCCGGGAACACCAAACGCACGGTATTGATAATTCAGATTTACATCCACCAGGTTGTATCCCGATTCTGAAACACCCCATGGAACATTTCTTTTTTTGCCGTATTCAATTTGTTTCTGTACTACAGATTTATTCGTTTGATCAAGCAGTGTATTGTCAAAGTTGGGCATCACCAACTGAGGCATCAGATATTCAAACATGGAACCGCTCCAGGAAACAAGAACCGGAGAAGTACCGGGATTGGTCAGCTGACGACCCAGGGCAAACCATGTGTCCTGTTGAAGTTTTCCCTGTGCAATACCCAGGAAAATCGTCAGCCTGGATTCCGAAGCGAGCAGATCATAAAATCCATTGTCTCTGCGATGATCCGTCACATTGTATCCAATTGCTAAGAGTCTTTGCGATTTATCATACAGAAAATCAAATTGCAAATCCGCGAATTCTTCACAGAGCCTGCTCAGTGATTGAATACTGAGTAATCTTTCTTTTGCCCGCCGGCTGGTTTCTATCAGCTGCCTGCGGAATGTTTCCAGCCAGGATTTTTCATCAGCATCTAAATCTTCTTCATCAAATATATGTACCTGGGGAAGCAGGGAAATTTCGAGCATGGCCAGTTCCTGCAAAGTCAAAAGACGCGATACAGATTCCTCAAGCGTTTTGAACCGGTCAGGAAAATCCGGGATGGTGAGCCAGGGATAGGATTCGTTTACATCGTTGAAAGCATCCCTTACCTGGTTTGCAAATGCATCGGCCCACCAGGCTGATTCGGAATCATCATTGAATAATCCGGTCAGTGTTTCTGCTTCTTTTAATAACGATTGCAATTCTTTATATAATTCCTGAACCGACCGGTTATCTTTTGCAAGAGCAGCGGAAATTTGTTGATCTAATATTTCGGTTCCCTTCCGGCTTCCCATCTTATCCTTTAATATTTCCAGTGTAACCTGCAATCCTTTATACATCTGGTCTGTGATGACCGGTTTGTCGGCCAGCATCAGAAGACCCTGTTTTAATGTGATGAGGTGGCCCGCCATATTTCCGCTATCAACAGTAGAAATATAATTCGGAGGAAGCGGTAACAGACTTTGGGTATCATACCAATTATAAAAATGTCCCCTGTACTGTTCCATCTTTTGCAGGGTTTGCATTGTATTCGAGACCCTGACCAGCAAAACCTGCATGGGTATATATCCAAAATCAAAAGCCGTCAGATTGGACAGCAGCGACAGACCGATATTTGTGGGTGATGTGCGATGAGCGATACGTTCAACGGGACTTTCCTGATAGTTATCCGGCGGAAGCCAGTTATCACCGGCCACGACAAATGTTTCAAAAAAGGCCCAGGTTTTACGCGCCAGTTTGTTGAGGAATAATTTTTCGTTTTCATTCAGGTCAACTTTTTTGCTCTTATCCGGCAGGCTGATTTTCCAGGCGATGGCAGGCGACATCATCCAGGCAATCAGAAAAGGAATACTAATACCGATACCCTCGGACTGTCTGAATTCTAACCATTCAAAAACACCAATGGCCAGCAGAACCGGGAACCACATTTCAACATATGTCTGAAATAAATTTTTGTTCGCGCGGCCCATCAGATTTTGGGATGGGTTCCATTGAAGCAGGTGCCGGTGACTTAAAATCATTCGCCAGTTCGTTCTCCAGATCGCATCTGCATACACAAAGGCCTCATAAGGGATTGTAATTAGCAGGAATAACTGACCCAGAAAATGCTGGATCGTGTAATGAAAACTCATTACAATATGCGGCAGCACATGAACGTCTTCCGGTTTTTGCCAGACTTCCCAGAAAAAACTGATCGCTGAATTCAACAACAATATGCTCAGAACAGCCAGCGTCCAAAAAACCGGAGAGTGTGAATAGACCCAGCCAAAAAGTAACATGGCCAACAATGCAATCGGTAACAGGCTGCGGCGGATGTTATCAAATATTTTCCATTTTGATAATGGAGAAATAGGATTTCTCCGGATTCTTTTTGAAGGACCCGGCACCCAGGGAAGCATCCAGGATGCAATTTGCCAGTCGCCCCGGATCCAGCGATGCCTGCGTTTCATGTCAACATCATACCGGACCGGATATGCTTCATACAACTGGACATCACTCAGCAATCCACACCGGGCATAACTGCCCTCCAGCAAATCATGACTCAGTATCCGGTTCTCAGGGAAGCGTTCACCAATCGCCTTTTCAAATGCATCCACGTCATAAATACCTTTGCCGATAAAAGATCCTTCCCCGAACAGATCCTGGTACACATCCGAAATGGCACGTGTATAGGGATCAATGCCGGGTTCATTACCATGCATTCGCGCAAAGGGTGTGCTTTCATTGGAAGGCTGGCTCACGGCCACTCTGGGCTGCAGGATGCCGTAGCCTTCTGTTACCCGTTGTTTCTTATCACTATAAAACGGATGATTCATGGGATGCGCCATCGTGCCTGTAATCTTCCATGCGGCATCTCTGGGCAGGTGGGTATCGGTGTCGAGAGTAATAACGTATTTTATTTGTTCAAACACGGAAGAATCAGCTACAATCATGATGAACTTTTCACTTCCGGATCCCCGGAGTAACGCGTTCATTTCAGCAAGCTTCCCTCTTTTTCGTTCATAACCCATCCACACTTTCTCTTTCGCATTGTATTTCCGTGGCCGGTGAAAAATAAAAAATATTTCATTGTTGGTTTTCCCGTACTTGTTATTCAGTTCTTCGATCCGGGTTCTGGCTGTACTTAATAATTCCTGTTCGCCGGGCAAGGATTCCTGTTTCGAATCCTTGAAATCCGTCAGAAGGGCGAAGTGTATGTTGGGACCCCGGTTTGCCAGGAAACGAACTTCCAGGTTTTCTATCAGATCTTCCAGTTCTTTCGAATCATTGAACATGGATGGTATCACGACCAGTGTACGCGAACTTTCGGGGATGCCTTCTGAAAAATCCATCCTTGGAAGAATTAAAGGACGAATGATCAGTGTACTGATCCAATTGATCAGGGATATCGACAACTGGCTGCAACCAATCAGGCACACAAAAGCGATCAGCGACAGAATCCATGGATCTCTGAAGCCGTCTTCCCATGCCCTGATGATCAGGGTACCGACCATCACGGCCGCCACCAGCAATGAAGATCCAACGTAGAGCAGCAGTGGAATTTTTTTAAAGAAACCGACAAGTCTTTCACCAAAAGAAAAATGCGCTTCTGAATCCCTGATCAATTGTTTGGTTCCTTTTCCAATAAGATAATAACCGATATGACCCGCCCGGGGATAGTCGGGTCTGGCGATAAGACCTTCATTTGCTTTTGTAAGAGCCATCTGCGCGATAAAGGATTCAGCGTTGAGACTGGCTTTCGCGATTCTTTCAACACTATGCCTGTATTCATCCCTGGTATGAAAATCCATCAGGGGATAGATTCCGGAATCTTCTATTTTAAGAATATTTTCTACAACACTTATATTTTCTACATAGTCCCGCCAGTTGTTACTGCTTAAAAAGCGAAGACTGCCAATGCTGTTACTGATGGAAACCTGATCCGCCGCCTGTTTCTGATTCTCAACGTGCACCAGTTCATCACTCGTCATTCCTTTTTCTGAAAGTCTTTGTTCAATCCAGCTGATGGGTAAGGAAAATGCCGCTCCCTTACCGACCAGTCGCCTGGTAAGTTCTGCGACAAAAGAACTTTCCATCGGTGGTCCGTATCGTGCCATGTCGGCAATGACAAGGATCAGACTTTTCGGATCTTTCTCAGCCGTTTCTGTCATCTGATCAGCCCAGTAATCCGCAAGATTTTTATTGATCCGGTTCTTCGCAATCAGGGCTGCCAGTCTGCGCAGGTTTTCAATCAGTGCAAGGCGCAGCATGATCGGAATGGCCCATAGTTCTCCCAATTTCAACTCTGACTCCAGCTGATAAGCAGCTGTAAAGCTATTCAGGCTTTTCAGATCCACACGTCCATCGCTATGCGCAATCAGCTCGACAGCCAGGTCGTATACGCGCGGTAATCCGGCTGAGGGGCCCTTGGCCAACTGCGGCAGTCCCTTGCTATATCCCTTTGGTAAATGTTTTTTGCCTGTATAGATCTGTTCCTCGATGAGATAAAAATTGTCGAGCAACCATTCGCCGGCCGGTGTGATCCTTTTATTTTCTTTTACGGAAGCAGTGAGCAGGTTATGCACTTCCAGCAGGATTTCTTCATTTTCTGCCAGCCTTTTCAGTAACTGTTCGGATGGCTTGTCAACGGTCAGCTGGTGGCTCTTCGCAAGTGTGCGGGCATAACTCTCCAATTGTTCCAGACTAAAAAGTTCGGAACGTATCGGCGCCTTCTCGTCGTCGTATTTATGCATCAGGTCGTCACCCAGAAACGAAATACGCAGCTGGGAAATGAATTCCTGAATGGGTGTAATGTTAACTTTCAAATCAGAAAGACGGATTTTATAAAATGATCAAATATTATCTTAACAAAAAACAGCTTAGTTTCTCATTATTCCTGGCTTAATGCTTAACGCCTGCCTGCCGGTAGCAGGCGTTAAGCTTAAAGCCTCAAGCACGAGCCTCAACCGGCTCCGGTTCATTTGATTTGCGTCCGCGGATGGGATGCCCCCGCGCGTCTGCCAGGGCTGCCGTATAGCAGGCGCCGAAATATAAAATGATAGAAGAATAATATATCCACAACATCAAAATTACGATAGAAGCGGTTGTGCCGAAAGTAGCGCCGATTTTTGAATGCCCCAGGTAAAATCCAATGATGAATTTCCCGATCAGGAAAAGGGCCGAAGTGACCAGCGCACCAATAAACGCATTTTTCCAGGAAATGGTGGAATCCGGCAAAATCTTAAAAATCAGCATGAACATCGTACTGATTACAAATAATATCAGGCCGAGGTTGACTAAATAAAAAACATTCAGCAATGAATCACTGAACAGTTCCTTCAGGCGATCACTCAGAATATCCAGTAATGCATTTACTGTGAGTGAAACCAGGAGCAGAAAAGCAACACCGATTAATAATGACAGTGAAATTAATCTCCTTAAAATAGCCATCAGGAAGACCTTTTTCTTTGGAGTCGGAATGGACCACAGATAATTTATTGAGCTTTGAATTTCTGAAAAAACGCCCGAAGCGCCGATGATCAGAATGATCGTTCCGATCAGCCCTCCCAGTTTACCATGACTGGAATTCTGCGTATTCCGGATAATATCCTGGATCTGCAATGCCGCATTACTTCCTACCAGACCGCTGATCTGGTGGTATACCCTGCCCTCCACCGCGTCGCGGCCATATAATACAGCAGCCAGTGATATAATAACAATTAAAAGCGGAGCAATGGAAAACACGGCGTAATATGAAAGGGCAGCGCTTAATTTTAACCCGTTCAAGTCAATAAAATGATTAAAGCTTCTTATCAATATCCGCCATGATTTTTTTAAGAAATTGGCCTGCATAATATTTGATATTTCTTTCATTGCAATTTCATGCCAGAGCTTTATTTCCGTTGAATGCTAAAAAGTGCAATTGTTGGGGAATTCTTTACTCGTATTTAGACTTTCCCCGGCGATTTTACTGCAACTGGCAATCTAATCTATTTTCGCTAAGTGCTGATTACAAATTATTTAATGGAGGTTTCCCGGTCAGCGTTACGCCAAATTTTCTGGTACCGCTTTTGAACATTTATACGAAACGAAAATATGTCCGGATACCTTCCACTAACATTCATCGAGGAAAAAGTAATGGATCTCGAAAACGCTTTATTTTTTTCTTTAAGTGACGCAGTTTTGAAAATACCCAGTTGTGTTATCAAAGTGCTTCAGGCGGATGAACTGGGTCAGTTATGGTTTGTCATTCCAAAGCCCTCACAACTGATTCATGCTTTCGACAAAACATTCCCGGTAAAACTGGATTTTTTCAGAAAAGGACGGGACTATTATCTGAAAATTCTTGGCAAGGCCTTCCTGGTAAATGATCCGGAAGAAATAAACAACGCAGATTGTCTGCATGAGAACGTTAAACAACAGGCCCGGTACAACGAGACCGTTCTGATCAAAGTACAAATGTCCCATGCGGAATATGTTGAAACTGCGCCTGTCAAAACTTCATCAAAAGCGATATTGAACCAGGTAAAGAATAAAATTTTCCGTTGGTTCCATCTGTCCATCATGAAGAAGGTCTGGCTTATCAAAAGATTCCGGGTGAAGTGAAACATCCTTCCCAATCCTCATTTTCAAACTAACGGCCATTTCATTAGTTATTTTATCAGCATAAAAATCAAATGAACGGCCATTTCATTATTATTTCATCAGCATAAAATCCGTTGAAAATGTCTGCTGCAACAATTTATTTCTCAAATGGTTTTCAAATCATTCATTTTCAATTTTCCAGTAAATGGCTGAAAAAAGGACTCTCCATCGATCAAGGCTTTTTTACATTTTATCCGGCATATTGCTGATCATTCTCACTATTGGCTTTTTTATCTGGAGAAGCTATAAATACCGGCTCGTTAACAGAAAACTCGACAATCTTGTTACCGGTAAATCAAAAGGCCTTTACCAGCTCAGTTACCAGCACCTCGTCATAGACGAAGCCCTGGGAAATATTTCAGCTGAAGAAGTGGTAATGATGCCGGACAGTCTTATATATCAACAACTCATTGAAGAGAAAAAAGCTCCGCAATCACTGTTTTACATCAGGATACCCAAATTGATGATTTCAGGTGTAAAGACACCCAAGGCTCTGTTGAACAAGGAAATCAGCGCCCATATTATCCGCATTCAAAATGCAGAAATTGAAATTCGTATGGGCAAGAGCAAGAGTGAAAAACAACCGGATTTTAAAACCATTCTTGCTTCAGAACAGTACCGGCAGCTATTGGGTAAATTAAATAGTATTACCGCTGACAGCGTGGTGCTTGAAAACGCCCGTCTGACACTGGTTGATAAAGATTCAAAAAATATTCGTTGTAAGGCCCAGGGCCTCAGTATCCGGTTTGCAGGCATCGCGATCGATAGTGTGACAAAGAATGACAGCAGCCGGATGCTATTTTCAAATGATCAGGCCGTTCATTGCAATCAGTTGGAAATACCGGCAAAAAATAAAGTCTATAATTTTAAAATATCCGGTCTCGATTATAACAGTCAGACCAGCCTGCTGCATACAGATCAGATCAGATTGATCCCTTCCCAATCTGAAACAGAATTTGTAAAAGCCAATAAATACTCTAAAGACAGGTTCAATATCGTTATCGGCAGTATGGACCTGATTCAGCTCAACCGGCAGTCATTGCTTCGGCAGGAAATCGTAGCAGACAGTCTGATCCTGACATGACGCATCCTTCCGGATCTTCAGGGATAAATCGGTACCACATGATTCCATTGACCGAACACATGATTATCCACAGGAGGCGATTATGCGATTGTCTCTTCCGCTTTATATCCGGAAGATAATTTTCAGGAACTCCTATATTGAATACAAGGAGAAAAATGAAAAGTCAGACAGCAGCGGTAAGGTTGCCTTCTTTCATGTGAATGCATCTTTAAAGAATGTAACTAATATACCGGACTCTATCCGGAAAAACAATCAGATGCGACTTCATTTTGAATCCTCCTTTCTGAATGCCACGGCTTTTACGGCAAATATCAACATGCGTTTAAATGACCGCCTGGGTCGTTTTCAATTAGATGCAAAGCTTGACGAAATGCCGGCCAATACGTTAAACCCTTTATTAAAACCCATGGCCCTGGCCGAACTCGAAAAAGGGAAAATCAACTCGTTACAATATAAGATGGATGCAACCAACACGAAAGCGCGGGGAACCGTGCTTATAAAATATGAGGATCTGAAAATAAAACTTTTGAAAAAAGACGAGGATAAAAACAAATACAAACAAAAATTTCTTCCCACTCTCGCGGCCGGTGTACTGCTAAAGGATTCAAATCCAAAGCATGATAAAATGCGCGTTGGTAATGTCGACTATACCAGAGATATTCACCGGTCGATGTTCAACCTGATGTGGAAGTCTCTTTTCTCGGGGATTAAGAAAGTAGCTCTTTAAGCCCAACGCCCAAAGCCTAAAACTAGTGTGGTAAATGTGTAATTGTAAAGAATGTATAAAAGTGGAAATTGAATTTGAAAATGACAATTGAAAATGTGGTGTTAGTTCTTGATAATCGTCTGGATATGCAAATCGACATTACGTATACACATTGTCATTTCCTTTCTCCATTTCGAATTATACATTCATACTCTTCTACATTTACCATACTAGTTTTGGGCTTTGGGCTTTAAGCTTAGCTAAAAGGATATCCTATCGCAAAATTCAAAACAGTATTTTTCGTATCAAAAACCCATTTACTTCCCTGCGTAATCCAGGGTTCGCGAACGGGAATTCCCAGATCCAGGCGAATCAACAGGATGGAGATATCCAAGCGGAGACCGGTGCCGATGCCAACGCCAATCTGATTGAGCCAGTTACTGCCAAACTGAGATCCTACACGGGAGCTGTCATATCGTAATGTCCAGATATTGCCGGCATCCGCGAAAAATGCCCAATGGAAAACAGAAGCGATCTTAAACCTGATTTCTGTGTTCGCCTCTATTTTGATATCACCGGGCTGATCGGCTATGAAAGCAGTGTCGCGGTTGCCGGCATAATATGTACCGGGACCAAGTGATCTTGACCGGAAGGCACGAATATCATTGGCACCCCCCGCAAAAAACTCTTTTACAAAGGGCATGGTTGAACTGTTGCCCCAGGCATAGCCAATACCTCCGGTCAGGCGACTGGCCAGTATAGTCGTTTTTGAAAAACTCAGGTAATGACGAAAATCGATCTCTCCGCGGATATATTGTGAGAACGGAACATTGAATATTTTCTTTTGCACACCGGTTTTTTCAACATTCGCGTCTGAAGCCAGACCCATAATATTGGCGGACCAGTCAATATTGCCATTGAAATAAAAATTATTCCTGTTACGGTTCGGCTTCAGGTTCGAATTAAAATTGAAATTGTAGGTTGGGCCGATGATAAATGTCCTTTCGAGGCTTCGGGCCAAAACGACATTGGTATCCAGTTGTAATTGATAAAGCGAATCAATATGATATGGATTCACCAGGTTTACCCGGAAAACATCGAGGGAATGTTCTTTAGTAATGCTTTCCTTCCATACATAACCAGCAGTGGCCTTAAACGAATTCAATGTGTATTCCTGCGTTTGCTCGAAGTATTCGTATCCGAGCGAAAATTTTGTTTTGGGAATAAAGCCGCTGTTCGTTTGAAATTGAATGGGCCCTATGATTCTCGGTACAAACAAACTGATATCGTCGCCGAATTTAAAGGTGTTTGTATATTGTCCATGACCAAGATTTTGTCGCAGGTATCCGACATAGGCTGTATTCGTGAGTAACTCGGCTCCCCTGAAAACATTTCTGTTCCGCCAGTTAACGGAAACCTGTCCTCCATTGGCGTTGTCAGACTGAGTAAGTCCGGAAACTTCAAAACGTATTGACTTTTTTTCCGTCGGTGTCAGATAATAATAGGCGTTCAGAATTTTTCTTGCCGTATCTGTTTCATCAAACCGGATCTTGACAAATTTATATACCCCGAGGCTGATCAGCCGGTTCAGGGTCAGATCGTGATCCTTCCTGTTATAAACATCACCGGGTTTGAATATTAACGCACGGGTGAAGATCTGTGGTTTAAACATTTTATTGGGATCAACAATCGTGTATCCCTGATATTTGGGCAGGTTGCTGACATCCATACTGGTATCTACATGAACATCATAATCCGCATATACGACCACCTCCCCGATCCGGTAAATTTTGTGGGCCTCGGGCGGAGCCGATTTTTTAATGATTAATGTCATATCAACCTGATGATCCCCTGCTGAGGAGTCAACCCTGAATAACAGGTCGGTTGGATTGAAATAGTAAAAGCCTTTTTGCTTCAGACGCGTATCAATGCGCACCCGTTCATTTTTTATAACATCCAGATTGTAGGGATCACCTTTTTTTAGCAGCGATCGTTTTAACATCCCATGTATTTCCCTGCTTAATGTATCGGCTGAGTCTAACGGGATGGGATACGCGACATTATTTATGGTATACTGTTTTCCGATTTCAGCCGTATATATAGCGCTTAATTTTCTTCCCTTATATACCGTGTCCAGGATTACGGTGTCTTTAAAAAATCCCCGGTTCTCCAGGCGGTTTTGCAGGACTGCCCTGTTTTTTTCCATTACACTATATTGGGCAATCACTGGCGGCTCACCCAGTTTTTCCCGGATAAGATAACGCAAACCCTTACCCGTTGGCTTGCCGGCAAAATTATAGAGCAGCAATTTTACTTTAATGCCCAGAAAACTGCCATTCGGTTTCGGACGGAGTAACGCTTCCAGTTCCGGCTTCAGTGACTTTGTCGTTTTTCTTGTAAGTCTGGGATCCGCCTTGATTTTAATTTTTGCTCCATCGTACAGGTACTGTCCTTCTTCCAGGCTGCTGGTTTCACTGCAGGAATAAAACATAACCGGCAAAAAAACCAAAAACATCACTCTGAAAATAATTTTACTCATTTTGCAGGTGGGTTTGCTGTTGTTGATTGTTTATCTGTAGCCGGAGTGGCCGGTTTGTGACGCTTGGGCTGCATGGGAGCAGGTTCTTTTTTATTCTGAAACAACTCGCGGAATTTGTTATAGTCGAAAGTCAGTATAAAGCTTACACCGGTTTCAACCACCTGTCCCTGAACAACCGTCTGGTATTGATCATTCCGGTAAACCCTTAACATATAACGGCCATCCTTACTCAATTTGTAATCGACACTCACGTCCCCCGCAATAGTGGAAGCATTCTGACCCGGATTCGTTTGCTCCAATTGAAAATCGCTCCCCACTGTAACACGAATACGATCATCGAACAGACTTTTCGATACCTTAACATTCAGATCTGTTTGGTTGGTTGCTGTTCCCGACGAATAGTCCTGATCTGAATTCATATCAAAAGTCACATCAACACCTTTTATCAGGGAGCCCGCCAGCTGGTTTAACTGATCGCTCAAAAGTTTGCTTGCACTCTGCCTGGCAATCGTGCCTGCATCGGTGGGAGCCCCTGCCGATTGAAAAGGGTTTTGCTGAATAAACCGGCCCAGGAGCAGGAGAGCAAAAACCTGTTTGTTGATTTCTGCTTCATCGGTACGCATTTGCTGCAGTTTCAGATCCACATCGGGCCAAAGAGCCAGCAGATTGTCCGGCAGGGCTATATCAAATTTGATGATTGGCTTCATCAATTCACCGGTCATATTCAATTTCACCTGGAAGGGTAATTTTTGTTTATACCGGTTTTGATCAGTGGTGCTGGACAACTGATCTGCCATAAGGTCTATCGGTGGTGTATTCACATAGTAAATGGCGGTGATGTCAATATTGGCTGTTCTGGGATCGCCGGTCCACGTAATGACACTTCCTCTCTGAATATCGAATTTCCGGTGCAGTACGCTCAATGTAAGATTATAGGAACCATTGACCAGTTCGTAATTTCCGGTCAGGCTGACTTTTCCGCTTTTATCTATTCCACCAACCAATTCAGCCCTGCCCCGCAAAGCGAGTGCGTCTCCATTTCTTTCATCAATGATTAAAGTAAACTGAGCACTGCTGTCTGTTTCAATGGTGGCAGCCAGGTCCATGCCCTTCAGTTTTGCATTAGCGCTCAGAGAGTCCAATAAATGTTTCAGCTGGCTGGAATCAACCTTTCTGTTTTTACTGGTAAAGAGAACCACGCCTTCCCGGTCAACCACTTCCGGATCATCGCTGGGAAGGATTACATAGAAATCAGTATTCTTATTCACTCTCAGATAGGTTGTCACCTTTGGTAAATTCATGTCTCCCGTCACGTCAATGTCAGCATTCAGATTCAATTTCCCATAAAACATTCTGTTAGGTTCTTTAGGCGCATTTACCGCCCGGAAATTCTGTGCACTGAAGGAGATATCGAACTTATAATATTTAAAGTCGTTGGTATATACGTTTCCATCCAGGGTAGCTTTATTACCGGCAGAGTCCTGCATAACGAAATTGTCGAAGTCAAAACCTCCTTCATCGAAATTGATTTTGTCGTCAGAAAGGTGCAGGTCTTCTCCCGTAATGGCAGGAGTCAGGGTAGCATGATCAAAATGCAGCGTACCTTTTAAAACAGGCTTATCAAGATTTCCGCTGGCATGTAAATTACCTTTGAGATAACCCTTCATTTTTCTCACCTGCGATTGGGCAAGTCCTCTGAAAGATTCCAGGTTAAGCTGATTTAATTTAACATCCATATCCATTTTGCTCTCGTCGGAAAAATATTTTCCATCTACCTGAATATCGTTATCATGTCCTTTTAAAACGATATGGGCAGCATAAGCATTCAACTGCTCATTGTTAACTTTTACGGTCAGCGTCCCCAGCGTATCTTTTTCTATGGAAAGAGAATCGATGGTAAGATCGGAAGTAAACAGAGGCTTTGTAAACAGATCCTTCACTTCAGCCTTTCCGTTGATCGTTCCATCTGCCAACAGGGAATCCTGTTCCGCAAATTGGGTAATCGTTTTAATCTTAAAGTCCGTAAAACTCACATCCAGCGGCGATTTCGTGGTTTCACCGTTTGTATTAATGCTAATCGATTCTCCCTGGTGGCTTAGTTTGAAATTCCGAACGATCAGACCTGATGAATCATAAAGAATAAAATTGTCAGCGGGTATTTGCCATGGCTGATAATTCAGCAGCAAACTATCCGGGCTGAACACAAACTTTACTCCATTGTTTACCTGAGAGAGTGCACCGGAGAGAACATATTTATTTTTTGCTTTTTTGTCTTTTAACTGCAGGGTGGTCGATAGTTTGTTATGTGCCAGCGAACCATAAACAGCGGTGCGGTATAATTGAAAACCCGGCTGACCTGCATCCGCAACAGAGATATTATACATCAATGCCGAATCTTTTGAATCGGCAGTCAGATTAAATTGATGTATTACCTGTTGATTCATCTGAATTTTATCCGCATGCAGGAGAACATTTAGATTTTTTTTTGCACTGTTATACCGGATACTTCCGGTTAAACTGTCTGTTCCTTTCAGCGAAGGCATTGCCACCAGTACAATCGGAGAAGGCCTTAGCCGCAAAGCCATCTCCCATTGTTCGGGTTCCGTGCTGTCGGGCATGGAAACTTTTATTTTATAATAATTATTTATAAAATGTTTGAATGACTCGGTCACCTGTGTCAGTTTATACTGTCCTGACCAGTCTATATCAGCTGCTTCGGAATGAAGCTGAATCAGTTGACCGGTATCCGTATGTTGCGCAAGTAAAAGAACAGAATCTGTATGCAGTGATTGTGAACTGGCTGTAACACCTATATCACTGATCTCCAAATGACCCTGTAATGCATCCGGATTGGTTGATTTGAAATCAGCGTCAACCATCAGATGCAACTGGAGACTGTCCATCAGATGCAGTGCCTGCGCATTTAATGTATCCAGCTGTAACGTTAACTTCAGTGAAGGATATTTCTCTAAAAAAGCAGTTTCAGCATTCAATTCATAGGTCAGATTCGGATCTTTCATAGATGACTGAATCTTTCCGTTTCCATTTTGCAGGTTGGCATCCAATAACAGACCCTTATAGGTATAAGACTTTATTACCGCTTCGCCCAGGTTTACATGGAAGACACTGTTCATTTTTTTCGGTTCAAAACCAGAGCCTTTAGCCGTAGCATTCAGCGTGATTTTACCCAGCAGACTATCCTGTTTTAATATATATCCCAGATCCACGGAACGCGTGCTGGCAACCAGGTCGTAGGTCTTGTGGTTCAGATCCAGCGTTCCGCGAACATCGGCAACACCATTACTTGTTTCAGTGTGCAGCTGTACAAAAAAGCTGTTCGTCGTGCCTCTGAATTTTCCATTTACAGAAATGCTTTCCGGGATGCGCAGATTTTGAGGAAACGATTTTTCCGGAATCATACGATATAAATCCGTTCTGGATGTTTTTAATCTGGAAATGCTGATATCATAAAAGGCTTTTTTTGCATCCGGCAGTCCGTTGATCGTTCCGGAAGCGGCCAGGGAAGTATTTCCCACCCCTCCGATTTCGAGATATGGAATTTGAAGTTTCTTCAATTGTCCGGTGACCTTGCCATTTAAATTCAGAACGGCGTTCTGATTGTCTTTTAAGGGATCTTCCAGTGAGGGAACAAAAATTAAAACATCTTTTACAGCAATCCGTGCATGATCAAATTCCAGGTTTGTTTGTATGTCTCCCGGATGTTTTTTCATATCACTCAACGACCGGTACTGAATAAAGGTCTGATTCTTTATCTCTGAACGATTTGTCAGGATCACCAGGTTCTTCATCGAAATGCCTGATGAATTATACTCTACGCCGGCAGAAAGTTTTTTCAATACCAAACCACTTTTTTCATCAAATGATATTCCGGAGATAAGTGCCCGGTAGTTCGATGGATCTGCATGCAGGCCACTGGTATGAATGCTGAGGTGATTGACATTCAGGTGGCTGTAATCCATTCCTTTTTTTACAGCTGTCTTGTTATCGTCATCATATTGCAGCCTTGTACTGTCAATCGTAAAGGCGGCGAGGTCCAGACTCCAGGTTCCGGCGTGGGTAATGGTATCTTTTACGGGAACCGTTGTTTTATTTTTTACTGCCGCCAGTTTACCGAATCTGACAGTCGCAACGGTGCTGTTCAATGACACCTGTTTTAATTTGATATGCAGTGTTGCCAGGTCTATGGAATCCGCTTTTAAATGAAAATTTCCAAGACGGATGGCAGCATCCATATTTTGGGCATCGTTGCGATAGTCGAGATTGATTTTTGTAAAATCAATATCTCCCAACGTAAGGTGAATGGGTTCGGAATTTTTATTGTGCTCGCTGATCGTATCTGCCACATGCCGTAAAATAAGAATTGGGTTGTATTGCCTTATTTTCCCCGAAATATCTGACAATGTAATATCCGGTATGGCGTAAGTCTGGTGAGCAGGATCGAAAGTTTTTAATTTTGTTTTGAAGTCACCCAGGTTTACATAAACGTCATTGCCGGTGGCATCATCACGATATGTTGCATGGATCTGATGGAGCCGGATATCGCCGATAATAAACTGGAAGCCTGCGGTAGTATCTTTTTGAACTGGTTGTTTTTCGGGAGAACTGAACGCATCAGCTATAAATTGAAAATTGTAAACCGAATCCGGCATCAGCCTTTTGACTTTCAGGGTTACATCGTCCAGCTCCAGATTGTCAACGCGCAGTTCTTTATGGAGGAGCCTGAACATACTAATATCCACCTGGATCTTTCCACCAGAAATCAATGTGTCTTTGCTCCTGTCTTCCAGGTAAATATTCTTTATGATAACCCGGACGGGGAAGTCAATGTACAAATTGCCTATTCGAACTTTTGTCTGGAGTTTTTTTTCGAGATATGCCTCGATTTTACCACGGCCATAATTCTGAACCGGCCCGGTTTGAATCAGAACCAGGATTAACAAAATGATACCCAGGATGACAAGGACGGTCGTTAGGGTTATTCGAAAAATCCGCCTGACTATTTTCTTTGCCTTTTCACTGATCTTCATACACTGGTAGCGGGTTTCCTATCTAAAGCAAAGAACAGGCCCTTTTCCTCTTGTAATGTATTTGCAGTGTAATTCATCAGCCGGGGAAGATATTCCACAATTTACGCCTAAAGCTTAAAGCCCAAAGCTTAAAACTTCTTTTCAGAAGAATGAATTTCAATTCAGACACTTGACTGAATGATTCATTTTCAAATTTGAAATTTGGTTTTAAGCTTTAGGCTTTGGGCTTTCTTCGCCCATCAGAATGGCCCAGGGTTTCATGCCAGGAACCTCTTCACTGATGAGGCGCAGGATGGCAGTAAGTGGAATAAATAAAAACATTCCCGGAATGCCCCAAACGAGATGACCGATCAATACAGCGAGAATGGTGATAAAAGGATTCATTTTTACTTTGCCGCCGACAACATGGGGCAGAATCACATTGGCATCTGCAAAATGTGTGACCAGAAACACGATGGCAACAGCCACTACCTGTCCTGTTGTTCCCGTTGCCGCCGTAATGATCATGGCTAATAGCCATACAGGAATATATGCCGAGATAAGGGATGATATTCAGCACCGCCGCCATAATGCTGATCAGCAATGCATATTTTATACCGATTATCATCAGGCTCACGAAAATAAGAATCGCTACCACACTCATTTCAATCAGCAGTCCTACTACATAACTGTTGATGAGAGACCGGATACGGGTGATAATGATCTGCACTTTTTCGTTGTGCTCATGATCGAATAGCTCTACCACAAAGTGCATGAGCAGCCGACGATATTGAAGAATAAAAAAAGTAAATATGAAAAAGAATATCGTAAGTATCAGTGTTTCGGCGATGCCTATAAATGTGGTTGCCGCGGAATTCATCAGCGGAATTCAAAATTCCGGTGGCTGATTTATTCACATAGGCCACCTGCTGAGTATTGGTAATATGATATTTATCACTGATCCAGTCCTGGATTTGCTCCCATTTGTCCGTGACTTTAGCCTGTAGGGAAGGAAGATCCCGGGAAAGACGCACTACCTGGTGGCTGAAGAAATAAAATAATCCACCGAGCAATATCATAAAGATCAGAAGGGCTGTCACGGCAGCCAGCGCGCGGGGAAAGCGTTTCTTTTCAAAAAACTTAACCAGTGGATGCAGCAGTATCGCCACCAGGAAAGAAAAAAATAATGGCACCAGTACACTTTTTCCCACCCACATGAATGCAAATATCAGGGCAATCGCAAAAAGCGTCAATGCTAGCCTGGCGTAAAACGGAAATCTAACCATGAGAAATACTCTTGTTTACATAAACTCCGCTAATGTTACGATATTTTCAACCGTAAAGCCAAATTCTTTAAAGAGTTCCTCCGCAGGTGCAGATTCTCCGAAATGATTTATCCCCACACTTTTCCCGTCTTCTGTAACATATTTTATCCAGCCAAAAGTGGAAGCAGCTTCAACGGACAAACGTTTGCGTATGTTTTTTGGAAAAACAGTTTCCTTGTAGGCCGCATCCTGTTTCTCAAATAATTCCCAGGAAGGCATACTTACCACCCGGGCATGAATGGATTTTTCTTTCAATTTTTCCTGCGCTTTTATTAACAGGCTTACCTCAGAACCCGTCCCGATTAAAATGACATCCGGTTCAGCAGCCGGATCAGATAGTATATACGCGCCTTTTTCCAGTCCGCTGGCTTTTGCAAATTTCCCCTGATCGATCACTGGTAGTCCCTGCCTGGTCAGCACAATCGCTACAGGACCAGCTACTATGTTCCAATGCCACGCGCCATGCCTGCGATGTTTCATTCGCATCTGCTGGTCTGATAACGGTCATGTTTGGAACAGATCGCAGTCCGGCCAATTGTTCGATCGGCTGATGCGTTGTTCCGTCTTCGCCTAAACCAATACTGTCGTGTGTGAAAACATAAATGGGTTTTATTTTACTGATCGCTGCCAGTCGCATCGGCGGTCGCATATAATCAGAAAAAATAAGAAATGTAGCGCCATAGGGAATGAATCCTTTTGTAAGTGCTATTCCGTTTAATATAGCGCCCATGCTGTGTTCGCGGATTCCAAAGTGAAAATTTCTGCCATCATAATGCTCCGCTGAAAAGGAATCAAAATCATCCAGAATGGTATCCGTAGACGGAGAAAGATCCGCTGAACCGCCGATCAGGAAAGGGATGTCTGCTGCAATGGCATTCAGTACTTTTCCGGAAGCTTTTCTGGTGGCTATTTTTTCGTCGCCGCTGAATACCGGAAGTTTTTCCTTCCATCCCCCCGGCAGTATCCCATTGCTGGTGCTCACGTATTCATTTGCTTCCACCGGATATTTTTCCCTGTATTGATTGAAGAGATTGTTCCATACTTTTTCTTTTTCAATGCCGGCCTTTCCCGCAGCGCGGTAAAAAGACAATACGTCCTCAGAAACAACAAATGATTGATCGGGATCGAATCCAAAGAATTTTTTTACCAGTTTTACTTCATCTGCACCCAGCGGGGATCCGTGTGCAGCTGCTGTGTCTACTTTATTCGGACTTCCATATCCAATATGCGTTCTCAATTTGATTAAAGAAGGCTTGCCCGTTTCTTCTTTCGCTTTTATTAGTGCATTTTCAATAGCATCCAGATCGTTACCATCCGGCAATTCCTGCACATGCCAGCCATAAGCCAGAAAACGTTCGCCGAGATCTTCATTGAAAGTAATGTTCGTGTTTCCTTCTATCGTGATGTGATTATCATCGTAAATATATATGAGGTTACCTAACTTCAGACTACCCGCCATGGATGCCGCTTCCGAACTGATTCCTTCCATCATATCACCATCACTGCAAATAACATAAATGGAATAATCAAAAAGGTCGAATCCGGGTTTGTTATACCTGTCAGCGAGCCATTTTTGGGCAATACCCATTCCCACCCCATTCGCGAATCCCTGTCCAAGAGGTCCGGTCGTAGCTTCGATTCCATCAGTCAATCCATATTCCGGATGGCCCGGTGTTTTGCTATGCAGCTGTCTGAATTTTTTCAGATCGTTCAGCGTCAGATCATATCCCGTCAGATACAAATAACTATACTGAAGCATACAGGCATGACCCGCAGATAATATAAAACGGTCACGGTTGGGCCAGTTTGAATTTTGCGGACTATAATTCATGATTTTCGTCCATAGCAGATGACCTACCGGAGCGAGTGCCATGGGAGTACCGGGATGGCCGGAATTAGCTTTCTGAACCGCATCAGCTGCCAGTATTCTGACCGTATTGATACAAAGTGTTTCCAGGTCCACGGTCGTTTTGTCTAGTGTTTCCATTTTTACTATTTTTTTGACGTTCTGATTCAAAAGGCTAAGGCCAAGGCTAAGGCGTAAGGCCAGGCACAAGGCTTAATGCAATTTATTAAATTAATCTTCGGGAATTTATTTTTAATAATGTATAATATCATCAAAATGCTTGCCTCTTAAGCCTAAAGCCCAAAGCGTAAAGCCTAAAACTTCTTTTAAGCTTAAAGCGCAAAGCCCAAAACTTCTTTTTAGAACGCCGAATTGCAATTAAGAAACCCTGAAAATTATTTCATTTGCAAATTCAACTTGGCGGTCAGTATCAATAAAATTTATCTGAATGGCGCATATTTCCATGTAATGATTAACGACAGCGGATTGGCAAATTATAATATTTATGTTTCTGATACCAGTACCCGGACAGTTAAAGGAGATTCCTCAGCAGCTTCCCTGCATCTGGAAAAAATAATCGTGAAAGACAGCCGTCTGGTTTACAACGACAAATCCATACCGATGCTCATCCAGGCGGATCATTTATACTATGAAGGAACCGGGGATCTGAGCAAATCCATTTTTGACCTGGCATCACATATCAAATCCGATTCGCTCAGTTTTGTACTGGATAATCATCCATATGTGCGGCGCAAGGCAATTGATGCGAATCTGGTTACGAGCGTCAATACAAAAACGCTCGCATTGATTTTCCAGGAAAATAAAATCCGGATGAACAAACTCAACCTTGCTTTTACCGGCAGGCTGGATTTTCTAAAAAATGGCTATGATTTGAATTTCAAGTTTTCATCCCGGGATGCGGACCGCGACCATTCCGTCCTTCGATCTGAACTGTCATATCAAAAATGGTTATCTCAAATATTACAAAGTGGCGCAGCCGATTCAAAATATTTTTTTATCGATGCATGCAACCTGTCCGGATGCAGATTACCGGCACGCCTGGTTTAAAATAGACAGTCTTCACGCATCAGTCCTGAAAGATTACCTGGAAGCAAGAGGCATTGTGCACGCGTCCACCGACTTTCCCCTGGATCTGAATGTCAGGGGATCTATTGACCTGGGTGATATCAAAGAGGTTTATCCAATGGATAGTCTGACCCTCTCAGGGATGATGTTATTGGATATCAGGGCCAATGGAAAATATGCTCCGGACCATCATCTTTTTCCAAAAACAACTGCTCAGTTTGACGTGAAAGATGGTTTCATCCAGACCAGGTATTATCCCCACCCTATTGAAAAAATAAATCTCTTATTCAGTGCATCGGATAACGGAGGCGATTTAAATAGTCTGAATTGTTCGCTCAGACCGGCCAGTCTGAGTTTTGAAGGAAAGCCCTTTTACTTCGAAGGAAAATTTCAGGATTTCGATGATCTGAATTATGATCTCTCTGTAAATGGAGAAATTGATCTGGGCAAAATCTACCAGGTGTTCGCACGCAGGGACATCGGCGTATCCGGATTGATCCGCACGAAAGCTAATTTCAGGGGAAAACAAAGTGATGCTAAAAATGGGCGGTATGATTTGCTGAACAACGCCGGAACGATGGATATAAAGGACCTGGCCATCACCCATGAATTATTTCCAAAACCTTTTTTCATCCGTCAGGGACATTTCAGATTCGACAGGGATAAAATGTGGTTTGAAACTTTTCAGGCAAATTATGGAAAATCAGATTTACAACTGGACGGATTTGTAGAAAATGCGATCAATTACGTTCTGGGAAAAAAAGAAATCCTGAAAGCAAATTTCAATCTGAAATCAAATAATATTAACCTGAATGAGTTCACGGTGTATGCATCTCCCACGACATCTTCACATCTTAGCATCATATCATCTTCATCGTCTACGGCAATCGTCTACTAGGATATTCCACGACATCTTCAACAGCATCGCCTGCGGCAAGGTCTAAAGAATCTTCCACGGTATCTCCTGCAGAATCACAAACTGCAGCCGGTGTAATTATGATCCCGGCGAATCTGGACCTTACCATCAAAGCAGAAGTGGACCGGGTTTTATACAATGATATTGTACTGAATCATTTTCAGGGTGGAATGAATATCAGGGACGGCGGAATAGAATTATCTGAAACAGGATTTGAAATGATCGGTTGCCAGGTAGGAATGAATGGAAAATATTCGAGTATCAGTCCGCTGCGGGCAAATTTCGAATATAAACTGGTAGCCAGAGATTTTGATGTGCAAAGGGCGTATAAGGAAATAAAATTATTTCATGACCTCGCGAGTTCCGCTGAACACGCTTCCGGTATTATTTCGATAGATTATTCACTCAGCGGAAAACTAAATGAAAACTTATATCCCATTTATCCCTCCCTTGCAGGCGGCGGTGTGCTCAGCGTAAAAAATGTAAAATTCAATGGATGGAAATTATTCAATACCGTTAGCAGCACTTCCGGAAAAGATGAATTAAAGGATCCCGACCTGTCTAAAATAGACGTCAAGTCTTCTATCAAAAATAATCTCATCACTATAGAACGGCTTAAATTTAAAACCGGTGGCTTTCGTATCCGCTTTGAGGGCCAGACTTCATTTGATAATAAAGTAAATTTTAAAATGCGCATCGGACTGCCTCCGCTGGGTATTATCGGAATTCCACTCCGGATTACCGGCAGTTCAGACAATCCAAAAATAAAAGTCGGGAAATCGGATAGTGATCCATTGGAGGAGAAGACGGAAGAATAGGCTCAAGCTAAAGCGTAAGGCTAAAGCTAGTGTGGCAAATGTAGAAGGGTAAGAATGTTGTAATTCAAAATGGAAAAATAGAAATGACAATGTGCAATGTATATACGCTTCTATCTCACACGTCAATCAGACTTCACAAGCTTTAGGCCTTAGCCTTAGCCTTAAGCCTTAGCGATATTGTATTAAAGTTGGTTGAGTTAAAGCGAAGATTGGAAAGTTAAATGCCGTAACAGAAGTGATCTGCACAAAAAGAGTTTTCGGACCATAATAAGAATCATAGGTATGATCCACATTGGGCATGTAGGTTGCTGAAATCTGCAGTGTGTTAAAGGATAGATTTTCATTTCTGATCTGTAAGCCCAGTGTGAATCCGGAATATAAAGGACTTTTAAAAACCGACTCGTTATAGCTTGCAAGCAGAGAAGCCTGCAAGAGCATATAAAAGTTAAATTTAAAACCATAGACGCTGATCGGACTGTAGTAATTTGTCTGTGCACTTAAATTCAGCCGCTGAAAATTATTATATAAAGTATTCCGGTATCCATAGATACCATTTTCCCTGTTTATATTAAGAGGCATATATTTATAAATGACCGGATTGAAACAGATCAGGTAATCCGCATGCAGGAATTCGCGCAGTTTTGGTCCGTGCAGGCGGAACAGATTACTGTAATAGTCCGTGGCAATATGTAACACGGCATCCTGCGACTGGCCATGATTCCAGAACCCGCCGAACCCCAGCGTTGTACTGATCAGATTTTTACCCGGCAGCCAATATTTCTGTGCCTGTATCGCTGTGTATGGCCGGTTTAATGTATCCCACCGGTCGTATGCAAAACTCGCCGCATAGGTATATCCCATCGGAATATCTTCCGTTCGCCCAAAGCCGAAAAAATAATTGGTTTTAAAGAAGTCCTGGTGATAAACCACAAACTGACCCATGACAAAATTGTGCGAATTGTATTTCGGATTATATTTCAATGTATCCTGCGTGGGCCTCTGCGTGAAATTCATGTTGAACGTTCGTCCCTCAATACCAAAGTTTGGACTCAGACTATTATATCCCGTCTTTTTATATTGATTTGTAAAATTATAGCCTCCCCATAAATCAATCAGGTTGTACTTATAATTCCTGTAAACAGAATCGGGAAAGCTGAAAATGTTCACAGATTTATTGGCGGATAAAGTAATTCCCCCGGTTAATGTGGCCCAGGTACTATACAGCGGACGATTGATAATCAGATAAGCTGAGTTTTCATACTGACCCGTGTCTATATCCGGTTTGTCATTTAACATCGAATACCCGAATGAAACATCGGCAAATGACCCGCCCAGATTATATTTTGTATAACTGGCACCGCTGCGCCACTGCGGAGTATAACTATTATCCCAGCTGAAACCAACCGTCACCCTTTGTGCTGCACCGAGCAGGTTTGTATTAAAAATATTGGCAGCCGCTTTTGTGCCATTAAGATTTGAAATGGCACCTCCATATTCGAATACATCCTTGGTTAAAACAACGATGTCAATGGAATCGCTGGATTCATAACTATTGATCACATAAATTCTCGCATCCTGTATAAAAGGCAGCCGGCGAAGATATCTTTCATTGTCCACGAGTTTATAGGCATTCACGGTATCGCCTTCACGGAAAAAAAGAGCTTGTTTGATTGCCCAGGTCCTGGTATCATAATGGAGTTTGTTCGCAAAACGTACCAGTTTGGATTTAACAACGGAGGTATCTTCAATGGTCGTACCGAAAACCTTTAGCTGGTTGTAATACACATAACGGATTTGTTTTCCACCGTAAACGTCAAAAGCATGTTCCCTGTTCTTCCACATCGTGCTGTCCGAAACGGGTATCGGGGCATTTGTTCTCGCCAGCTTTTGGAAAAGAGAATCCCTTTGCTGCCGATCCGTAATAATATTCATGTACTTGCGCAATATTGCTGCGCTTTCTGGGAGTTTAAACCTTTGGCACTGTATCAGAAGATAAATTGATACCGGTTCCGCTTCCTGCCCCCTGCATCCTGCTTCCAGCCTCCTGCCTCCTGCCTCCTGCATTTGCGACCGTATCTGACGAGATATAAATACCGGTAACATTTCCGGCTTTTGCTAAAGAAAAAAAGCCCAGAAAACAATAAAGCAAGACAAATCGGTAGATGATACGCAAAAATGTATTCAAGTTCTTATCGCTGCTCAATTATCCAGTTAAAGTGTATACAAGTCATATTAGGCAGGAAGATACTGTAAAGCCGCATTCAACTGAATTTCAACCGAAATAAAAGGAATTCCCTGGATTCCCGAAATTATTTTGATTAATATAGTCAGGCCGTCTCCCCTGGTTTAAAATATACGTAATAATCATACCACCCATACGTTTAGTTTCTGACCACTTTATGATATTTCATAGTTAATTTTATTGTAAAGGGCCAAAATCCCGAACTGATGTTGCGAGTCCTGACTGCCTGCCTTTTGTTTAGTCTGATAGGGTCAGATTTGTATTCACAGGTTGATCAACCCACACCCGCTTTCAAGAATGGGCGCATTGCCCCTGAAAACAGCCTCCTTCTTCGTAAGATCAATCATCCCGCATGGCAATCCGCCTTGTTTGGTTCCAAATATTATGTGGTTGTTCAGCTGAATCAACATTCAGACCAGCGTCAGAAGAAAGAATTAATGGATCGCGGAATCCGGCTGGAACAATGGATATCCGGGAATAACTGGCTGGCAACCTGCCGGCTGGGATTTAACAACCGGAATCTGACTGAACTGGGAATTCGTAATATCTATTCCTTCCCGTCTTCTCTGAAACTGAATGCGCAACTCCTGGATTATGCGGCGAAGCCGAAAGGACCCAAAGACTTGATTGCGGTCAATTGTTTTCCGGCAGACAGAGATATGGTAAGTAAGGCACTGAAAGATTCAGGTGCAACGATTGTCGAAACAAAAATAAAACCATCCAATACCTGGTTTATACAGGGCAGTCCGGAAACAATCAGGAAACTCGCTTCACTTCCTTTTATCAGTTCCATCCGTCCGATCCACCTGGAAGATATTCCCCTGAATTATAATAACCGTGCAATTCATGGAGTGCAGTCACTGTCAGCTACCGTCGGCAGGAATCTGACCGGTAACCATCTGGTCGTAGGTATCGGAGATAATGCCGATCCCTCTACTCATATAGACCTGTCGGGAAAACTAATTATGCGAACGGACGAACCGGTAGATGATCATGGAACGGTTACCGCCGGAATTATCGCGGGTGGTGGTATCCTGAACCCCATGTACACCGGAATGGCACCCAGGGTCCGGCTTGTAGTCAATGATTTCAGTAATATCATCGTCAACAGCCCGACCTATGTGGCTGATTATAATATTCCCCTGACCAACAACTCCTATTATAATGGAAATGCCGGATGCCCGGGTGAAGGCGACTACGATGAACTGAGTTATTATGTGGATGCCCAGTTATTGGCCTACCCAAAACTTCTTCATGTATTTGCAGCCGGCAATGACGGATCACTAACCTGTTCTCCTTTTCCAACTTCTTTCGGCACCATAAAATCAGGGTTTCAATCGGCAAAAAATACTTTGTCCGTAGGCAATATGGATAATTCGACGTATACCATCAGTTATGCATCGTCCCGCGGTCCGGCATTGGACGGCCGTATCAAACCGGAAATCGTTGCAGGAGGTGTGAACATCAGGTCCACCGATGTAAATAATTATTATCTCACACTTTCCGGTACGAGTATGTCCATGCCCGACGGCAACCGGTATTCTGGCACTCATCGCTGAAAGATATAAGCAATTGCATGGCGGCGTGAATCCCGATGGCGCGTTGCTGAAGGCACTGGTGATGAACAGTGCAGTGGATCTGGGAAATCCCGGACCTGATTTTACTTATGGATTTGGAATGATCAGTGGACGCACTACCGTTGAAGCATTGGAACAAAATCATTATTTCAGCGGATCCATCAATGATTCTGCTATTCATTCTTTTTCTATACCAGCTGTTCCGGCAGGCACCAATCAGCTGAAGGTTTTACTGTACTGGCCGGATGCACCCGCGCTTCCTTCAGCAACCAGCGCGCTGGTAAACGATCTGGATCTGACGGTTACTGAACCGGGTGGATTGGTACATCTTCCGATGATACTGGATCCTTCTCCGGCAAATCTGAATAACAATGCCGTTGAGGGTGTTGATCATACCAACAATGTTGAACAGGTATTAATAAATAATCCGCCTGCGGGTAATTATACGCTGCAAGTAACGGGCTACACACCCGCCGGTCCTCAGAATTTTTATATCGCTTATGAAATGCTGCCGGCCTCCGTGACCGTGGAATATCCTTTTGGTTCAGAAACCTGGGTGCCCGGTCAGCAGGAAAATATCCGCTGGAGCGCTTATGGCGGTGAACCCAATGGCTTTACGCTGGAATACTCTCTGGATGGAGGAGGCAGCTGGACAACCATCGATAATGCGATCCCGGCCCAGGCACGTTCATATATATGGACCGTGCCCTCCGTTGTCAGCACACAGGCGCTGATACGGATCACAAGGAATGTGGCCGGCTATTCTGATATCAGCGATTATCCCTTTACCATTCTGAACCAGCCCTTACTAACGGTCACGAACACCTGCCCGGGATACGCCCGTTTAAATTGGAATTCAATTACGGGTGCCGATTCGTATGATATCATGAAATTATCCGGCGATACCATGCAGGTCATCGCCCATACGACCGATACTACCTGGCTCGCAACGCCATTAAAAAAAGACAGCAGCTACTGGTTTTCAGTAAGGGCTGTGCATGCAGGAATTTACGGGCGTCGTGCCATCGGGGTGAATACGATACCTGGCGGGGGTGCCTGCACCGATATGGCCCTGGATAACGACCTGATACTCGACTCCCTCCTGGTTCCATCTACCGGAAGACAGTTTACCAGTTCCCAACCCGGTGTACAGCGTATAAGCATTCACGTTAGGAATCCCGGCAGCCTGCCCACTTCTTCTCCCATCAGTTATTCTTACCAGGTGAACGGGGGACCAACCGTCACGGAAAGTTCGGCTGCAGTCATTCCTGCAGGCACGCAGCACGGTGTTCGTTTTCTCTCCGGCCAATAGTTATGATTTTACATCGCCGGGCAAATATGATATCAAAACATGGATACATTATGCATCCGATACGATACCGGGAAATGACAGTTTGTTTACCAGCATCAGAACACTGAGGAATGATCCAGTCAATCTGAATCCTGCTTTCACCGAAGGATTTGAATCAGCGACAGATCAAACCTATAATACCCGGCGAATGGGTCTGGACAGTCTTGACCGCACGGATTTCGTCAACTCAAATTCCAATGGCAGACTGAATAGTTTTTTCAACAGCGGATTTGCCAGAACCGGAAATCGCAGTATGCTGCTGGACGTAGCCGAACAGGGAACCAATGCCGCGGATTCTCTCATCAATACTTTTAATCTGTCAAATTATTTACCCTCCGACCAGATATGGCTCGACATATATTTTAAGAAGCAAACGCCTGCTCCTGCACTGGGAGGAAATTATATTTGGATCAGGGGTAATGATCAGGCCGCCTGGATACCCGTAAAAAGTCTGAGTGATCCACTGGATCCGGCGGGAGTATATGTCAAATTCAATCTCGACGTAACCGGGACGCTGGCTTCTGCTTCGCCCGCTCAAACAATCAGCAGCAGTTTCCAGGTTAAGTGCGGGTCAGAAGGAAAAACACCCGCTGCTTCTTCCAATCCATCTGCGCTGCCCGGCGGAGGCATCAGTTTCGATGATTTTATGCTGACCAATTCCCAGCATGATGTAGCGATGCGCGGGCTGGTTCAACCCATGCTAACAAATATTTGCGCACTCAGTAATGCCGAAAAAATTATTGTTACCATAAAGAATTATGGAACCGATACGGTTCATAATATACCCATAACCTATGCCGTAAACCAGGATACTGTCACGGAAATTGTACCTGCGCTGGCTCCGAAAGACAGCCTGCAGTATAGCTTTATAAAAACCGCAGATATGTCTGTTTATCAAACATATCACATCAAAGCATGGGTCAGTAATCCGACTGATAATTACAGGAATAATGATAGTTCATCAGATTATATCATACAAACCACACCGCTGATCAGTCAGTATCCTTATCTGGAAGGATTTGAAAATAATGATGGCTATTGGTACAGCGGAGGTCAGAATAACAGCTGGCAATGGGGTAAGCCGTCCAAAAAAATTATTCATAAGGCAGCCAACGGATCGAATGCCTGGGTTACCAATCTAACGGGGAACTATAACGATAACGAGAACTCGTATTTATATTCACCCTGTTTTGATTTAACCAGCCTGACGCACCCGGTTTTATCGTTTAGTCATATTTTCCAGACCGAGGATGCCTGTGATTGCGATTATCACTGGGTTGAATACAGCGTGAACGATTCCGCCTGGACGACCCTTGGAAATGCCACCACCGGTGTAAACTGGTATGATGATGCTCCAAAGAAAGCATGGCAAAAATCAGATCCGTTATGGCATGTTTCCAGTTATGATATACCGGTCATCAGCAACCGGATCAGGTTCCGTATTGTGATGTTCTCTGATCCCGGTACCAACTATGAAGGTATTGGTATCGATGATATACACCTGTTTGAAAAGGCCCCTGTCTTCACTGACAGCCTGTCCACGACTCTGTCGCAAACCGTGAGTGGCAACAGCTGGATTGACTATGATGAAAACGGAAAGCGGATTTTTTCCATTCAGCCAAACGGGCAGAACCTGGGCAGCACCCGGCTGACTGTTTACAGGGATACGTCTGCCATACGTGATACGGCCGGCCAGTATTATGGAAGCCGAAGCTGGGTTGTACAAACGGCGAATCCGCCAACTGCGGATGTGCGTGTCCGTTATTACTTCACGGATTCAGAAGCGAATCAGCTGATAAAAGCAAACAGTTGTGACTCCTGCATAAATATGGAAGATGCTTATGTTTCCGGCATCACACAATACAGCAGCGGTCAGGTTTCGGAAGAAGATGATAGTCTGCAAAACAACCGGACCGGAAATTATATCTTTCACAAACCACAGCAGGATGTGCAGATCATTCCCTTTGACAACGGTTATTACGCAGAAACAACGGTTAAAGGATTTTCTGAATTCTGGATCAATGGTGGCGGAAAATTGAATGATCATCCCCTGGCAGCCTGGTTGAAGGACTTTACCGTAACCCAGGTGGATTCGAGCGCTTTATTAAACTGGTCGAGCTGGCAGGAGGCCGGGTCGGTGAAATATATAATAGAAAAAAGCACGGATAGTATACACTTTAATAAGATCGGGGAAGTCCCGGCGGTTCCGCATACCGATTCCGTTCAAACCTATCAATACACGGATCAGCAACTGACGCCCGGTAACAACTATTACAGGCTGATACTGTACGATGTAAATGGGGACAGTCTGGTATCTCCGGTAAGAAAGATATTCTACGTACCGGCACCGCCAATTCCTCCGGTTCCCCCGATTCCGACATCATTACAAGTGTATCCGAATCCTACGGCCGGGGATATAACCATTAAAACGCCCTCCCAATGCCGGGAAATACAGATATTTGACCTGTTGGGCAGAAAACTGTTTGACAAGGCGGTTCAGGGTTATGTTCAGCAGATAAATATCGCCCCTTATACGCCCGGGGTTTATTTCCTTAAGTTGTTCACAGACAGTGGAAATAAACTCATAAAACTGCAAAAAAGATAGGCAAAATGTGCATAAAACGCCCTACCTTTGCCGACTATTTAAAAAAGTGCTCATGAACAGCCGCAGAGAATTTGAACTTGCGTTTGTGGGACTAAAGCCCGGTATTCATGCGTTCGATTATAAAATTACAGACAGGTTCTTTGAGGCATATCAGCAGCAGGATTTTACGCATTGTGACGCAGAAGTAAAGCTTTTCCTCGAAAAAAACCTGGGGTTTATGTTACTCCGGTTTGAAGTAACGGGAACCGTAAATGTTTTTTGTGATCGTTGTGGTAATCCCCTGCCTTTAGAACTCTGGGATGAATTCCAGGTGATTGTGAAACTCGTGGAGGATCCGGAAATCATGAACCAGGAAGAAGAGGATCCGGATGTATATTATATATCCAGAACGGAAAGTCATCTTCACCTGGCAGACTGGATTTACGAATTTATCAACCTGAGCATCCCCTATCAGCGGATGTGCAAGGAAGATGAGATCGGCGGACCGAATTGTAATCCTGAAGTACTGGCCATGTTGAAGAAGATGGATGCCAGTGCAAGCGAAGCTGAGAACCCGTTATGGAAAGCATTGGAAAAATTCCGCAACCCGGAACTTTAATAATTATTAATTATTAATTATTAATTATTAACTAATAAGATAGGATTGAATTCCAGGGATTGTAAATTCTAAAAAATTAATAATTAATCATTGATAATTAATAATTGAGATCATGCCAAATCCCAAAAGGAGACACTCGCAGCAACGGAGTGCAAAGAGAAGGACGCATTACAAGGCTTCTAAACTGACCCTGAGCAAGGATTCAGCTACAGGCGAACTGCACGTACGTCACCGCGCACATGTAAGTGAAGGAAAGTTATTTTACAAGGGCAAAGTAGTTGTTGAGAAAGCACCGTAAAGTAATTTTTCACATCTTATAATGTAACCACGCGGATGAATATTGCATTAGATATGATGGGCGGAGACTTTGCGCCGGATGAACTGGTAAAAGGTGTCCGTGATTATTTATCAGAAAAAAAACCTGCACTTGTATCGCTGATCGGTGATGAGCAATTGCTCTTGCCTCTTCTGAACCAATACCAGGTTCCTGCCAGCGCATACCGTATCATTCCGAGCACGGAAGTGATCGGCATGCACGAACATCCGTTAAAAGCTTTGAAGAGTAAACCCAATTCATCTATTGCGGTTGGTTTTGGTATGCTCGCCGCCGGAAAGACAGATGCATTTATCAGCGCAGGTAATACCGGCGCGATGCTCATTGGTTCGCTATATACGATTAAACCTATTGAAGGCGTTCAGCGGCCAACGATCGGAACGATTGTTCCGATGGAAAATGGAAACACCGGGCTTCTCCTGGATGTAGGCGCCAATGCGGACTGCAAAGCAGAACACCTGAATCAGTTTGCAACACTCGGATCACTCTATGCAAAATATATCCTGGGCATTGAAACGCCACGGGTAGGACTGCTCAATATTGGTGAAGAAGAAGGAAAGGGAAATGTACTTGCGCAGGCTACCTATCCTTTGATGAAAGAAAACAGCGACATCCATTTTATCGGCAACATAGAAGGCAGGGATGTTTTCCTGGATCATGCGGATGTGATCGTATGCGAAGGCTTTACAGGAAATGTTATCCTCAAGCTGGCCGAATCCCTCCATGGCATTATGGATCGTCAGAAAATAAAGAACGAATACTTCGACCGCTTCAACTTCGAAGACTATGGCGGCACACCGGTACTCGGTGTTAATAAACCGGTGATCATCGGTCACGGTATCTCCCGCGCAAAAGCATATAAAAACATGCTGCTGCTTGCGCAGAAAATGATTCAGACGCAGTTACTCGAAAAAATGGCAAAGGCGTTTCAGGCGTAAAGCATAAAGCGCAAGGCGTAAAGCTTTGTTATTTAGTGTGGCTTTAAGCTTTACGCTTTGGGCTTTAAGCTTAAAAAGGCTACCGGCTCATAAGCCGGATTCTGTTCCAATGCCATCATTTATCTGGCCCTTTCATTACTGAAAGGATCTAGCTGCCTACCCATTACGCAAACATTGCTGTTTATGAACGAGCCGCTCACCACCCCGCACGTGCGGGGAAACGTAATTTACATGGCATTTCAGCATGCAAGGTTTACCCGCGACATGCATCACTGCATGAAGCCGTAGGCTCTTACCCTACGTTTTCACCCTTACTCGCCCGCCGTCCCGGATAGTCCGGGACGACGAACAAGAGGTTATTTTCTGTGGCACTGTCTGTATCAGGAGCCCTTGCTGTGATGACCCCGGCTCTTAACCGGTACATTGCTCTTTGCTGTCCGGACTTTCCTCCACTCCGATTAAAGAGTAGCGATGGCCCGGCCGGTAGCCGCCGCGAATTTACACTTTAAAAGCGTAAGGCGTAAAGCGCAAAGCGTAAAGCAGCCTTAAGCCTTACGCCAACCTGAGGGCTGGCAGGTAGTAATACAAAATGCGAACGACTCCGCACTCGCGGGGTAAGAATGTGTGCCTGTTTGAAGGATTCACATTTCGCCCGACGAGTCAAACCGGACATGATTGTGTAATGAAATCGAACGTTCGTAAGAAACAGATTTTTTTAATCAGTTGGTAATTAATTAAAAATGGGAACGGCATTATTTTGGCGACTCATATCGCAATTGACTTTTCCCATTCATTAAGACAAACCACTCTTCCGTGTTTATAAACTATTTCAAGACCGCCTGGCGCAACCTGATTAAAAATAAAGGCTTCACTGCCCTCAATGGCTTGGGCCTCACGCTCGGTATTGCAACATGTTTGCTCATTGTTTTTTATGTTTTTGATGAACTGAGCTACGACAGGTACAATGAAAATGCCGATCGCATCTACCGGATCAACAATCTGATAAAGTTTGGAGGCAACGAGGGTGTCTATGCCTCTTCGCCTGCTCCTGTTGCACAAACTTTAAAAAACGACTTCCCCGAAATCGATCAGGTGGTCCGGTTACAGAATGCCGGGAGGATTCGTGTGAAGAAAAACAGTGGTTATATCCAGGAAAATCATGCAGTGTATGCGGACTCCAGTTTGTTCACCATATTTACATTGCCCCTGATCGAAGGCAAAACGGCCAATGCGTTAAAGGATCCTCATTCTGTGGTCATCACGGAACAAATTGCTAAAAAATACTTTAACCGGACGGATGTTGTCGGACAAACATTATTGATTAACGACAATGAGCCATATCAGATCACGGGCGTGATGAAAGATATTCCCATTGAGTCTCATTTCCGGTTCGATTTCTTTTTTGCGATGTCAAATCTGGCGGCAAGCCGGGAAGCGGCATGGCTGAGCAATAATTTCATTACATATGTCCTGGTGAAACCAGGTACCGATCCACGCCGTTTGGAAGAGAAATTCCCGGGCTTCATCCGCAGGTATATGAGTCCGCAGCTTCAGGATGCGTTGCATGTAACATTCGACGGTTTCGAGAAAGGCGGCAACTATTATCATTTTAGTCTTTTCCCGTTAACGAAGATCCATCTTCAGTCAAATTCCCCGGATGATCTTGCACCAAACGGCAACATGGAATATATCTATATTTTTTCGGCCATTGCCTTATTTATTTTGCTTATCGCCTGCATCAATTTCATGAACCTATCCACGGCAAGATCGGCTAACCGTGCCCGTGAGGTTGGCGTGAGAAAGGTACTGGGTTCAACGAGAAAATACCTGATCATACAGTTCCTGACGGAATCCATTTTGGTTACGCTGGGAAGTGCTGCGCTGGCGCTGATACTCGCCTGGGCACTCCTGCCGCTGTTTAATTCACTTTCCGGCAAAGAGCTGACCATTAGCTACAGTATGTTTGTTCGTCTGCTGCCTGTATTGCTGGTATTTGTTGTTACTATTGGTAGTTTGGCCGGCTCCTATCCGGCTTTCTTTCTTTCTGCGTTTCAACCAATCGATGTATTGAAAGGTAAATTGGCGGGTGGCTTTAAGGGCGGAAGTCTGCGAAGCGTATTGGTGGTGTTCCAATTTGCCATTTCCTTCTTCCTGATCACCAGCACGATTATCGTTTACCAGGAGATCAAATATATTCAGTCCCGGGATCTCGGATATGATCGGGACCATGTGCTGATTGTACAAAATACGGAAGCTTTGGGTAGTCATGCCCGTGAGTTTAAGCAGCAGATCAAACAACTGTCCGGGGTAGATAATGCCACGCTGACTGGCGCTTTGCCGACCGCCAACGATGGCAACACTACTTCCCTTTTCGAAGACCGGAGCTTCGATCAGAAACGGGCGGTCAATTCGAAGTTGTGGAGCGTGGATGAAGACTATCTGGGAACACTTGGAATCAGGCTGAAGTCGGGAAGGAATTTCTCGAAAGAAATGCCCACGGATTCGAGCGCGGTTATTATTAATGAAGCCGCAGCAAAATTACTGAGCTATGCCAATCCATTAAACCAGCTGCTATATACTCCGGCCGATAATTCATTGAAGACGATCAATACTTATCATATCATTGGAGTGATAAAAGATTTTAATTTCCAGTCCCTCCGGAAAAATGTAACGCCCATGGCACTCATACTGGATGAAAACCGGGGTGCGCTGAGCATCCGCATTCGTACGGGCACCAATATTCCGGCGCTGATGGAGCAGGTCAGGGATAAATGGAAAGAGTTATCGTCGAATCAGGAATTTGCCTATTCTTTTATGGAGCAGGACTTCGACGGCCTTTATCGCGCAGAACAACGTATAGGAAAAATATTTCTCTCCTTCAGTACGCTGGCTATTCTGATCGCCTGTCTGGGCCTTTTCGGACTGGTGGCTTATGCCGCGGAGCAGCGGACGAGGGAGATCGGCATCAGGAAGGTACTGGGGGCCGGAATATCCACTATTGTTGGAATGTTGTCACGTGACTTTATCAAACTCGTGTTGCTGGCAATCCTGATCGCTTCTCCGCTGGTCTGGTTGGCCATGAACAAATGGCTGCAGGGATTTGCCTACCGGATTCACATTTCAATGTGGGTATTTATTGTCGCCGGCCTGATCGCATTGCTTATCGCCGTGTTGACCTTAAGCTTTCAAACCATCAGGGCGGCGATTGCCAATCCCGCGGATAGCCTGAAAACAGAATAAACATCAAAAGCGTAAAGCGTAAAGCGTAAAGCGTAAAGCAGCTTTAAGCTTTGTGCTTTACGCTTTACGCTTTATAGAAATATTTCGGTAGCGCCGTATCCGTATCGCGGATCATACTGGTTAATGAAGGATCGCACTTCTCTGCGGGCGTTCAGGATTTCATGTATTTCATCCTTCAGTTTTCCCTTGCCAACGCCATGAATTACAATCAGGTTGTGCTGATGATGTGCAATCGCGAGATCAAGGTATTTTTCAAATGTATTCAGCTGCAATGTCAGCATTTCGAAATTGGTGAGATTTTGCCAGTCAGGAGTCAGTTTCTCGATATGCAGATCCACTTCATATTTTGCCGGTTCCAAATGCTGGCGGCTATGCTTCGCATCATAGATCTTATTTCCGTTTCTGCCAGACGCCTGGTATTCCGGTTTATCCTCTTCCAATGCTTTGTCAGGATACCGGTCAAATAACTTATAAGCAAAACTCGCTTCGCCTTTTTTCCTGATTTCATCTATCCGCAAAAAGACCTGCTTCGCTTTTAATTTCAGGAATGTTTCAAAATGCGGCGCTTTCGATTTTTCGGCCTGCAGCAGACTGAAATCAAATTCAAAAACAGGCGCATCATTCAGGTTTTCGAAAGGAATATCATGCAGATAAAATTCCTTCGATGCTATAATTTCATTGGTCAGGGTGAAATCCGGCTTCCCCCCATAATTGAGTTTGTAATCAAAATGAAGTCCCTTCTCCGTATGATTCACGAGATAGATCTTCAGGCTTTCGACGACTTCATCGCCAAACTCATCGTCGTCTGAAACAGGTAATATTCTAAGCCAGCATCCATCCAGCGGATTACTTGCTTTTTGCGATTTGTCTTTTGGCAGCTGATCCAGAAAAGTTTTTTCCTTTTTCAACGGAAGAGTTTTCTTTTCAGTAAACCGTTTGAAATAGGGGAAATCCAGCTGGTCTATATAGGCGGGGAACCTGACTCCGCGCACTTCTACCAATACCATTTTGTCATTGATCATCTCCACGACTTCGCCTTCCTCATTGGAATGCAATACTGTTACTTTATCTCCGATTTCGAATTTCACGTTTTAAGCTTAAAGCGTAATGCGCAAAGCGCAAAGCTTTTTTATTAAACAGCAAAATTAACTGTTTCAAATTACCTACAATTTCAATCCTTTAATGCCTTAGGCTTTGCGCTTTAGGCGCTTATTTGGTGCATTTAAAATCAGCATTCAACTGATCCAGTTTCTGCCAGTTGGGATGATCAGCAGATTTTGGAGAGATTTCAAATATTAATATGGTATGTGTTTTATCCGGACAATCTTTTTCATGAATTCTTACATTCAGAATCATCGGCGTTTGGGTAATGTAGTTGAGCATATGAACAGTACCCGTGAAGGTTTTTAAATCACCGGCAGCCGTTTTTACATTTTGAATATTCACTTCTACAGGGAATAATTTTTCCTTCGGAATTTTTCTGGGTTCGACATTTCTGCCCAACAACCCGGAATATAAAATGGTCAGGTTACTCTGAATTGCCTGCGCATCAACATCCGGCCTGCCATCCAGAGACCATAAAAAGAGATATGACCAATGGTCTTCACTTTTTGGATCACCCCATCCCGGGAAAAACCTGAGTTCTTCCACCCCTTTATATGCAATTTTCTTTGCAAAATCAGGCGGTAAGGCAAATCTTTCTACGTCCCATTTCGCAGGGACAGGCAGAAGATAAAGGGGCGAATAAGTTTGCGGGTTAAATATTTTTAATTTATTTTTTATCCATTGTATGCAATCCACTTCATCAACGACTGACCACGAATAAGGGGTTCTCAATCCTGTACTTCTCATTCCGGGCTGTTTGGATGAAATAAACTCAGCATCTGTATTGCCCAACAACAACAGGCGTTTCAGCATTTCAGAAGCATCCGGCATATACGTATCATAATAACTGTTCCGGCGGTTTTGCAATTGCCACTCAATATCGGTGTCAAAGTAAAATCTGACGGCTACCTGCTTTAGGAATTTTTCATTACCCGGTGACTGTGCGTCCCTGGTAAACGGAGACAGCTGAATATATTTCTCTGCATTTTCAGTATAGGATCCATATTTTTTTGTCAGCGCATCCAGAATGAACTTCGCATCCCCGACATCGCCGGCATAATAATCTTTCTTTATCTCCGCTTCGCACCATCGTGCAAGTCCTGTCAGATCCACCGGACAATTAATGGCAAATACTGCTTTCGGAAGAACCGGAAAACGGGACGGATTTTCATAACATAATTCCGTATAACGAAGTGCGGTAGTCCCGGCATACATAAAACCTCCCAGAACAAAACCGGATGTATCAGCGGAATAATGTGTGATCACATGTTGTAAAATCTGGTTTATGCGATCGACTGAAGATGAATCTGCACAGAAGCTCTGGTTCAATGACGCAATGATGGTCAACAGGTCGTTTCCATAAGCAATATTCTGCAGTTTGGATTCTGCCAAAACAAACTCAGGTGGATTAAAACTGGTCAGCAGAACCTGGACACCATGGATATTGCCTGATAGCGGTCGCACAGCCAGATAGTAGTCATTCGAACTGTCCTTGCTGTTAAAAACAATTTTTTCCGAAAACTGGCAGAAGGCCGTCCGCGAAATAAAGAAAAGAAAGATCAGGGAAAAGAAGTACAAGAATTTTCTACTTGTGACATGTAGTTTGAAAATTGAATAGTTATCCAATGAAACTAAGTTCATTGCCGTTAATAACTTACATAATTAATATTCATACTGCCACAATCGTTATTCATGATCTCAAGCTTTCAACCGGATTTGCGGCTGCCGCTTTGATTGATTGAAAGCTGACTGTAAATAATGCAATCAATATTGCCAGCAGCCCCGATGCGATAAAAACGACCCAGCTGATATTAATTCTGTAAGCATAACTTTCAATCCATTTGTGCATGGCAACCCAGGCAATCGGTGATGCGACAAGAATAGAGAAGATTACAAGTATCACAAAATCTCTTGACAGCAATGCGGCAATGTTCGTAACACTGGCACCCAATACTTTTCTTACCCCTATTTCTTTTTTTCTGGCTTCTGCCATATATGTTGCAAGACCAAATAATCCAAGACATGAAATAAAAATAGTAAGACCTGCAAACAGACCCGCTAAAACGCCTGTGCGTTTTTCATCTTCAAACTTTACCGCATATTCTTTGTCAACAAAATTGCAGATGAAAAGATAATCAGGGTCATATTTTTTAAGAATCGCCTCGGTTGACTTTAAGTTTTGTGCCAGCGTGTTCCTGTCGTTCAGTTTAATCTGAAAGATAGAAAACCAGCTCTTTGGTCCGTATATCAGCATGGGCTTTATTTCCTGGTAAGGTGATTCCAGTATGAAGTCCTTTATCACGCCAATCACATGCCATTGCTGCCCATCGTTTCTGACAATTTGCCCGATGGGATTTTTAAATTTCATCACCTTCAGAGCAGATTCATTCAAAATCATCGCTAATGAATCGGTCGGATATTTTTGCACATCAATGTCACGGCCCGCAATAAATTGCAAGCCTGCTGTTTTACCCAGGCCGCCATCTTCATTGTATCTCCTGAAATCTGTTTTGTCGTTAGGGTCCTTGCCTTCCCATTCCTGCCCCCAGCCCTGGCTCCAGCTTTGGGTAAGCGGTGCACTTGTTTTTGTAACAGAATTCGCTACGCCTGACTGCAATAAATCATTTTTTAAGGAAGAATAATTTTTTTCCAGATGATCGCTGAAGTAAAAGTATATCAGGTTATTTCTGTCATACCCCGTTTGCCTGTCTTTGGCATAGTCAATTTGCTGTTTAACTATGATGGTAGAAATGATCATGATAATGGCGAAAGTAAATTGCAATACCACCAGCACTTTACGGGGTGTAACGTGTGCGTTTGCTTTCCTGAATGCGCCTTTAAATACTTTGACAGGCTGAAGGGATGATAGAAAAAATGCCGGATAAGTTCCAGCCAAAAATCCTGTAAATATGATAAAACCCATGGCCGTCAGCCAGAAATACACACTCTGGAATGGAATGAATAGCCTTTTTTGGGTAAGCTGATTAAAAGCAGGAAGACTGATTTGAACTATAAGGATGGCGATAAGACCTGCAATAAGCGCCAGCAAAATGCTTTCACCGACGAACTGTATGATTAAAGAGAGTTTTTGAGCGCCCGCCACTTTTCGAATGCCTACTTCTTTTGCACGTTTTTCGCTTCTTGCCGTAGACAGGTTTATAAAGTTGATACATGCTATCAGTAAAATAAATGCTGCAATAATGGCAAACAATCTCACGAATGAAATGCGGCCGCTATCGCTTTCGTAGCCGTTTTCAAAATTTGAATACAAGTGCCAGCGGCTGATGGGATATAAAAACAATTGCCAGTTGGTCTCCTTTGCCTGGTCATCGTGTTTTTGCATCAACCCTTTTATCTTCGGCTCGACGGAAGCGGGCGTAACACCGGGTTTCAGCAGGACATACGTAATCGTACTTGCATCTCCCCAGTTATTGTCATCGCCACCCGTTTTTCTCAGGTAACTCCACGGCATTAAGTATTCAAAATCAAATTGGGTGTTATTCGGCAGATCTTTCAAAATACCTGAAACAATTAAATTATCCGTGTGATTAATCCTGATCATTTTCCCGACAGCATCTTCCTTTTTCCCAAAAAGTTTTACGGCAAGCTGTTCGGTAAGGACAATGCTGTACGGATCATTCAGCACTGTTTTGGGGTTGCCTTCTATCAGTGGAAAACTGAATACCTGCAAAAAATTTGAATCGACCATGTTGCCACGGATTGATAACATTCTATCCCCGATGCTGAATATCGGGCTGCCTGAAAAATTTACCCTTGCAGCCTGTTCCAGTTCCGGAAAATCTTTTTCAATCGTGCCTGCCAGAGGCTTGGGCGTATTATTGAAGCAGGTAAGCTTTCCATTTAATTTAAGGCGGCTCCATACAGAATATATGCGATCTCCCTTTTCATGAAACCTGTCATAGCTTACTTCATTTTGCATCCATAAAAAAATGATGATCGCGCTTGCCATGCCGATGGCCAAACCAATAATATTGATGGCAGAAAACCCCTTATTTCGCCACAGGTTTCTCCAGGCGATCACTATGTAACTTTTAAACATAACTAACTCACTTTTTTAGTATGGAAGTATGGAAGAATGGAAGTATGGAAGTACAGTTATCAAGTTTCAAAGTGCACTTCCATACTTCCAGTCTTCCAGACTTGTGCTAATGTGGTGCCGGTTTGATATTTCACTATCAATCAGATTCTTATATTTTTTGAAGTGATTCAAACTGTCCGATTAATATTACATGTCTGTTCTGAATATGATCTGATTATAATAATTATTATAAGCTTTTAGCTTTAAGGCTTTGCGCTTTACGCTTTTAGCTTTACGCTTAGAGAGGCTTCTTTCTTCAATTTAGCTAACAACTTGTCGAAACGAACCCAAACGATGCGGCAATCTTTCGGGCTATGCCCGGTTGAATAAAACAGGTATTTGCCATCGGATGATACATATTGCCCCCAACGGTGAGCCATACCATTATTAATATCCGGACCAAGGCTCACTAATGGCGTCCAGCTGCCATCGTTTTTACGAAAGCTGATCCATAATTCACATTCAAAATCTTTGGTTTCTTTGGTGCTTACGATCATATACGATTCGTCCTTTGCAACAAAAAAATCACCATCAAATCCTGTTGTATTGATCGGTTCACCCAGGCTGCGGATCGTTGTGTCGCCCGGCGACATTTTAAACTCACATATATCCATATCCTTGCGGGTGGTATCGCCGGGTACCCTGCTTCCTGCATAAATAGTCCCGCTCGTCGTTGGCATAAAATCGTACAGCGCATAAGGCACCGCGAGGTACACAGAAGGATCTGTCCAGCCTCCGTCAGGCTTCCGGGTTGATTGCCAGACAATAAAATGTTTGCCATCTCCCTTACCACCCATAAAATATAATTTGTCCCCATCAACCGAAAAAGTGGGCGTGAAATAATGCTCGTTCAAGACGAAGGGACCGTTCCATTTGCTGTTCTCGAATTTGAAGTACCTTATCCTGGCAGGCTTACTGTTAAACCAGGTATTACTGCTGGTATAATAAAACTCCTTCCCATCCTTTGAGAACGCGACCCGGTCCATTGGGAAAGTATCGTTTTTCATCAGCAGGTTTTCGGCAAACACCTCAGGCTGATCGCCTGGCGGTTTTTGTCCCAGCCACGCATCTTTACTTTCTAAAAAAGAGGTCTGTGCTGTTGCATCAAACAGTAGTCCGGCAGTGCATAAGATCAAAAAAAATAAATGTTTTCTCATGTCAGATTTATTTAATTCTACACGGAAAAATTAGCTGCGATATAAAAAGTGATAAAACATTTTCGACAAACCTTGTTATTTCAACGATGTAACTACTAATAGAAGCGGCTACTTTATGGTTTTTCAGGACGAGATCACATGCATAGTTTTTTCCGGACGAGACATTTTAAGATTAAAGCGTTCACTCCGTGTATCAATTGCGAACAATTTCGCTGTATTTTCAAATAGCTAAGATTTTGATACCGAATGACTTGAAAAAGCGGCACCACATTGGCGAGTATGGAAGTAATGGAAGTATGGAAGTTTGGAAGTGGAGTTATTTAGTTTTGTTTTTAAGTTTGTCCTGCACTCTTATACCCTTATACTCTTATACTCTTATACTAAAAAGGTATGCTAAAATTATTCTTCAAGACTGCACTCCGGGCTCTCAGCAAGCGCAAAGGCTACGCAACACTGAATATATTCGGCCTGACACTGGGCATGACCTGCTGCCTGCTCATTTTTAAATACGTTGCCTACGAGAGAAGTTATGACCGGTTTCAACAAAAATCTTCGCAGGTTTTCAGAATACAGCTGGATGATTATCAAAACGGGCAACTTGCTGTAAAAAATGCGGCGAATTATGCTGCGCTCTCACCGGCGTTAAAACAGGATTTCCCTGACATAGAAGAATCTACCCGTTTTTTTAAAACGCATATGCTGCTTTCTAATGAAGAACGGAATATCCGTTTCAGTGAAAGTAAAATTTATTATGCCGAAACATCTTTTTTGAATCTCTTCGATCTGCAATTACTGGAAGGAGATCCAAAAACGGCGCTCGAAGGACCGGATAAGATTGTCATCACGGAGGACATGGCCAGGAAATATTTCGGACATGATGAAGCCCTGGGTAAAATAATAAGCTGGCGAAGTTTCGGACGAATCGCTTCACTGGTTGTAACGGGATTTGTAAAAATTATCCGGTTAATTCCCATCTCAATTTCAGCGCCCTGGTTTCTTACAAATCTTTTAGCGAGAGCAATGGAACACTTGCGCAAAAAGATGATCCGGTTGAAACAAGCTGGTACTGGACAGATTTTTATACATATATACGATTGAGACCCGGAGCAGATGCAAAAAAACTGGAGGCTGCACTTCCAGCATTTGCCGAGAGGCATGTCAATCAGTTACCGGATAACCTGGCAAACCATGACCGCTCTGTGTTTCAAATGGTTTCTATGCCTGACATTCATTTGTACTCTCATTATTCAGAAGAAGCAGAACCTTCCGGAGATGGCAAATCGGTGGCGTTTTTATTTCTGATTGGGTTTATCATACTGGGTATTGCCTGGATCAATTATATCAATATGGCCACGGCCCGCTCGATGGAAAGAGCCAGGGAAGTCGGTGTGCGAAAACTGCTGGGAGCCGTCAGGAAAGATTTGATTAACCAGTTCATGATGGAAAGTTTGCTGATCAACCTGATGGCATTGTTACTGGCTTTATTTATTTCTTTCCTTTTAATGAAACCATTCAATGCGATTACCGGCAGACAGCTTGGAAATCTTTTTGAAATGCCCCTCTCGTATGCAACGGCATTTGCTCTGTTGTTTTTCGCAGGATCATTTATTTCGGGTATTTATCCTGCTTTTGTATTATCTGGTTTTCATCCCGTAACCGTATTGAAGGGTATATTTAAAAATTCAGGTAAAGGATTGTGGTTGAGAAAAGGACTGATCATCGGACAGTTTGCTGTATCCATCCTGCTGATCTCCGGCACCATCATCATTTATAAGCAGGTACAATTTATGCGGAATCAAAATCTCGGTGTTGATATCAAACGAACGGTTGTACTGAATGGTGCGATCTCCATTCCGGATTCGATTTACCAGGCTGTCTATCTGCCATTCAAAAATGAAATATTACAAGTACCCGGTGTAAGCCATATAGCGGCTTCGTCAAACGTGATGGGCCAGGAAATCCTTTGGAGCACCAACTGGAAAGCACTGCATGAGAAAAAGCATGGAATGGTGAATATTTTCCAGATGGCGATTGATTATGATTTTATTCCCGGGTTTGATTTGAAACTTAAAGCAGGCAGAAATTTTTCAAAAGATTTTACAACGGATAATAAATCTGCTATTCTCAACGAAAGCGCTGTACGGGCTTTGGGCTTTCATCATCCGGAGGAAGTTCTGCACGAAACCGTTATTTCAATGAACGACGACACCTTGCAGGTGGCGGGTGTTGTGGCTGACTTCCATCAGGAAGGATTACAAAAAGAAATCACACCATTAATCATGTTCATGAGACCGAGGATCAGGAATGCCTTTTCCATTAAGTTGGATCCCGGCAGGTCTTCCACTACCGTTGCTTCTATTAAAAAAATATGGGACCGGTATTTCCCGGCAGATCCGTTTCACTATTTTTTCCTGGATGACTTCTTCGGCCATCAGTACGATGAGGACAAACGATTTGGTGACGTATTCGGAATATTTTCTTTATTGGCAGTCGTGATTGCCTGCCTTGGATTATTGACCCTGTCGGCTTATAATGTATTACAAAGAACAAAGGAAATCGGCATTAGAAAAGTGCTGGGTGCCAGTGTTCAGAGTCTGGTTCTGACTTTATCCAAAGACTTTTTATTGCTCGTCATGATTGCCTTCGTACTGGCCATACCGGTTTCTGTATGGGTCATGGGTCACTGGCTGCAATCCTTTGCATACCGGATTCAAATCAGCTGGTGGGTTTATATTCTGGCGGGCTTCATATCATTCCTCATTGCCATTATTACGCTTAGTTTTCAGGCAATCAAAGCCGCACTGGCTAACCCAGTCACAAGCTTGCGTTCAGAATAGTATGGAAGTATGGAAGACTGGAAGTACTGGAAGTATAGTTGATTAGTTTTCAGAACTTCCAGACTTCCATTACTTCCAGTACTTCCAGTCTTCGTTTGTTAGGTATGGATTTTGCACATCTGTACCGCATGCGAAGCATCATGTTAATTAGTACGTTGTTCATTGTAAGTCCATCTATTGCGAGATGTGCGGAAAACTCCTTTCTCACATCTATGGGTCCCGACAGCACTTATTTTGGTAATGCGGTAGTATCGTATACCATAAAAGGAAAGAAGACCACGATAAAAAATATATTGCAAACGGAAGGAGAAAACATCAAAGCATTGCATTTAAATGTGGTGAGCCTGATTCCAAAACAAGGGCTCGTGCGGGTAAATTTTACCAACTCATTGACGCATGAGGTTTTCGAATTTGTAGTGGCAGACAAGGGCAAAACGGTTATTCAACATTACAAACCCAAAATAACGGTGCAGGAAGAAAAAAAAGCCGCGTATATGTCGGGAAATCTGGTGAATTATTACGCGGACAATTGTACGGTCGATATCAGTATGGCGGATGAAAAACATGTAGTCGGAAAATTTTCAGGAGCATTTGTTGCGGATGATGGATCACGCATTGTGATTAAAGCAGGCAGTTTTGACATTCCGATCAATCAAAAATGATACACAAGTATGGAAGAATGGAAGTATGGAAGAATGGAAGTGTTAGTTTTAAAGTTTGTTATAGAAGTACTTCCATACTTCCAGTCTTCCAGTCTTCCACACTTGTATTCAGCTTGGTCTATCCGCAAGCTTACTCTTCCTTCTTCCGTATAAAAGATAAATCGCAAGTCCCACTCCCATCCATATAAAAAATACCATCCAGCTTTTTGCAGGGATTTCAATCATCAGATATAAACAACATAAAACACCCAGCACGGGTATCACCGAATAGTTGCGGATAAACGTGAATATCGTAATGACGCATGCAGCAACGATGAACAAGAGGAATAATATCTCCTGGTAAGATTCGCCGGTCAGATTTGAAAAGGCAGTCCCGATCCGATGTCTGGCGGCAAGAATAAATACGGCCAGCAGGATCGGAATGATATACTTCCCATTTAAATAGGGAATGCTGAATTTCCCGGGAACCTTGACCAGTGTCGGCAGGTATAAAACACCACCGCATACCAGCACAAAAGCAAAGAGGGTTCCAATGCTCGTGAGGTCCGTCATCAACCGGTCATCCACAACCAACACCGGTATGCCTACAAATAATCCGGTTACAATGGTTGCAAATCCGGGTGTTTTAAACCTGGGACTGATTCGTCCAAATGCTTTCGGCAAAAGACCATCGCGACTCATGCTCATCCAGATCCTGGGCTGGCCGATCTGGAAAACAAGCATCACGGAAGTGGAAGCGACCACGGCGCTGATGGAAATGATAAATCCGATCTTATGCATATTGATCTTATCAAAAACATAGGCTAACGGATCCGCAACAAACTCGAATTCTTTATAATTCACCAATCCTGTTATCACGAGGGCCGTGATCACATAGATGACGGTACAAATAATTAAAGAATACATCATGCCCTTGGGCAGATCTCTTTGCGGCATACGACATTCTTCTGCGGTTGTGGAGATCGCATCAAAACCGATATAGGCAAAAAATACGGAGGACACACTTTGCATGACGCCCGCCATTCCCTCCGGAAGAAAGGGTTTCCAGTTGCCTGTTGTACCCGTGGAAAAAATAATATAAAATCCAATGACCGCGATAAAACAAAGCACCACGAGTTTGAGGCCCACCATGAAATTCGCACTCTTGCGACTTTCATTGATGCCTATATAGGCGAGTGCGGTGATCAGCATCACGATGACAAATGCCGGCAGATTGATGATGAATTTTACGCCTCCAATTTCCGGTGCATTCAGAAACACCATATCCGCAACCGGTTTATGAGCATCCAATGCAGCCTGGTAGGTCATTTTCGCTGACTGGTATCCGATCGCCAGCCAGTCGGGCAGGTGAATGCCCATATTGCGGAGGATATTATTAAAATAAGCGCTCCAGGAAATCGCCACCACCACGTTCCCGATGGCATACTCAAGAATCAGTGCCCATCCGATGATCCAGGCAATCACTTCACCAAAACTCACATATGAATAGGTATAAGCACTGCCGGCCACCGGAACGCGGGAAGCAAATTCTGCATAACAAAGTGCGGTGAAACCACAGGTGACAGCTGTAATCAGGAAGAGAAAAATAACACCCGGACCGCCATGATAGGCAGCTGTACCGATCGTGGAGAAAATGCCTGCGCCGATAACCGCCGCGACACCCATGAACGTGAGATCCTTTACGCCCAGTACTTTCTTTAGCTTATGTTCGTGCGCATCACCTAATCCGGCTTCTGCATCTCTGACAATTTTATCTAAAGATTTTCTCCGGAAAATGGATGAAGCCATAGCACTTAGTGTGGAAGTATGGAAGAATGGAAGTATGGAAGTGAAGATATAAGATTTATTTAAACATCACTATTTCACAATAAGCCTTCGCCTTAAGCCTTAGCCTTTGAAGGCGTTACGCTTTGCGCTTTAGGCTTTAGGCTCAAGAGGTACTTCTGCAATTTATCGTGATATAATTTACTTAAAGGAACCAACGGCAGACGAACCACATTTTCAATCAGACCCAGTTCCGCCAGGGCTGCTTTTACACCTGCCGGATTGTTTTCTACAAAAAGCAATTCATATCCTTCAATCAATCCGTCGTTTAATTTTTTCGCTTTTTTCAGATCACCATCCAGTGCGGCGCGAACCATATTTGAAAATGCCTGCGGATAACTATTGGCCGCTACGCTGATCACGCCGTCCATACCCATCGCGATTTGCGGAAAGGCAAGGGCATCATCGCCACTCACGATCAGGAAATCACTGGGACGGTCGCGTAGTATCAATGCACACTGCGCCATATCACCACCGGCTTCTTTTATCCCGGCAATGTTGGACAGTTCAGACAGACGCAGGATGGTGCTGGCATCCACATTACGAGCAGTTCTGCCCGGCACGTTATATAACAGTACTGGTATGGGAGATGCAGCAGCAATGGCTTTGTAATGCTGGTAAATACCTTCCTGGGATGGCTTGCTATAATACGGACTGGCACTCAGAATCGCCACTGCCTGATCGGTGGGCAATTTCTCAATTTCACGAATCACTTCACGGGTATCACTTCCGCCGGCGCCGATCACAACCGGCACCCGGTGATTGACCACTTCAATCGTGTAACGCGCAATGCGGATTTTTTCTTCTCTTGATATCGTGGGTGTTTCACCGGTGGTTCCCAGTGTGACGATATATTCGACGCCTCCCGCGATCACGTGTTCGATCACCCTGGCAAGGGCCGGCTCATCGAGAGACAAATCCGCTTTGAAGGGTGTAACAAGGGCAACGCCGGTTCCTGATAAAGTACTGATAAGATTACGCATGGTCTGCGGGTATGATTTCGTTGACTTCTGGTTCTGGTTCCGGATCGCCATGATGTATTAAATCCGGCTGTTCAGGATGTTCATCCCAGAAACCCATTTTATTAAATTTTTCGATGCGGTTGTTGATACGTTCTTCCGGTGTAAATTTCTTCAGTTCCTTAATGGTCTGAATGATGCGTGGCTTGAGTAAGGCCGCTGCTTCATTATAATCCCAATGCGCGCCACCAATGGGCTCCGGTATAATTTCATCGATGAGACCGAACCCATACATATTATCCGGTGTGAGACGAAGTTCTTCCGCTGCTTTTTCTTTCTGATCCCAGCTGCGCCAGAGAATGGAACTGCAGTTTTCAGGTGATATCACCGTATACCAGGAATTCTCCAGCATAAAAATCTTATCTCCCACCCCGATGCCCAGGGCACCGCCGGAAGCTCCTTCCCCGATGATCACCACTATAACAGGTACGCGTAACCGAATCATCTCGTAAATATTACGGGCGATGGCTTCCCCCTGTCCCCGCTCCTCGGCCTCCATGCCGGGAAATGCGCCGGGTGTATCGATTAACGTGACGATGGGTTTATTAAATTTTTCGGCAAGCCGCATCAGGCGAAGCGCCTTGCGGTAACCTTCGGGATTGGCCATACCGAAATTGCGATACTGGCGCATCTTGGTGTTGGTGCCCTTTTGCTGACCGATGATCATAACGGTTTCTCCGTCGAGCTGGGCCAGTCCGCCGACCATGGCTTTATCATCCTTCACATTCCGGTCCCCGAAAAGTTCGATAAAATTGTCGGTCATTTTCTCGATATACTTCATCGTATAGGGCCGGTCGGGATGGCGGCTCAGTTGTACTTTCTGCCAGGGGGTGAGGTGGGCCGTGATATCGCGCCTGCGTTCGGTTACCTGGTCGTATAATTTATTGATGGAATCGGAAAGATTGACCTTGGTCTTTTCGGCCGTCAGGCGGAGTTTTTCTATCTCATCGAAGAGCTCTTTGATTGGTTTTTCAAAATCGAGGAATTGACGGTTTTTATCCAAGGGCATAAGCGTATTTAAGCTGTAAATTTAAGCTAAGCGCAAAATATAGGAAAGTTTAATTCCACCCCTCATTTCTTTGATTTATAAGCGATTCCGAAAAAATAGCCGCTCGAAAGTTTTGATGAAATGAGTCAAAAACCATTATCTTTGCCCTCCTTCGGATGAAAAAACGAAGCATGATGGTTCCGCAGAAGGGACAACTGCCGTAAAACCGCAGTTTCATCAAATAAAAGGATCGGTAGTTCAGTTGGTTAGAATGCTGCCCTGTCACGGCAGAGGTCGCGGGTTCGAGTCCCGTCCGGTCCGCCAGGTTCCTTCTTAAATCTTCGAAACCCTTTAAAATCCTTGATTTTAAAGGGTTTTCTCTTTTCTGAGATTGGCTACCACTCAACTTTTATACTACTTTAGCAATCAACATTTGTTATGGCCCAAACCAAAAAGCCTAAGGACGACCATCGAATATTGAGGCCAATTGCTATTCATGAAAGAAAAACCAAAAAAACCTTCATTCTACAGCAGACTGAACATTTGCTTCTCAATGGTGCTAACATATATTTTTATAAGCCTAACAACGTTTCGATTTTTATAAACATCGCTCATAAAGAATTGGGTAAAGCTTATAAAATATACACAAAGCACGTAAACCCTCTACTTGACAAAGGTGGCAAAATTGAATTCAAAGGAGCAAAACTTAGCCAACTTTATGATTATTTTGAGCACATTCAATCGGCAACAATCTCGATTTATACAGCTATTGAAGCCTTAGCAAATGTTGCCATTCCTGTAGACTACACAATGGAAATTATCAATAATAAAAAGATAAAAGAAGTATGGAACAAAGAAAATATTGAAAGATGGAAAACTACATCTGAAAAAATTGGAGATATAGTACCGTCGATTTTAAAAATGCAATCTCCAAAGGAATTAAAAGTATGGACTTGGTTCAAGCAATTGGAGCAAATTAGAAACGATATAATTCATCAAAAATCAGAGCACGATCCAACCAAACTTGACCTTAAATTTCTTTTGAAATTCTTTGATAAAAATATATTCAAAATAATTCAATCTGGATTTGAAATCATTAAACACTATTGCGAAAAAAATGAAAACCATGGTTTTTTCCCGATTGGATTTAACAAAATAAAGATTCAGCCTTTAGAAATTGAAGATTTTGAAACACATTTTGCTCTGATTGATAAACCCAAAAAGCCAGTAGTAAAAAAATGAATAACAAAGAATGAATTAAAAGAGAATCTGGTCGTAAACCCTACATTCATGGATATTTATTTGTCTTTCCCCATTTATTGTCCCTATGAGTAATTCAACACAACCAATGGATCGAGTAGATTTCGGGCAATGACTAATTCAAATTACTTAACTATATGAATACGCACTAATGGATTTTTTTGAAAATCATTTATAAATTTTGATGTCGAAGGAATTTTTCCTTCGGGATCATATATTACAAATAGTTTCATAGTATCAGCTGGATATTTAATCAAATCTGCAGCGATCTCATCTGTAATTTTACTTTTCGGGGTCATCTTTCGAACTAATTTTGCTTCAATAAAAAGATTAATTCCTGAAAAAGAATGATCTGGAATAGCGGTTCCAAATGAAAACCGAACCGAGGGAAATTCACGTTCATAATCTACTTTTCCGTCATTTAAATGAGCTTGGATTGTATCATTCAAACTATTTTCATGACTAGGTTTGTTAGAATGAAAGGCCTGTGGGATAATAACAGCGAGACGTTGGCAAACTCTGTCAGCAAATTCATCAACTGAGGTACGTAAATAAATTCGATCGTCAATGATTGCAAATAAAGTATCAATCCTTTTAGGCTGATCGATACTTTCCTTACTTCTCATTATTTGTAGGGCTTTGAAACAATTACCAGCGTTAGCCTTGAGAAGGTGAAGTATATTATCAGCACGCATTGATTTGTCATTCCCAGGAAGATAGTCAATCATATCTGCCAACGCTTCCATATGGGCCGAATAAAAACCAAGATCCGAATATCCCCGTATGTCGAGATTAAATCGCAGAAATGAGTTCAAATGAGATTTCCCTTCTAAATCCTTGATACTATCTTTTGACACATCGCAATCATAAGTGGCATCGTAATCCTGTAACCCTGACGCAAATGCCGAAAACCTTCTGTCAATGCATTGCGAACATACTCCGCAATGCGTAGCCTGTGAGTTGTTTTTGAATTTCAGGAATGTTTTTGTGCAACTCAGCGTAGAATTTATATATCCTTCTTTGCCGTATTGCTTAATAATATTGAAAATATCGGCTTTTGTCTTATAAATAAATGGGTGGTGGATTACAATTTTTTTGCCACCCAACATCCCAAAAAAGTCCTGTAATAGGTGAAGTGTTTTAGGATGTGTGGTACGGCTAGCTCTTGCATTTATTAGATCCTGTCGTTTTGAAAAATTAATCGATGTGACACCATTTTCAAAAATACTTATTTCACCATCTGCTGTATGGATTGCTAGAGAATATGCTATGCACGCATATAGAAATATGCGCGTACGCTGCGTTTCCTCCACTGCTCGGTCTCCAGTGAGGTTACACTCAAAAGGGAACCGTTGTATTCTATTTCCATAATCTCTTTTTAGCATATCGAATACATCCCTTTGCATCGCTTTAACTCCGAAATTGTTGGATAAGTGGCTAACTACGAGTAGTTTTTTTGTCGTAGTTTCTAAAATCGAAAGTGCGCCTGCTAAAGAATCCAAGCCACCGGAAAATAATGCAACTGATGAGTTATCTTTCTCTTCGAATTCAATTTCTTCATCATCAAACATGCTAGTTTGACCAACATCCCTAGCACCCGCATAAAATTTGAATTCATACCTTCGATCTCCTGAAACAAAACAGAGTAATTCATTCAACCGTTGTTGGATTTCAGTTTGTTTCCAAAAGGCATGGTCCCGAACCTGAAAATGAAATATAAAATGACGCGACCAATTATGATATTCTAATTGCCCCGGACTGCCGCGTTTTATAAGACGATCTGCCGCATAAATATAACCAGCCATTTCAAGTAGATCTTTTACCCTCTTGGGAAAATGACAATTAAGCTTTTGGACAAAATAAGGTAGACCAACCTTGATGTTTTGTCCGGGCCTATCACCATCAAGACTGAGAGGGAGAAGGTGCGAAGCGGGAAATCTTTTATATTTTGGAGGCGTTTTGAGGCCGCTACACAATATAATATGTGGTACCTCTTCTATCACTTGTTTTCCTCCCGTAATATTTCCGAATTAATTTTTGCGAATGCCACATTTAAAAAACTCCGGATAACTGCCCGAGAAGGCAACTCATCTTTTACATTTTTTGTATACCAGCCTGCAGCAAAAGACTGTGTAATTTTAGATGTTTCAAAAGCATGCTGCGATATATCACTTATATGAGCCTCTAATCTGTTGTTAAAGGCTGGTGAGATCAAAAATACTATTGATACGGGACAACAGTTTCCCGTTCCAAGAAATACTTTAAATATCGTTCTGTAAAGTTGAAAAAAGGACCTGGCAAGTTCACAGAAACCAGCGCCACTGGCCGATCTATTCCATATTTCTGTTGGATTGTCGTTTGCATCAAAAAAGAGTTTTTGGCGACTATTAGCAGTTGTCCATGAGGAAATACTATCAATGACGGCTTGAGTAGCAAAGACAGAGTATTCTTTTGACTGCTCATTTTTAGCTATGAATTTCTTAGCGCCCTGAGCAAGCTCCACCAAACTAAAATGTATGGCAAAATAACACCCTTAGTTAATAAATATTTTTTCCAGTTCTTATTTTTGGGAAGGATACTAAGTAACACTAGAAATTCGAATGCAGATTGAACACCCTGATCTGATTCAATATTCTTGAATCTGGACCGAACGTTACTGGTTGTTAAACGGGAAATCTCTGCTACATTGTTATTACCTTCGGAAAAGGCAGAAATCTCTTCCACGATGGATTTCCATCGCTTTGTTTTTGGAACATTCCTCTCTTTCATGTCCCATAGCAATTTTGATATCGAATATACTTAAAATCAAAGACTATCTGAGGAGTTTGCACACTCAACAACTCGCCTGAACGCAAAAATGTCTACTAGACATTAGTAAATTACTGAAGCACATAAGCCAGATTGTTTTTCACTGATTGATTTAATATTAATGTGTATAGACATCCTAAAGGTTAAACCCACCATTACAATACCAATCTGACTCGGCTAAGCATTGATAAAAAGCAGTTTGCCATGAATTACAATTTGCACTTCGCCTGCTTTCCGCAGACTCGAATAAGTGAGCTCGCACCTCATCCGCACCTCCTTCTACAAATAAATTAAATAAATATTTTTTAATATTTACTAGTTCGTCTGCTGCATTGGACGCGTAAAGAGTATTTAATTGTAGTACCTTAAAATGATTTTTTACTCTTGCTGATAAAATAACGCCCCATAAAACAGGACCCCTCAACATAGAAGTAAGCGAGGGTGGGATTTCCTCAATTACTTTAGCATGTAACCATTCATCCCCTTCTATGTCATCAAAATAGGGATGCAAAGTCTCCTCTTTCTGTGGTAGCCGCCGTTGTCGCAAGCTTAATTTTGTTGCATTCAAAACATGCTGGAATCAGATTCACAGGTGTCACGGCAAGTGCTGGAAATTTGCTTTTAGCAAGGTAATGATCTAAAGTTGATACAACTCTGTGGCCACATAGTGGGCACCTTCCATATTGGGGCGCCGTGATGATTTTGTCATAAATCGGTCTGCCAGGGGAATCCTTTTTTGCCATTCTTCCATTGTAAACTGCTGACATCTCTGCCGCGACTAACAATCCCACCAACATTATCAGATACAACAATTGTATGACTGAGTGTTTCTGTTGCCTTTTCTTCAAAATCTTCGGAAGCTTCAATAATTACATCCTTACATTGGGTTAGTCGTTTTTTTAAGTCTAGATCCCTCACCAAACTTATACATTTCATAAATACAACTCCAACATCTTCTGTTGGTTTTTCTATTCTTCTCATTCACATGTAATTTTTGGCAGTCATAAGCGTCCTAATAATGGCCCGCGCTTCCATGCCTAATTCTTTGTTGAAATGTCTTAAAACACTTTCATAACTATCGTGCTCGTTTACAGCATCAACAAGCATCTTGTGAAATCCGGCATCAGTAACTTCTAAGCCGAAAACTTCTCTTGTTAATGCTCCTACATTTTCTCCAAAGGTTTCAGTTTCTGGTCTTTCCACCAGTGCTTCGCCGCCAGAGATCGTCTTAATTTCCAAACGCATTTCTGAGGAACTTCCTGCAATACTACAGGAGAGTGCGTAGCAATTATCGCGACACCATTTTTTTGTATTAAAAGATCCGAAAGTACTCTAATAAAAGCTGACAAAAGCGGCGGATGCAAATGTGCTTCCGGTTCATCAATCAAAACCAACGTCCGTTCTTCAACTGTTTCAATCAATCTGGTAATTGTCAACAAGACAATTTTATGACCGGAACTTAACCTATAAAATAACTTGCCTGTCGTTGCTTCAAATTCATCATTTTCCAAAATATCCGCTATACCTGCAACTTCAGCTTCTTTAAAATTGGGATCAGCCTCCAGCATTTGCAGCGATCGTTTCCAGCGATCTGTTTTTCCACTAAGTTTACAAGCTTCTACACTTTTTATAAACTCGTTCTTTAGCACCGTAGGGCTTTTCGGAGTATATTTTACTTCGCTTGATTTTGTCACCAATCGTTTTAAACCTATGTAAGAATATTTTATACCTTTTGTTTTATCCCTTCTTTCTGGAAATGGATCAGTATCATCAAAAGCACTAAAAGTTACGGAAACTAAACTTGCAAAAATTTGATCATCCCCAATATCGGCAGTAAATTTTCCAACTTTTGATGGAGAAACTGCTTCATCAATAAGCGCAGTAATCATATTGTTTAACAAGTGGGTTTTCCCAACACCATTTCTTCCAATTAGTACATGAATATTTGTTGGTGGATTGGATTCAGGTTCTACATGAAAATAAAGGGTCATTGGAGGTGCAGAAAATCCACTGATTTTTGGTGCAGTATAAGTGAAATCATATTGAGATAAACTAACCCCCCCGGCTGCCAGTCGTCTAAATTGTCCTTTCACTGAAGTGGGTGATACATCGCGTAAAAGTGAAATTTTTGTAACATGTTCGTTGGCTGCTCGACTAAATAGTTCCTGATTCTTTGCTAAATCATTTAGACCCGATAACACTTCATCCCTAAAGGCATCTCCAATTTCTGTTAAATGTTCATAGTAACTGGCGTCCTGTCCCAGCGAGAAAAACTTCTTACCGATATTTACAAATGTCTCTGCAATATTGGGAGAACGTTGGTCTTTCTCCATATTAAATTCCCCAATTTTGACGGCGCCTATTTTTCTTCTAGCTCCTTGCAGATCGATGTAAACTAGTGAAAAAAGCGTGGAATATTTAAACCAATCATCCCAATTATCTCGAATCAAATACATCCTATTTGTGGGCGAAGAAGGCGGAAAAGTACTTATAGGGAGTATTTTAAAACGCATAATTAGTCTTTAATAAAATTGGCTTTTCTGTTAGGTGAATTCTTAATTCAGAGAAATTAATTGAGTCGATCTAAATATTTTCACACAAAAAATTTTTCCTCATTCAAATCTATACATGAATAAGGGCTTTAAATCTCCAGGTTGTTCCCTTTTCTTTTAAGGTAAAGATATGATCCGCAGCCATAATCCTCACTTGAATCAAATACTAATTCCTTTCATCGTAAGTGTTTACACCTAGGACAAAGGAAGAATATCTGCGGGAGGTGATAGCAATCAAAAATTGGCATATACCTAGTACAATTCGAAGGCTGCCATCATGCCTTAAAAACGAAGCATCCCCATTATCTGCAACTCTCCTACATACACACTTGTCGAAACTCTGCACTCACTTGGAATTGGGGCCACAGGACAGGTGAGAGTGAATAGAAAAAAGACAGTCTTTTGAGCAATGGGTGGATATACTGTATCCAAACTGATGTCTGGAAAGGCCTTTTATTAATTGTTCTCCTATTCAGTATGACCTGCAAATTTCGCGATTTCTGAAGAAGTAGAAACTGTCTTTGCCTGACCTTTTACCATAGTTTCTGTCACATAAATAATTTGTCCTTTCTTATGGACAAAGTAATCCGACTGAAGTACTCTGAAATGTCCCTTCCTGAAATGGGGTATTTTTGAACGCTGGTTGATATCCGAATCAGTAATTTTTTCTGTTAGTTGGAATGTGAGGTTGTTCTCTGATCTTGCTTCATCACTATCATATGAAATCCTTGGAACACCTTCTGATACACATTCAGGAAAACACTTCATATAGGCGATTGTATTAATCGCAAGCCTAAACATTTTGTATATTGCAACTGACTTTTCATCCTTTTTTTTGATAAGATCCGCATAAAATTTATCCGGCAAGCGACCATTTTGATTACCATGAGAGAAATATAGCTCCATCGAATTATTTTCGTAGAGGCTCAATGAGAAGGCGTACCCGTTTTTTTCATAAGGTATATGTAACCCAAATGAATAAACGACGCAATTGTCTTGAGTCTTTGTATTCAAATAAAGGACCTCTTTATCTTCTCCATTTTCGTAAAGATATCTTCTTATGCCATCGAAATCCGATAAAGGCGTTGTTTCGAGAAAATCACGTAAGTACTTATCCAGGAAAAAAATGTGTAAAAAACTTCCTTTAGAATCCTCTCTCCACAATTCCAAACCAGATATTACTAACTCTCTCGACTCTAGCGCTTTCTCCTTCTGCAAATGGAGCTTTTAATAAATTATTTCTCAGTATAGGAAAAATATCTTCATCAGGTATAGTAGGTGTAAACTTTTTTTGTGTTCCATAAAGATCGTCCCAAAAAAACTTCAAAGGAGTACTATACCATATTTTTTTAGCCATATTGATTTTTTACAACTATTCATATTAGTTGCTTATAATTTAATTTCCTAATGGGTATGGTAACTTCGTTTGACAAATAAATTTACGAAAGTCAGAGTATCGGTTATAACTGATTATATTAATTATAGGTCGCGATTTTGGAATCTGGAAGAGACCAAATTTGCTTGGAAAATGGTTCAATCGGGCTTCTGTACACCTTATTTTAAATGGCAACGTTGATTATCATAATATTATGAGACCCATCGAGTCGCCCCGATGTGCGGTTAAAACAAAAAGTGCCAAATATGGCTGGTTAGTCCCTACTGCGATAGTAACCCTAATAAATAGGGTGAAAACACCGTACGATTGAATCATGATAAGGTATTTTTGAGACATGAAAACCTTTACTTACACTTACAACAATAGCAAACTCCTGGCTACTGTCGAACATTTCACTGAAGATTTGTACAATAAATTCAGGATTTATACTGATAAAGAAACCTTTGTTATTGACCCTATCAACTATGATAAAAATATTTGGCTGCAATCCGATGGTGTACGTCTACCTTATGAATTGATTCAGGTTATAGGTGAAGGCTTGGAAGCTGCAGGGATTTATTGAATACTTGTGCAAGTTCAACTATATTTATTAACTCTATGATAACAGTTATAATTGACGGAAACAATTTCTTTGATCTGGATTCTTTCTTTACTGAAATTGATCGTGTCCTAACTAGGAATTTGAATTGGAAAACAGGACACAATATGAATGCATTCAATGATTTGTTGCGGGGTGGGTTTGGCGTTTATGGATATGAAGAACCTGTAAATATTTTATGGACAAATTTTAATAAAAGTGAAACTCTTTTAGGGAAAGAAATTACCGACAATTTAAAGAGATTTATTTCAGATCATAGCCATATAGAATTCAATATTCAAGACTAATATTTACCTGCATTTCATGGTGAACCGACTTATAGCAATATCAAAAGCTTAAGCAGGGGCATAAGCCAGATGATTATAGAAATAAAAAATTTCAGTTTCAGCGTAATTGTAAGATTATCTTTTACCTATCAGTTATTAATTGTTAAAAGAATTGGAAGAAAAAATACAAGCTATATAGAAGCCTGAGTTTAATCGTAAGGGACTTAGAAAAAGTTCCTAAAACATCCGGCGAGATTGAACTTCGTATCTTTAATGCCCACCATTTAATCGTTTCATTATGGATTCCGCACGGATTGACCAATCAGAAACTCGCATCTTCAAGGCTGTATTTCCCGATAGTACGAATCACTATGATACCCTTTTTGGGGGAACAGCCATGCAGCTCATGGACGAGGTGGCGTTTATTGCTGCTACCCGGTATACCAGAAAAAAAGTCGTAACGGTATCATCTGATAAAATCGATTTCGCCAAAGCGATTCCGGCCGGCACCATCATCGAACTCATCGGACGAGTTGCTCATGTCGGTAATACCAGTCTAAAAGTTGCAGTAGAAGTTTTCGTGGAAGAAATGTATACCGATAGTAGGGAGCGTGCGATTCACGGTACTTTTACCTTTGTGGCGATTGACGATAACAAAAAGCCGGTGACTATTCGGGAGTGGAAGTAAGCGGAGGGTTATAAATAAAAATGACCAGCTCATAATAAACACTTCTCACGCCCTCAAACCTAACCCCATACTTTTGATTTGCAATACTCCCAGGTAAGCACTTGTAGAAACCATAAGTTGTCGGTTCGACACAAAGCCGGCATATACGTCGGCCATTTGCCCTTCCAGACTAAATGCATCAATCGTAACTCTGCAATCTGCGCGCATGGCGCCGCTCAGTTCAAAAATCCATCTTCCGGAGGCCCGGTGATGCAAGGCGATAAACAAACTCATCAGTCCAGTATGCTCCCCGCCTGCCGCTATTATCATTCCATGAAAAGCGCAGACAGCCTGGCTCCTCTGATATTACGGACATACCTTTCGACATGGGTAATTTCCCTTTACTCACAAGAAGCCGCGAGTAGTCAACCTCTTCAGCATCTCGATCCACAGCCCGACGTGAATTTTCTTTTAAAACAAGTTCATAGTGCGTGCTGTCATCAATTTCCGAACTTAGGTCACGCAAAAAAGGTACAAGAGGCTTCATCGTTTCGATCATCAATTTCCGCCTAAATTCGCATCGTATATTTTTTATATGCTCGGGAGCCGATTTCCATGAGCTTGCATTTGTTATAGGTATCAGTTTCATATTGTTCGATTTTGTGTTTGTAATAATTTTTTTAAGGTATTTTGATCATGCCCAGGTATTGGCTGTTTGAAACCTTCGTTTGTCTATCAGAAATGAAGCCGGCATAAACCTGCACCTGGTTTCCCCGGTGATTGCTCATATCAACAGATATAAAAATATCTTCACGAAGTGCTGCATTTACGATCAGCTCCCAGTTTTTTTCTTCTTCATCATATATTGCCAGATATAACCTGTCCAATGGATGCGCATCCGAATAGTCGTTGGATTGATCGTCCCAATGAAAATTCAGAAATGCATCCTGGTCGCAGCTTACATGCATCAGCACGCGGACCTGATAATGTTCCTGCAGTCAGTTGGAACCGGCGATAGTCGATCGTGAAATAAGGGTACTCTCCCATCACAGCTTCCCTGTGATTCGATGAAAAAAGTTTATTACTGCAATATTTACCGCGGGTCTTGTTTTTATGAACATCATTCATAAAGGAGGCGACCGGAGACATGAATTTGATCATGATCGAAAATTTTTTGCGTTGAATCATTTGCGCCGTCGTTGCGGCACCTGTTCTCTTCTTCGGAGCAAGACGGATATACTGATATCCGTTCATCATATATCCGATGATATTCCCGATCCGTCCGCTGAATCCACCCAGTATGCCGTTATACATTAAAGCCATGATTTTATTTTTCTTGTTTTAAAAAAGGGGCCGCCGCTCGGGCGGCCCCGGGTACGGAGTCATGATCCTGTCACGACTATAACACGTTCACCAGCCCTGTATAAATACTGGGACCGGTTCGGTTACGGTCGGCCGACATGATTCCGATGTAGGAATGCACAGGCTTTCCTGCGAATTGCGACACGTCCAGTGTAAACGTGCCGGCATTTCTGGCAGCTGCACTGGATAAAAACACCCATTGATTCAACGCCTCATTATAGGCGGCCACGAATACAATGTCAGAACTGAGCGCCAGATCCGCAGTGTTCGTGTTGTCCGTCCAGGTGTATACCAGTTTACCCGTTGCTGTGGAAGCAGCCACCGGATTGTTTACGTTCGCGAGTACCCCTCTGCTCAAAACCACTTTGGGATAGTCGATCGTAAATGCAGGATACACTCCCGCAATCGCGTTTTTGACATTTTCAGAAAAGACCTTGTTAAAGCCTGACATTTTAACCGCGGCTTTTTTGTAGGTCAGATTCATTAAAATCGAAAGCGGCTGCAGAAAACTGATCATCAGTGCAAATCTTGCCTGCTGTTGTAATTGCGCAGGAGAAAAAGTACCCTTCCTGCCTTTTGGCAAGGCTCTCATTGTGCTGATGCCTTTCCAGTGAGAGCCGACAACGGTGCCCACTTTACCGTTAAATCCGCCAAGGATACCTGTTTGAATGGTTCCCATAAGTACGAAATTTTAGTTTTTAGATATTGAATAATCGTCAACGGACAGTCACGCATTACATGAACCGGATAATACACGGACATATTCTTTCTACCGCAACTCCGCGACGCCCCGGTGCCGGGACTGCCTGCTGACTTTACAAATATGCGGTTGTGAAAAAAGGATTTCACGGAGTGTAGACGTAGGCTACGTAAAATAAATTTTCAAAAAGGGGTTTTGGTATTGTTTGATTATTGTCTGCTTCGGGACGGCTTCGGGACGGCTTCGGTAAATGAGCGAAGGGCACTCGAAGCCGGCCCGAAGAACTCCCGAAGCCGGAGTGATTTTAAACATAAAAAAACATCCAGGATCGACCGATCAATCGATGTTGAAGTCGTCAAAACCTTCATAACTCATTGAAAAATTAAATTTCACGTAGCCTACGTCTACACTCCGTTTTTTGGGATTTGCGTGAGTGCATATTTGCATCACAGGCCTAAAGCCCAAAGCCTAAAGCCTAAAACTGAAGTGAGAAAGTGATTGAGTGTAGTCCTGTGAAAAAACCCAGGCCTGTAAGTCTGGTAAACCCTCTCCCGCTGACATACCGGGAGATGGGTTTTTTAAAATTTGAAACCATGCAACTGGAGCTAATCAGAACATATCACCCGGAAGGAACCAATGGAAAGATCTTTTACAAGGGCCATTTGATGATGTACAGCATTGAACTGCCCTGGAAAGATAACCGCGCGGGGGTTTCCTGCATACCGGAGGGTCGTTATGCACTGATAAAAAGATGCAGCCCGAAGTTCGGCTGGCATTTGCAGCTGATGAATGTACCGCAACGGAATTATATTCTCATTCATCCCGCCAATGACGCATTACAGGAACTGAAGGGCTGCATTGCTCCCGTATGGCTGATCACCGGTGCAGGAAAGGGTATCCGTTCCAGGATGGCCATGGAAACCCTGACCAAACTGGTATACGGCGCCCTTGACCTGCCTGAGCAGGTTTTCTTAATCATAAAATAAAATCCTTATGAATTTAGTTGAAAGGGCTGTATCACCTACACCCACGTTCTTTCAGAGGCTGAGAAATATCGGTCTTGCCCTGGCAGCAATCAGTGCCGCGATCATCGCATCGCCCGCTGCATTGCCTGCTATCGTGGTCAAGATCGCAGGTTATCTCGCCGTTGCAGGAACTGTTCTGGGTGGAGTGAGCCAGATTACCGTACCGGAGGATAACGCCTAGGAATAGGCTAAAGCGAAGGCTAAGGCGAAGGCCCCGTCAAATCCAATATCACAACTGGAGGAGATGGGGCCTTTTTAATTGTCAATTATTAATTGTTAATTATTAACTGTCGCTTGGGTCAGGGTACTTCGATACGGAATTCGTGGATGGGATCTTTATTTTCTACTGCCCATATGATGACAGAAATTCCATGCATAGCGAAGTAGCCCAATATCAGTACGCATAACCGAAACATATCCATGCTGAAAGTATCGGGCACAAAAGTGGCTAGAAAGAATATAGTGCAAAGCGAAAAACAGAGTATGAGGGATCCAAACAGGATCTTTAAAATTTTGGTGAGGAGTTTCATGTTGATTTATTTAAGGTGATCAGATGATGATGAATAGTGAGTTTATCTTTTCCATTCAGTGATTCTTTTGATATCCGGATGTTCGTCCACAATAATCTTCCCTCCCGTCAACCTGACCTCCTGACCCGGAATTAATTGTATCGGCCTGGCAGTATCGCTGGTTGGATACAGGGATATTTACGGATGCAGTTCCGGAAACCAGCATAACGCACTGCCCGCGCTGTCTGTATCGAAAGCACATCCAGTTTGGCGCCTGTCGTTTGTATCAAAAAAGAATCTGTCCTGATTTCGTAATGCTTATTTGTATTTTCGGGAATCTTGAAAAATGCCTCACCAAGTATGGAATATGAAACAGAATCACTGTAATTAATATTCTGAGGATAACCGATTCTGCTGGAGAGATTCATCCAGATATCGCTCCCTTCAGACAAAAGCCATTTCAAATCGCCACCTGTCTGAAGTCCAGAGTGTATCCGATTGACCCTTTGCTTTCAAATTATCAGGCATGGTATATAACAATTCACCATGTCCCTTCTTTGTAACCTTAATATCTCTAATTCCGGCTGTCCAGCCCATCTGGAAATCGTTATACATGATAAGTTCTCCATTCACACTTGCCATCATGGCGAAGTTCTTCGGGGTCGCCGGATTCAGGAACATTTCATAACCTACAAAGCCACCCAGAAGAATACATATAGCCCCGACAATGATAGCTGCATCCTTACCATACGGATTACTATCCCGGGTTTGCGCGGTGGACCGTCTACCCAGTGTGGCGGACGATTAGCCTGCAATTTTTCCAAAATCCTTACTTTACTTTCTTCATGCGCTTGAAGGCGGGCGCGTATATGTTCAATCGATGTTTCCTGCTGGAAAAAGGCTTCGTTTTCGGGGGACAAAGCACGCCATTCATTTAGATCTTTTTCCTGTCCGGGTAATAATTGGTGCCGGATATAATGGAAAAACAGTTTTGCGATTTTCTGATTCTTTTTTCATGATAAAATGTTTAATAAGAAAATAAAGGATTTCCTGGGTATGATTTCCAGCCTCATCACCCGCTACATGCGGTGGATTTATTATTGCTGACTCGTTGTTTTGAGATCTTCATTTCCATGCAATTTCGCGAAGGGATAGCTCCTTAATAAAATAAAGATCAAATACCCTCGACATTGCGGAGACAGTTTGTCTTTACAACGGGAGATTTCATAATAAAGGGCGGCCCACGGTCTCATTTCGCGTCATCTCAGCTTCAGTTATATCCTGTTGTATGTCGCCTGCTCTAAGATTATATTTTTGTGCAGATCGGCGTTTTCTCAATCTGTCCAGTGCCAGATTTTTGCCGGCCTTGTACATCAGGTCACGGATCTCTTTGATAGTTCTTTTTCCGTTCCTTTACGAAATAAAGTTTTTGAAATATCTCGATTCGTAACATGTTCGGCTTCCAGATCACTTTTCAGAATTTTAGAGGCGATTTCATAAACAGGTGCTTCGCAATGTTCGTAGATCCATGGAACGACCCATGTTTCTTTCCGGTTGAATCCACCGACAATTTGTTTGTTTGTTGGGTTGGTTGTGGGTTTCATACTGCCAATTTACAGAGTGAATAAATGCGTAATGTATTTTGAGAGCAATTACAAGAAATAAAAACGGTACGATTGAGAGTGAAAAACTTACCGGCCTTACGTGAAAAAAAGGGGTACGAATGAGATGGAAAAACTTACCGGCTAAATCCCGACTTTTTTTTAAAAAACCGAAAATAAATATTGATTGGAAGAATCATCATATCAAACCGGCTATTTATTTTTAATCCCCCAATCTGATGATAGCAACATGAAAGAAGACGTGAAGGCTCATATACATGAAAACACTTATGCCGCCGATGGTTCCGG